>NZ_JBIAEC010000007.1:0-383799 GCF_042868225.1 Streptomyces sp. NPDC007856 | reverse complement strand
GGTGCAGGTTGACGGTCGTGGTGGGTCGCGGGTCCGTGAGGACGATGGTCGCCGCCGTTGGGTTCTCGGCCAGGTGGACTGGGCGCGCGGCCACGACGGGTACGCATACCGCTGGGACGGCGGCGTCCATTACTGGGATGACGGCCGCTGGGTCCAGGGCTGACCCTGGCCTCGCGCAACGCTTCGGCCGGGTCCGCGAGCCTTCGGCACCATGCCGTTCCGGCAGGGCCCCGGCGCACTCCGTGTTCGACAGGGGACCAGGTCCGAGTTCCGACTTCTGACCACCTCGCGGTGCCGGCCGGGTCCACCGGGTCAGGGAGCCTGTCGGGTCCCCTCGGCGGACGAGGTGCGGGCGAACCAGGTTCGCGCCTCGTCGTCGGACAGGACGCGGGTCAGCTTGGCCGTACCCGGGAGATGGGGAAAGAACCGGTCGGCGTTCCAACTGCGCCGGTAGAGCGGTTCGTCCAGCACGAGCAGGCGGTATCCTGCCGTTTCGCACCACCGTTCCGCTGAGTCACGCCCGCAGCGCGTGCCAGGTGTTCATGCCGGCGACGCCGTCCACGCGCAGGCCGTGGGCACGTTGGAACGGCTCCACCGCCGTGCGGCCCGTGTCCGCGATGTTCGCTGCCGACAGGCCGTCGTCCTCGCCTCCTTCCGTGCCGTTCCCCGGAGGGAGGCGAGGGCACGCGGTCGGCAGCTTCAGCCGCTGAAGCTGCCGATCTGCGCGGCACCCTGCGCGTCGGTGTTGTCGATGTTGGTGATGACCGTCTTCGCGCCCGTCGCCATCTTCTGCAGCGACTGCTCCATCAGGGCGGCCGCCTTGGCGAACGCCTGGAAGTCGGCGTCGAACTTCTGCGCCGACTTGCCCTGCCACTCGCTGGAGCTCGCCAACTTCTGCCCGGCCGAACGAACCTTGTTGACCTCCTGCGTGAAGGTCTGCACCGCCGAGAGGAACTGCTGCGCGTCGCTCTGCGCGTTCGCTCCGACCAGAACCTGAACCGCCATGGCGCTCTCCCTCTTCCTGTCGCCGGCCTCCCGAAGTCCGGTGCCGGTCGCCGTTGTCGATGGCTCGAAGGTAGGCGCAGGAGCGGTGCCGGCAGTAGCGTGCAGGGCGTCGGACGTATGCCGGACAGGGTGTGTGGTGCGAGGCACCACACACCCTGTCCGTCTGTCAGTCGTCAGGCACGGCGACCTGGACGGCGGTGAAGGAGCCGTCCGAGACGAGATATCCGCGCCCGGGCCGCATGGCGAGCGCGGGACGGCGCGGCAGGCCGACGCCCAGCAGGTCACCGTCGAGCGAGTCGGGCATCAGCAGCACCCCCGACCTGCTGCGCCGCACCGACGTCAGCCAGTGCATGCTGCTGCGCACCTCGCCGTCGTTGCGGGCCGCGGCGATGACGTGGATCCCGGGGTCCTGATGGGACGTCAGAGCAAGGAACACTCCGCTGAGGTCGTCGAACGCGTCCGCGTCGTCGATCAGCACCACAGGCGGCCGGTCGTTCTCCTGGACCAGAGCGGTGAGTTCCGTCAGGTCGGAGGCGAGTCGCACCGGGGCCGGCAGCCGGCGGACCGGTGACTCGCGTGGCGCGTAGGCGAAGACAGGGGCGTCCACGGCACCCCGCAGGCCGAGCGCGATGCTGGCCAGGAGTGTGCTTCGCCCGGAGCGCCGGGGACCGCAGATGAGCACGTGGTCGTGTTCGTGCACGGTCAGGTGAACCGGCTCCAGGCTCTCCTGCGCGACCCCGATGGGGATGGTCCACGGGTGCGCGTCGGCGCGCGCTCTCGCCTTCAGTCCCGCCAGCGGCAGGGTCTGCGGCAGTACCTGGATGGCCGGAACATGGTGCGGCCCGGGCCAGGTGGCGCATACCGCGGACGCGGCTTCGGCGAGGTCCTCTCCCGGTGCCGCGACCTGCACGACCTGCCGCGTCGCCACGACGACGCCGCGTCCGGGGGCCGCCTCGGGCACCTCGCGCGCAGGCACGCCGAAGTGCCCGTAGTCCGAGACGTCGGCGAGCCGCAGGAGCACCTTCTGCGCCGTACGGCTCAGCCAGTTGCCCGGTATGCCGCCGGCCCGGTCGACGGTCCCGGCGAAAGCGATGCCGACGGCCGGGCCATCGGCGTAGACCTGCCCGAGCCGCCCCATCAGCTCGTCCAGCAGCAGGTCGTCCCCGGCCCCGGTGAGCAGTGCGCCGAGCCCGTCGACGGCCACCAGCCAGCGCGGGAAGTCCGCGCCGCCGCTGGCCTTGCGTCGCTCCAGTTCCTTGCCGAGCAGGCCGACCAGCCGCACCAGCCGCTCGCGGTCGGAGCTGCGGACATGGCCGCCGGTGTGCGGCAGCCGGGCCAGCGGGGCCAGGTCGCCCGCGCCGTGGTCGAGTACGTACAGGTGCAAGCGCTCCGGAGGCAGGGCGCGCGCCCAGGCCAGCACCAGCGACGCCAGGGCTGTGGTGGTGCCCGAGCCGACCGCGCCGAAGACCAGGAGGTTACCGGCGTCCGGGTCCCAGCCCAGTGGTACCTGTCGCTGCCGGTCCGGATCGTCGGCGAGCACAAGGGCCGGCAGGCCCGCGGTGGGCGTCTGCAGACCGGCCTCGGCGACGTCCAGGCCGGCGAGCGGGACGAGCCGCGGCAGCGGATCGGGCCATGGTCGGCGCGGTGCCGCGTACCCGCCTGCCGTGACGGCCGCGCGGGCCATATCGACCAGGCGTCGCAAGTCGGTGGGGCCCGTCTCGGCATGTGACTCTTCGGTGCCCGGAGCGGTTGGCATACCGGGAGGGAAGACGAATGGGGCGACGCGCAGCCGCTCGCCTGCGGCCTCGGTCGCGGTGACGGTGGTCGCCAGGGCCGTCTGGACGGCCTCCACCTCGCCACCGGAGACCCGCCGGAAGGCCCGGCCCCACTGCCGCGGTCCGATCGCCGCCGCCGCGGGCGAGTCGATGACGGCGCGGGAGTCCTCGGGGGTCTCCACCCGCAGTGAGATCCGCAGCTTGACGTTGGCCTTGATGGCGTCGCTGACCGAACCGTCCGGCCGTTGCGTGGCCATCACCAGGTGGACGCCGAGCGCGCGGCCACGCTGAGCCACGTCCACCAGGGCGTCGACGAAGGCCGGCAGCGTCTTGACGAGCGTCGCGAACTCGTCGATCACCACCACCATGCGCGGCATGGGTTCCAGCTCCGGACGGCCGGTGTCCCGCAGCCGTTGGTACGTACGGAAGTCCGACACGCCGGCGGCCCGCAGCATCCGCTCGCGGTGCCGCAGCTCCGCCTCCAGGCAGCGCATCGCCCTGATGCTCAACTGCTCGTCCAGATCCGTGACCATGCCGACGACGTGCGGCAGGTCGGCGCACTTGTCGAGTCCGCCGCCGCCCTTGTAGTCGATGAGCACGAAGACCAGGTGGTCCGGGTCGTTCCCGACGGCCAGTCCGGTGACCAGGGTGCGCAGCAACTCGCTCTTGCCCGAGCCGGTGGTTCCCGCGATGAGCGCGTGCGGTCCGTCGTCGTCCAGGTCGATCTCGTACCGACCGTCGTCGGTGACACCGAGCACGGTGCCTGCGCGCAGCGTGCGCGCCGCTGCCCGCCAGCGGTCCAGCAGAGCGCCGGCGGTCAGGTCCGGAAGGCCGAGCAGCGGCAGCAGAGGCGTGCACGCGGGCAGGCCGGCCCCGGCCAACGCGATTTCGGGATCCTCGAAGCGGGCCAGCGCCCGGGCGGTCGCGCGTGCGTGCGCCTCGCCGACGCCGGCGGTCAGCATGCTGCCGCGTCGCTCGCCGGTGGCCACGTGGCGCAGCTCCCCGGCGCCACCGGCGCGCACGCTCAGCACCACCTCGCACAGCGCCGGCAGCGGATCGGCGAGCACCACGGCCCGGGTGGCACCGGCCCGGCCGCCGATCAGGTCGCGCAGCGGGCAGTTGCGGCCCTCCAGCAGGGCGGCGCCGTCGACGACCACCAGCAGCACACCGCGCTCGGCCTCGGGGAACGGATGGTGGGCCAGGAGTTCGGCGGCGAGGCGGTCCGCCCCTGCGCGGCCGACCCCGATCAGCCGGCTCGTGCCCTCGGTCCGGTCGAACAGATGCGGCAGCCACTTCGTCCACTCCCACCGCGCCGACCAGGCCGAGTTGGTGAACACCGCGACCGCCAGGTCGGCCGGGCCCGCCGCCACCGCCGCCTGCAACAGCAGCGCGCGGGCCGCCGCGAGCGCGGCCTCCCGGTGTCCGTCGATCCCGAGCACCCGGGTCACGCCGAGATCCACGTGCACCGGGACGCGCGGCAGTTCCGCGTACCGGGCGAGCACCTCGGCGACTTCGGCGGGCAGTTCCCGGGCGCCGGAGGGCGGTTCGGCGAGCTGCGGCTGCCAGGGCTGGTCACCCACGCCGACCGCGAGCTTCAGGAAGTCCTCGGAACCCGCACGCCGCTCCCACAGGGACGCACCGGGTGCTTCGGCGCGGAACGCGACCTCGGCCGGATCGAGCCCCGCGGTCCTGCGGCGGGCGAGTTCCGCCCGATGCTCCCGTGCCACCTCGACCTCGAAGCGCTTCAGCGCGGCGAGGTAGGCACGATGCCCGCTGCGGCGTCCGGTCCGACCGCGCAGCCGCTCCTCGAACCCGGAGGCGAGATACGCCAGCGGCGACAGCGCGGCGAACACGGCGAACCGCACGTCGTGGAAGAGCCACACCGTCAGGGCGGCCAGACCGATCGGTGCCAGAAGTGACGTGTACAGAAACGGCGAGCGCTGCCGACGCTCCGGCGCCTGGGGCACCGGCAACGGCACGGGTGCCGGCGGCGTCCTGCGCGCGTGGCGGTGGAACGGTACGCGCCAGCCGTGCCGCACGCCGTGGACGGTGTCGACGCTCGCCCGTCGGTGTTCCTCCGGCGGGGTCACCACGCGCAGCACCGCGCCACCGCCGACACCGATCACGTCCTGCTCACCGACCGGCGTCGGTTTCGTGATCAACGTCCCGTTGACGTCGATGCCGTTACGGGAACCCTCGTCCGCCACCATGACCGGCCCGGCCGCCGCTACGGTGAGCACGCCGTGGCGACGCGAGACCGCGGGGTGATCGATCCGCACACCGCAGGCGGCGTCCCGGCCGACGGGCGTCTCGCCCGGGCGGAGGGGCAACCGACCGCCGGCGTCCGGACCGGCGATCACCCAGGCCTCACGTGGCGGCGGCTCGGGGCGGCTGTGCGCGACCGCGGTGGCCGGGCCTACGACCGACCCGGCCACCAGCCCGGAGGCGGGCAGCCCGACCGAGCCGGCCACCAGACGTCCGTCGATCACCAGGGCCACGGGCGGCTGCCCGAGCGCCTTCGCCAGGTCGCCGACCTCGGCGGTCGGGTCGGTGATCGTCAGGGCGTACTCGGTCCTGCGTCCGCCGCTGTCGAATACGAATTCCATGGGTGCCTACTCGGGGATCGGAAGCCGTAGTTCCACGGAGGTTCCTTCACCTGCGGCACTCTCGATCAGCACCGCACCGCCGACCTCGGTGAGCCGGCCGATGATCGACCGCCGCAGGCCGGTGCCGGCCGTCGGTTCGCCGTCGAAGCCGCGTCCCGCGTCGACGATGGTGAGCACGAGGCCGTGCGACCCGTGGTTGACGCGGAGGGTGGCGACATCCGTTCCCGCGTGTTTGACGACGTTGGTGAGGGCTTCACGGGTCGCCTCGACCAATGCCGACACGTGGGAGCGCGGCAGCCGGTCGTGCGGATTGCCGGCGGCGGCGAGCCCGGCGGTGTTGACCTCCACCCGCAGATGCTGCAGGGCGAAGGCGCGGGCCAGCGTCTCCAACTCGGCCACCAGATTGCCCGGTTCGCGCTCCCTGCCCGTCTCCACCAGGTCGCGCAGCCACGCCGCCTCCTCGGCGACCTGGCCGCGCACCCCCGTGTCGAACCGACGGTCACCGCGGGCCAGCATCTCCATGATCTGCAGGACCCGGTCGTGCAGGATCCGCTGATGCCGCTCGCGCTCCTGAGAGCGTGCCGCCTCCTCGGCGCAAGTGATCGCCGCCGCCGTCTGCCGGTCGAGTTCCCGTCCGGCCCTGCGAACGGCGCGCGCCGCCACCGCGGTCGGCAACGCGAAGGCGACTGCCGTCGTGCCCGCGGCGGCGCCGCCCCGCACACCGGCACCGGCGAGCCACCACACGAGCGGGCACACCGCCAGGGCCGTCCCCGCCGCGGTGCGGACCCATAGGGCCGCGAGCCGGCCGGCCGCCGTCACCCCCGTATCGGACATTGTCCGCTCTGTCCCGTTCCTCGCCCTTGTTCTGGCCCTTGTTCTGGCCCTTTTCCCGCAGCGTGTCTCAGGTGCGGCGCGCCGCCAGGGCGATCCTGGTCAGCTCCGCCTTGTTGCCTGCCTGCAGCTTGACGCGAATGCGCTCGACGTAGGTGTCGACCGTGGCCTTGGTGACGTTCATGCGCCTGGCGGCCTGGGCGTGGGTGAACCCGGCCGCGATCAGGTCCAGCGCCTCGCGTTCACGCGGCGACAGCAGGTCCGACGGGTCGTCGGGTACCGCCGGTGTCGCGGAGAGCGCGGCGGCCAGCACGTCCGCCAGCTGCGGCGAAAGCGAGAACCCGCCCGCCGCGACCGTCGCGAGGACCGCCAGCAGCGTCTCCTTGCCGGTGTCCTTGGTGACGTAGCCGCTCGCTCCGGACCGGACGACCGCCAGGACGTCGGCCGGGGCACGCGAGGCGGACATCACCAGAACCCGTGCCCAGGTGGCCATCTCGGAGACTGCCGGCGTCGACGGCCTGCCGTCCGCCAGGTACAGGTCGAGGACGACGACGTCGACCGAGCCGTCCCGGGGCACTGCGGCCGGGTCGTCCACCGAGGCCACCACGTCGAAGCCCGCACTGCTCGCCAGCAGTGCCGCGACACCTTCGCGCGTCACGGGATGATCATCGACAATCGCCACCCGTACATCCGCCACCGGACAATGGTCGCAGTGTGCTGATTTGCCGTCAACTCAACCTCGGATGCAGGGGATTTCACGGGACATGGGGTCCTGGGCCAGGATGGGACCACAGTGCCGCGCGGAGCAGGGCGAGGGGGAATCATGGGCTCCGGACTGACCGATACCGACCTGGCAGTGCTCGGTGCGAGTCCGCTCACACCGGACGACCCGGCCAGAGTCGGGCGGTACCGGCTGGCCGCGCTGCTCGGCGCGGGCGGCATGGGGCGGGTGTACCTGGGGTGGGCGGACGGCCGTTTCGTAGCCGTGAAGGTGGTACGCCCCGAACTGGCGGGCAACGAGCAGTTCCGGCGCCGCTTCGCCCGCGAGCTCACGGCGCTCAGCCGGCTCGACGCCGCATTCACCTCGGCCCTCGTGGACGCGGAACCCGACGCGAACCGGCCCTGGCTGGCGACGGAGTATGTGCCCGGGGTGCCGCTCGAGGACGCGGTCCGGACGGACGGGCCCCTGCCACCGACGGCGGCGTGGCGCCTGGCGGCCGGTGTGGCCACCGCGCTGGGGGCGATCCACACGGCGGGCATCGTCCACCGTGACCTCAAGCCGTCGAACGTGATCCTGGACCTCGACGGTCCGAAAGTGATCGACTTCGGCGTGGCCCACGCGGCCGGTCTGAGCCAGGTGACGGTCACCGGGCAGCACGTCGGCACGCCCTGCTACATGGCGCCGGAACAGGCGCGGACGGGAGCCCTGGGTCCGCCGGCGGACATCTTCGCGCTCGGCGGGCTTCTGACCTTCGCCGTGACCGGCAAGCCGCCCTTCGGTGAGGGCACGGCCACCGAAGTCCTCTTCCGCGTCGTGCACGAGCCTCCCGATCTGACCGATCTGGCAGACGTCGACCGCGAGTTGCACGCGCTGGTCACACGCTGCCTGGAGAAGGATCCCGGACAGCGCCCCGACGCCGCCGCCGTGGTCGCTGCGGCAGGGGCCACGCGCGCCACCGCTCCATGGCCGCAGCCCCTGCTGGCCCGCATCGAACGGCGCCGGGCGCTCACCTCACAAGCGCCGGCGGACGAACCGGAGTTACCGGGTGGCGGGCTCACCGGCGCCGACGACGCGGCCGGGTTGCCCCGCAAGGCGCCTGAGCGCGCCGCACGGCCTTCGCACCGGCGGCGCAACATCCTGGCGGCCGCGGCCGCAGTGGTCCTGGTGGCCTCGGCCGCCGTCACCGCCGGTGAACTCGCTCGGCACAACGGACCGGCCGCCGGCGCCAGGGCCTCCGCGCGCAACTCCGGCGTCACCCCGGCGGTGAGCTCGGCATCCGCAGGCCCGCGTTCCAGCGGGCCCGGCGCCGGCGGCACGTCATCGGGAGCCACGAGCGGCCACCCGGCGGATCCTGCCGGTGGCGCGAACGGCGCACCGCCGCCCGGCGTGACCGGCGGCCAGAACGGCCCCGGCGCACCACCGTCCGACGTGACCGGCGGTCAGAACGGCACCCACGCACCGCCTGGAGCCACCAGCCCAGCAGGGCAGGGCCCCGGCCCCACCTCGACGCACGCTCAACCAAAGGCCGGCTGGATCCCCGGGTCCGTCGCCTCGTCCAATGGCTGCGAGGCGTGGATGAACTACCGCCCGAGCGACGCCGGTGGATTCACCCAGGCCTTGCTGGAGTCCTGGGGCAACGACTGCAGAATGAACTACTTCCGCGGCCCGGAGTCGAGCAGCCAGAAATTCACCGACGCACGTGAGCAGCAGGGAGCGGGCACCCTCAATACCGACTTCTACTGGGACGGCCCCGGTGTCTACACCTGGGTGTGCGTATGGCGGGTCGGCGAGTACAAGCAGAACAGCTGCGGCGGCAAGTACTACGTGCAGGGTGGCACCTACCACACGGCGTGAACGCGGGCGCGCACTGCGGGTGCGGACAATTCATCGGGGTGGTCAGGCCAGTCGCTCACAGAGATCCCACAAGAACCGTCTCTACGGTGCCTCGGCGGATGTCGGCAACGAGGGGGAACACCGTGGATCGTTCACGTCGTCTGGGCGGACGCTACCGTCTGGAACACGTTCTGGGTCGCGGGGGGATGGCCGAGGTATGGCTGGCGTACGATCTGCTGCTGTTCCGCCAGGTTGCCGTGAAGGCGCTCCGGCCGGACCTGGCGGCCGATGCCGAACACTGGGTGCGTTTCCGCCGTGAGGTCGTCTCGGCGGCCCTGCTGGGCCACCCGTCCGTCGTCGCCGTCTACGACGCGGGCGAGGACACGATCGACGGCCGCCTCGTCCCGTACCTCGTGATGGAGTACGTCAAGGGCACCACGTTGCTCCAATTCGTGCGCGAGGCACGGATCACCGGACCCGAGCACGCCCTGGAACTCACCGCCGGCGTGCTGGAGGCGCTCGATCACGCCCACCGGCACGGCATCGTGCACCGGGACATCAAACCGGCGAACGTCATGCTCTCCCACGAGGGCAGCGTGAAGGTGACGGATTTCGGCATCGCCCGCTCGGTGGATCAGGCGGGTACGACCCTCACCCGCACCTCGGTGGTCGTGGGCACGGCCGAGTACCTTTCGCCGGAACAGGCCCGGGGCGAGCAGGTGGACGTCCGCACCGACCTGTACTCGACCGGCTGCCTGCTGTACGAGCTGCTCACCCGCCGTCCCCCGTTCACCGGTGACACCCCGTTGGCCGTGGCCATGAAGCACCTCTCGGAACCACCGGTGCCTCCCTCTGCCCACGTCCCGCAGCTGCCTGCCGCCTACGACACTCTGGTGCTGCGCGCGCTGGCCAAGGATCGTGCGGACCGCTACCAGACCGCCGAAGAGATGCGCGACGCCATCGGGAAGGTGCTGGCAGGCCGTGCCACGGCGGTGACCTCGCCCCTGCCCGTTCCACCCGCGGCGGTCCGGCACACCCCACCGCCGCCGCGCCGGGATCCCCGGAAACAACGCCTTGTGCGCCGAGGGCGCATCCGCCGGCCGCTTCAGGCGATGGCGGTGCTGCTGGCGGCCGCCGTGGGCACCTACCTGATCATCGGGTCCCACGCCCCTGCTCGTCCCCGGGTCGCGACACCCTCGCTGATCGGCGAGACCATCGCCGAAGCCCGATCGAGCGCCCAGGCAGCCGGCGTACGCGTCCAGCCGATCCGACACCGGGAGTGCCCTCACCCCGGCACGCCCGTCGGACGAGTATGTGAGCAGACACCTGCGCCCGGCAGCAAGGTGCCACGTCACGCCATCGTGCGGGTCACCCTGTCGCCCGGCACACCGCACCAGAGGTAGAGCGTCCCGCTTCCCTGGCGCATCGTCCGACTCCGTGAACCACCGGTGGAAAACCCTCCAGCGACATGCCGCGGCCGGAAGTGAGCAGGCGGCGCCATGGTGTGACCCATTCCGGCCGCAGCTCGGCGGCCTCCAGCAGCTGCTCCTCGGCGATGTGGAGCCGCTCGTGGGTGCAGCCCCGTTGGGGCGGCGAGCCCGGCGAGGCCCTGGCGTTCGCCCGTGAGGCCTTCGCGCGGGCACCCGATGGCCATCGCCTCGGCTGTGTGATCGCCATGGCACACATCGAGGACTGGGTCGAGTCCGACCGTAAGAACTGCCTCATCACCCCCGACATCCAGGACGAGTTGCTGGAAACGGCCGAGCGCAGCATTCTCCACCCCGCCTACGTGCGTCGCCCGGGCTGGCAGCAGGACTTCAACATCTTCGCCATGGCCCTGTCCCTGGCCTCCGAACGCCTCGTGCTGCCGTGCGTCTTCCGCGAGTTGCAAGGCGCCTACACCTCGTGGCCCTGGAGGTACATGGCGAAGCCGGAAGAGATGTACGCCCGCGCCCGGCGCAACGCCTGATCCCGCCACCCCACCCGCCGTCGCTCACCTCACCCCGGACTGCCCGATGACTCTGCCCGCGACCCCTTCGAGCCCGGCCGGCGCCGACCGCACCTTCCAGGTGGATCTGCGCGGCCTCGTCGATCTCCTCTCCCACCACCTCTACTCCAGCCCCCGCGTCTACCTGCGTGAACTCCTGCAGAACGCGGTGGACGCGCTGACCGCGCGGCACGGTCTCGAACCGGCCGCCCCCACCGGCGCCTTCGGTATCCGCCTGTACGCCGACGGCTCGGTCGTACGTGTCGAGGACGACGGCGTCGGTCTCACCGAGGCCGACGTGCACACCTTCCTCGCCACGATCGGCCGCAGCAGCAAGCGCGCCGAGCAGGTCGCCGAGCAACGCGCCGGCTTCATCGGCCAGTTCGGCATCGGCCTGCTCTCCTGTTTCCTGGTCGCGGACGAGATCCATGTCCTGAGCCGCTGCGCCCGCACTGCCGACGCCCCCGCCGTGGAGTGGCGGGGACGCGGTGACGGCAGCTACTCCGTCCGCACCCTGCCCGCCTCCGCCCGCCCCGGCCCCGGCACCACCGTCACACTGACGCCGCGCGCCGACGCGGGCGAGTGGACCCGGCCGGCACAGGTGCACGCGCTGGCCCGGCACTTCGGCTCCCTGCTGCGCCATCCCGTGACCTTCGACGACGGCACGGGCGGCCCGGGCGCATCCGTCAACCCCGAGCCCGCACCCTGGGCGCGTGCGTACCCCACGCCCGGAGCACGCTCCCGCGCGCTGGCCGCGTACGGCGCGGAGGTGTTCGGGTTCACGCCGCTGGACACCATCGAGCTGGATC
Organism: Streptomyces sp. NPDC007856; assembly: GCF_042868225.1. Lineage (NCBI taxonomy): Bacteria > Bacillati > Actinomycetota > Actinomycetes > Kitasatosporales > Streptomycetaceae > Streptomyces > Streptomyces sp. NPDC007856. The sequence continues at coordinate 372,232 of NZ_JBIAEC010000007.1, read as the reverse complement.
TGCCGGCCGTGGGCCTGAAGGGCATCGCGTGCGTGCTGCCCGAGGCGGTGCCGGCCGGGCGCCGCCACGGCCACCGCGTGCACGTCAAGGGCATGCTGCTGTCCGAGCAGGCCCAGGAGATCCTGCCCGAGTGGGCGTTCTTCGTCCGCTGTGTCGTCGATGCCGAGAGCCTGCGCCCGACGGCGTCCCGCGAGTCCCTGTACGAGGACGACACCCTCGCCGCCGTCCGTGACGCCCTCGCCGAACTGCTACGCGCCTGGATCGCCCGGACCGCCGCCGGCGACCCGGACCTCCTCGGCCGTTTCCTCCAGGCCCACCACCTGGCCGTGAAGTCGCTGGCGGTGCACGACGACGAGATCCTGCGGATGCTGCTGCCGTGGCTGCCGTTCGAGACCACCGACGGACACGCCACGCTGGACGAGTTCGCGCGCACCCACCGCACCGTGCTCGTGACCTCAAGCGTGGAGGAGTTCCGGCAGGTCGCGGCGATCGCCTCGGCCGCCGGGCTCGGCGTCGTCAACGGCGGCTACACCTACGACCGTGAACTGGTCCACCGGCTGCCGGAGATCAGGCCGGAGGTCAGCGTCGCAGACCTGGACCCGGCCACGCTCACCGCCCACCTCGACCCCGTCGACCGGGAGACGGAACTGGCCGCCGCGGCCTACCTCGCCCAGGCCCGCGACGCCCTCGCCGTCTTCGACTGCGACGTCGCGCTGCGCACCTTCCAGCCCGCCTCCGCTCCGGCCCTCCTCCTCGACAGCCGCGAGGCCCGGCACGAGCGCACCCGCTCCCAGCTCGCCCGCGAGCAGCAGGGCGGCCTGTGGGGCGACATCCTCGGCCACCTGCGGCAGGAGGCGCCGCGGGCCCAGCTGATCCTCAACCAGCTCAATCCGCTGGTCCGTACGGCCGTCACCATCGACGAACCCGAACTGGCCCGCACCAGCGCCGAAGCCCTCTACGGGCAGGCCGCGATGCTGTCCCGGCGCCCGCTCCGGCCCGCCGAATCGAGCCTCATCAACCGCTCCTTCCTCGACCTTCTCGCCCACGCCCTCCGCAAGGACAGCTGACGATGCCGACCGCACCCCAGAACACTGACGAGCTGTACCATGGCGCTTCAGGAGAACGACCGGCGCCCCTACGGCCGTACCCGCACTGTCACGGCCGAGGAACTCGTGGACGCCGCCGAGCAGTTCGCGGAACCCGTCCCGCTCGTCCACGCACTCCTCGAACTCCAGGAGGCGTACACCTACGGCTCAGAACCCAGGAAGTCGCCCGTCGTCTTCGCCCGCCTGCTCACCCTCTTCGACGAGCAGCCCGACGTCTTCGACGAACGACTGCGCCACACGCTGTTCTGGCGGTTCAAGTGGGTGGCCCACGCCCTGCGCCAGCTGCCCGAGATTCCGCTGGCCAGCCTGCGCCAGTGGCTGACGGAGATGCGCGACCGGTACGAGAGGGCCGGACTCGGCCTCCAGCCCTACTACGGGCAGGCGTACCAACTCGCCGCACACGTCGGTGAGGACACCGACCTCGCCTTCGAGCTGTGGGCGGGCCGCACCCGCACCCGGCTCAGCGACTGCGAGGCCTGCGAGATCTGCGAGCGCGCCCGGTACCACCTCGCGGCGGGCGACGACGAGCGGGCCCTGCGCACCTGGGACCCCGTCCTGGCCGGGAAGGAGTCCTGCCAGGAGGAGCCCGCCCGCTCCATCTCGTACGCGCTGCTTCCCCTGCTGCGCACCGGCCGTACCGACCGGGCCCGCGAGCTGCACCTGGCCGGTTACCGCGGCTGCCGCCGCAACCCCTCGATGTCCGGGGAGGTCGGCCGGCACCTGGAGTTCTGCGCGCTGACCGGCAACGAGGCGCGCGGCCTGGAACTGCTCGCCGAGAACCGGAGCCTGTTCGACGACGTCGACTCGCCGCTGGACCTGCTCAGCTTCCTCACCGGCGTGGAGGTCCTCCTCCAGCGCGTCGAACTCCTCGGCCACGGCGAACTGCCCGCCGCCGGATGGGCGGGCCGCACCTGGACGGTGGCCGGCCTGCGCGCCGAGGTGCGTGGCCGCGCCGACGACCTCGCCGCCCGCTTCGACGCCCGCAACGGAACCACGGCCCACACCGACCGCCGCAGGGACCGCCTCGACCGCGCCCCCCTCCTGGACACACTGGAACTGACCCTGCGCACCCGCGGCCTCGACGAGGTGGCCCCGGCCACCCCGGCCGCCACCCCCGCCGCCCGCCCGGCCGCCACCGCCCCCGAGTCGCTGCCCGAACTCATCAGCCGGGCACGGGAGTTGGACGAGGAGGGGCATCCGGACGAAGCGGCCTGCTGGGCACGGCTGCGCACGCTCGTCGCCGCCCCCGACTACGCCCACCCCGACGACCCGGCCGTGGGACCGCTCGTACGGCTGCGCGCGGACCTGCTGGCCGACGAGGCGGGCCGGGCGGGCGAGAAGGACCAGTTCGCCGCAGCCGCCGCCCGGTACGAAGAGGCCGCGAGCCTGTACGACGAGGCCGGAGCGCCGGGGCACGCGGTGCTCGCCCGCGCCTGCGCCCTGCTCGCCACGGGCGAGATCCCCACGGACGACGCAGCCGAGGCGAAGGCCGCCGCGCTGACCGCCGCCCACGCGGCCCTCGTCCGCCTGCACGAAGAGACGACCGGCCTCACCCCGTACCAGGAGGCCCGTCTGCTGCGGCTGCTGGCGACCGCGCTCGGCCTGCGTCTGCAGACGTCGCGGAACGACGAGCACGTCGCGCCGGTCTTCGCCGAGGTGGACCTGCTGCTCGACTTCGCCACCCGGCACGACATCGCCGGACAGGTCTCCGGCGCGCTCTTGCTGCGGGCCAGTACGTACGCCCTCTCCGGCGATCTGCCCGCCGCGGCCACGGAGATCGACGCCCTCCTCGACCGGCTGAAGGCGCACGGCCCCGCCTGGCACCTGCCCCGCACGCTCGGCCTGCGCGCCCGCATCCAGCTCGGCCTCAGGGACGCGCAGGCCGCGCACGCGGACCTGACCGAGAGCCTGCGCCTGGCCGCCGACTGGCCGGCCCACACAATCGACACCGCCCGCCTCCACGGTGATCTGGCCCAGGCCTGCATGCACCTGGGCCGCCCCGACGAGGCGCTGCGGCACCTGACGCGCTCCGCGGAGCTGGAACTGCGCCACGGCAGCCGGACGGACGCGTTCTGCACCTACAGCAACGCCGCCCAGCTCAGCCTCGACCTGGGCCGCGTCGAGGACTGCATCGCTCTGCTCGACTCCGTCCTGGCCGAACCGGGCGTCGCCGCCGGAGAGCTGGACGACCGGCTCGTCGCCCAGCTGCGCCTGACCCGCGCCCGCGCGCTGCACGCGGGGGAGGACCTCAAGGCCGCCACGGCGGAGTTCGCCGCCCTCGCGGCCGAGTCGGCCGGCTGGGACGACGACCCCGGGAGCCACGCCATGATCGCCGCGGAGACCGCTGTACTCCTCGCCGAGTCCGGCGAGTTCGGCCGGGCCCGCGAGGCCGCGGACCAGGCCCTCGCCGCCCACGCCCGGGCCCCGCGCTACGAGCAGCTCAGCAGCTGCCTGCGTGAACTCGCCCGCCTCCAGGCCCAGCAGCAGGGTCCCGAGGGCCTGGCCGACGCCTTCGCCTTCCTGGCCGACGCGGGCAGGATCGCAGACGAGGCCCGCGCTGCGGGGTACGAGGCCCGCGGCCGCTCCCTGGACCCTGCCCTGGCCTACGAACACGGACGGGTCAACGCCTACGGCCGTGAGTACGAGACCGCCCTGGCCGCCCTGGACAAGGCCCTCACCCTGCTCGGCGAACCGGGATCCGACGAGGACCACGCCGGCGAGTGGGCCGAATGCGTCCGCCTCGCGGGCGCCGTGGAGGGCATCTACCTGGAACGCCCCGCTCCCGCCCGCACCCGCCTCGACGCGGCGGTCGCCCGCCTCACCGCCCTGGGCCACACCGGGGAGACCGAGCCGCTGACCTCCCTGGCGGCCCGGCTGCGCGACGAGGGCTGATACGGCGGACCCGGTGCCGGGGCGACAGCCCGCCCCGGCGCCGGGCGTGCCGCCGGCCCTGTCGGTGTGCTTTCCGCCGAAGGGCTGTGACGGCCGCCCTGTCACACCGGTGTGTGTCATCCGGTCTTTGTGGTGTCGAGCCACGAGCAGAGGCCTTCGCGGCCCGGAGACGCTTCCCGCCTGGTCGGACGGGACGCTGCTCCTGACCGGCGAACCGGGCGTCGGCCTGCCGCCTGCGCCGCCCCCGCCGCGACGTCACCTATTCAGGACTCCATCAGATCCTTCTTCCGTTCGGTGACGAGTTGGGGCTGCTGGGAGCCGAGCAGCACAGCGCACTGTCGGTGGCGCTGGGGTTCGGCGTCGGCCCGGTGGGTCAACTCGCGGCGCCGCAACAGCGCGGCGCCGTGGCCGGAGCACGGCCGGGGCGCCCGCCCTGGGGGCTCAGCGCCTCGGTGCAGACGAAGACGGGCACAGGGCGGATGCCCCGTTCCAAGCGGCCGACGGCAACCGTCGAAGCATGCGCGGAGGCGGTCTTGGGCCATGTGGTGCAAGCTTCGAAGAGCAGGGCGGCACCTCGCCGGTGGGCGGCGGTGCGAGGTTCGCGGCACCTCGGCCCGCCCTGGACGCGATGACCTGTGCAGGGGTGATCATGAGTGTGAGGGATCCGAACGCCGGGCACGCGGCAGCTGCGGATCAGGGCGCCAGGGCGGCAGGCGCCGGCGTCGCCGACGGTGATGCGCCATTGACGGGATGCGCGGCACTGGTGACGGGCGCGTCCAGCGGCATCGGTGCGGCCACGGCCTCGTCGCTGGCGCGGCAGGGCGCCGCTGTGGCAGTGGTGGCCCGCCGTACGGGGCGGCTGGAGGACCTGGCCGCGGTGATCCGTGATCGGGGTGGCTCGTGCAGGGTCCTCACCGCTGACCTCGAAGACGTGGCGCAGGCACGTCGGGCCGTCGAGGACGCCGTGGAGTGCTTCACGCGGTTGGACGTGCTCGTGAACAACGCCGGTTACGTGGCCATGGGCACCATCGAGGAGGGCGACCCGGCCCAGTGGGAGCGGATGGTCGATCTCAACTTCAACGCGGTCCTGCACCTGTCGCAGGCGGCCTTGCCCCATCTGCTCCGCGCGGCGGCCGACGGCCCGCGCGGGGTCGCTGATCTCGTGAATGTCAGCTCGGTCGGAGGCCGGGTGGTGCGCAGGAACAACGGTGTCTATTCGGCGACCAAGCACGCGGTGGGCGCGTTCAGCGAGGCCCTGCGTCAGGAGGTGACGGGAAGGGGCATCCGGGTGGGGCTGGTCGAACCGGGTATGACGGTGACGGAGATGGCGACGGGCCCCGGGGCCGCTGCCGCCCGTGGCCTGCCGCAGAACGCCTGGCTGGATGCCGAGGACATCGCTCGTGCCATCACCTTCATGATCACTCAGCCCCCGCATGTGGCGGTCAACGAGATCATGGTCCGCCCCACGGCCCAGGAACACTGACCGCCGGCTGAAATCCGGTCCGGCAGGTGGAACTGCCCTCGTGCGGCCACGACCGCTTCCTCAGCGGTCAACTCGCCCATCAGTAGCCAGAGTTGCCCTGCGGGCCGCGGCGAGGGAGAGGCCGGCGCACGTGGCCCCTTGGTGGCCGGGGAGGGTGCGTTGCCGTACGAGGGGTGTTGGCGGGCCACGGTGACACCTTAAGATCCCTGCTGCTCGAAGTACCGATCATCGATCGATATGTCGAACAAAGGAATGAGCCGCATGCCTTCAGAAGCCGGAGTGCCCCGCAGAACCGTCCTCACCGTCCTGGGCGCCGCCTCCCTCGCCGGGACCTTCGCCGCCGCTCCCGCCCGGGCCGCCCAGCTCGTCGGCACCACCCCAAGCGCCACCGGCGCGGACCTCCCCGCCGCAGCCGCCCACTGGACCTTCGACGAGGGCTCCGGCACCTCGGCCGCCGACTCCTCCGGAAACGGTCGTACCGCGACGCTCCAGGGGGCGGCCGGCTGGGACACCGGCAAGGTCGGAACCCACAGCCTGAACCTCAAGGCGGGCGGCAACGCCATGGCATCCGGGCCGGCCCTCGACACCTCCAAGGCGTTCTCGGTGGGCGCCTGGGTCAACCTCGCTCAACTCGGCGGCTACCAGACCGCCGTCAGCACCGACGGCAAGGTCGTCAGCTCCTTCTACCTCGGGCTGCGCGACGACACCGGCACCTTCGCCTTCGCCCGGCTGGCCTCGGACGCCACCCAGAGTGCCGCGGTGGCGGCCGCCGCCTCCGCGCCCACCACCGACACCTGGACCCACCTGGTCGGCGTCAGCGATGCGACCGCCGGCGTCATCCGCCTCTACGTCAACGGCGTACTGGAGGGGGAGACCGCCTACACCGCGGGCTGGGCCGGCAGCGGCGACACCGCCGTCGGCCGTGCCCTCTACGGCGGTGGCCACGTCGACCAGTGGCACGGCCTGATCGACGACGTGTGGATGTTCCCGACCGCCCTCACCTCCGACCAGGTGGCGGCGCTGGCCGGGGTCCCGGTCGAGACCACGACGCCGCTGCTGAGCGTGGACGTCGGCAACCCGGCGCACGCCGTGTCGCCCATCCTCCCCGGTTTGATGTTCGAGGACATCAACCACTCCGGCGAGGGCGGCATCTACGCCGAACTGGTGCAGAATCGCTCGATGATGGCCAGTGACACCACGCCCGTCCACTGGTCCGCCGTCGGTGGAACGACCCTCGCACTCGACACCGCCACCCCGCTCAACGCGGCGCTCAACCGTTCCCTCAAGGTCGTACTGCCGAGCGGCACCGGGGCCGGAAACCGGGCCGGCGTCGCCAACGACGGCTTCTGGGGCATACCCGTGCGGCCCCGAACCCCCTACACCGCCCGGCTGTTCGCCAAGGCGTCGCGACGCATCGGCCCGCTCACGGTGGCCATCGAGTCGGCGGACGGAGCGACGGTGTACGCGTCCGCCCGCCTGCCCCACATCGGCAGCGCCTTCCCCGACCGCCCGTTCGAGCTGACCCTGCGCACCGGTTCGCGCACCCCCGTGACCGGTGACGCGAGGCTGACCGTCACCACGGCCGACCCCGCCGCCGCGGGCGAGACCCTGTGGCTCCAGCACGTGTCCCTCTTCCCGCCCACCTACAACAACCGGCCCAACGGCCTGCGCGTCGACCTGATGGAGAAGCTGGTCGCGCTGAAGCCGAAGTTCCTGCGCTTCCCCGGCGGCAACTTCCTCGAGGGCAACACCATCGCGACACGGTTCAACTGGAAGAACACCATCGGCCCGGTGTGGGAGCGCCCCGGCCACCAGGACGACGCCTGGGGCTACTGGTCCACGGACGGCCTCGGACTCCTCGAATACCTGCAATGGGTCGAGGACATGCACGCCCAGCCGGTCCTCGCCGTCTACGCCGGCTACTCGCTCAAGGGCGAACACGTCACCGGCGACGCCCTCAAGCCGTTCGTCCAGGACGCACTCGACGAGATCGAGTACGTCACCGGTCCCGTCACCAGCACCTGGGGTGCACGACGAGCCGCCGACGGGCATCCGGAGCCGTTCCCGCTGGAGTTCGTGGAGATCGGCAACGAGGACTGGTTCGACTCCTCGGGGTCGTACGACGAGCGGTTCGCGGCCTTCTACGACGCGATCAAGGCGAAGTACCCGCAGCTGAAGCTGATCGCCACGACGTCCGTGACGAGCCGCACCCCGGACCTGATCGACGAGCACTACTACCTCGCGCCGTCCGCCGCCCAGGCCTCCACCCACAAGTACGACAGCCGGGACCGGAATTCGACGAAGGTGTTCGTCGGAGAGTGGGCCGCGCAGGAGGGCCGCCCCACCCCCGACCTCAACGCGGCGCTCGGCGACGCCGCCTGGCTGGCCGGTCTGATCCGCAACTCGGACCAGGTCCTCATGGAGTGCTACGCGCCGCTGTTCTCGCACGTCAAGAACAACGTCTGGGCCACCAACCTGATCGCCTACGACAACCTGACCAGCTATGTGTCGCCCAGCTACTGGGCACAGCACATGCTGACGAGCAGGCTCGGCGACACGGTGCTGCCGGCCACCGCACGTGCGCTGCCCGGCCTCGCCACCGTGGCCACCCGCTCCGGAAACCGCCTCTACCTCGCGGTCGTCAACTGCGGCACGGAGAAGCTGAACCTGCCGGTCGAGCTGAAGGGGCTGGCCAAGGGTGTCAGGAGGCAGGCCACCGCGACCGTCCTGACCGGTCCCTCGCGCACCACCACCAACACGCTGACGGCACCGGACACACTGGTGCCCAGGACGAGCACCGTCTCCGGCGCGGCAGCATCCTTCACCAGCACCGTGCCGCCGCTCTCGGTCACCGTGCTGGAACTGGTCCTGACCTGATTGCTCACGGTCCGACGCGCTGCTTCCCAGCGCACGCCGGTTCCGGAAGCAGCGCTCGCCCCGCGCCACCCCGACCCTGTCGTCAGCGGCCGACTTGCCCCTCGGACAGCCGATACAGCGCCACGGAAGCGAGGGCCTCGACCTCCTGGTCGGGGCCCTCGTCGCGCCGTCAGCCGCGCCGCCGGGCTTGTCCTGCCGCGCTGCCGACCCATGTCCTCACCCGGATGGCCGAACCGCCGGGCAGGCCCTCTCCCTGCCGATGACGGCGTGGGGCGGACCGGGTCGCAGCACCGCCACCGCTCTTGGGGGGCTGCTTTCGGCGGGTGATCTTGGCGCGGGCCTCGCAGGATGGTCCCGGCTGCTCAGCCGCGGGAGGATTACAGGGAGCAGCCCACAGATGGCGACGACGCAGACCTTGATACCGGCGCTCGAGGATGCCCACCACGCCCATGCCGAGGCACGCAACCGACTGCGAGCGGACGCGGCCGTCGCGCCGCCCGGCTCGCACCGGCAGCTGCTCGAGCGCCAGGCCGACGACATGCAGCAGCGGGTGCACCGCATCGAACGCCATGTCCGCGGACTGCGGCCCCGCGGCCTGCTCGAGGACGCGACCGACATGGCGCGGTTCGCCGCCCGAACCACCTGGAAAACGGCCACACTCCCGCTGACCATCGGGCAGAAGACCGTGACCGGGGTGATGCGCGGCCGCGGGCCGGCCGACGAGCGGCAGCTGCTGAGGAACACCGAGGACGAGTACGCGGCCGCTGCCCGCGCCCTCGCCGCCACCCGGGCCGGTGAGGTTCTCGCCGACCAGGCCCAGGACCGCGCCACTCTCGACCTGCTCCGGGAACTCCGCGACCAGGACCAGGAGCTGCTGGCCCTGCTCGAGGACAGCCTCGCCCGGCAGGCCCGATCCATGGCCGCCGGGAGCGACGGCTTCCGCGTGGAACCGACGGCCGACGGTGGCCTCGCCCATGCGGTCACCCGCACGCTGCGGGCCGTCGCCGACCGGATGCGCCACGCCGCACGAGCCGGACAGCGTCCCGGCGGCGACGAGGAGCCGGCGGAAGAGAAACCGGAAACGATCTCCGCGGCGGAGCAGATCCAGGGAGCGGCCAGCAGCGAGGAGAGCCTGCCCATCGTCGGCTTCAGCCAGCTCAGCGTCGAGGAGATCGAGCGGCGCCTCCTCGGGCTGTCCGAGACCGAGCTGCGCGTTCTCGAGGGATACGAGCGCACGCACGCACACCGCAAGGGTGTCCTGGAGGCCATCGATCGGCTGAGCTCCAGCCGGTTCTGACCACTGCCACGGCCACAGGAGGTTGTGAACCGGGCGGCGAGAAGAGCGGGCGGCCGGCTGGTGTGGCGAAGGTGCCGGCCGCCCGGGCGCTGCCTGTCCTCGGCCTCGGGGGAGAGGATCGGCATTCCGTCTTCCACCGTGCACGAGAACAGCGGTACCGGCGAGCCGGACTCGGCTACTGAGGTGATCCTCGCGAAACGCGGGCCTCCTGCCGGAAGCGCTTTCGGGCGTGCGCGAGCCCGTCGTTGGCGATGAGCGTCCCGATGCGCCCCGCACTGGCACTCCCGGCACCCGCGGATGGGCTGGAGCACCGCGTGTCCGGACGGCTCACACCGGTCCCGCCGTGGTCTGCCCGACCCGGAGGGAACTGCGCAGCACCACCGTGCGCAGCGGCCGCTCCGTCCCGGCGATCCGGTCCAGCAGCAGGCCGGCCGCCGTCCGCCCCAGGTCGTACGCGGGCACCTGAACCGTGGTGAGGACGGGCCGCACCAGCGGCGTCCAGGGCACCTCGCCGAACGACAGCGCACCGATCTCCGGCGGCCGCAGACCCGCCTCACGCACCGCCTGCAACGCCCCGACGGCCATCAGGTTGTTGGCCGCGAAGACCGCGTCCGGTGGCTGCGGCAGCGCCAGCAGGTCGGCCATGGCCCTGCGCCCGCCCTCGACCTTGAAGTCGGCGTGCCGGGTGTAGTCGTGCAGCAGGTCCACCTCCTCGGCCGGAGTGCCCGGCACGTCCTCCAGGAACCTGCGGAGCGACCTTCGGTAGCCGGCGAGCCGTTCCTCGGCGGTCGAGGCGCCCTTCGGGCCAGGAACCAGGACAACCTCACCAACGCCGTCACCGCCTTCGCCTCCCGCGGCATCCTCGCGGTCGGTGTCACGCTGGTCATCCTCACCGCGGGCATCGACCTGTCCGTGGGCTCGGTGCTCGGCATCGGCTCCATGAACCGCGGCGATGCTGCTGGTCCACCATGGCCTCTCGCTCTGGGCGATCGTCCCGCTGTGCGCGCTGGTGGGTGCGTTCTTCGGCTGAGCCGGTCCGCCCCGGACACCACCAGGAACCCAGGGCGCCCGCCCTGGGTTCCTGGTCTGCCGCGCGGCTGTGTCAGTGGCGGGCGCTACGGTCTGCCCCGTGAACACAGTACGCGCGGCGCTCGATCATGTGCTGGGCCTCGTCGCGGACGCTCCCTGGAGCGCGAGCCTGGCCCTGCGCGGCAGCATGGTGATGCCGGCCTGGGTGGGGGACGCGGCGCGCCAACCGGCCGATCTGGACTGGGTGGTGCTGGAGGACGCCGTAGGGGTCGACGCGCTGGACCCGTATCCGTACGTCGACCGGCTCGACGTCGTGCAGCAGTGGCCCGAGGCCGCCGACGGCGCGGCACGGTACGAGATGTGGACGTACGAGGAGTTCGACACCGGCGGGCAGCGGCCGCTGCTCCCGCCCGAGGGGCTGCACTGGCTCCCCGAGGAAGACGCCGTGGAGACCGAACCCCCCTACGCCGACCTGCTCGAACGCGTGGCACGGCACCCGGAGGCCGCCCCCGGCCTCCTCCTCGACGCGGACAAGGCGCGCGTCGACGGTACGTGGACCTACGCCGCCTACGACACACCGGGCGTGCGCCTGCTCATCCCCTGGCACGCCGACGGCCTGCCCTCCGGGGAGGTACGGCTGGACTTCGCCCGCGACGAGACACTGCCCGAACCCCCTGTCTGGACCCTGATACCACGCGGCGACGGCGGTGGCCCCGTCCCGGTGCGCACGGCGAGCCGGGAGCTGTCCCTGGCCTGGAAGCTGCTCTGGCTGCACAACGACAGCCGGGACGGAGGGCGCGCACAGGGCAAGGACCTGTACGACGCGGTCCTCCTCGCCGAGACGGAAGGCACCCGGCTCCCAGCGCGCCTGTTGCGGAAGGTCTTCGACCGGGCGTCCGGCCCCGCGGACCCGCACACCGCCCTCGACCCGGCCGCGGTGCTCCGCTGGGACGTGGACTGGGCCGCGTTCCGGGACCGTTACCCGGCCGTCCGGGGCAGCGCGCAGGACTGGCTGCGCCGACTCGCCGGGGCGCTGGCTCCCTCCTGAGGCCGTACCGGAAAATCACATGCCCCCGGCCGCCTCCCTCTCGTACCGTCATCCCGTACCGAGCGCCGCCACCACCGTACGGCGGCGCCTGTCGTCCGACACAGAGGGGAGCCCGGCCGTGCGCGCACGCACCGCTGTCACCGCTCCCCGCTCCCGGTACGAGGTGATCCTCGTGTCCCGCACCGTCCGGTGCCCGCTGCGCGGCTGGCACCGGACGCCCGTGACGTCTTTCTGAGCTGGGACGCACGGGTAATCGCGCTGCCCTTTTCCTCGATTCAGACCTGGACGTCAGGCTGATCCGCAGAAAGGCCCTGGGCCGTGCGCACGAACCTCACCACCCTCGCCGCCGTCCGCAACCTCGGCATCCTCGCCCACGTCGACGCGGGCAAGACCACCGTCACCGAGCGGATCCTGTACGCGACGGGCACCACCCACAAGCGGGGCGAGGTGCACGACGGCACCACCGTCACCGACTTCGACCCGCAGGAACGCGACCGCGGCATCACCATCTTCGCCGCCGCCGTCACCTGCGACTGGGACGGGCACCGCATCAACCTCATCGACACTCCCGGCCACGTCGACTTCGCCGACGAGGTCGAGCGCTCACTGCGCGTCCTGGACGGGGCGGTCGCCGTGTTCGACGCCGTCGCCGGGGTCGAGCCGCAGAGCGAGTCGGTCTGGCGGCAGGCGGACCGGCACGGCGTGCCGAGAATCGCTCTTGTCAACAAGATGGACCGTGCCGGCGCCGATCTCGACCGGACCGTCGAGTCCATCCGGCAGCGGCTGCATCCCGTACCGCTCGTCGTCCAGCTCCCCATCGGCGCGGAGGACGGGTTCACGGGTGTGGTGGACCTCGTACGGATGCGCTCGCTGGTCTGGGCCGACGGCGCGGGTACGGCCGTGGCGGGGCCCGTGCCCGAGGCGCTGGCCGAGGAGGCGGCACGGCGGCGCCGGGCGTTGGAGGAGACGGTCGCGGAGCTGCACCCGGCCGCGCTGGAGGAGTTCTGCGACCGGGAGACGCTCGGCGCCGACACGCTCGCGGGAGCGCTGCGCGACCTCACCCGCACCGGGGACGGCGTGGTCGTCCTGTGCGGCTCCGCCTACCGCAACCGAGGTATCGAGCCGCTGCTGGACGCGGTGGTGGCGTATCTGCCCTCGCCGCTGGACGTCCCCGCCGTGCGTGGTGTCCACGAGGGCGCCGGTCAGGAGCGGGCCGCCGACCCCGAAGTGCCGTTCGCGGGACTCGTGTTCAAGGTGAGCGCGAGCGCCACCGGGCGGCTGGCCCATGTGCGCGTGTACTCGGGCACGCTCGAGAAGGGAGACACCGTGTGGGTCCCGGGCACCGGGCGGACCGAGCGCGTGGCGCGCATCCTGCGGGTCATGGCGGACCGGCACGTCCAGCTGGACCGGGCGGTCGCGGGTGACATCGTCGCGCTCGCCGGTGTGAAATCGGCTCGGGTCGGCTCCACGCTGTGCGAGCCCGGCGCCCCGCTGCTCCTGGAACCGCCGGTGGCGGCCGAGCCGGTGGTGTCCGTCGCGGTCGAGGCCCGCCGCGCCACGGACACCGGCCGGCTGGCGACGGCGCTGGCACGGCTGGCCGAGGAGGACCCCTCGCTGGTGGTGCGCACCGACGCCGAGACCGGGCAGACCGTGCTGTCCGGCATGGGCGAACTCCACCTGGAGGTCGCGGTGGAGAAGATCCGCCGGGACGGGGGACCGGAGGTGAGTGTGGGCCGGCCCCGGGTCGCCTGCCGCGAGACGGTCGTCGAGGGCGTGACCGGGTTTGTGTTCCGCCACGTCAAACAGGACGGCGGCGCCGGGCAGTTCGCCCATGTCGTGCTCGATGTGGAACCGCTCGGCCCCGAAGTCGGCGCCATCGGTTTCGAGTTCCGCTCCGCGGTGGTCGGTGGAGCGGTGCCGCAGGAGTATGTGCGCGCGGTGGAGGCCGGTTGCCGGGACGCGCTCGCCGAGGGTCCGCTGGCGGGGCACCCGGTGACCGGGCTCCGGGTCACGCTCACCGACGGCTCCACCCATGTGAAGGACTCCTCCGACACGGCCTTCCGCACCGCGGGCCGGCTCGGCCTCCGCGAGGCTCTGCGCGCCTGCGCGACGGCCCTGCTGGAACCGGTGGCCGAGGTCACGGTGACCGTGCCGGAGGACGCCGTCGGCTCGGTCCTCGGCGACCTGGTGTCCCGGCGCGGCCGGATCGGCGGCTCCGAGACCCGGGGCGGCGCGGCCGTACTGACCGCGACCGTGCCACTGGCCGAACTGTTCGGCTACGCCACCAGGTTGCGCAGCCGCACCCAGGGCCGCGGCACCTTCACGACCCGCCCCACGGGCTACGCCCCGGCATCCCGACCGGTGCCGGTCCGGTAGCGGGGCGGGGCCCGCACCACCAGCCGATGCGGTGGGTGGTGCGGGCCCCTCGGGAAACACGTCCCGCGCAAGCGGGTGGCAAGCCCACGCCACTCCACCCCCGACTCTCGCACCTGCCTCCCCTCCACCGCCGCCCGCCAAGCGGGCCCCGTCGGCCGCTGCTGCGCCTGGCGGGGGCGGTGGCCGCCGGAGCTGAAGAATGCCGCGAGGGGGAGGACCGCAGCGCCGATGGTGACCGCGTCGGGGCCCAGCCGGCCCAGTTCGATGCGGACCCGGCCCGCGGGGTGCCGCAGGGCCCGGGCAGCCACAGCAGCTGGCTCGGCCGGCCCGCGTCCGTGTCGAGCACGCCGGCCTGCTCCACCAGGCCGTCGGCGAGCAGTCCGGTCACGACGTTGCTGACAGAGCCTGAACTCAGGCCGGTCGCCGGACCCAGCGCATGCCGGCTCATCGGCCCGTCGACATACAACCGTTGCAGAGCGGCGCTCCGGCTCTCCCGTCGCAGGTCACGCACCGTACGGCCGCCCACCGCTGCCACCTGGCCTCCCTGTTTCCGGACTGTCCGGCGGTTTGCCGCTGCCGGATCTCTTGACGAGCGTTTCTCCTGAGGTTTAACTCACGTCCTAAATTAAGCCATGAGGGGGCTTCGGGGGCGAACGGGTGTCCACCCCCGTGAGCAGCCTCGGGTCCTCGACTCCCGGAAAGGGACACCAGGAGCCATGCGCAGCATCCGAGCCGCGGCCACAGGCGCCGTCACCCTGTCTCTCGTCCTCGCGGCCACGGCCTGCGGAGGCGGCTCGTCAAGCGGTGGCGGGTCCAACGACTCGCCGAAGACGCTGACGTACTGGGCCTCCAACCAGGGCGCCAGCATCGCCGTCGACAAGCAGGTCCTCCAGCCCGAACTCGACAAGTTCCAGAAGCAGACCGGAATCAAGGTGAAGCTGGAGGTCGTGCCCTGGTCCGACCTGCTCAACCGGATCCTCACCGCGACCACCTCGGGTCAGGGCCCGGACGTGCTGAACATCGGCAACACCTGGAGCGCCTCGCTGCAGTCGACCGGCGCGCTGCTGCCCTGGGACGCGAAGAGTTTCGCGAAGATCGGCGGCAAGGACCGGTTCGTCGACTCCGCGCTCGGCTCGACCGGCGCGGCGGGCAAGGACCCGGCCGCGGTCCCGCTCTACTCGATGGCGTACGCCCTCTACTACAACAAGAGGATCTTCGCCGACGCCGGGGTCGGTCAACCGCCCGCCACGTGGGCCGAGTTGGTCGCCGACGGCAAGAAGATCCAGGCCAAGGGCAAGTCCGCACTCGGCGCCGAGGGCGCGAACCCGTCGGAGAACATCCACCACGTCTTCGTCTTCGCCAAGCAGCACGGCGCCGACTTCTTCACCGCCGACGGCAAGCCCGACTTCACCAACCCCAAGGTGGTCGAGGCGGTCAAGAGTTACGTAGACCTCATGGCGAAGGACAAGGTCATACCGACCGGCGACGCCGAGTACGCGCAGAACCAGTCCGTCAGCGACTTCGCCAAGGGCAAGCAGGCGATGCTGCTGTGGCAGTCCGCCTCCGCCAACCTCAAGTCCCAGGGCATGAGCGAGGACGCCTACGGCATCGCGCCCGTCCCCGTGATCTCCGGCACCCCCGGCACCGGCCCCCAGGTGAACTCGATGGTCGCCGGCATCAACCTCGCCGTCTTCAAGAACACCCACAACCTGGACGGTGCCACCAAGTTCGTGAAGTTCATGACCTCCGACGACGAGCAGAAGATCCTCAACACGGCGTACAGCTCCATCCCGCCGGTCAAGTCCGCGCAGGCGGACGCCGCGTTCGGCGCCCCCGCCACCGCCGTGCTGAAGAACACCCTCGCCACCAGCGCGGCCGCCCTGCCGCAGGTCGCGTCCGAGTCGCAGTTCGAGACGGCGGTCGGTACGGCCGTCAAGGACCTGTTCGCCGACGCCGCCGCCGGGCGCGCGGTGACCACCGACTCGGTCAAGGCCGCGCTGCAGAAGGCCCAGCAGCAGATGCCGGCGGCGTGAGCACCAAGATGACGACCACCGCGTACAAGGAGCCGGTGGCGCAGGCACCGTCCGGTGCGGCGAAGCGCGAACCCCGCCGCCGCACCGGGCGGCTCCGCCGCGTCTGTCTGCCGTACCTCCTGCTCCTGCCCGCCCTGCTGCTCGAACTCCTCGTCCACCTGGTGCCGATGGTCATCGGCATCGTAATGAGCTTCAAGGAGCTCACCCAGTTCTACATCCGCGACTGGAGCACCGCGCCCTGGTCCGGCCTCGGCAACTACAAGGTGTCGGTGAACTTCAGCGCGCCCGTCGGGGACGCGCTGCTGCACTCCTTCTTCGTCACCGTCGGCTTCACCCTGCTGTCGGTCGGCCTGTGCTGGCTGATCGGCACCGCCGCCGCGATCTACATGCAGGACACCTTCCGCGGCCGCGGACTGCTCCGGGCCCTGTTCCTGGTGCCGTACGCCCTGCCGGTCTACGCGGCCGTCATCACCTGGGTGTTCATGTTCCAGCACGACAACGGCCTGGTGAACCACGTCCTGCACGACCAGCTGCACCTCACCGGCAAGCCCTCCTTCTGGCTCATCGGCGACAACAGCTTCTACGCGCTGCTGACCGTGTCGGTGTGGAAGGGCTGGCCGTTCGCCTTCCTCATCGTGATGGCCGGACTGCAGAACATCCCCCGGGAGCTGTACGAGGCCGCCGCGCTGGACGGCGCCGGGATGTGGCAGCAGATCCGCCGCATCACCCTGCCCTCGCTGCGCCCGGTCAACCAGGTCCTGGTCCTGGTGCTCTTCCTGTGGACGTTCAACGACTTCAACACGCCGTACGTGCTGTTCGGCAAGTCCGCCCCCGAGGCCGCCGACCTCATCTCGGTCCACATCTACCAGGCGTCCTTCGTCACCTGGAACTTCGGCACGGGCTCCGCCATGTCGGTCCTGCTGCTGCTCTTCCTGCTCGTCGTGACGGGCGTGTACCTGATCTTCACCTCGCGCGGACGGAGGGCCGCCGATGTCTAGTCCGCCCCTCGCCTCACCGACGCGCAACTCGCCGATGGCGCCGCCGCGTTCCTTCATCTGGTCCCGGCGGATCTTCCTGACCCTGCTCACCGGTTTCGTGCTGATCCCGGTGTACGTGATGGTCTCCAGCTCCCTGAAGCCGCTCGCGGACGTCACCGGCAAGTTCCGCTGGCTGCCGAGCGGCCTGACCATCCGCCCGTACATCGACATCTGGTCGACGGTCCCGCTCGCGAAGTACTTCATGAACTCGCTGATCGTGGCGGGCGCGGCGACGATCTGCTCGGTCCTCATCGCGGTGTTCGCGGCGTACGCGGTCAGCCGCTACGACTTCCGGGGCAAGCGCGTCTTCACCGTGACGGTCCTGTCGACGCAGATGTTCCCGGGCATCCTCTTCCTCCTCCCGCTGTTCCTGATCTACGTCAACATCGGCAGCGCCACCGGCATCGCCCTGTTCGGCTCCCGAGGCGGCCTGATCCTCACGTATCTGACCTTCTCCCTCCCGTTCTCCATCTGGATGCTCATCGGGTACTTCGACTCGGTGCCGCGCGACCTGGACGAGGCGGCGCTGGTGGACGGCTGCGGCCCGCTCGGCGCGCTGCTCAGGATCGTCGTACCGGCCGCTGTCCCCGGCATCGTCGCGGTCGCCGTCTACGCCTTCATGACGGCGTGGGGCGAGGTGCTCTTCGCGTCCGTCATGACCAACGACACCACTCGCACCCTCGCCGTCGGCCTCCAGGGCTACTCCACCCTCAACGACGTCTACTGGAACCAGATCATGGCCGCCTCGCTGGTCGTCAGCGTGCCTGTGGTGGCCGGCTTCCTGCTGCTGCAGCGCTATCTCGTCGCCGGTCTGACGGCGGGCGCCGTCAAGTGAGCCGAGCGACCAACACCCCTGATCCCGAAGGGACTTCCGTGTCCGAACGCATCGACCTCGCCGCACTCCCGCACGACTTCCTGTGGGGCACGGCCACCGCGGCGTACCAGATCGAGGGGGCCGTCGCCGAGGACGGCCGTACGCCCTCGATCTGGGACACCTTCTCGCACACCCCGGGGAAGACCGCGAACGGCGACACCGGCGACGCCGCCTGCGACCACTACCACCGCTGGCGCGAGGACATCGGCCTGATGCGGCAACTCGGCGTCAACGCCTACCGGTTGTCGGTGGCCTGGCCCCGCGTGCTCCCCGGCGGGACGGGGGCGGTCAACTCCAAGGGCCTCGCCTTCTACGACGAGTTGGTCGACGCTCTGCTGGAGGCCGGCATCACCCCGTCCATCACCCTCTACCATTGGGACCTGCCACAGGTGCTCCAGGACCGCGGCGGCTGGCCCGAGCGGGACACCGCCTTCGCGCTCGCCGAGTACGCCTCGGCCGTAGCCGCTCGCTTGGGCGACCGGGTCAAACTCTGGGCGACCCTCAACGAGCCGAGCTGCTCGGCCTGGATCGGCCACCTGGAGGGCAAGATGGCCCCGGGCTGGACGGACCTCACCGCCGCCGTACGTGCATCCGTCCACCTGCTGCTGGGCCACGGCCTCGCCACCCAGGCGATCCGCGCCGCGGCGCCCGGCGCCCAGGTCGGCATCGTCAACAACCTCTCCACCGTGCACGCGGCCACCGACCGCCCCGAGGACATCGCGGCCGCCCGCCGCCACGACGGCCACGTCAACCGCTGGTGGCTCGACCCGGTGCACGGCCGCGGCTTCCCGTCCGACATGGTCGAGACCTACGGCGTCGAACTCCCGCTACGAGCAGGCGACTTGGCGACGATCGCGACCCCGCTGGACTGGCTGGGCCTGAACTACTACTTCCCCGCGTACATCTCCGACGCCCCGGACGCCCCGGCGCCGTACGTCCGCGCGGTGCGCCGCGAGGGCGTTCCGCGCACCGGCATGGACTGGGAGATCGACGCGAGCGGCATCGCGACGCTGCTGCTGCGGCTCACCGAGGAGTACGGCGCCCGGAAGATCTACGTCACCGAGAACGGTTCCGCCTTCCCGGACGTGGTACGCCCCGACGGCGGCGTCGACGACCCCGAGCGCCAGGACTACCTGGAGCGCCATCTCGCCGCCTGCGCCTCGGCCGCGACCAAGGGCGCCCCGCTCGCCGGCTACTTCGCCTGGTCCCTGCTGGACAACTTCGAGTGGGCGTACGGCTACGACAAGCGCTTCGGCCTGGTCCACGTCGACTACCGCACCCAGGCGCGCACGATCAAGAGCAGCGGACACCGCTACGCGGACATCGTCCGCGTCCACCGCGACCAGGCACGCCGGGCCGCCTGAGCCGGGCCCGGCCGGCCGGTGGGCAGGGGGAGAGGGACCGTGCCCACCGGCCCGCACACTCGCGATTGGGCGGGTGCGTGACCATGGCGGGTCCAACCAGACCAGGGTCGTGCTCGGCACCACCGCCACCGGCGTCACCGACGTCGGCGACACCCTGCGCACGGTCGCCGGGCGCATCGCCGACTGGAAGCTGCCGCCCGTCGGCAAGCCCAGCGTCTACAAGCAGGAACTCACCGGCGGACGGCCCCGCGAACGACGCGTCGTCATCAGTGACTTCGTCAACTACCGGGACCCCGTGCGCACCGAGACCTGCCGGGAGGCCGTCGAACTGGCCGAGACGCTGCTGCCCGCCACCCCGGGCGTCACCCGCGCCGTGGTCGTCGTCACCGACACCACCCAGCTGGCCCTGTGACGTCCCCTGCTTACCGGCACCGAACCCACCTCCGCCGCCCCGGTGGTGCTGCGCCGCCATGACCGCCGCAGCCTGCGCGGTTGGGCCCAGCGCGTCGAGACGTTCCACACGGAGGACCGCCTCGACCGGCTCCACGAGCTGACCGGCGGCTGGCCGCTCCTGGTCGGCCGGGCCCACCGCCTGCACACCGAACTGAGCGACCCCGACGAGGTGTTGCGCCACCTCGCCGGCCTGCGCACGGACCGGGCCCAGGCCCGCGCCTTCGCCGAGGCCACCGGCGTGTGCGCGGACCCGCTGCTGGCGGCCGGGTACCGGGCGTTGGAGGAGGAGTTCAAGGACGGCTCGTTCGACTGGGAGAGTGCGCTGACCGCCGTCGCGATCCAGGGGGAGGTCGACGAGGACGAGGCCCGCTGGATCGTGACGTGCCTCGACGCCCTTCACGTCTTCGACCGCGAGGGCACTCAGCTGCGCCTGGAACCGCTGCTGCGGGAGTGCGTGGCGCTCCACGCGTGACACCGGCCGACGGAGTGGGGACACGTACCGGCCGCCCGAATACCTGGGCGGCCGGTACGGCTCACGGTCGGTTCCTCGTCGGCCCGGCTCAACCCGCACGAGCCGTTCCGAGGCTCGGTAGCGTGTGCGCCAGGAGCGAGGAGAGGGGTCGGCGCGATGACGGACGGCTTGGGGTGGATCGGCGAGCACTGGTACAGCGGTGCGATCGTCAAGGACGGGATGCTCTCGGACATCTGCCTCACGGCGGTGCGGGGGCGTGGACCCGGTGGACTTCGTGGTCCGCCTCGGCGCGGACCGCCGCATGGCCGAACGGCCCGCACAATTCGAGGACTTCGACAGGCTGAGCGTGGACCCGGGCGACAGCGTGGCGATGTTCGGCCGCAGCGGCGAGTGGGCGTACGTCCTGGAGGTCGAGCGGTCCACCTGGCACCTCATCTTCCTCGACCGGCTGGGCCAGGACACCCTGGTGGGGCAGGGGACGGAACTCGTCTGCCTGGACCGCTTTCTGCACGAGTCCCCGTGGGTGTACTACGGCGACGCAGCCGGCGAAATGAGGTCCATCGAGCCCGGCGAGAGCCTGCTGGAGACGGCGTTCCCGCTCACGGACCAGCTCGGGGCGTTCGCCGCACTGGATGCGGCCATGCGCCGGGCTGGGGCGGTGCGGGAGACCTTCCCCGGCTGCGAGGACCCCGAGGACGAGGACGAGGAGTTGGCGAGGCGGCTGTTCGGCGCGGTGGGCGAACAGCTCGGGCTGTCGCTGCCGCGTCGGGAGATCGAGCAGGGGCTGCTGCCCGCGGTGCACCTGCCCTCGCCCCTGTGAACCGGTAGCAGCGGGGCCGCCGCGCCCTCTCGGCGCGGCGGCCCCGCTCTCAGCAAGGCGGTGCTATCGGTTGTTCGCGGTGCCCGTCGATCATGCCCCGTGCGTGCCGGCGGCCTCCCAACCGCTGCGCCTGACCGTACTGCGGCACGCCGTCAGCAGACGTGGACCCCCGACCCCGATCCCGTACTCGTTCTGACCCTGAACACCAACGTCATCCGTACGGAGATCGACTCACACATGTCCGCATCCACATCACATCTCATCGGCCGCAGCGCCGGAACCGTCGCCGCCCTCGCGGCGACCACGGTCCTGCTCGCCGCCGGTGCCGCCTCCGCGCACGTCACCGTCCATTCCGAGAGCTACGCCAAGGGAGCCACCGACGGCGTGCTGACCTTCCGCGTCCCCAACGAGGAGGACAGCGCCTCCACCACCAAGGTGCAGGTCTTCCTGCCCACCGACCACCCCGTGCTCGGCGTGCTCGTGCACCCGCAGGACGGCTGGACCGCCAAGGTCACCACCAGCAAGCTCAAGACGCCGGTCAAGACCGACGACGGCACCATCACCGAGGCCGCCTCCGAGATCACCTTCAGCGGTGGGAAGATCGGTGCCGGGCAGTACGAGGACTTCACCGTCGCCTTCGGCCAGCTTCCGGACGATACCGGACAGTTGGTCTTCAAGACCCTGCAGACCTACTCCGACGGCAAGGTCGCGCGCTGGATCGAGGAGCCGACCGGCGGCGACGAGCCGGAGAACCCGGCGCCGGTGCTGAAGCTGACGGCCGGTGACGCGAGCGGTGCACCGGCGTCCGCCAAGACCGCCTCCGCCTCCGCCACCAAGACCGCCGACGCGAGCGACTCCACGGCCCGCGGCCTCGGCATCGCCGGCCTGGTCGTCGGTGTGCTCGGGCTCGCGGCCGCCGCGTTCGCGCTCGTACGGAGCCGGGGCGCGCGGTCGTAACCAGCGAGGACGTCAGGAAGGCCCGGACCGGCAAACGGTCCGGGCCCTTCCCGATGCCAGGGGTCCCGATGCCAGGGGTCCCGATGCCAGGGGCCGTCGCTCAGCGCCCCACCAGCTCCAGCACCTTTCCCCCCTCGGCCACCGCCTCCACGGAGATGCGCGAGGTGCGCCACAGCCACCGCACGTCCCGGCCGAAGGACCACAGCAGTGAGCCCAGGGCGACGAGTACGACCGCCAGGTTCGCCAGGTGGGGGAGGAGTTCGGCGCCGGCCAGGAGCAGGGCGATGCCCTGGATCGCGGCGACGGTCTTGCGGGCGAAGGACGGCGGCAGCGGGGCGTTCAGCCAGGGGGCGATCCGGGCCGCGGCGACGAAGGCGTAGCGCATGCCGCCGATCAGCAGCACCCACGGGCCGAGTTGCGTGGACACGTACACGCTCAGCACCAGGATCAGGAACGCGTCCACCTCCATGTCGAAGCGCGCGCCCAGCGCGGTCGACGTCCCGGTGCGGCGGGCCACCTTGCCGTCCACCCCGTCCAGCAGCAGCGCCACGGCGGTCAGGCCGACCAGCAACGTCACCGGCGGCGTGCTCTCGAAGGAGTCCGCGACCAGGGCGGTCACTCCGCCCACCAGGGTGGCCCGGCCGAGCGTCACGCGGTTGGCGGGGCCGAAGGTGCGCAGGCAGGAGCGATGCAGGGCCCGGGACAGGACCGCCCAGGTGGCGAACGCGAACGCCAGGCCCGTGAGCCAGCCGGCCGGCCCCATGCCTATCGCCGTCCCGAGCAGGGCCAGCAGCAGGAGCTGTATGCCCGCTCCCACCGCGGTCTCCTGCTGAGGCCTGGCGTCATACGTGTTGTTCAGGGCCACCGCACACCCTCCGGCCGAGTGACAGAGTCGATCAACGCCGCGTACTGTGCGCGGCCTGTGCACTTCTCGGTACGTGAACAACTTCCCTACTGTTCAGGAGGATGCCGATGAACCGCTCGGCCCGCGCGTTCTGGCTTCGCTCACCGGGCCACGGCGAGCTGCGCGACATCACCCTCGCGGAGCCCGCCGAGGACGAGGTCCTGGTGCGCGCCCTGTACTCCGGGGTGAGCCGCGGCACGGAGACGCTCGTGTTCCGGGGCGGGGTGCCGGAGAGCCAACACGCCGCGATGCGGGCGCCGTTCCAGGAGGGCGACTTCCCGGGCCCGGTGAAGTACGGCTACCTCAGCGTCGGCGAGGTGGAGGAGGGCCCGGACGAATTGGTCGGGCGTACCGTTTTCTGCCTGTATCCGCATCAGAGCCGTTACGTCGTTCGGGTGAACGCCGTGACCGTCGTGCCCGAGCGGGTGCCCGCCGAGCGGGCCGTGCTCGCCGGGACGGTGGAGACCGCCGTGAACGCCCTGTGGGACGCGGCGCCGCTGATCGGCGACCGGATCGCGGTGGTCGGCGGCGGCATGGTCGGCTGCTCGGTGGCCGCCCTGCTGGCCCGCTTCCCCGGCGTCCGGTTGCAGCTGGTCGACGCCGACCCCGAACGCGCCAAGACCGCCGAGGCGCTCGGCGTGGACTTCGCGACGCCCGACTCCGCCCTCGGCGACTGCGACCTCGTCGTGCACGCCAGCGCCACCGAGGCCGGTCTCACCCGCGCGCTGCAACTCCTCGCTCCCGAGGGTACGGTGGTGGAACTGAGCTGGTACGGCGACCGGCGCGTCGCCCTGCCGCTCGGCGAGGCGTTCCACTCCCGCCGGCTCACCGTGCGCAGCAGCCAGGTCGGCAGCGTCTCCCCGGCCGCCCGCGCAGGCCGCGGTTACGCCGACCGGATGGCGCTCGCCCTCGACCTGCTGGCCGACCCGGCGCTGGACGCGCTCATCACCGGGGAGAGTGCTTTCGACCAACTCCCGGACGTCATGCCGAGGCTCGCCTCGGGCGAGATCCCCGCCCTGTGCCACCGGATCCGGTACGCCGGGACGGGCCTGACCTGAGAAGAGAGTGAGAGTGGGCTGAACACGGGGAACCGAAGAGCCGTACTACACGGCATCCCCCGGCGGGTAAGGACAGGGGGACCAGACGCGTCGTACCTGGAGGGTCGTCCGTTGTTCAGCATCACCGTCCGCGATCACATCATGATCGCCCACAGCTTCCGCGGCGAGGTGTTCGGGCCCGCCCAGCGCCTGCACGGCGCCACGTTCCTCGTGGACGCCACCTTCCGCCGCGAGCAGCTGGACGAGGACAACATCGTGGTCGACATCGGCCTGGCCACGCAGGAACTGCGCCTCATCACCGCGGAGCTCAACTACCGCAACCTCGACGACGAGCCCGACTTCGCCGGCGTCAACACCTCCACGGAGTTCCTCGCCAAGGTCATCGCAGACCGGCTCGCCGAACGCGTCCACAAGGGCGCGCTCGGCGAGGGCGCCAAGGGCCTCGCGGGCATCTCCGTCACCCTGCACGAGTCGCACATCGCCTGGGCGAGTTACGAGCGTGGCCTGTGACCGGGGCGACCACGGAGCGGTCACGGCTGTCCTACGTCCCGGCGCAGCTCACAGCCGCTGCCGTCGAGAAGGCCGGAATCATCCCCATGTCCCTGCGCACCGTGCACTTCGTCCTGCCGGGCGGCATCGACGACCCGGCCGCGCCGAGCGGCGGCAACGCCTACGACCGCCGGGTCTGCCTGGACCTGCCCGGCTTCGGCTGGCAGGTCACCCGGCACACCGCGCCCGGCTCTTGGCCGCGCCCCGACCAGGCCGCCCGCGACCACCTCGCCCGCACCCTGGGGGACCTGCCGGACGACGCGGTGGTGCTGCTGGACGGGATCGTCGCCTGCGGCGTCCCGGAGGTCGTCACCCCGCACGCCGACCGGCTGCGCCTCGCCGTGCTCGTCCACCTCCCGCTGGGCGACGAGACGGGCCTCGACCCGGCCGTCGCCGCCGACCTCGACGCCCGCGAACGCGCCGTGCTGCGCGCCGCGCCCGCCGTCGTCGCCACCAGCGACTGGGCCGTACGGCGGCTCGTCTCCCATCACGGACTGGCCCCCGAACGGGTGCATGTCGCCGCGCCCGGCGCCGACATCGCGCCCCTCGCGCCCGGCACCGACGGCGTCTCCCGGCTGCTGTGCGTGGCCGCCGTCACCCCGCGCAAGGGCCAGCACCGGCTCGTGGAGGCCCTCGCGGCGGTACGGGACCTGCCGTGGACCTGCGAACTGGTCGGCGGACTCGGCCACGATCGCGCGTATGTCGCACAGTTGCGCGAGACGATCGCCGGTTACGGCCTCGCCGACCGGCTGCACCTGACCGGCCCGCGCTCCGGCGCCGACCTCGACGCCACCTACGCCGCCGCCGACCTGATGGTCCTCACCTCCTACGCCGAGACCTACGGCATGGCGGTCACCGAGGCCCTGGCCCGCGGCATCCCGGTGCTCGCCACCGACGTGGGCGGCCTGCCGGAGGCCGTCGGCCGCGCCCCCGACGGCGGGGTGCCCGGCATCCTCGTCCCGCCGGAGGACCCTGGCGCGCTCGCCACCGAACTGCGCGGCTGGTTCGGCGAGCCCGACGTACGCCGCAGGCTCAAGTCCGCCGCCCGCGGCCGCCGTGCCGCGCTCGACGGCTGGGCCGCGACCGCCCGCAGCCTGGCCGGAGTCCTCGCACGGCTCCCCGAAGCTCCGAGGAGGGCGGCATGACCGCGCAGGAGACCACGACGAACGGCATGGCGTCGATCCCGGCCCAGGCCGGACCGAGGGAGGTGGGTCCGGTGCGCAGGGCCGAGGACGAGCGGAACCCGGCACGCGAGGCCGGTCACGAGGAGCTTGAGGTCCCGGGCGGTCCGACGGCTTCGGAGGCGTCCGGTACGGGGGAGGAGGGGGGCGCCCTCGGGGCGGCGAACGGTACTGCGGCCCCGGGTCGAGAGGCGGTGTCCGGAAGGAGCCCCGTGACGCGCGGGACGGCGGCGGGCGGTGCCGGGCGGTTCGACGGCGCTGCCGACGACGGGGAGCGCGCTGCGGATGCCTCGGTCGTCGCCGGGGCCGGGCCCGTAGGCCGGCCCGGTGAACGGGCCACCGTACGGCTGCGGCACGGTGAACCCGAGGAACCGCCCCGGTACGCGCCCGAATGGCTCAGGTTGCGGGAAGGGGCCGACGCGGCCGCCCGCGCACAGGACCTGCTGGACCCCTTGCGGATCCGGCTGGCGAACCTGCCGGGCCGCACCGGCGCGCTCGCCGTGCACGACCTGGGCTGCGGCACCGGCTCCATGGGGCGCTGGCTCGCGCCCCGCCTGGACGGCGCCCAGCACTGGGTCCTGCACGACCGCGACCCCTACCTGCTGCACTTCGCCGCCGTGGGCTCCCCGCACTCCGCCGCCGACGGCAGCAGCGTCACCGTCGAGACCCGGCGCGGTGACGTCGCCCGGCTGACGCCGGACGCGCTGGCCGGGGCGGCGCTGGTCACCGCCTCCGCGCTGCTCGACGTGCTCACCCGAGAGGAGATCGGCACCCTCGTCGACGCCTGCGCCGGGGCCGGCTGCCCCGCGCTGCTCACCCTGTCGGTCGCCGGATGCGTCGAACTCACCCCGGCCGACCCGCTGGACACGGAGATCGCCGAGGCGTTCAACGCCCATCAGCGACGCGCCGGGCTGCTCGGCCCGGACGCGGTCACCGTGGCCTGCGAGGCGTTCGCCGCACGCGGGGCCGCCGTACGCGTGCACCCGAGCCCTTGGCGGCTCGGCCCCGAGCAGGCGGCGCTGACCGAGCAGTGGCTGCGCGGCTGGGTGGGCGCGGCCGTGGAACAACGGCCCGAACTGCACGACCGCGCCGAGCGGTATCTGCGGGACCGGCTCGCCGCATGCACGGCCGGTGAGCTGCGGGTCGTGGTCCACCACAGCGACCTGCTGGCGCTGCCCCGGCCGACGGGCGGCGCGTCATGAGTTCGCGGCCGGTGACGCCCTCCGGCATGGCACACGCACGCGTGCACGATCCGGGAAGGGGCCACGCGCACGTGCAGGACGGCGGTCCGGCGGATGTGTGCGTGTACGGTGCCGGCACGATCCACGCGCGCGTGCAGCGTGGAGGCACGGCGCAGGCTGAACGACCGTCCTCGCACCGGGAGCCGTCGTCGTACTCGCTCCTGGTACCGCCGGCCGCTGAATCCACCCCCGAGCCCTCGCAACCTCCGCAGGCCCCCGCCCCCCGGCGCCCGCGCTTCCGTGCCCTGCGGACGCACTTCGGCACCGCTGCCGGTGCGGTCATCCTCGGGGCCCTGTTGTGGCGGCTGGGTACGGGCGTGCTCGTCGACGGGCTGCGGCGGATCGACACGGTGACGGTGCTGGCCGCGCTGGGCATCGGCGTGGTGACCACCGTGCTCAGCGCCTGGCGCTGGCAGTTGGTGGCCCGAAGTCTGCGCATCCGGCTGCCGCTCGGCCCCGCCGTCGCCGACTACTACCGGGCGCTGTTCCTGAACGCGGCGCTGCCCGGCGGGATCCTGGGCGATGTGCACCGGGCGGTCCGGCACGGACAGAGCGCCGGTGACCTGCGGCGCGGGGTGAAGGCCGTCGTACTGGAACGCGTCGCCGGGCAGCTCGCGCTGGCCGTGCTCGCCGTGGCGGTGCTGCCGACGCTGCCGTCGCCGGTGCGCGCCGAGGCCCGCGACTTCGCTCCGCTGGTCGCCCTCGGGTTGGCCGGCGCGCTCGCCGTCGTCCTGGCCGTGCGGATGAACCACGCGTCCGCCCGCCGGGCCGGTGGTCTGCGCACCGCCCTCGGCGAGGCGCGCCAGGGCCTGTTCTCCCGCCGGGGCGGGCCGGGTGTCGCGCTGTCCTCGGCCGTCGTCCTGGCCGGGCACGTGGCGATGTTCGTCGTGGCGGCCCGGGTCGCCGGCTCCGCCGCGTCCGTCGTGCAGCTGCTGCCGCTCGCCGTCCTCGCGCTGGTCGCCATGGGGCTGCCGCTGAACGTCGGCGGCTTCGGGCCCCGCGAGGGCGTCACCGCCTGGGCGTTCGGCGCCGCGGGGCTCGGTGCGAGCACCGGAGTCGCCGTCGCCGTCGTGTACGGCGTGCTGAGCTTCGTGGCGAGCCTGCCCGGCGCCGTCGTCCTCGCCGTGCGCTGGTACGCCGGCCTGCGCGCCGACTCCGCCACGGCGGACCCCGCCACGACCGATCCCGCCACGGCGGAGTCCGCCAAGACGAACCCCGCCAAGACGGACAGGGCCGCGCCCGAACCGACGGACCCCGACCCGGTCTCCGCGCCCGACGATCCACGGCCCGCGCCGCACCCCGCGCCCGCGCCCGCGCCCGCACAGGGCGACGCACCCGGACAGGGCACCGGGTCCGCGAAGGACTACCCGCGCCGCGCCCCGGACGTGAGCAATGCGAAATACGACTCGAAGGATTCCGCCAGGCTCGCCAGCAGTTCCTTCCCCTTTTCCGCCGACCCCAGGGAAGGACGGCCGATGACGCCCGATTCGGTATAGGCGGACATTCCCACTGTGAGCAGATGACGACGGTCGTCAGCGGTGAAATCGGCGGACTCGTAACCAGGGCGGACGAATTCGGGATGAGCGTGCAGAAGAATCGAGGTCTCGATTTCCCCAGCGTGCATGTCGGTGAGCAGCGAGGTGCGCACCCCCGCCCGTTCCCGGGCCGACTCCCAGTCCTCGGCGGCCGGGAACAACGCCATCCGCTCACCGCGCGCGAAGGCCTCCTGGACGACGTTGCCGAGCACGTAGTTGCCGCCGTGCCCGTTGACCACGACGAGCGCGTCGACGCCCGAGCGGCGCAGCGACGCCGCGATGTCCGAGACCACCGCATGGAGGGTCACGGCGGAGATGCTGACGGTCCCCGGCCAGTCCGCGTGCTCGTGCGAGCAGGAGACCGTCACCGGCGGAAGGAGGTGCACCGGGTACGCGGCGGCGATCTCCCGCGCCACGGCGCAGGCGACGAGCGTGTCGGTCGCCAGCGGAAGGAACGGACCGTGCTGTTCGAAACTGCCCACGGGAAGGACGGCGACCTGTGCTGAAACGCCCGCCCCCCGCGTCCGTACCTCTTCGGTGGTGTCCGTCGGCAACACACCGTACGCCACGCTGTTTGTCTCCCCACCTGCCGCCGCACGCGCGCCCGAACCACTCATCGTTTCACGGCCTTTCGTCTCTGCTTAGGAATCAGATCATGACAGAAAACTCCGGCGTCAACATGGGCGTACTCGGCAAGAAGTCCCCGCGGCGTTCGGGCGCGGAACGCGTCGTGAATGCACCGCTGCCCACCGTGTACGGGAAATTCCAGGCGATCGGCTACCTGGACCACGACCGCGGTGACGAGCAAGTGGCCCTGGTGTACGGGGACATCGGCGCCGAGAACGTGCTGACCCGGCTGCACTCCGAATGCCTGACCGGCGACGCGTTCGGCTCCCGGCACTGCGAGTGCGGTGACCAGCTGGAGGCCGCGCTGCGTGCCGTCGTCGCCGAAGGCAGCGGGATCGTCGTCTACTTGAGGGGCCACGAGGGCCGCGGCATCGGACTGCTCGCCAAGCTGCGCGCCATGGCCCTCCAGGCGGAGGGCCTGGACACCGTGGAGGCGAACCTCGCGCTCGGCCTGCCCGTCGACGCCCGCGACTACGGCATCGCGGCTCAGATCCTGCACGACCTCGGGGTGCGCTCGGTACGCCTGATGTCCAACAACCCGCGCAAGCGGGAGGCGCTGGTCCGGCACGGCATCCAGGTCGCGGAGCAGGTGCCGCTGCTGATCGAGCCGTGCGAGAGCAACATCACGTATCTGCGCACCAAGCGGGAGCGGCTGGACCACATCCTGCCCCATCTGGACGCCGTCGCCCACGGCTCCTGAAGCCGGCCGCTCCGGCGTCCGCCGCCTCCCCCCACGGGCGGCGGGCGCCCCCCGCGGTCAGTCCATCAGCGCCTCGTGCACCAGCCGCCGCAGCTCCGGGAAGATCTTCAGCGTCTTCGGGCGTACCTGCGTCATGAACTGGACCGTCAGCTCATGGCCCGGATCGACCCAGAACGCGGTCGTGGCGGCACCGGTCCAGCCGTACGTGCCGAGGCTGGAAGGGGCCAGGGTGCGAGACGGGTCGGTCACCACCGAGACGTTGAAGCCGAAGCCGAGCCCGTCGTTGCCGGGCTCCTGGTGAGCCGGGGCGCCGAAGGAGCGCAACGTCGCGTCGCCGGGCAGCTGGTTGCGGGTCATCATGCCGACGCTGTCCGCCGACAGCAGCCGTACGCCGTCCAGTTCACCGCCCCGGCGCAGCATCTCCATGAACCGGTGGAAGTCGTACGCCGACGAGACCAGCCCCCCGCTGCCGGACAGGAACCTCGGCCGTCCGCGCACCGGCAGCCCCGGCACCGGCTCGATGCCGCCCTGTTCGGTCTCCCCGTACAACTCGGCGAGCCTGCCCGCCTGTTCGGGTTCGATGTGGAAACCGGTGTCGGCCATGCCGAGTGGGCCGAGGATCCGTTCGGTGAAGAACGCGTCCAGCGGCTGCCCGGACACCACCTCGACGACCCGGCCCAGCACGTTCGAGGCGACCGAGTAGTTCCACTGCGCGCCCGGGTCGAACTGCAACGGCATCCGCGCGTACACCTCGACCGTCTCCGCCAGATCGGCGCCGGGCGGCACCGAGTACTCCAGGCCGGATTCCCGGTAGAGCGCGTCGACGGGGTGCTTGTAGTAGAAACCGAAGGTCAGGCCGGCGGTGTGGGTGAGCAGATGCCGGATCAGGATCGGGCCGGCGGCCGGGCGGGTGCGCATGTCGGCGCCCGAACCGCCGTCGTACACACGGGGGTTGGCGAACACCGGCAGATGGCGTTCCAGCGGGTCGTCCAGGTGCAGCGTGCCCTCCTCCACCAGCAGCAGTACCGCGACCGCGGTGACCGGCTTGGTCATGGAGTAGATCCGCCACAGCGTGTCCGCCTCGACCGGCAGCCCGGCCGCGACATCGCGGCGGCCGTACGTGCTGAGGTGGGCTACCCGGCCGCCGCGCGAGAGGGCCACCAGAAAGCCGGGCAGCCGCCCCTCGTCGACGTAGTGCGCGATCTGCCGGTCCAGGCGGTCCAGCGCCTTGACGTCCAGCCCCGCCTCGCCCGGGTCGACTTCCTGCCGCAGCCGTGCCATCGCTCTCCTCCCGTCGCCTGCAATGCGATGCACCCGGCTGCCCGCCGTGACGCATCCGCTGCTCATCGTCGCCCAGGAACCCCACCATGGACCCGTTCATCAGCGGTGTTTGTGATCGACGCGACGCAGGGCGGTCGCGGGAATGCGTGGCCCGCTCCGTCGAGTTGACCGTGTCATGAGCGAAGACTCCACCTCGGCCCCCACGCAGGACGCGCTGCTCGAACTGCTCGCCGAAGGCGACGCCGGCGTCCTGATCACCCTCAAACGCGACGGCCGCCCCCAGCTGTCCAACGTCAACCACGCCTACTACCCCGACGAGCGCGTCATCCGGATCTCCGTCACCGACGACCGCGCGAAAGCGCGCAATCTGCGCCGTGACCCCCGCGCCTCCTACCACGTCACCAGCGCCGACCGCTGGGCGTTCACCGTCGCCGAGGGCACGGCCGAACTCTCCCCGGTCGCCCAGGACCCGCACGACGACACCGTCGAGGAACTGATCCGCCTGTACCGGGACGTGCAGGGCGAGCATCCGGACTGGGACGATTACCGGGCCGCGATGGTCCGCGACCGCCGCCTGGTGGTGCGGCTGCACGTCGAGCGGGCGTACGGTATCCCGAAGCGCTGACCCGCCCCGGCTCCGGCTACGACGCCCCGGCGGTCCGTGTCTCGATCGCTCGCAGTACGGCGACCATGTCCTCGCCGCCGTACCCCTGGGCCACCGTCTCCTCGAACAGGGTGTGGCACAGGTCGAGGAGCGGCGAGGCCAGGTGTGCCTTGCGGGCCGCCTCGGCGATGAGCCGGTTGTTCTTCAGGACGTCCAGCGCGGCCGCCTGCACCGCGAAGTCCCGGTCGAACAGCTTCGGCGCCTTCATCCGGGAGACGCCGCTGGCCATGGGGCCCGCGTCGAGGACGTCCAGGAACAGCCGCCGGTCCAGGCCCTGACGCTCGGCGAAGTGGAACGCCTCGGTCAGCCCGGTCACCTGGGTGATCAGGAACAGGTTCACCGACAGCTTCATCAGCAGCGCGCTCGGCGCCGGGCCGCACACGAACGTCTCCCGGCACATCGGCGCGAGCAGCGGCCGTACGGCGTCCACGGCGTCCGCTTCCCCGGCGAGCATCGCCACCAGCTGCCCCTCCTCCGCCGGTACCCGTGATCCGGAGACGGGTGCCTCGACATAGCGGCCGCCGGCGGCCCGGATGTCCGTCTCCAGGGCGTGGGAGTACTCGGGGGAGGTGGTGCCCATGTGGACGACCGTGCGCCCGGCGACCCGGGCCGCCAGCGCGGGTGTGCCCCGGCCGAGGACCGTGTCGACGGCGGCCTCGTCGGCGAGCATCAGCAGCACCACGTCCACCCGGGCGAACACCTCGTCGGCGTCCGCGGCGACCGTGGCGCCGGCCGCGCGCAGGGGTGCGGTGCGTTCCGGGGTCCGGTTCCAGACCACCAGGGGGGTGCCGGCGGACACCAGGCGCTGAGCCATGGGCCGGCCCATCACTCCGAGACCGATGAAACCGACGTTCACGGGGACCGTCCTTCGCTGCGCCAGCCGACTATGACCGCGGTCATAGTAGCGGCCGTTATGACGCTGGTCATAGAGTGGGGAGGCGAGGATCTGGAGGTCGACGATGAGCGAGACGCGACACGGGCCGCGGGAGCGGATGGTCTTCAGCGCGGCCCAGCTCATCCGACGTGACGGTGTCGCCGCGACCGGCATGCGGGAGGTCGCCGCGCACGCCGGCGCACCGCGCGGCTCGCTCCAGCACTACTTCCCGGGCGGGAAGGAACAGCTGGTCAACGAGGCGGTCGGCTGGGCAGGCCGGTATGCGGGCAAGCGCATCGCGCGCTTCCTCGCGGGGCTGGAGGAGCCGACGCCGAGCGGTGTCTTCGCGGCGATGGTCGCGCAGTGGACCGACGAGTACGCGGCGCACGGTTTCGCAACCGGTTGCCCGGTCGCCGCGGCCACCGTCGACTGTGCCTCGGCCGGCGGCTCGACCCGTGAGGCCGTGGCCGCCGCGTTCACCACCTGGCGGACTCCGCTCGCCGAGGCCCTGACCGGCATGGGCGTCCCCGCGGCCCGCGCCGAATCCCTGGCCACGCTGATGATCAGCACCCTGGAGGGCGCGATCCTGATGGCCCGCGCCGAACAGGACACAGGGCCCTTGGCCACGGCGGTACGGGAACTCGGGCCGCTGCTCGACTCGGCGGTGGGCCCGCCGGGGTGACGCCACGGAGGCCACCGGCCGGGTGGGCGTGACGGTGGGCGTCGGTCCGGGGTGGGCGCGGCCGGGGTGGCGGGCGTGGGTGGTCGGGGCGATGGGGTGGTGGCTGCGGTGGGCAGCTCGTGTGGCGGATGGGGCGGATCGTGCCCGGGCGCTGCGCCAGTTGGGGCCGTGCGGTCGGTGTGGCGGGGCGGCAGCGGCATCGGTGTGTGGGTGCAGCCGGTGCGGCTGGAGCATTCGGCGTGACGGACGCCGACGAAACTTGATGACCTGCGGTGACGGCATGGATCGGTGCGTCCAGATCCCGGGATTCCCGGTGGGTCTTCCCGCCGAACGAGCTTGGAGGAGCAGAGTGCTGTCCCACGGGAGGCTGTCAGTGCTCCTTCATAGGATCACGGCATGTCTGATGCCTTCACTGTCTTGTGGACCCATGACACGTGCCGTGCCCTGCGTAAAGCGGGTCGCGTGGGAGAGCGGCCGCCGGTCGCCTTCAGCGGCGTCCATTCCTCGCTGCCCGCCTGGTCGGGGGCCCGAGCCGGGGACGTGGTGTACGCACTGCACGTCAACCGGCGCGTCGTGCACGTCGTGAGCCGGATGCGGGTGATCGACATGGAGCGGCGCGACTGCTGCGGCACGGCCCCCGGGACGTGGCAGGACCCAGCGTTTCCCGGGCACAGCGCCTGGTCGATGCTCGGTGCCGGCGGCTGCGGTGCTACGGCAGTGCACGTGGACGCGACGCCCATACGCTTCGACATGCCGATACCTGGCGATCTTTTGATGAGGCTCACCTGGCGTAATCGCCGAGGCCAGACCCGCGGTCCGAAGTACGTGGTCGACGGCCGGCTCGAGCGCTCGGTCAGCCTCCAGGGCTTCTACCGGCTGACCACCGAGTCGGCCGACGAGTTGGCAGAGCTTGTCGGCGACAACGGCGGTTCGCGGGTCGCCCGGTGCTTGTCCGGCCCTCCTCGGCGCACTACCCTCCGCCCGTGATCAACGGTGCACATGTGGTGCTCTACAGCCGGGACGCGGAGGCGGACCGGGTCTTCCTGCGCGACACCCTCGGGTGGGCGCACGTCGACGCGGGCCACGGATGGCTGATCTTCCGGGCGCCGCCCACCGAGGTGGCCTGTCACCCCACCGACGGCGAGCCCGCGCACGAGCTGATGCTGATGTGCGACGACCTCGATGAAACGCAGCGTGAACTCGCCGAGCGGGGAGTGGAGTTCACCCGGCCGGTGGAGGAGGCCCGCTGGGGCCGGGTGACCGCCCTGCGCCTGCCGGGCGGCGGCGAACTCGCCCTGTACGAGCCGCGCCACCCGACCCCCTGAGCGGACGGTCCCCGGCCGTGGACGCACCGGGCGCACCTCGGACCGGGCCGGTCTCAGGCAGTCACCCGTTCCGCCCGCTGCGCCTCCCGGCCCGGGCGTTCGCCGAGCAGTTCCGTCGGGACCCTGTGCGTCTCGCGGGCGGTGAGTGCGGCCAGGGCCGGCGGGAGGCACAGCGCGGCCGTGAACAGGGCCACCGCCGACCAGTCGTCGCCGCCCGGACCGGCGATCTCGGCGGCGAAGGTGACCGCGAACCCGGCGACCGCGAAGCCGATCTGCGTGCCGATGGCCATGCCCGACAGCCGTACCCGGGTCGCGAACATCTCGCCGTAGAAGGCGGGCCACACACCGTTCGCGGCGCTGTAGACGAGACCGAAGGCGACGATCCCGAGGAGCAGGGTCAGCGGGCGGGAGCCCGTGGAGATCGCCCACAGATAGCCGGCCATCGCGGCCGCGCTGCCCACCGCGCCGATCAGGAACACCGGCCGGCGCCCGATCCGGTCCGACAGCGTGGCCCACAGCGGGATCGCGGCCAGCGCGAAGAGGTTGGCCAGGGCGCCCACCCACAGCATGAACGTGCGGGACATGCCGACCGCGTCACTGGTGGCGTACGCCAGCGCCCACACCGTGAAGATCGTGCTGACCGAGGCGATGAGCGCGCCCGCGATCACTCGGAGCACATCCGCCCAGTGCTCGCGCATCAGCACCGCGAGCGGCAGCCGGACCACGCCCTCCGTCGCCGCCTGCCGGGTGAAGGCCGGGGTCTCGCGCAGCCGGCGCCGGACGACGTAACCGGCGACGGCGACCGCCACGCTCAGCCAGAACGGCACCCGCCAGCCCCAGGAGAGCAACTGGTCCTCGGGAAGCCTGGAGACGGGGATGAAGACCAGCGTGGCGATGAGCTGACCGCCCTGGGTGCCGCTGAGCGTGAAGCTGGTGAAGAACCCGCGCCGGCCCGGAGGCGCGTGCTCCAGGCTCATCGAACTCGCGCTCGCCTGCTCTCCGGCCGCCGATATGCCCTGCAGCACGCGGCAGAGCACGAGCAGCACCGGGGCGAGCGAGCCGGCCTGGGCGCGGGTGGGCAGACAGCCGATCAGGAAGGTTGACAGGCCCATCAGGATCAGTGTGAAGACCATGATCTTCTTGCGGCCGAGCCGGTCGCCGACGTGCCCGAGGACCAGTGCGCCGAGCGGCCGGGCGGCGTAGGCGACGCCGAAGGTGGCGAGCGACAGCAGGGTCGCCGTCGCCGGGTCGGAGGAGTCGAAGAACACCTTCGGGAAGATCAGTGCTGCGGCGCTGCCGTACACGAAGAAGTCGTAGTACTCCAGCGCGCTGCCGATCCAGGCGGCCGTCGCCGCCTTCCAGGGCTGGCCCGGTGGGGCCTCGGCGGCGGGTGCGGGGGTGGGGACGGACACGGCGGTGCTCCTTCGGGGAAACTCCACCCTAGGGAAGGGCGGGGTGAGCGACGAGGGGAGGGAGCGGGCGAGTGCCGGATCTCGGCTGCTAATTAACCCACTGGATAGTTAGTCGTGGTGGGTGGGATGTTGCGCCCGTGTTTCCCCGCTGTCAAGAGTCCCGGGGGCAGTCCGTACGGCGACGCGCGCCCGCCGGGTCAGCCGGCCGCGCGCTCCGCCGTCAGGTAGGCGATCACCATGTCGCCGAGCATGGTCCGGTAGCGCTCCCGCTGGGCCGGGTCCACCAGGTCCCGGCCGAACAGGGCGCCGAAGGTGTGCCGGTTGGCGACCCGGAAGAAGCAGAAAGAGCTGATCATCGCGTGCAGGTCGACCGCGTCCACGTCGGCCGTGAACAGCCCCGACTCCTGCCCCGCGGTGAGGATCCGGCGGATCACCTCCAGGGCCGGGGAACCGATCCGCCCGAGCTTCGCGGAGGCCGCGATGTGCTCGGCGCCGTGGATGTTCTCGATGCTGACCAGGCGGATGAAGTCCGGGTGCCGCTCATGGTGGTCGAAGGTCAGCTCGGCCAGGCGGCGGATCGCGGCGACGGGGTCCAGATGCTCGACGTCCAGCTGCTGCTCGGCCTCGCGGATCACCCCGTACGCCCGCTCCAGCACGGCCGTGAACAGCTGTTCCTTGCCGCCGAAGTAGTAGTAGATCATCCGCTTGGTGGTGCGGGTGCGGGCCGCTATCTCGTCGACCCGGGCCCCGTCGTAGCCGGCCCGCGCGAACTCCTGCGTGGCCACATCCAGGATCTCGGCCTGGGTGCGGGCCGCGTCGCGCACCCGTCCCCCGGGTCGTACGGGTTCTTCGACGCTGGTCATCGCTGTCCTTCGGGCCGGTGTACGCCTGGGCGGCACGCTCGCTGTGCGTGCCGGTGATTGTAGAAGCAGGACCCCCGACCGTCGCCGAGGTCTTCCTCACGACATCCGCGACTGATATAGCTAACGTACTAGTTCGTACATTAACGCCGCCTTGGGAGGCCCGCATGGCCAAGGACTCGTATCTCGTCGGGCTGATCGGGGCCGGGATCGGCCCCTCCCTCAGCCCCGCCCTGCACCAGCGGGAGGCGGACCGGCAGGGCCTGCGCTACCTCTACCGGATCCTCGACATCGACGTCCTCGGCCGCGCGCCGGAGGCGGTCGGCGATCTGGTCCGCGCCGCCCGCGATCTCGGCTACGACGGGCTGAACATCACCCACCCCTGCAAGCAGCTGGTCATGGACCACCTCGACGCGCTCGATGCGCGGGCCGAGGCGCTCGGCGCGGTCAACACCGTGGTCTTCGAGAACGGCCGGGCCGTGGGCCACAACACCGACGTGACCGGTTTCGCCGCCTCCTTCGCGCGCGGCCTGCCGGACGCCCCGCTGGAGCGGGTCGTCCAGCTCGGCGCGGGCGGCGCGGGCGCGGCCGTCGCGCATGCCGTGCTCACCCTGGGCGCCGGGCGGGTCACCGTCGTCGATGCGCTGCCCGAGCGAGCGGCCGCGCTCGCCGACTCCTTGGTCCGGCACTTCGGCCCGGGGCGGGCGGGCGCGGCGACCGTCGATCGGCTTCCGGCGCTGCTCGGCGAGGCCGACGGCTGTGGGGGGCTCGTTCACGCCACACCCACCGGCATGGCCGCGCATCCCGGGCTGCCCCTGTCCGCCGAGCTGCTGCATCCCGGTCTGTGGGTGGCGGAGGTCGTCTACCGGCCGCTTCGGACGGAGTTGCTGCGGGTCGCCCACTCGCGGGGCTGCGCCGTTCTGCCCGGAGGAGGGATGGCCGTGTTCCAGGCCGCCGACGCGTTCCGGCTGTTCACGGGGAGAGAGCCGGACAGCGGGCGGATGCTGGCCGACTTCGCGGAGCTGGTGGGCGTCGAGCGCTCGGGGAGTGCTGTCGGATGACGACGAACACGGGCATGCACACCTCCATCGCCACCGTTTCCCTGAGCGGTACCCTCACCGAGAAGCTCGCCGCCGCCGCGCGTGCCGGGTTCGGCGGGGTGGAGATCTTCGAGAACGATCTCCTCGCCTGCCCGCTCGCCCCGAGGAGATCCGAGCGCGCTGTGCCGACCACGGGTTGAGCATCGATCTGTATCAGCCGATGCGGGACATCGAGGGCGTGCCCGACGAGGTCTTCGTACGCAATCTGCGGCGCGCCCGGCACAAGTTCCAGCTGATGAACCGGCTCGGCGCCGACACCGTGCTCGTGTGCTCCAGTGTGTCGCCGGACGCCATGGACGACGACGCACGAGCGGCCGGTCAACTCGCTCGACTGGCAGCGCTGGCAGAGGAGTTCGGGATACGGGTGGCGTACGAGGCGCTGGCCTGGGGGCGGCATGTGAACACCTACGAGCACGCGTGGCGGATCATCGAGGCCGCCGACCACCCGGCGCTCGGCGTCTGTCTGGACAGCTTCCACATCCTCTCCCGCGGCTCCGACCCCAAGGGCATCGAGGGCATCCCCGGCGAGAAGATCTTCTTCCTGCAGCTCGCCGACGCCCCGCTGCTCGCGATGGACGTCCTGCAGTGGAGCCGCCACTACCGCTGCTTCCCCGGCCAGGGCGGCTTCGACGTCGCCGGGCTGCTGCGCCACGTGCTCGCCGCCGGATACCGCGGGCCGCTGTCCCTGGAGGTCTTCAACGACGTCTTCCGGCAGGCCGACGCCGGCCCCACCGCCGTCGACGCCCACCGCTCCCTGCTGCTTCTGCGGGAGGCCGTCGGCGCCGCCGAGCTGCCGCCGCCCGGCGTGCCCACCGGCGTGGCCTTCGCCGAACTCCTCACCGCGGACGCCGAACCCGTCACCGCGCTGCTGACCGCGCTCGGCTTCACCCGCACCGCCCGCCATCGCGGTAAGCCCGTCGACCTGTGGCAGCGCGGCGAGGCCCGCGTCCTGGTCAACACCGCCGCCACCGCCCGCCGCGATGGCACCAGGCTGGCCGCGATCGGCCTGGAGTCCCCGGACCCCGCCGCTGCCGCCCGCCGCGCCGAGGCGCTCCTCGCCCCCGTCCTGCCCCGCCACCGCCCGCCCGGGGACGTCCCGCTCGACGCCGTCGCGGCCCCCGACGGCACGGAACTGTTCTTCTGCGCCACCGGCGACCCCGAACTCCCCGACTGGCGGGCCGACTTCGCCGACCTGGCGGACAGCCCGGCGCTCTCCGCGACCCGCATCGACCATCTCGCCCTCACCCAGCCCTGGCACCACTTCGACGAGGCCACGCTCTTCCACCGCAGCGTGCTCGGCCTCACCGCCCAGGAGAGCGTCGACGTCGCCGACCCCTACGGGCTGATGCGCAGCCGCGCCGTCACCGACGCCGACGGCAGGGTCCGTATCGCCCTCGGCGTCGGCGCGGCACCCACCGACGACACCGTGCACGCGGCGCACATCGCGCTGGCCACCGACGACGTGGTGGCCGCGGCCCGCGCCTTCCGCGCCGCGGGCGGCCGGCTGCTGCCGGTGCCGGCCAACTACCACGACGACCTCGCCGCCCGGTACGACCTCGCCGACGACGAGCTGGAGACCTACCGGGAGCTCGGCATCCTCTACGACCGGGACGCGGGCGGCGCCTTCCGGCACTGCTACACCGAGACCGTCG
Source organism: Streptomyces sp. NPDC007856 (assembly GCF_042868225.1). Classification (NCBI taxonomy): domain Bacteria; kingdom Bacillati; phylum Actinomycetota; class Actinomycetes; order Kitasatosporales; family Streptomycetaceae; genus Streptomyces; species Streptomyces sp. NPDC007856. Next base: position 332,469 of record NZ_JBIAEC010000007.1, on the reverse strand, counting down.
GCCGGGTCTTCTTCGAACTCGTCCAACGCGATGACGGCTACCGTGGTTACGGCGCCGTGAACGCCCCGGTCCGTCTGACGGCCCAACACGCCGGACGATTCTTGCGCTGATCCGACCAGGCTCTTACCAGGTCCCCGGCAGGGGTGAGAGGCCGGTGAGACCTCCATGGGGTTCAACTCCGCTTCAGGTTCCGTACATGTCCGGGCGCGGATACTCCGCAAGATCCGGTATGCGCGCTGCGCCCGGATCACTCCGTTTCCGGGAGCCTGAAAGGCCGTCCATGCTGAGCACCCCCACCGAGTCGGCGGTCCGTGACGACGGACCGACGTCCGTCGCTCCGCCCCGCCCGCGCGCCAGCCGGTACGAGCGTCCCGCGCTGCTCGCCATAGCCGCGCTCGCCGCCCTGCTGTCCCTGTGGGGCCTGAACCACAGCTCGTACCACGGTTTCTACGCCGCCGCGGTGCGCAGCATGACGGACAACCCGGTCGCGTTCTTCTACGGCTCCTTCGACCCGGGCAACACCCTCACCATCGACAAGCTGCCCGGCTTCCTGTGGCCGCAGGCCCTGTCGGCGCTGGTTCTCGGTTTCCACCCGTGGGCGCTGGTACTGCCGCAGGCGCTCGAAGGGGTGGCCTCGGTGGTTCTGCTCCACGTGCTGGTGCGCCGCTGGGCGGGCGTGCCGGCCGGGCTGCTGGCGGCCGCCTTCCTCGTCCTCACACCGGTGATCGTCGGCCTCGGACGCTCCGTCACCGAGGACGCGCCGTTCGTCCTGTTGCTGATGCTGGCCGCCGAAGCCGCCTGGCGGGCGACCGAGCGGGGCCGGATGGGCCCGCTGCTGCTGGCCGGCTTCTGGGTCGGCGTGGCCTTCCAGTGCAAGATGCTGGAGGCCTGGGCGGTGCTGCCCGCACTCACCGCCCTCTACCTGGTCGCCGCTCCGGTGAGCCTGCGCCGCCGGCTGCGCGACCTCGCTGCGGCCACCGCGGTGATGCTCGCCGTGTCGCTGTCGTGGATGCTGGTGGCCGCCCTCACCCCGAGCTCCGACCGCCCGTGGCTCGACGGCACCACCGACAACTCGCCCTTCGGCCTGGTCGTCGGCTACAACTTCCTGACCCGCTTCCACGGGGTCGGCATCGACGCGGCCAGCACCGGCAGTGTCGCGCCCAATGCGAGTCTGCGGGCGGCCGGGACGGGCCCCGGCATGGGCGACAGCGTCTGGAAGATGTTCAGCCCCGGGCTCGCCACCCAGACGGGCTGGCTCTACCCGCTGGCGGCACTCGGACTCGTGGGCGGCGCGCTGGCCCTGTGGCGGCGACGTGCGCCCCGTACCGACCGCGTGCTCGCGGGCCAGGTGCTGTGGGGGGTCTGGCTGGCCACGTTCTTCCTCGTCTTCAGCTTCGGCAGCGTGACCGGGCACACCTACTACATGGGGGTGGTCGCGGTGCCCCTCGCCGCGTTCTCCGCCGCCGGTGTCGTACGGGCCTGGCGGGCGGGACTGCGGGGCGGCCGACGGGCCTGGGTGCTGCCGGCGGCGCTGGCCGGGAACGCCGCCTGGTGCGTGGCGCTGACCCTGTGGTACCCGCACTTCCTCCCGTGGTCGGCTCCGACCGCGACCGCCCTCGCCGTCGTCGCGCTGGTGCTGACGGCGCTGCGCCGCCGTCCGCGTGCCGTCAGCTCCGGCCTGGCCCTGGGCCTGGCCGCGGCCCTGCTCGTGCCCGCCGCCTGGTCGGCGTCGGCGATGTCGTTGCGCTACAACCAGCCCGGTTCCCTCGCCCGCGTCGGCCCCACCAACCACCGGCAGGGCAACCCGCTCGCGAAGCTCACCCCCGCCCAGCGGCAGCTGCTGGCCTACCTCACCGCGCACCGGGCCGGCGCCGAGTACCTGGCCGCAGTCCCCGGCTGGTGGGCGGCCGCGCCCTATGTCATCTCGGCCAACGCGCGCATCCTGCCGATGGGCGGCTTCACCGGAAGGGTCCCGTCCCCCTCGGCCGCCCGCTTCCACCAGCTGATCGACTCCGGCCGGCTGCGTTACCTCCTGCTGCCCGGCAGCGACGCCAGGGCCGCCCGCCGGCACCGGCCGAGCACCCTCGTCGGCCGGCTGGAGCGATGGACCGTGGGGCACTGCACCCACGTCCCGGCCGCCGCGTACGGCTCCCTGGACGCGACGCATCTCCTCTACGACTGCGGCCCGGCCCACCAGAGGTGAACCGGGCCGCGGACGACGGGACGTGCGGACGAAGAGCCGTTACGGCCGTCTGTTCCACTCGGCGATCACGGGCCGCCCGTGCTCGGTGGACAGCCGGCTGACCGTGCCGGTGGCCAGCTGGAACAGCCGGCCCTCGGCGGGCGGCAGGCCCAGCCGGCGGGCGGTGAGCACCCGCAGGAAGTGGGCGTGGGCGACGAGGACCACGTCCCCCTCCGCCAGGGCCGGGGACAGCCGGGCCAGCACCCGGTCGGCGCGTGCGCCGACCTGCTCGGGCGACTCGCCCGGGTGCCCCTCGGGGCCCGGCGGCACACCGTCGGTCCACAGGTCCCAGTCGGGGCGCGTCCGGTGGATGTCGACGGTGGTGACACCCTCGTAGCCGCCGTAGTCCCACTCGTGCAGACCGGGGTCGGGCACGACCCCGGTCAGGCCCGCGAGTTCGGCGGTGCGCAGCGCGCGGTCCAGCGGGCTGGCGAGCGCCAGGGCGTAGGTCCGGCCGGTGAGGAGCGGGGCGAGGGACTTGGCCTGTCGCTCGCCGTCCTCGGTCAGGGGCAGGTCGGTCCAGCTGGTGTGCTGTCCCGACCGGCTCCACTCCGTCTCACCGTGGCGGACCAGCAGGAGGTCCCCCACGGCGGTCAGTCCTTCTTCTCGACCGCGTGGCCGCCGAACTGGTTGCGCAGCGCCGCGATCATCTTCATCTGCGGCGAGTCGTCCTGCCGGGAGGCGAACCGGGCGAACAGGGAGGCGGTGATCGCGGGCAGCGGTACGGCGTTGTCGATGGCCGCCTCGACGGTCCAGCGGCCCTCGCCGGAGTCCTCCGCGTAGCCGCGCAGCTTCTCCAGGTGCTCGTCCTCGTCCAGGGCGTTGACCGCGAGGTCCAGCAGCCAGGAACGGATGACGGTGCCCTCCTGCCAGGAGCGGAAGACCTCGCGCACGTTCTCCACCGAGTGCACCTTCTCCAGCAGCTCCCAGCCCTCGGCGTAGGCCTGCATCATGGCGTACTCGATGCCGTTGTGGACCATCTTGGAGAAGTGCCCGGCGCCGACCCGGCCCGCGTGGACATAGCCGTACGGGCCCTCCGGCTTGAGCGCCTCGAAGATCGGCTCCAGCGGCTCCACGTGCTGCTTGTCGCCGCCGACCATGAGCGCGTAGCCGTTCTCCAGGCCCCACACACCGCCGGAGACACCGGCGTCGACGAAGCCGATGCCCTTGATGCCGAGGGCGGCGGCGTGCTTCTCGTCGTCCGTCCAGCGGGAGTTGCCGCCGTCGATCACCGTGTCGCCGGGCTCCAGCAGGTCGCCGAGCTCGTCGATGACGGTCTGCGTGGCGGTGCCGGCCGGGACCATCACCCACACATGGCGGGGCGCGTCCAGCTTCTCGACCAGTTCGGCGAGGGACTTGACGTCGGAGACCTCGGGATTGCGGTCGTAGCCGATGACGGTGTGGCCGGCGCGGCGGATCCGCTGGCGCATGTTGCCACCCATCTTGCCGAGACCGATGAGACCGAGCTGCATATCAGTTCACTTCCGATGCGTTCTTGAGCGTGCGGTAGGCGGCGACGAGGGCCTTGGTGGACGGGTCGAGACCGGGGACGTCGGCGCCCTCGGTGAGGGCGGGCTCGACGCGCTTGGCGAGGACCTTGCCCAGCTCCACGCCCCACTGGTCGAAGGAGTCGATGTTCCACACCGCGCCCTGCACGAACACCTTGTGCTCGTAGAGGGCGATCAGCTGGCCGAGCACGGACGGGGTCAGCGAGCCTGCGAGGATCGTGGTGGTGGGGTGGTCGCCGCGGAAGGTGCGGTGCGTGACCTGCTCGTCCGGCACGCCCTCCGCGCGGACCTCCTCGGCACTCTTGCCGAAGGCCAGCGCCTGGGTCTGGGCGAAGAAGTTGGCCATCAACAGGTCGTGCTGGGCCTTGAGTTCACCGCTCAGCTCGTCGACCGGCCGGGCGAAGCCGATGAAGTCCGCCGGGATCAGCTTGGTGCCCTGGTGGATCAACTGGTAGTAGGCGTGCTGCCCGTTGGTGCCCGGCGTGCCCCACACCACCGGCCCGGTCTGCCACTCCACCGGCCGGCCGTCCCGCTGCACCGACTTGCCGTTGGACTCCATGTCCAGCTGCTGGAGGTAGGCGGTGAACTTCGACAGGTAGTGGCTGTACGGCAGGACGGCGTGCGACTGGGCGTCGTAGAAGTTGCCGTACCAGATGCCCAGCAGACCCAGGATCAGCGGGGCGTTGGCCTCGGCGGGTGCGGTGCGGAAATGGTCGTCGACCAGCCGGAAGCCGTCGAGCATCTCGCGGAACCGGTCGGGTCCGATCGCGATCATCAGGGACAGGCCGATCGCCGAGTCGTACGAGTAGCGGCCGCCGACCCAGTCCCAGAACTCGAACATGTTGTCCGGGTCGATGCCGAACTCGGTGACCTTCTCGGCGTTCGTGGACAGCGCCACGAAGTGCCGGGCGACGGCCTTCTCGTCGCCGTCGAAGGCGTTCAGCAGCCAGGAGCGCGCCGAGGTGGCGTTGGTGATCGTCTCGATCGTGGTGAACGTCTTGGACGCGACGATGAACAGGGTCTCCGCCGGGTCCAGGTCTCGGGTGGCCTCGTGCAGGTCGGCGCCGTCGACGTTCGAGACGAACCGGAACGTCAACTCCCGTGCGGTGTACGGGCGCAGCACTTCGTACGCCATCGCCGGGCCGAGGTCGGAGCCGCCGATGCCGATGTTGACGACGTTCCTGATGCGCCTGCCGGTGTGGCCGGTCCACTCGCCGGAGCGGACCTTGGCGGCGAAGCCGGCCATCTTGTCGAGGACGGCGTGCACCTTCGGGACGACGTTCTCGCCGTCGACCTCGATCGCCGCGTCCCGCGGGGCGCGCAGCGCGGTGTGCAGGACGGCCCGGTTCTCGGTGACGTTGATCTTCTCGCCGCGGAACATGGCGTCCCGCAGCGTGAACACACCGGTGGCGGTGGCGAGTTCCTGGAGGAGGGCCAGGGTCTCGTCGGTGATCAGGTGCTTGCTGTAGTCGATGTACAGGTCGCCGACCCGTACGACGTACCGCTCGGCGCGGCCGGGGTCCGCCGCGAACAGCTCGCGCAGGTGCGGCTGCCCCTCGGCGCGGTGGTCGGCCAGGGCCGTCCACTCGGGCCGGTTGCTGAGCTTCGGAAACTCGGACTCTGCCATCTCAGGCGTTCTCCTTGGCGGCCTCGCCCTTGAGGGCGATGGCGTACATCTCGTCGGCGTCGAGGCGGCGCAGTTCCTCGGCGATGAGTTCGGAGGTGGGGCGGACCTTCAGGGCCAGGGTGCGCGGCGGCTGGCCGGGCAGGGACAGCGTGGCGAGGGGGCCCTCGGGGCGGTCGATGCGGATCTCGCCGTTCTGGGTGCCCAGCCGTACGGCGGTGACGACCGGTCCGGCGGTGACCACGCGGTCCACGGACACCTGTAGGCGGGCCTCCAGCCAGCGGGCCAGCAGCTCGGCGCTGGGGTTGTTGGCCTCCGCCTCGACGGCCGCCGACGTGATCCGCGCGCGGGCCTGGTCCAGGGCGGCGGCCAGCATCGACCGCCAAAGGGTGAGGCGGGTCCAGGCGAGGTCGGTGTCGCCGGGGGCGTAGTTGCGGGCGCGGGTGTCCAGGACCTCCATCGGCCGCTCGAACGCGTACAGGTCGGTGATCCGGCGCTGCGCGAGCGCACCGAGCGGGTCCTCGGACGGGGCGTCGGGGGCGTCCACCGGCCACCACACGACGACGGGCGCGTCCGGCAGCAGCAGCGGCAGCACGACCGAGTCGGCGTGGTCGGACACCTCGCCGTAGGTGCGCAGCACGACCGTCTCACCGGTGCCGGCCTCGGAGCCGACCCGGACCTCGGCGTCCAGCCGCGAGTGGGTGCGGTCGCGCAGGGTGCGGACATGCCGCTTGATGACGACCAGGGTCCGCATGGGGTGCTCGTGCGAGGCGTCCTCCGCGGCCTTGATCGAGTCGTAGGCGTTCTCCTCGTCCGTGACGATGACCATCGTCAGGACCATGCCCACGGCCGGGGTGCCGATGGCGCGGCGGCCTTGCACCAGCGCCTTGTTGATCTTGCTTGCCGTGGTGTCGGTCAGGTCGATCTTCATGGCCTGCGCCAGCTCCGTCCGTCTCGTGCGAGCATCTCGTCCGCTTCCCTCGGTCCCCAGCTGCCCGACGCGTACTGCGCCGGCCGCCCGTGTGCCGCCCAGTACTCCTCGATCGGGTCGAGGATCTTCCAGGACTCTTCCACTTCCTGGTGACGGGGGAACAAATTCGCGTCGCCGAGCAGCACGTCCAGGATGAGCCGCTCGTACGCCTCCGGGCTGGACTCGGTGAACGACTCGCCGTAGGCGAAGTCCATCGACACGTCCCGGATCTCCATCGAGGTGCCCGGCACCTTGGAGCCGAACCGCACGGTCATGCCCTCGTCGGGCTGGACGCGGATGACGATCGCGTTCTGCCCGAGCTCCTCGGTGGCGGTGGAGTCGAAGGGGGAGTGCGGGGCCCGCTTGAAGACCACCGCGATCTCGGTGACCCGGCGGCCCAGCCGCTTGCCGGTGCGCAGGTAGAAGGGGACGCCCGCCCAGCGGCGGTTGTCGATGCCCAGCTTGATCGCGGCGAAGGTGTCGGTCTTCGACTGCGGGTCGATGCCCTCCTCCTCGAGGTAGCCGACGACCTTCTCGCCGCCCTGCCAGCCGCCCGCGTACTGTGCCCGCACGGTGTGCCCGCCGAGGTCCTCGGGCAGCCGCACCGACTTCAGCACCTTCAGCTTCTCGGTGAGCAGCGCCTCCGCGTCGAACGCGATCGGCTCCTCCATGGCGGTCAGCGCCATCAGCTGCAGCAGGTGGTTCTGGATGACGTCACGGGCGGCGCCGATGCCGTCGTAGTAGCCGGCCCGGCCGCCGATGCCGATGTCCTCGGCCATCGTGATCTGCACGTGGTCGACGTAGCTGCGGTTCCAGATCGGCTCGTACATCTGGTTGGCGAAGCGCAGCGCCAGGATGTTCTGGACGGTCTCCTTGCCGAGGTAGTGGTCGATGCGGAACACCTGGTCCGGCTCGAACACATCGTGCACGATCGCGTTCAGCTCGCGGGCGCTGGCCAGGTCGTGGCCGAACGGCTTCTCGATGACCGCGCGCCGCCAGGAACCCTTGGTCGGGTTCGCCAGGCCGTGCTTCTTCAGCTGCTGCACGACCTTCGGGAAGAACTTCGGCGGCACCGAGAGGTAGAACGCGAAGTTGCCGCCGGTGCCGCGGGAGGCGTCCAGCTCCTCCACGGCGTCCTTCAGCTGCTTGAAGGCGGTGTCGTCGTCGAAGTCGCCGGGGATGAACCGCATGCCCTCGGCGAGCTGCTGCCACACCTCCTCGCGGAACGGGGTGCGGGCGTGCTCCTTCACGGCGTCGTGCACGAGCTGCGCGAAGTCCTGGTCCTCCCACTCCCGGCGGGCGAACCCGACGAGTGAGAAGCCCGGCGGCAGCAGACCGCGGTTGGCGAGGTCGTACACGGCCGGCATCAGCTTCTTGCGGGACAGGTCACCGGTCACCCCGAAGATGACCAGCCCGGACGGGCCGGCGATGCGGGGGAGCCGGCGGTCGCGGGCGTCCCGCAGCGGGTTCTCCCAGTCGGCGGCCGGAGCCACCGGGACCTGCACCGCCTCGGGTGCGGGCGCCTGCGCTGCGGGCGCCTCGGCGGCGGGGGCTTTCTCGGTCATCGGGCGTCAACTCCCTTGCTGTTCAGGGACGTCGCCACGGCGTCCAGCAGTTCCTGCCAGGCCGCCTCGAACTTGGCGACGCCCTCGTCCTCCAGCTGCTGGACGACCTCGTCGTAGGAGATGCCGAGCCGCTCCACGGCGGCCAGGTCGGCGTGGGCCTGTGCGTAGCCGCCGGTCACCGTGTCGCCGGTGATCTCGCCGTGGCCGGCGACGGCGTTCAAGGTGGCCTCCGGCATGGTGTTGACCGTGCCCGGCGCGACCAGCTCGTCCACGTACAGGGTGTCCTTGTAGGCGGGGTCCTTCACACCCGTGGAGGCCCACAGCGGACGCTGCCTGTTGGCCCTGTCCCCGGCGAGCGCGACCCAGCGGGCGGAGGCGAAGACCTCCTCGTACGCCTCGTAGGCCAGCCGGGCGTTGGCCAGGGCCGCGCGTCCCTTGAGGGCGAGGGCGTCGTCGGTGCCGAGGGCGGTCAGCCGCTTGTCGATCTCGGTGTCCACACGGGAGACGAAGAAGGACGCCACCGAGTGGATCGTGGCCAGCTCGATGCCGCGCTCGCGGGCCTTCTCCAGGCCGGCCAGATAGGCGGCCATGACCTCGCGGTAGCGCTCAAGGGAGAAGATCAGCGTCACGTTGACGCTGATGCCGAGCCCGATGACCTCGGTGATGGCCGGCAGGCCCGCCCTGGTCGCCGGGATCTTGATCATCACGTTGGGGCGGTCGACCAGCCAGAAGAGCTGCTTGGCCTCGGCGACGGTCGCCGCCGTGTCGTGCGCCAGGCGCGGGTCGACCTCGATGGAGACCCGGCCGTCCCGGCCGCCGGAGGCGTCGTACACGTCACGCAGGATGTCGGCGGCGTCGCGCACGTCGGCGGTCGTCATCATCCGCACCGCCTCGTCCACCGTCACACCGCGTACGGCGAGGTCGGTGAGCTGCTCCTCGTAGCCCTCGCCGGAGCCGATGGCGGCCTGGAAGATCGAGGGGTTCGTCGTGACACCGACGGCGCTGCCGCTCGCCACCAGCTCGGCGAGGCTGCCCGAGGTGATCCGCTTCCGCGACAGGTCGTCGAGCCAGATCGACACGCCCTCCTCGGCGAGGCGCTTGAGGGCTCCCGGGGTCGCGATTGCTTCGGTCACAGTGATCATTCTTCTTTCGGGTCGTATCGGGCGTCGGTGTCAGGCGCGCGCGGCGGCGAGCGACTCGCGGGCCGCCGCGGCGACGTTCTCAGGGGTGAAGCCGAACTCGGTGAACAGGGTCTTCGCGTCCGCGGAGGCGCCGAAGTGCTCGAGGGAGACGATCCGTCCCGCGTCGCCCACGTACCGGTACCAGGTCAGACCGATCCCGGCCTCCACGGCGACCCGGGCCTTGACGGCCGGCGGCAGCACCCGCTCGCGGTAGGCGCGCGGCTGCTCCTCGAACCACTCCACGGACGGCATCGACACCACGCGCGTGCCGATGCCCTCGGCCTCCAGCTGCTCACGCGCGGTCACGGCCAGCTGCACCTCGGAGCCCGTCGCGATGATGATCACCTCCGGGACCTGCGTCGAGGACTCGCGCAGCACATAGCCGCCCTTGGCCGCGTCCTCGTTCGGCGCGTACACCGGCACGCCCTGGCGGGTGAGCGCGAGCCCGTGCGGGGCGGGGTTCACGGCGTGCCTCTTCAGGATCTCGGCCCAGGCCACCGCGGTCTCGTTGGCGTCGGCCGGGCGGACGACGTTCAGGCCCGGGATGGCGCGCAGCGAGGCCAGGTGCTCGACCGGCTGGTGGGTGGGGCCGTCCTCGCCGAGGCCGATGGAGTCGTGCGTCCACACGTACGTCACCGGCAGCTGCATCAGCGCCGACATGCGCACGGCGTTGCGCATGTAGTCGGAGAACACCAGGAAGGTGCCGCCGTAGATCCGGGTGTTGCCGTGCAGGGCGATGCCGTTCATTTCCGCGGCCATGGAGAACTCGCGGATGCCGAAGTGGACGGTACGGCCGTACGGGTCGGCCTCGGGCAGCGGGTTGCCCTTCGGCAGGAAGGAGCTGGTCTTGTCGATGGTGGTGTTGTTGGAGCCGGCGAGGTCGGCGGAGCCGCCCCACAGCTCGGGGATCACCGGGCCGAGCGCCTGCAGCACCTTGCCGGAGGCGGCGCGGGTGGCGACGGACTTGCCCTCCTCGAAGACCGGGATGCTCTGCTCCCAGCCGTCGGGCAGCTCGCCCTTGGCGATCCGGTCGAAGAGGGCCGCCCGCTCCGGCTGGGCCGCACGCCACTCGGCGATCCGCTTGTCCCAGGCCGCGTGCGCCTCGGCGCCGCGGTCCAGGGCCCGCCGGGTGTGCTTCAGGACCTCGTCCTCGACCTGGAAGGTCTGCTCCGGGTCGAAGCCGAGCACGCGCTTGGTGGCGGCGATCTCCTCCTCGCCGAGCGCGGAGCCGTGGGAGGCCTCGGTGTTCTGCGCGGTCGGGGCGGGCCAGGCGATGATCGTGCGCATCGCGATGATCGAGGGCCGCTCGGTCTCGGCCTGCGCGGCCTTCAGCGCCGCGTACAGGGCGGGAACGTCGATGTCGCCGTCGGCGGTGGGCGCGACGCGCTGGGTGTGCCAGCCGTAGGCCTCGTACCGCCCCAGCACGTCCTCGGAGAAGGCGGTCGCGGTGTCGCCCTCGATGGAGATGTGGTTGTCGTCGTAGAGGAAGACCAGGTTGCCGAGCTTCTGGTGGCCGGCGAACGAGGATGCCTCGGCGGAGACGCCCTCCTCCAGGTCGCCGTCGGAGACGATCGCCCAGATGGTGTGGTCGAAGGGGGAGGTGCCCGCGGGGGCGTCCGCGTCGAACAGGCCGCGCTCGTAGCGGGCCGCCATCGCCATGCCGACCGCGTTGGCGACGCCCTGGCCGAGCGGGCCGGTGGTGGTCTCGACGCCGGCGGTGTGGCCGTACTCGGGGTGACCGGGGGTCTTGGAGCCGTGCGTGCGGAACGCCTTCAGGTCGTCCAGCTCCAGCTCGTACCCGGAGAGGAACAGCTGGGTGTACAGGGTCAGCGAGGTGTGCCCGGGGGACAGGACGAAACGATCCCGGCCGGTCCACTCGGGGTCGGCGGGATCGTGACGCATCACCTTCTGAAAGATCGTGTACGCGGCAGGTGCCAGGCTCATCGCCGTGCCCGGGTGCCCGTTCCCCACCTTCTGCACCGCATCGGCCGCCAGCAGACGGGCGGTGTCCACCGCACGCCGGTCGAGGTCGGTCCACTCGAAGCCGTCGGAAGTCTGCGTGGTCATCTTCAAGAAGTCCTCGTTCAGTGCGGGATTGCTGACCTGACGCGTTCAAACTTAAAAGTATGACTTTTTCGAGGAAAGGTCGGGGTGTGTCAGCCTGTGGTGAATCTGGGACAGTGATCGCGCGACAGGGACGGCACGAAAAGGACATGGCTGACAGAAGATCCCAAGCCGACGGCGACGGCATCAGAACTTTCCCTTTCCCGGCCGAACTGGCCGTGGGCGGCGTCGGCATGCAGGTCGGCCCCATGGGCACCGACCGCACCTGGCACGCCGACGCCCCCCTGCACCGCGTCCACCGCATCGACTTCCACGTCATCATGCTGTTCACCGCCGGCCCCGTACGGCACATGATCGACTTCGCCGAGTACGAGGCCGGCGCCGGCGACCTGCTGTGGATCCGCCCCGGACAGGTCCACCGCCTCTCCCGCGACGCCGTGTACCGCGGAACCGTCCTGACCATGCAGCCCGGCTTCCTGCCGCGCGCCATCGTCGAGTCCACCGGCCTGTACCGCTACGACCTGCCGCCGCTGCTGCACCCGGACCCGGACCGGCTCGCCGCGCTCCAGGCGTCCCTCGACCAGCTGCGCCGCGAGTACGAGGACACCGCGACGCTCCCGCTGAGCCTGCACACGGCCGTCCTCCGCCACACCCTCACCGCGTTCCTGCTGCGCCTCGCGCACCTCGCGGCCAGCTCCGCCGAGGCCGACCGGCAGCACACGGACAGCACCTTCACCCGCTTCCGGGACGCCGTGGAGCAGGGCTTCGCCACCAATCACAGCGTCAGTGCCTACGCCGACGCCCTCGGCTACTCCCGCCGCACCCTGGTCCGCGCCGTCCGCGCCGCCACCGGTGAGACGCCCAAGGGCTTCATCGACAAACGCGTCGTCCTGGAGGCCAAGCGCCTCCTCGCCCACACCGACCTGCCGATCGGCCGCGTCGGGGCGGCCGTGGGCTTCCCCGACGCGGCGAACTTCACCAAGTTCTTCCATCTGCACACCGGGCAGACGCCGGTCGCGTTCCGGGCGGAACTGCGGTGACGCACGAGTCGTCCGCGAGCTGACCGCCCCCCTACATGACGAGGCGGGGGTTGACCCATGGATGCGGGCCAACCCCCTGTCGTCGGCTGATCAGTGCCCGAAGTCGAACCAGTTGACGTTGACGAAGTCGGACGGCTGGCCGCTGGTGAAGGTCAGATAGACATCGTGCGTTCCGGTCACCGAGCTGATGTTGGCCGGAACCGTCCTCCACGTCTGCCAGCCCCCGGTGTTGCCGACGGCGAAGCTGCCGATGGGCGGATTGCCGCGGCTGTCCAGGCGCACCTCGACCAGTCCGCTGACGCCGTCGGCCGCGCCGCTCGCCACCCGGGCGTAGAACTGGGTGGCCGCCGTGGAGCCGAAGTTCACGCCCTTGTACAGCGCCCAGTCGCCGTTCGCGATCCAGCCGATGTCCTGGCCGCCGCCGGTGTCGGTCGTGGTCTCGGTGCTGATGCCGGACTGGCTGTCGTAGGACTCGGCCTGGACGGCGCTGTAGGCGTCGCGGTTGCCGGGCGGCGGGGGAGTGGTGCCGCCGCCGCTGCCCGAGGACTGCAGGACCTGCACGTAGTCGACGACCATCGGGTGGCCCGGCTCCGTGGCGCCGGTCGGGCCGCCGCCGAAGGCCCCGGGGAAGCCGCCGCCCATCGCCACGTTCAGGATGACGAAGAAGCCGTGGTTCGTGGCGTTGGCCCAGGTGGTCGCGTCCATCTGGTTCGCCGTGACCGTCTGGTAGTTGACGCCGTCGACGTAGAAGCGGATCGCCTCCGGGCTCACCGAGCGGTCCCACTCCATGGTGTAGGTGTGGAAGCCCGACTGGCAGGTGGTGTTGGGGCACGCCGTCGAGTTGCCGAGGCCCGTGGTCTCGTTGCAGGGGCCGCCCGGGTTGGTGCCGCAGTGCATGGTGGCCCAGGTCTTGTTCAGGCCCTGGACGTTCTCCATGACGTCCAGCTCGCCGACGCTCGGCCAGTTCTGGTAGTTGCCGCGGTAGGGCGCGCCCAGCATCCAGAAGGCGGGCCAGTAGCCTGCGGCCGCGTCCCCGGTCACATTGGGCATCTGGATGCGGGCCTCCACGCGCAGCTTGCCGCCGGCCGGGGGCTGGAAGTCGGTCCGGGTGGTCTCGATCCGGCCGGAGGTCCAGTTGCCGGAGGCGTCGCGGCGCGGGGTGATGAGCAGGTCGCCGTTGCCGTCCAGTGCCACGTTGTTCGCGCTGGAGGTCATCGTCTCGACCTCGCCGGTGCCCCAGTTCGCGGCACCGCCCGGGTACGAAGTCCCGGTGTCGTACTGCCAGTTGGCCGTGTTGACACCGGAGCCCGCCGCGCCGTTGAAGTCGTCCGCGAAGACCTGGGTCCAGCCGGAGGGCGGGCTGGGGGCGGTGGCGCCGGCGGGGGCGGTGGCGGCCGTGGCGACCGCCACCGCCAGGCCGAGCGTGGCGACGGCTGCGACCAGCGCACGCCGCAGGGGGCGGGGTCTGGGTATGCCGGAGGAATCGCTCATGGGGGCCTCTCGGTAGGTACGGGGAGTGTGCGAGGTGTCGTGAGAGCGCTCCCATACTGAAGCCTGAGAGCGCTCTCAAGGTGTCGCCAATGTGCTCCCCACCCCTGCGGTCGTCAAGATGTGAAGCAAGGAAAGTCGTTGGTACGCAGGGGAGTTCAGGGGGTGAAGCCGCCCGTACCGGCTCAGACCGCGCTGATTCCCGTGAGGAGACAGGCCGGGACGACCACATCGGCAGAGCGGCGTTCTTCGAGCGCTGCTTCCCCACCGCGTACCGGTTCGCCGAGCAGCGCCTGCCGGGTCACCGCTCGCGCCGCCCCGGCCGCCAGCCCAGCGCCCGTGAGATCCCCCGGGCCGCCAGCCGTACCGCAGGAGCCAGGGCCGGCACCTGGGCGCCCGCCCGGGGCACCACCACCGACACGGCCGCCACCACCTCCCCGCCCGGCCCGCACACCGCCGCCGCCACCGACAGCGCGTCCTCCGTCACCTGACGCTCACTCACCGCCACGCCTGAGCGTCGCACTTCGGCGAGCGTACGGCGCAGCCGCACCGGATCGTTGATGGTGTACGGCGTGAAGGCGGCCAGCGGCCCGGCGCAGTACTCCTCCTGCACGTCCGGGTCCGCGTGGGCGAGGAGGGCGAGCCCGACGCCGGTGGCGTGCAGCGGCCAGCGCGCGCCGACCCGGATGTGCACGCCCACCGCCGAACGGCCCGACAGCCACTCGATGTAGACGACCTCCGCGCCGTCCCGCACGGCCAACTGCACGTTCTCGTGCGTCGCTTCGTACAGGTCCTCCAGGTACGGCAGCGCCAGCTGCCTGAGGCCCAGGCCGCGCGGCGCGAGCGCGGCCACCTCCCACAGCCGCAGCCCCACGTGGTAGACCCCGGACGCGTCGCGCTCCAGTGCGCCCCACGCGGTCAGGGCGCCCGCCAGCCGGTGCGCGGTGGTCAGGCTGAGCCCGGCCCGGCGGCCGATGTCCGTCAGGGACAGGGCGGGGTGCTCGTGGTCGAACGCGGCGAGCACGGCCAGCAGCCGGTCGGCCGCGGACCGCTCGCTCACGGACACCCCACCCTGTCGCCGTACGTCGTGGCCCGGATCGTAGCCGACGCCGTCGGCCCAGGCGGGCAGCGGCTGCTCGGTCACGCCGGTCACAGGTCCTCCGGCGGGGTCAGCGCGTCATGAAGGAGGTGACGGGCAGCGCCCGGGAGACGATCCGGACGTCGCCGAGGCGTCCGTGCAGGATCTGGTCGATCCTGTCCGCGTACTCGTAGCCGCCGAGCAGCCAGGGGCGCCCGGACGAGGCGATGCCGATCGCCGGGGCGTGCGGGTTGCGCGCCACCGGGCAGCCCTGGACGTACATGATCGTGTGCTGACCGTCGTTGACCACGGCCAGGTGCCACCAGGTCTCCCGGGCGGTCTCGTCGCCCCAGTTGGTGGCCAGCTGCCGCTGGTTGAGCGGGTGGACCGCCCACTGCGGGCCAGGGCCGTCGGACAGGGACAGCGTGGCCAGCGGTTCGTCCGGGTCGTCCGTGACCGTGCCCACCGAGCCGTTGCGGCCGGTGCGGCTCACCAGCCCGGACCAGGCGTTGTGCGAGGTGTCCCAGTCGGCGGGCAGCCAGTAGAAGGCCTCGATCGTGTAACCGTTCTCGAAAGTGGCCGAGTTGAGCGGCGCGGAGTCGACGGTGCGCAGATACGCGCCCTTCAGCGGCGACTTGTACCCCTGGAACTCCAGGCTGCCGTGGCCGGGCTGGTCGGGGTGGTGGTCCGCCGACCAGCCCAGTGTGCCGCCGCCCACCGAGACCACGGTGAGGTCGTTGCCCCGGCCGGACAGGTCGCGGACGGTGCCGGTAACGGGCGACTCGAAGCGCCAGTAGGCGACCGTGCCCGGTATCAGCATCCTCGACACCGGCCGGGCCGGGCGGGCCGGCACCGGGTCGAAGCCGGAGAAGCGGGCGGCGAAGTCGATCTCGACCGAGAAGCGGTCCGCGTCGCCGCTGAGCTCGATCTCCTGCCGCTCCAGCTCGTTGAGCCCCTGCTTCGCCCGGCCGAGGATCCACGGCGAGACCGTCTCCACGTCGATGACGTTGCGGCCCAGGTCGAAGTGGTAGAGGCGGATCATCGCCGCGCCGCCGAAGTAGCGGTTCTGGTAGTTGGTGAGGTGCAGATGCACCTCGTTGCCGGCCGCGTTCTTGCGGGTCGCGCGGCCCGCGGGCCAGTAGTGGCCGTTCAGGGTCAGAAAGATCTGGTCGTGGTCCTCGATCAGCTGGTCCCACAGCTGCTGCCCGTACGCCGACAACTGCTCGTCAGCGACGACCAGTTCATGCGTGGTGAGCACGACCGGCGTGCTCGGGTGCCGGGCGAGCACCTCCTTCGCCCAGGCGTTTCCCTGCGCCGACAGCCGCCAGTCCAGCGCGAGCACCATCCACTCGCGGCCGGCGGCCCGGAACAAGTGGAAGGTGTTGTAGCCGTCCGGTGAAGCGCCCCCGAACGTCGGCTTGTCCCGGAAGCGCTGCGGCCCGAAGGCGTCCAGGTACGGCGTGGAGCCGCGCTGGTCGTCCGTCGACGACCTGATGTCGTGGTTGCCGGCCAGCACGCTGTAGCCGACCCCCCGACGGTCGAGGACCCCGAACGCCTCCCCGATCACGGCGAACTCGTCCGCGGCACCGTTCTGGGTCAGGTCCCCGAGGTGGCTCAGGAAGACGATGTTGTCGTCCTTGCCGTGCTCCAGGAGATAGCGCAACGAGGCTTCGAGGGGCGCCGGGTAGATGCTCGGGCCGTCGAACAGGTACTGGGTGTCGGGCATCACCGCGAGCGTGAACCGGCGGCTGTCCGAGTCCGGCCGCCAGCCGCTCCGCTCGGCCGCCTCGGCGCCGGCCGGGACGGCGACCCCGGCCGCGGCGGCGGCGCCGAGCAGCGCGGTGGCCCTGAGAAAACCACGTCTTCCGGCACCGGCCTGCACGGCCTCGCCCTGGTTGTGGTCGTGCGACGTACACATGGGTGCTCCGGGAGGGTGACGGGACGGGAGGGCAGGGGGAACGAGGGGGCGGATGAGGGGGGGACAGGGGTGGACGAGGGGGTAGGGTCAGGTGGCCACGGAACGAAGGGCTCGCGGGGCACCGGCCGGACCCTCCGTACGAGGACGAGCCGTCGGCACCGCCCGCAGCCGGATGCGTGGCGCGCACACCTCGGTGCCACGCGGCGCCGACGGCTCGTCCTCGGCCGTCACCACCCGCAGCGTCAGCCACGCCTCACCGCCGCCCTTCGGCAGGGTGAAGGGCAGCGGTACGGCCGCGGTCTCGCCGGGCCGCAGATCGGGCAACGGGGCCGGAGCGGTCAGGGTGGGGCCGTCGGCGGGCGCCAGTTCCCAGGTCGCCGTCAGCCCGGCAAGACCCGGGAAGCGCCGGTGGTTGGCGACGACGATCCCCTCGTGCCGGTAGCACCGGATCCGGACCGGTGCCACGAGCTCCCGACGATGGTGCGGGTCCGGTAGCGGAATGCGGTCGCCGCGGCCGGGGAAGACCACCACTTCGGCCCCTTCGGCCTCGTCCACCCCGTCCGCGGTGCCGGGGCTCTCGTGGTCGCCGCCGTACGCCCGGCGGCAGCCGGGTGGGGTGACACCGTTGTCGTAGTGCCCGGCAGCCGCGTGCCCGGCCGGTCTTCCCTCGCTCACGCGCCGAGGATTCCGTGGTCCCAGGACCCCCGGATGAAGCCGTCCTGAAGGCCCGGCGTGGACTCGGTGGCCGCCCAGTGGTCCGCGCGCCCGGAAATGATGGGATGCCGGTGGACCCGGCCACCGCCCGGTCCGCCCACCAGGGGCCGGGGCCGAGGTGGTCGTGGCGCAAGTTCGGGGAAGGACGCAGACGTGAAGCTGACGATTCTGGGCGGCGGCGGGTTCCGGGTGCCGCTCGTCCACGGTGCACTGCTGACCGACCACGCCGAGGAGCGGGTCACCGAGGTCGTCCTGCACGACCTGGACGAGCGCCGGTTGCACGCAGTACGCCGGGTACTGGACGAACAGGCCGCCGGCGTCCCCGACGCGCCCCGGGTGACCGCGACCACCGACCTCGACGAGGCGCTCGCCGGCGCGGACTTCGTCTTCTCCGCGATCCGCGTCGGCGGCCTTCAGGGCCGGGCGGACGACGAGCGGGTGGCGCTCGCCGAGGGCGTGCTCGGCCAGGAGACCGTCGGCGCGGGCGGCATCGCCTACGGCCTGCGGACCGTGCCCGTCGCCGTCGACATCGCCCGGCGCGTGGCCCGCCTCGCCCCGGACGCATGGGTCATCAACTTCACCAATCCGGCCGGCCTGGTCACCGAGGCGATGTCCCGGTACCTCGGCGACCGTGTCATCGGCATCTGCGACTCGCCCGTCGGTCTCGGCCGCCGAATCGCCCGCGTCCTCGGCGCCGACCCGAAGGAGGCCTTCGTCGACTACGTCGGCCTCAACCACCTCGGCTGGGTGCGCGGCCTGCGCGTCGCAGGACACGACGAACTGCCGCGCCTGCTCGCCGACCCCGCCCGGCTCGGCTCCTTCGAGGAGGGCAGGCTGTTCGGCGTCGACTGGCTGCAGTCGCTCGGCGCGATCCCCAACGAGTACCTGCACTACTACTACTTCAACCGGGAAGCCGTACGCGCCTACCAGCAGGCGGGGCAGACCCGGGGTGCCTTCCTGCGCGACCAGCAGGCCCGGTTCTACACGGAGGCACTGCACCCGGACCGGTCCGCGCTGCAGGTGTGGGACCGCACGCGCGCCGAGCGCGAGGCCACCTACATGGCCGAGAACCGGGAGAGCGCCGGCGCGGGTGAGCGC
Source organism: Streptomyces sp. NPDC007856 (assembly GCF_042868225.1). Taxonomy (NCBI): domain Bacteria; kingdom Bacillati; phylum Actinomycetota; class Actinomycetes; order Kitasatosporales; family Streptomycetaceae; genus Streptomyces; species Streptomyces sp. NPDC007856. Next base: position 313,979 of record NZ_JBIAEC010000007.1, on the reverse strand, counting down.
GAGGCCGAGGACCTGTCCGGCGGCTACGAGCAGGTCGCGCTCGCCCTGATGCGGGCCGTCGCCCGCGACGAGCGGACCACGCTGATCCTCAACGTGCGCAACGGGAACACGCTGTCCGTGCTCGACGGCGACGCCGTGATCGAGGTTCCCTGCCAGGTCGACGCGGGCGGTGCCCATCCGGTCGCCGTCGCCCCGCTGCCCGATCACGCCACGGGACTGGTCTGCTCGGTCAAGGCCGTCGAGCGTGAGGTGCTCGCCGCCGCCGAGTCCGGCTCCCGGCAGACGGCCGTGAAGGCGTTCGCGCTGCATCCGCTGGTCGACTCCGTGAACGTGGCCCGGCGTCTGGTCGAGGGCTACACCGCAGTCCATCCCGGTCTGGCGTACCTTGGTTGATCACCAACCGGTAAGCGCTTTCCAGCCCGCTCGCCCCTCCCTCCCTGGAGGCCCCTGATGCACGACGAACGCCGCCGGATCGAGGAGCGCGCCGAGCGCCTCCACACCCAGCGCATCAAGCCCGCGATCTACGCGGCCACCATCCCGATGGCGGTCGAGGCCTGGCAGGCGCCGGGCGAGCCGGTCTCCTTCGAAGAGGCCGCGTCCGCGCCCTACGAGCCCTTCGCGATGGACACCCCGTGGGGCCCGCCCTGGGGCACGACCTGGTTCCGGGTGAGCGGCCGGGTCCCCGCCGCGTGGGCGGGCCGGCGCGTCGAGGCGGTCATCGACCTCGGCTTCATCGGCGACTGGCCGGGCAACCAGGCCGAGGCCCTGGTCCACCTGCCCGACGGCCGCCCGCTGAAGGCGGTCAACCCGCTCAACCAGTACGTCCCGATCGCCAACCCGGCGGCCGGCGGCGAGCAGATCGACTACCTGGTCGAGGCGGCCTCCAACCCCGACATCCTCGCGGACAACTTCGCGGCGCCGACCCCGCTGGGCGATGTCCTGACCGCCGGCCACAAGCCGCTGTACAGCTTCCGGCGCGCCGACCTCGCCGTCCTCGACGAGGAGGTCTGGCACCTCGACCTCGACCTCCAGGTGCTGCGCGAACTGATGGTCGAACTCGGCGAGCACGACCCGCGCCGGCACGAGATCACGCACGCGCTGGACCGCGCCCTGGACCTGCTGGACCTCGACGACATCTCCGGCTCCGCCGCCGCCGTGCGCGAGGCCCTGCGCCCGGTCCTGTCCAAGCCCGCCCACGCCAGTGCCCACGTCATCTCCGGCGTCGGCCACGCGCACATCGACTCGGCGTGGCTGTGGCCCATCCGCGAGACCAAGCGCAAGACGTCCCGGACGTTCTCGAACGTGACGTCCCTGGCCGACGAGTACGAGGAGTTCGTCTTCGCCTGCTCGCAGGCCCAGCAGTACGAGTGGGTGCGCGACAACCACCCGCACGTCTGGGCCCGCATCAAGGAGTCCGTGAAGAAGGGACAGTGGGCGCCGGTCGGCGGCATGTGGGTCGAGTCCGACGGCAACCTGCCCGGCGGGGAGGCCATCGCCCGCCAGCTCATCCACGGCAAGCGGTTCTTCATCGAGCACTTCGGTATCGAGACCAAGGGCGTCTGGCTGCCGGACTCCTTCGGCTACAACGCCGCCTACCCGCAGCTCGCCAAGCTCGCCGGCAACGAGTGGTTCCTCACCCAGAAGATCTCCTGGAACCAGACCAACACCTTCCCCCACCACACCTTCTGGTGGGAGGGCATCGACGGCACCCGCATCTTCACCCACTTCCCGCCCGTCGACACCTACAACGCCCGCTTCAGCGGCGCGGAGATGGCCCGGGCGGTCCGCAACTACGCCGAGAAGGGCGCGGCTTCGAGGTCTCTCGCTCCCTTCGGCTGGGGCGACGGCGGTGGCGGCCCCACCCGCGAGATCATGGAACGGGCGCGCAGGCTCGCCGACCTGGAAGGTTCGCCCAAGGTCGTCGTCGAACACCCCGATGCGTTCTTCGCCAAGGCCCGCGAGGAGTACCCGGACGCCCCGGTCTGGGTCGGCGAGCTCTACCTGGAGCTGCACCGCGCCACGTACACCTCCCAGGCCCGCACCAAACAGGGCAACCGCCGCAGCGAACACAAACTGCGCGAGGCCGAGTTGTGGGCGACGACCGCCGCGCTGCACGCGCCGGGCTACGCCTACCCGTACGACAAGCTGGACCGGCTGTGGAAGACGGTGCTGCTGCACCAGTTCCACGACATCCTGCCGGGCTCATCCATCGCCTGGGTGCACCGCGAGGCGGAGGCCGAGTACGCCCGCGTCGCACAGGAGTTGGAGGAGCTGACGGCCGAGGCGGTGGCCGCGCTGGGCGCCGGCTCGACCCGGGTCTTCAACACCAGCCCGTTCGACCGTGCCGAGGTGATCCGCACGGCGGCGGGCGCGTCGGCGTACGTGCAGGTGCCCGCGAGCGGCAGTGCGCCCCTGACGGAAGCCGAGCCCCCGCACCCGGTGACGGTCGACGAAAGGGTCCTCGACAACGGCCTGGTCCGCGTGGTGGTCGCCGAGGACGGCACCCTGCCCTCCGTGGTCGACCTGCGCGCCGACCGCGAAGTCCTCGCCGGTCAGGGCAACCTGCTGCGCCTGCACACGGACCTCCCGAACTACTGGGACGCCTGGGACGTCGACAAGCACTACAAGAACCGCTACACGGACCTGCTGGAGGCCTCGCAGATCGAGGTCGTCGGCCAGGACCCGCTGCGCGGCTCGATCCGCGTCACCCGCTCCTTCGGCAAGGGCTCGCGGATCACCCAGACGATCACCCTCCGCGCCGGCAGCCCCCGGATCGACTTCGAGACGGACATCGACTGGCACGAGGCGGAGAAGTTCCTCAAGGCCGGCTTCCCGTTCGACATCCGTGCCCCGCACTCCTCCGCCGAGATCCAGTTCGGCCACATCCAGCGGCCCACGCACACCAACACCAGCTGGGAGGCGGCCCGTTTCGAGGTCTGCGGCCACCGCTGGGTGCACCTCGGCGAGCCCGGCTACGGCGTCGCGCTCATCAACGACTCGACGTACGGCCACGACGTCTCCCGCACCGTCCGCGAGGACGGCGGTACGACGACCAGGGTCAGCCTCAGTCTGGTGCGCGCCCCGCGCATCCCGGACCCGGGTGCCGACCAGGGCCGCCACCGCCTCACCTACTCGCTCCTGCCCGGCGCCAGCATCGCGGACGCCGTGGCCGAGGGGTACGCCCTCAACCTCCCCCTCCGCGTGGCCGATTCGGCGGGCGAGCCGCAGCCGGTCGTCTCGGTGGACGGCGAGGGCGTGACCGTCGAGGCCGTGAAGCTGGCCGACGACGAGAGCGGCGACGTCGTCGTCCGCCTCTACGAGTCCCGCGGCGGCCGCGCGACGGGTGTCGTACGCACCGGCTTCCCCCTCGCGGGCGCCCAGGTGACCGACCTGCTCGAACGTCCGCTGGAAGACGCGGAGTCGACGGACGGCGGAGTCTCCGTTTCCCTCCGCCCCTTCCAGATCCTGACGCTCCGGCTGCGGAGGGCCTGACCGATGGGCATACGACCCCGACTGCCTCCCGACGGGGCGGCCCGATTCCGACGGTCACTCACAGGTAGCCGTCGTCCCGGTCCTCGCTGGGCTGCTGCCGGGCCTCCCGCCGTCCTCGTACGAGCTCGGTCAGGGGAGCCCGGAGCGCGTAGACGCCGGCCAGGGCGCCCGCGATGCCCGCCGCCGTGTACAACCCGTCCTGCATCGAGGCGAATCGGTGCGACCAGGTGTCGCGCACGCTCAGGTGGACGCTGATCGGCGGGGCTAGGGTGTCCAGGGCACGATCCGAGTCACCCTGGAAGGTGGTGACGGTGAGGGCGAGGTCGTGGTCGCCCGGCTCGCCGGCGGACACACTCCACTGCCACTCCGCGAGGTCCCCGGGCTGTGCGATGACCTGCTTGACGTCGGGGGTCAGCGACACCACCCGCACGTCCGAGTCGCCGGCCGACAGAGCGGCCTCCTCCACCCCGCCCACCTGGAACGACCGGGTCACCAGCGCGGCCTGCGCGGTGCCGTGCGAGGACTTCTCGCCCCGCGCGGTGAGGCGGACGTCGTAGGTGAGGCTGTCGCCGACGGACACCGAGACGGAGGGGTCGTAAGCGAGGGAACCGTCGAAGAGGTGCTTGCGGTCGTCGACGATCGAGGACTGCAAGTCCGCCTGACCGGGGCGCTGCCCCACGGACTCGGGACCCTTGTTGCTCTCCCCGGGCACCCCGCAGGCGGCGAGGCCGAGCGCGAGGAGGAGCAACAGACACCAGGCGGCCGCGATCCTCTTCTTCACGCCTGTGCCGCCCCCGATTTCCGTCATGCCGAACCACGGGGAGGCCCCCGCAGCGGGACAAGATTCTTCCCGCCGCGGAGGCCCGGGCGCCAGCCCTCCTTCCGGTCGCCGTCAGCCGGTGAAACCGGCCGTGATCGAGGTGAACTGCCAGTCGTTCTGGCTGATGCCGGAGCAGTTGCTCACCACCCCGCCGCCCGGGCACGGCCGGTCACGGTTGACCGACCAGAACGCGAGGCGGGCGATGTGGTGGCTGTTGGCCCAGTCCCTGATCTGGGTCCAGATCGCCGTGGTCGTGTTCTCCTGCTGGTCGGACAGGCCGTTCATGCCGGAGATGCCGATGTGGGAGTACGCGGTGGCGTCGTCCCACCCGAACGTCGACTTGAGCTTGGCCTTCAGCCCTTCCGCCGCGTTCACGGTGTTGCCGTACATGTCCGAGCCGCCGCCGAAGTCGAACGGCATGATGGTGAACACGTCGATGTTCGCGCCGAGCGACTGCGCCTGCTCGATCAGCCGGTTGCCGTAGTAGGTCGGGCCCGTGGTCGAGGTGCCGAAGGTGACGATGGTCTTCAGGCCGGGGTTGTTCGCCTTGACCGTCTTCAGCGCGGTGAGGATCTTCGCCTGCACGGCCTCGTTCTCGAACTCGTCCGTGTTCTCGATGTCCATGTCGACGGCCTTCAGGCCGTAGGCGTCGATCACCTTCTGGATGGCTCCCGCGAGCGTGGCCGCGGAGGAGCAGTTGGCGCCGAGCTTGCTGCCCTGCCAGCCGCCGAAGGACGGCACGATGTCACCGCCGGCGGACCGGACGGCGTTGATCGCGCTCTGGTCGGCGCCACCGGTGAGCGGCCGGCTGCCGTCCCAGGCCGGGGTGCAGCCGCCGGAGTCCAGCACGAACGCCATCGTGAACCACTTGATCCCGGTCGCGCTCATCACCGTCGCCGGGCTCGGCGGATCGCCCCAGCCCTCGTACAGATACGGCGCGGCCTGAGTGAACCCGGTGCCGCCGCCGCTGCCCGCGTCCGTGGTCACGGAGACGGCGTTGGAGGCGGCCGAGACGTTCCCGGCCGCGTCGTGCGCCTTGACCGTGAAGGTGTACGAGGTGCTGGTCGACAGCCCGCTGACCGTGGCGGATGTGCCGGAGACGGTCAGCACCTGGTTCGGGCCACGGTAGATGTCGTAACCCGTTACGCCCACATTGTCCGTGGCGGCGTTCCACGACAGCGAAACGCTGGACGAGGTCTTGCCGGTGGAGATCAGGCCCGTCGGCGCGGTCGGCGCCTGGGTGTCCCCGCCGCCCCCGCCGCCCGGGCCGTCCAGACCGATGTCGTCGGCCCAGTAGGTGCCCTGGGCGTACCAGCCGTGGACATAGATGGTGGCGCTGGTCTGCGAGGCACCCGTGGTGAAGGACACGCTCAACTGGCTGTACGCCGTCGGCGAGGTCGTCCAGGTCGAGGCGCCGCCGTTCACGCCCAGGTACACATAGCTGCCGCGTACCCAGCCGCTGAGGGTGTACGTCGTGTTCGGCTGCACGGCGACCGTCTGGCTGCACTGCGCGTCGTCGCTGTCGGTCACCGCGCCCTGCAGCGCCTTGGAGCCGCTGTGCACGGGGGAGGAGACGACCGAGCCGAGATTGCCGGTGCAGGTCCAGGGGGACAGGCCGCCGGACTCGAAGCCGGGGTTGGTGAGGATGTTGGCCGCCTGAGCGGTGCCCGGAAGGGCGATGGCCCCGCCGACCGCGAGGGCGACGGAACCGAGGAGAGCGAGAAGCCGACGTCTGTGACGTCCGAGTGGATTGCGCACGCGATCTCCCTGTGGGGATGGGGTGTTCGGGAGTGCACGGCTGTGCGGAGGTGCGCTGAAGAATTTGGTATGGACCAATGCGGGTGTCAAGGGACTTGGCTGGATTGGTCCATACCGACGAGCGAAGACGCGCCCCAAAGGGGAGCGGGGCTGTATGAGATATCCGGCTCCGCCGCGCGGGCGCGACAAGCCACGATGTACCCGCAGTCGGCATACCGCCTAAATCGGCAGGGCCTCCACCGCCGAACCCGCCTGCACAGGCAACGTCGGAAGGGGCGTCTCCGCCTCCCTCTGCTGCGGAAGCGCCGCAGGCACGGGCAGAAGCGACCGCGGCCCCGCCACCACCGTGTAGTCCTGCCCCAGGAACGGCGGCTCGATCACCCCGGGATCCTCACCCAGAGCCAACTGCACGGCGGCCCAGGGCACGTTCACCCCGCACAGCGACACCTGGTGCAGGCCCCCGGAGGGCCTCGTGTTGACATCCAGCAGCACGGGCCGGTCGCCGAACATACGGAACTGGATGTTGGACAGGTGGTGCAGCCCGAAGCCCTCCGCGATCAGCCGGGCCGGCTCCAGCCACCGCTCGTCCAGCGTGAAACCCCTGCGGCGGCCGTTCTTGGTGCGGCCCACCGCGAGCCGCAGCCGGTTGTCGGGCCCGGTCAGGCAGTCGACCGACACCTCGGGCTGCTCCAGGCGCGGCATCACCAGCCAGTCCACCGGTTCCCCGGACCGCCGCAGCGCCTCGACGACGAGGTCCAGCTGGACGTACGGGCTCGGGAACCCTTCGAGGTGGCCGAGCGAGAACGGGGCGCGGGTGATCACCCGGAAACCGACCCCGCCGGCACCCGCGGCCGGCTTGAAGCAGGGCTTGTGCCCGGCCGCCTCCAACTCCTCCACGGCCACGAGGAGTTCGTCGGCCGTACGCACCCGCCACCACGGCGGCACCGGGACGCCCACCGAGCGGACCGCCTCGTACGCGGTCGCCTTGTCCTCGAAGACGGCCACCGCCTCGGGTGTCGGCGCCAGCAGCGCCGTACCGGCCGCGGCGAACTCCGCGCGGTGCCGCACGATCGCCGCCTGGTGCAGCCGGGGCACGAACACGTCGATGCCGCGTCGGGCGCACTGGTCGAGCGCGTACTCCACGTAACCGGCCGGGGACAGGCCCTCCGGCTCCAGGTCGGCGGTGTCGGCGGCGGCCAGGACGGGGGAGTCGGGGTCCCCGTGCGTGGCATGGATCTCCACCGCGCGATCGCTGGGATTTCTGCGCAGCTGATCCATGAAGAAGACGTTCTCCGCGTACGTGCGGTTGAGCCAGACGCGTACGCGAGAGAGCATGCAGGCCGCCTTTCACGGTTTTCGGGCAGGGCTCGGCGGCCCGTGCCCGGGCAGGAGGGAGGAAGGGACGCCAAAGGACCCCTGAGAAAAGGGAGATTGGGGTGATGGTGTCGGGGCGATCATACGGCTTTCGAGAGCCCGCGCGTGCAACGCGGATGTTACGGATTTCCGGGACTCGTCCAGTAGGCTCGCCGGAGTCCCCCAGGGCGGCGCCGACCCGCCGCCGCGCCCCGCGACACGGTCGCCGGGGCCCCTTGTCGGGGTGTCCGGGAATGTGTTCTCGTGGTCCCCGGCGGAGGAAGATCGGAAGGGGTGCAGGGTGGAGTCTGCGGCCGGGGCCGGGCAGCTGCTGGCCATCAGCGACCTGCACATCACCTATCCGGAGAACCGCGCCCTGGTCGAGGAGATGCGGCCCGCCGGCGACGAGGACTGGCTGATCGTGGCCGGTGACATCGCCGAGACGGTGGCCGACATCCGCTGGACCCTTCAGAAGCTCGCGGGCCGTTTCCGCAAGGTGCTGTGGGCCCCCGGCAACCACGAGCTGTGGACGCACCCGAAGGATCCGGTCACCCTGCGCGGCGTCGCCCGCTACGAGCACCTGGTCGCGCTGTGCCGCGAGCTGGGCGTCGTCACCCCCGAGGACCCCTATCCGGTGTGGCGCGGCCCCGGCGGCCCGGTCGTCGTCGCCCCGCTGTTCCTGCTGTACGACTACTCGTTCCTGCCGCCCGGCTGCGCCACCAAGGCCGAAGGTCTGGCCTACGCGCAGAGCACCGGCATCGTCTGCAACGACGAGTACCTGCTGCACCCCGATCCCTATCCGACCCGTGACGCCTGGTGCCGGGCACGGGTCGCCGAGACCGAGCGCAGGCTCGCCGAGCTGCCCGCGGACCTGCCGGTCGTACCGGTCAACCACTATCCGCTGCACCGGCATCCCACCGAGGTGCTGCGGTACCCCGAGTTCGCCATGTGGTGCGGCACCCTGCTGACCGCCGACTGGTACCGCCGGTTCCACGTCGCGACCATGGTCTACGGCCATCTGCACATCCCCCGCACCACCTGGCACGACGGAGTCCGCTTCGAGGAGGTCTCCGTAGGCTATCCCCGAGAATGGCGCAAGCGCTCGGAGCCGCCGGGACAGCTGCGCCGCATCCTGCCGATGGAGGTCGAAGCCGGTGATCGAGGAGCTGCTCCCGGAGTCGGTCGTGGCCGTGGAGGCACACCGTGACGACGCGGTGTGGGACGCCCCGTTCTACCCCGGGGAGGCAGCGCTCGTCGAGCGTGCCGTGGCCAAGCGCCGCCGCGAGTTCGCCGCCGTGCGCGGCTGCGCCCGGCGCGCCATGGAGAAACTCGGCGTGCCCGCCCAGCCCGTCCTCAGCGGCGAGCGGGGTGCCCCGCGCTGGCCGGACGGCCTGATCGGCAGCATGACCCACTGCGACGGCTACTGCGCCGCCGCACTGGCCCGGGCCGGCGACCTGGCCTCCCTCGGCATCGACGCCGAACCGCACGGGCCGCTCCCGGACGGCGTCGGCGCCTCCATCCTCCTGCCCGCCGAGGCCGAGCGGCTGGACCGCCTCGCCGCGCGGCGACCCGGTGTGCACTGGGACCGGATCCTGTTCAGCGCCAAGGAGTCCGTCTACAAGGCGTGGTTCCCGCTGACCCGCACCTGGCTGGACTTCTCCGAGGCCGACATCACCCTCGACCCGAGCCCAGGCGACGAGCCGCACGGCACCCTGCGTGCCGAACTCCTCGTCCCCGGGCCCCGGGTCGGCGACCGCCGGCTCCAGGTCTTCGACGGCAGGTGGGCCGTACGCGACCAAGTGGTCACCACCGCCGTGGTCGTCCCGCATCCCTGAATCCCCGGCAGCGGCTCGGAGCACCGGGCTCGGTCAGGCCGGCGGGCACCAGTCGCGCAGCAGCCGGAAGAACTGCTCCTCGTTGCCCGCGAGGCCCGCGCGCGCCAGGGCCTGTTCCGCCTCGGCCAGCACGGCGGGCGGCACCACGGCGGGCCGGCCGGCGTCCGGTGGCCCGTCGAAGGCGGCGCGCACGGTATGCAGCAGCCGCAGATAGGCCTGTACGGCGGTGCGCTCGCGGTCGGTCAGTACGGCGGTGGGCATCGATCGGCTCTCCCCGAATAGGCGTCACGGTCGCGCGCCCTGCGGCGCACCTCTCCAGCTTGCCGCCCACCACTGACAACGCCGTTCGGTCCCGTCCCGGTTCGCCCGCTCAGCCGAGGCCGAATCCTTTCGGTACGGCCTGCAGGGGTGAGCGGCGTGTCGTCCGCGGCCCGACCCTGCGCCGTACGGCCGGATCAGCCCTGTGACCCCGGATAGCCCAGGGACGCCTCGATGCGCCCGGCCACGTCGTCCCGCTGCACCGGGCCCCGCAGGGCCGAACCGGCCAGCCAGGTACGGCACTTGCTGGCCAGCAGCAGACCGAAGGCCTCCGCGTCCCGCTCCTCGGCGCGGTCGAAACGGGTCCGGGCCGCGATCCGCTGCACCGTGGCCTGGAGCGCCTCCTGGTCGGTGTCGTCGTGCAGCAGCCGCGTGGCGACCCCGACGCCATCGACGTGGTGTCCGCGGTGGTCGGCATGCATGTGCCACAGCTCGTGGCCGAGAATCACCAACTGGTGGTCGGGCGCGGTGCGTTCCTCCACGACGACGAGGTCGCGGTCGGTCAGGTCCAGCCACAGCCCGCTCGCCGTGCCCGGCGGGAAGGCGGCCGCGCGGAAGTGCACCGGGCGACCCCGGCGGCGGCTCATCGCCTCGCACAGCGCGCCGTACAGCTCCCGCGGTGGCGCCGGCGCGGGCAGCGCGAGCCCGCCCACCAGCTCGCCGCACAGCCGGCGCATGTCCCTGCCGATGCCCACAGTCCTCCCCCGGCTCACGACTCGGGCCGTTTGACGCTCTCCAGGAGCATGTCGAGCCACTCCGCGACCTTGTCCCGGTGCTGGTCGGTGGGCAACTGCGCGGCCCGCCAGGCTATTCCGCGCACCCCGTGGTCCTGCAGCAGCCGCTCCAGCGGATCCTCCTCGGCCCCGGCGGCGGCCCGTTCCCGGTCGGCGAGCTTCGTCAGCAGCTCCTGCTCGGTGCGCTGCAGGGCGCCCGCCAGCGCCTCGGGGTCCTCCGCGGTCAGGAAACCGGCGTGCACCCGGAAGAAACGCTGCAGCGCGTCGCAGTGCTCCATGGTCGGCCGCCGGTCGCCGTTGATGAGGGCGCCGGCCTGCTGCCGTGACATGCCCGCGCCGTCGGCGATCTCCTGCTGGGTGTACTTGCGGCCGTTGGGTTTCAGCCGGGTGCGCCGCAGCAGGCCCAGGCGCTGCAGAAAGCGTGCCTGGACATCCGGTTCTCCGGCGGGCCGGCCGGCGAGCAGGGCCTTGACCACCGGCTCCGGCACCCCGCAGGCCACGGAGAGCCGCCCGACGTCGAAGACCTCGGCATGCGGCACGCCGAGCCGGTCGGCGAGCGCGGTGACGCGGGCGACGACGGCCGGCAGCTGGGCGGTCGCCGTGGCGCCCGGATCCTCGTAGCCATCCGTCACCGACAGAACTCCTACGTCTCTCGAGGGCTTCAGATGTGTCCGTGCTTCTGAGTCCGTGATTCTCACGAGCGATCGCCGTGAACTTCCCGGAGAGTATCGGGTGCCTCGAACTCACATCCAGGTGTCGCCACAACTGTGGCGAATTTCAGCCGTCAATGCGCGCGGAATGCCACGATAGTTGACACGGTCTTGTCGCGGGCCGCAGGATCGCAGGGCCGCGTGAAGGCCGCAGAGGCAAGAGGGGTGACCTCCCGATGGCACATCAGGCAGGAGGGCAGCGGCCGGCACCGCGGCCCGTCCCCGAGACCTGCGAGACCCAGGCGTATCTCCAGGACTACGCCGCACTGCTGGAGTCCCTCGGCTGCCCGTCCCTGGTCGTCGACCACCGCTGGGACGTGGTCATGGCCAACGGCGCGTTCGAGACACTTTTCCGGGGGGTGCGCCCGCACGCGACGGCCATGCCCGGTGACAACTTCCTGCGGTTCGTCCTGTTCCATCCGGACGCGGGAGAGGTCCTCGGCGAGCACGAGCAGGGCTGGTGCCTGCCGATGCTGGCCCACCTCAGGACCGCCCTGGAGACGTACGGTCACGACCAGGAACTCCAGGCGATCCGCCGGGACATCGCCCAGGACCCGCTGATGGAGGCCGCCTACCGGCAGGGCCTGCCGCACTGGATCCGTGCCGTCGGCGAGAGCGCGACCCGGCTCGACGGGGCCGTCCGCCTGCTGGTCCACCCCGATCCGCGGCGCGGCCGCGCCGAGTGCCGCCTTGTCGAGGAGACGCCGGAGATCCTGCGCGGTCTCGGCTACCGGCGCCTTTCGATGGTCGTGCGGGAGAACCGTCGGCCCGCGGCGCCCGTACGCCGCCCGCGCCGCCTCCGAGGCACGGCGGCCCATCTGACTGTCGTACCGGCCACCGAGAGCTGACCCGGCACCGCCGGCGTTCAGGTCGCCGGCGGCGCCGGGTCGGAAGAATCCGTCGCCCGGCAAGGAGCGCTCTGAAAGGCGCTCTGCTTCCGCCCTTACGCAAATCGCTTGCATGACTTGCGCTAGGCTTGCGTACATGACACGACGACTTGCGGAAGTGGCGAAGAAGGTCGGCGTCAGCGAAGCGACCGTCAGCCGGGTGCTCAACGGCAAACCCGGGGTCTCCGACGCCACCCGGCAGGCGGTGCTGACGGCACTCGACGTGCTCGGTTACGAGCGCCCCACCCAGCTGCGCGGCGAACGCGCCCGGCTCGTCGGCCTGGTGCTGCCGGAGCTGCAGAACCCCATCTTCCCGGCGTTCGCCGAGGTCATCGGCGGCGCGCTCGCCCAGCTCGGACTCACCCCGGTGCTGTGCACACAGACCAAGGGCGGGGTCTCGGAGGCGGACTACGTCGAACTGCTGCTGCAGCAGCAGGTCTCCGGCGTCGTGTTCGCCGGCGGCCTGTACGCGCAGGCGGACGCCCCGCACGACCACTACCGGCTGCTCGCCGAGCGCAACATCCCCGTCGTGCTGGTCAACGCGGCCATCGAACACCTCGGCTTCCCGGGCGTGTCCTGCGACGACGCGGTCGCCGTCGAGCAGGCCTGGCGGCACCTCGCCTCCCTCGGTCACGAGCGCGTCGGACTGGTCCTCGGCCCCGGCGACCATGTGCCCTCGGCCCGCAAGCTGGCCGCCGCGCGGGCGATCGCCGGCGACCTGCCGGAGGAGTTCGTCGCCCGGGCGATCTTCTCCATCGAGGGCGGTCACGCCGCCGCGTCCCGGCTGATCGACCGCGGTGTCACCGGTATCATCTGCGCCAGCGACCCGCTCGCCCTCGGCGCGATCCGGGCCGCCCGCCGCAAGGGACACGACGTCCCCGGCCGTATCTCCGTCGTCGGCTACGACGACTCGGCCTTCATGAACTGCACCGAGCCCCCGCTCACCACCGTCCGCCAGCCCATCGAGGCCATGGGCCGCGCGGCCGTCGAGCTGCTGAACGCGCAGATCGGCGGCACCGCCGTACCCGCCGACGAGCTGCTGTTCGAACCCGAGCTGGTGGTGCGGGGGTCCACCGGGCAGGCTCCGCGCGGCTGAGATCGAGAAGATCCGACTGCTTGTCGAACAATTTCAGATTCTGCGCGACATCTTGCGTCACGATGTCGGCGGTGCTTGAGTGTGCGGCGCCCACCGGTCCTGCCATGAGTGCCATCAGGGGGTCCACCGATGAGAAGCACCGGGTTCCGTCGTACCTTCGTCGCGATCGGCGTCTGTTCCTCGCTCGCCCTTGCCGCCACCGCCTGCGGCTCCGGCGGCGACGACTCGGCCGGCGGCAAGACGCGCATCACTGTCAACTGCGAGCCGCCCAAGAGCGCCAAGGTCGACCGGAGGTTCTTCGAGGAGGAACTCGCCTCCTTCGCCAAGCAGAACCCGGACATCGACGTCGTCGCGCACGACGCCTTCCCCTGCCAGGACCCGAAGACCTTCGACGCGAAGCTCGCCGGCGGTCAGATGGAAGACGTTTTCTACACGTATTTCACCGACGCCCGGCATGTCGTGGACATCCACCAGGCGGCCGATCTCACGCCGTACCTGAAGGACCTGAAGTCCTACGGCACCATCCAGAAGCAGCTGCGGGACATCTACACCGTCGACGGAAAGGTCTACGGCATCCCGCGCACCGGATACAGCATGGGGCTGATCTACAACCGCAAGCTGTTCCAGAAGGCCGGCCTCGACCCCGACAAGCCGCCGACGACCTGGGACGAGGTCCGCGCCGACGCCAGGAAGATCGCCGACCTCGGCAACGGCACCGTCGGATACGCCGACTACAGCGCGCAGAACCAGGGCGGCTGGCACTTCACCGCCGAGCTGTACTCCCAGGGAGGGGACGTCGTCGCCAGCGACGGCAAGAAGGCCACCATCGACACCCCCGAGGGCCACGCAGTCCTGCGGAACCTGCACGACATGCGGTGGACCGACAACTCGATGGGCAGCAAGCAGCTCCTCGTCATCAACGACGTGCAGCAGATGATGGGTTCGGGCAAGCTCGGCATGTATCTCGCCGCCCCCGACAACATCCCGATCCTGGTCAAGGAGAAGGGCGCGAACTACGACGACATCGCCATCGGCCCGATGCCGGGCGGCAAGGGCACGCTCATCGGCGGCGACGGCTACATGTTCGACAAGAGCGACACGCCCGCCCAGATCCGGGCCGGCCTGAAGTGGCTGGACCACATGTTCCTCACCCCGGGAACGGGCTTCCTCGGTGACTACGCCCGCGCCAGGAAGAACAACGCCCCCGTCGGCCTGCCCGAGCCGCGCCTGTTCACCGGCGCCGCCGACGCCAAGGACCAGCAGGCCAAGAAGGCCAACGCCAACGTCCCGGTGGAGAACTACCAGTCCTTCCTCGACGGCAACCAGCAGCTGCAGATGAAGATCGAGCCGCCGGACGCGCAGCAGATCTACTCCGTCCTCGACTCGACCGTCTCCGCCGTCCTCACCGAGAAGGACGCCGACATCGACCAGCTCCTCAAGGACGCCTCCGGAAAGATCGACGGCATCCTGGCCCGGAGCTGACCGCCATGACGAAGACAGCCGACCGGCGGCCCGCGACCCGGGCCGCCGTCCACCCGGTCCCGGCGCCGCCCCCGGTAGGGGGCCGGAGGCGGCGCCGCCTCCTCGACCAGGCCCGCGCCTACGCCTTCCTCCTCGGCGGCCTCGTCTGCTTCGCCCTGTTCTCCTGGTACCCGGCGATCCGCGCGGTCGTCATCGCGTTCCAGAAGTACACGCCCGGCTCGAAGCCCGAGTGGGTCGGCACCGCCAACTTCACCCGAGTGCTGCACGACCCCGAATTCGGCGCGGCATGGCGCAACACCCTGTACTTCACCCTGCTCGCCTTGCTGATCGGCTTCGCGATCCCCTTCCTCCTCGCCCTCGTCCTCAACGAGCTGCGGCACGCCAAGGCCTTCTTCCGGGTCGTGGTCTATCTGCCGGTGATGATCCCGCCGGTGGTCAGCGCCCTGCTGTGGAAGTGGTTCTACGACCCCGGAGCCGGCCTCGCCAACGAGGCGCTGCGCTTCCTCCACCTGCCGGCGTCCAACTGGTCCAACGGCACCGACACCGCGCTCGTCTCCCTGGTGATCGTGGCGACGTGGGCCAACATGGGCGGCACCGTCCTCATCTACCTCGCCGCCCTGCAGTCCATCCCGGGCGAGCTGTACGAGGCCGCCGAACTGGACGGCGCGAACCTGCTCCAGCGCGTCCGGCACGTCACCGTCCCGCAGACCAGGTTCGTGATCCTGATGCTGATGCTCCTGCAGATCATCGCCACCATGCAGGTGTTCACCGAGCCGTTCGTCATCACCGGCGGCGGACCGGAGAACGCCACGGTGACCGTTCTCTACCTCATCTACAAGTACGCCTTCCTCTACAACGACTTCGGCGGCGCCTGCGCCCTCAGCGTCATGCTCCTGGTGCTGCTCGGCGCCTTCTCCGCCGGCTATCTGCGGCTCACCCGCACCGAGGGGGACAGCGTATGAGCACCCGCACCCTGATCTCCCCGGCCACCCTCGCCCGCCCGCGCGGCAAGGCCGTCTACTGGACCGTGTTCACGGCCGTCGTCGTCCTCTTCGCGTTGGCGTTCCTCTTCCCGGTCTACTGGATGGTGACCGGCGCGCTGAAGTCGCCGGACGAGGTGGCCCGCACACCGCCGACGCTGATCCCCGAGCACTGGCACCTCGGCGGCTACACCGACGCCTGGGACCTGATGCAGCTGCCGCGGCACCTGTGGAACACGGTGGTGCAGGCGGCCGGCGCCTGGGCGTTCCAGCTGGTGTTCTGCACGGCCGCCGCCTACGCCCTGTCCAAGCTGAAACCGGCCTTCGGCAAGGTGATCCTCGGCGGCATCCTGGCCACCCTCATGGTCCCGGCGCAGGCCCTCGTCGTACCGAAGTACCTCACGGTCGCCGACCTGCCGCTGATCCACACCAGCCTGCTCAACGACCCCCTCGCCATCTGGCTCCCGGCCGTCGCGAACGCCTTCAACCTCTATCTGCTCAAACGGTTCTTCGACCAGTTGCCCCGCGATGTGCTGGAGGCCGCCGAGATCGACGGCGCCGGCAAGACGCGCATCCTGTGGTCGGTGGTGCTGCCCATGTCCCGGCCGGTGCTCGGCGTGGTGTCGATCTTCGCGCTGGTCGCCGTCTGGCAGGACTTCCTGTGGCCGCTGATGGTCTTCTCCGACACCGACAGGCAGCCGATCAGCGTGGCCCTGGTCCAGCTGTCGCAGAACATCCAGCTCACCGTGCTCATCGCCGCCATGGTGATCGCCAGCATCCCGATGGTGGCGCTGTTCCTCGTCTTCCAGCGGCACATCATCGCCGGGATCAGCGCGGGCAGCACCAAGGGCTGACGCCGCCGCCACGTATAGAAAGGGAAGCTCCGTGGGACAGCCCACCCATGCCCGAACGGACCGCGACTGGTGGCGCTCGGCCGTCATCTACCAGGTCTACGTCCGCAGCTTCGCGGACGGCGACGGCGACGGCACCGGCGACCTCGCGGGCGTCCGCGCCAAGCTGCCGTATCTCGCCGAACTCGGCGTGCACGCACTGTGGTTCACCCCCTGGTACCTGTCACCCCTGAAGGACGGTGGCTACGACGTCGCCGACTACCGGACCATCGACCCGGCCTTCGGCACCCTCGCCGAGGCGGAGAAACTCATCGCGGAGGCCCGGGAGCTGGGCATCCGGACCATCGTCGACATCGTGCCCAACCACGTCTCCGACCAGCACCCCTGGTTCCGGGCCGCGCTCGCCGCCGGACCCGGCAGCCCGGAGCGCGAGCTCTTCCACTTCCGGCAAGGGCTCGGACCGAACGGCGAACTCCCGCCGAACGACTGGCCGTCGCAGTTCGTCGGCTCCACCGAACCGGTGTGGACGCGGCTGCCCGACGGCGACTGGTATCTGCACCTGTTCACGCCCGAGCAGCCGGACCTCAACTGGGCCCACCCGGCCGTCCGCCAGGAGCACGAGGACATCCTGCGGTTCTGGTTCGAGCGGGGCGTCGCCGGTGTCCGCGTCGACTCCGCCGCCCTGCTCGCCAAGGACCCGGCCCTGCCCGACCTCGCCTGGCACCCCGAGCCGCACCCCTTCGTCGACCGCGACGAACTCCACGACGTCTACCGGTCCTGGCGGCGCGTCGCGGACGAGTACGACGGCGTCTTCGTCGGCGAGGTCTGGCTGCCCGACGCCGAGCGCTTCGCCCGCTATCTGCGCCCCGACGAACTCCACACCGCCTTCAACTTCTCCTTTCTCTCCTGCCCCTGGGACCCCGGCCGGCTGCGCGCCTCGATCGACACCACCCTCGCCGAGCACGCCCCCGTCGGTGCCCCGGCCACCTGGGTGCTGTGCAACCACGACGTCACCCGCACGGTCACCCGCTACGGCCGCGAGGACACCGGGTTCGACTTCGCCTCCAAGGCCTTCGGCACCCCGTCCGACCTGGCGCTCGGGACCCGGCGGGCGCGGGCCGCCGCCCTGCTGTCGCTGGCCCTGCCGGGCGCGGTGTACCTCTACCAGGGGGAGGAACTCGGGCTGCCGGAGGCCGAGATCCCCGTCGACCGCATACAGGACCCGATGTACTTTCGCTCGCGGGGAGCCGACCCGGGCCGGGACGGCTGCCGGGTGCCGCTGCCGTGGGTCGCCGGTATGCCGCACGCGGGATTCGGTGCGCAGCAGGAGCCCTGGCTGCCCCAGCCGGCCGACTGGCCGTCGTACGCCGTCGACCGTCAACAGCGGGACCCCGGCTCCATGCTCTCCCTCTACCGCCAGGCCGTCGCCACCCGCCCGGTCTTCGGCGACGGCCCCCTGACCTGGCTGCCCGCCCCCGACGGGGTACTGGCCTTCATCCGTGCCGAGGGGGCGATGTGCGTGGTCAACTTCGCGCCCACACCCGCCGACCTCCCCGCGCACTCCCGACTCCTGCTGAGCAGCGGCCCGCTGGACGACGCCGGCCGGCTGCCCCAGGACACGGCGGCCTGGCTGCGGAGCTGAGCCGCCGACGCACCGCGCTATCCCCGCACCCCCACCTCGAAGGGATCAGCACATGCAGATAACTGTCAGGAGCATGCCAGCCGTTGGGGTGGCTGTGGTTCTCGCCGCCGGAATGCTCGTCGCCGTCGCGCCCGCCGCCCACGCCGCCGCCGGCGCGGCCCTCCCCTTCACTTCGGTGGAGGCGGAGTCGGCGACCACCTCCGGCACCAGGATCGGCCCGGACTACACCCAGGGCACGCTCGCCTCCGAGGCCTCCGGACGGCAGGCCGTGCGCCTCACCTCCGGACAGCGCGTCGAGTTCACGGCGCCCCAGGCCGCCAACGCCGTCAACGTCTCCTACAGCGTCCCCGACGGCCAGACCGGCACGCTCGACGTCTACGTCAACGGGGTCAAGCTCGCGAGCACCCTGACCGTCACCTCCAAGTACTCCTACATCGACACCGGCTGGATCCCCGGCGCCAAGCAGCATCACTTCTTCGACGACGCGCGCCTGATGCTCGGCCGGAACATCCAGGCGGGCGACAAGGTCACCTTCGAGTCGACCGGCACCCAGGTCACGGTCGACGTCGCCGACTTCGAGCAGGTCGCGGCGCCCGCCACCCAGCCCGCCGGCTCCGTGTCCGTCGTCTCCAAGGGCGCCGACCCCAGCGGCAACGGTGACTCCACCCAGGCCTTCCGGGATGCCATCGCCGCCGCCCAGGGCGGAACGGTCTGGATCCCACCGGGTGACTACAAGATCACCTCGTCCCTCAACGGCGTGCAGAACGTGACACTCCAGGGCGCCGGCAGCTGGTACTCGGTGGTGCACACCTCCCGGTTCATCGACCAGTCCAGCTCCTCCGGGAACGTCCACATCAAGGACTTCGCGGTCATCGGGGAGGTCACCGAGCGCGTCGACTCCAGTCCCGACAACTTCGTCAACGGCTCCCTCGGCCCGAACTCCTCCGTCTCCGGCATGTGGATCCAGCACCTGAAGTGCGGCATGTGGCTGACCGGCAGCAACGACAACCTGGTCGTGGAGAACAACCGCTTCCTCGACACCACCGCCGACGGCATCAACCTCAACGGCACCGCCAGGGGCGTCGTCGTCCGCAACAACTTCCTGCGCAACCAGGGCGACGACGCCCTCGCCATGTGGTCGCTGTACTCGCCGGACACGAACTCCAGCTTCGAGAACAACACGATCACGCAGCCCAACCTCGCCAACGGCATCGCCATCTACGGCGGTACCGACATCTCCGTGAAGAACAACCTGGTCTCCGACACCAACGCCCTCGGCAGCGGTATCGCGATCTCCAACCAGAAGTTCATGGACCCCTTCTCCCCGCTGTCGGGCACCATCACGGTCGACGGCAACACACTCGTGCGCACCGGAGCGATGAACCCCAACTGGAACCACCCGATGGGCGCGCTGCGGGTCGACTCCTACGACAGCGCGATCAACGCGACCGTGAACATCACCGACACGACGATCGCCGACAGCCCGTACAGCGCCTTCGAGTTCGTCTCCGGCGGCGGACAGGGCTACCCGGTGAAGAACGTCGACGTCACCGGAGCGACGGTCAAGAACACCGGAACGGTCGTCGTCCAGGCCGAGGCACAGGGCGCGGCCACCTTCAGGAACGTCACCGCCACCCAGGTCGGGGCCGCCGGCATCTACAACTGCCCCTACCCGGCGAACTCCGGCTCCTTCACCCTCACCGACGGCGGCGGCAACTCCGGCTGGTCCAGCACCTGGTCGGACTGCTCCACCTGGCCCCAGCCCGGCCAGGGCAACCCCGACCCCGACCCGAACCGCAACCTCGCCAAGGGCAGGCCGGCCACCGCGACCGGCTCCCAGGACGTCTACACGCCCGGCAAGGCGGTCGACGGTGACGCGAACTCCTACTGGGAGTCCACCAACAACGCCTTCCCGCAGTCCTGGACGGTCGACCTCGGCTCGTCCTACGCCGTACGCCGCCTGGTGCTGAAGCTGCCGCCGTCTGCGGCCTGGAGCGCCCGCACCCAGACCATCACCGTGCTCGGCAGCACCGACGGCGCGACCTACGCGACCGTCGTGGGCTCCCAGGGCTACCGCTTCGACCCGGCCACCGGCAACACGGCCACCGTCGCCCTGCCGAGCAGCACGAACCTGCGGTACCTCCGCCTCACCGTCAGCGCCAACACGGGCTGGCCGGCCGGGCAGTTCAGTGAGGTGGAGGCCTACCTGACGTCCTGAATCCAGGACCACCCTCACAGATCCAGCACCAGACGGGCGCCCCGGCACCGGGACACACAGATCATCATCGTGTCTCCCGCCGACCGCTCCTCCTCGGTGAGGACCGAGTCCCGGTGATCCGGGGCGCCCTCCAGCACATCGGTCTCGCAGGTGCCGCACGTCCCTTCCGTGCAGGAGTAGAGCACCTGAACCCCGGCGGCGCGTACCGCGTCCAGTACGGACACCTCCGGCGGGACGGTGACGGTCCGGCCGCTGCGGGCGAGCACGACCTCGAACGCCCCGTCCATGCCCGGCTGTTGCTCCTTCGGCTGGAAGCGCTCCACACGCAGCACTCCGGCCGGGCAGCGCTCCTCGACGGCGTCCAGCAGGGGCCCCGGACCGCAGCAGTACACCAGGGTGCCCTCGGGCAGGTCGTCGAGCACCGGGCCCAGGTCCAGCAGGCCGGTCTCGTCCTGCGGGGCTAGGGTGACCCGGTCGCCGTAGCGGGCGAGCTCCGGGGTGAACGCCATGGACGAGCGGGTGCGTCCGCCGTAGAGCAACGTCCAGTCGGCGCCCGCCTGTTCGGCTGCGGCGAGCATCGGCAGGATCGGGGTGATGCCGATGCCGCCCGCGATGAACCGGTAGCGGGGCGCGGGCTCCTGCCGGAAGTGGTTGCGCGGCCCGCGCACCCGGATCTTTCCGCCCTCGCCCACCTGCTCGTGCACATGGGCCGACCCTCCCCGCCCGGCCGGTTCGCGCAGCACCGCGATCCGCCACGCCGACCGGTCCGCCGGATCCCCGCACAGCGAGTACTGCCGCTCCAGCCCCGGCCCGAGCAGCAGGTCCACATGGGCGCCGGGCTCCCAGTCGGGCAGCTCACGGCCGAGCGGATCGCGCAGCGTCAGGGCCAGGACTCCCTGGGCGGCGAACTCCCTCGCGGCCACGACGAGTTCGAGTTCGGTCACCGTACGGCCTCTTCGCTGTCGTGTCCTTCGGGATGCGCCAGCATCCACTCCCACATCAGCACCGGGTCATCGGCGGTGTGCTCCGCACCGCAGTGGCAGGTGCCGTGCAGCAGGTCCGTGCCCGGCAGCCAGTCGATGCGGTAGACCTCGCCGGTACCGGGGCTCACCGGACCTCCTCGACGGGCTTGTCGCCCTCCTCGACCAGGCGGGCCAGGATACGGCGCGCGGCCAGGCCGCCGGTGTCGATGTTGATGCTCAGCTCCTGGTAGCCGGTGCGTTCGGTGCCGAGGGTGCGCTGCAGCAGATTGAGCGCGTCCACGTCCTGCATCACCACGGTGTGGTTGTTGGCCCGCAGGAACTCGGTGACCTCGGCGTCCTCGGTCGCCCAGTCCCGGGACACCGCCCAGAAGTCGTACACCTTGCCGTCCGCCGAGGGCGTGATGGCGTAGGTGATCTCGGTGTGGAAGCCGTGCGGGTCGCCGCCGTCCGGCTCCGGCACGACGCCCACCGGCGCGATCCGGCTGTGCAGCAGATACAGACAGGGTGCGTGGTACTCGATGTCCTGCCAGCGGGTGATCCGGCCCTCGATGCCGGTCGAACGGGCGTAGAACGACGGGCACTCGGCGTCGTCCATGTGCCGGCTGACCCGGACCACGCCCGCGCCCTCGTCCACCTCGGTGGTGATGGGCGTCTCGGCGACCTCGGGGGTGCCGATGTATCCGCCGTGCAGATACGTCTCGTGCGACAGGTCGAGGAGGTTGTCGACGAGCAGGCCGTAGTCGGCGTCGATCGGCTCCATGCCGCGCACGGTGGTCCAGCCGGGGGAGTCCAGGTGCCGGGCCCGCGGGATCGTCCGCGGGTCGGCGAGCGCCGGGTCGCCGATCCACACCCAGACCAGCGAGTCCTGCTCCACCACCGGGTAGGAGGCGACGCGCGCGGTGCGCGGGATGCGTTTCTGGCCCGGTACGTAGACGCAGGCGCCGGTGCGGTCGTAGGTGAAACCGTGGTAGCCGCAGACGATCCGGTCGCCGTCCAGGCCGCTGGAGGAGAGCGGGTAGCGGCGGTGGACACACCGGTCGTGCAGGGCGACCGGGCCGCCGTCCTCCTCGGCACGGTAGAGGACGAGCGGTTCCCCGAGGATCGTCCGGCCGAGCAACTCGCGTCGGACCTCCTCGCTGTATGCGGCGACGTACCACTGATTCCGTGCGAAAGCGGTCATGTGCGGCATGGCTGCGACTCCCGTCTGTGGGTGGTGGCCACATCGTCGGGACGTGCCGCACACGGCGCAACGCCGACTTCCGTCTGACGGAAGCCCGCGTGCGAACGATTGCCGCACCACACGGACCACCGAGTTTCACATGGGCGCCACCAGACCCTTCCCTGACGTTTGTCGCTCTTGGAACACTCGCTGCGCGCAGATTCCGTCATTTGGGCGGATCACGTACGTCAGGACGAGAGGACCCGCAGACCCATGCCCGAAGTCAATCGGCGCCGATTCCTCCAACTCGCGGGCGCCACCACGGCGTTCACCGCACTGTCCAGCAGCATCCAGCGTGCCGCCGCGCTGCCCGCGAACCATCGCACCGGAACGGTACGGGACGTCGAGCACATCGTCGTCCTCATGCAGGAGAACCGATCCTTCGACCACTACTTCGGCACGCTCCGAGGCGTCCGCGGCTTCGGTGACCCCCGCTCCGTCACGCAGAACGGCCGCTCGGTCTGGAAGCAGTCGGACGGCACCAAGGACATCCTGCCCTTCCACCCGGACGCCGACGACCTGGGCCTCGCGTTCATCCAGGACCTGCCGCACGGCTGGCAGGACACCCACGCCGCCTTCAACGGGGGCAAGTACGACAAGTGGGTGCCGGCCAAGGGCACCACGACCATGGCGCACCTGACCCGCGAGGACATACCGTTCCACTACGCCCTCGCGGACGCCTTCACCATCTGTGACGCCTACCACTGCTCGTTCATGGGCTCGACCGACCCGAACCGCTACTACATGTGGAGCGGTTACGTCGGCAACGACGGCCAGGGCGGCGGCCCGGTCCTCGGCAACGACGAGAAGGGTTACGGCTGGACGACGTACCCCGAGCGCCTGGAGAAGGCCGGGGTCTCCTGGAAGATCTACCAGGACGTCGGCGACGGCCTCGACGCGAACGGCGGCTGGGGCTGGATCGACGACGCCTACCGCGGCAACTACGGCGACAACGCCCTGCTCTACTTCAACCAGTACCGCGACGCCAAGCCCGGCGACCCGCTGTACGACAAGGCCCGCACCGGCACCGACGCACGCAAGGGCGAGGGCTTCTTCGACCAGCTGAAGGCCGACGTCAAGGCCGGCAAGCTGCCACAGGTCTCCTGGATCGTCGCCCCTGAGGCCTTCACCGAGCACCCCAACTGGCCCGCCAACTACGGCGCCTGGTACGTCTCCCAGGTCCTGGACGCGCTCACCTCCAACCCCGAAGTCTGGGGCAGGACCGCGCTGTTCATCACCTACGACGAGAACGACGGCTTCTTCGACCACGTCATCCCGCCGTACCCGCCGGCCTCCGGCGCCCAGGGCAAGTCGACCGTGGACGCCACCCCCGACCTGTACAAGGGCGACGCGAGCCATGTCGCCGGCCCCTACGGGCTGGGCCAGCGCGTCCCGATGCTGGTCGTCTCTCCGTGGAGCAAGGGCGGCTACGTCTGCTCCGAGACCTTCGACCACACCTCGATCATCCGGTTCATCGAACGCCGCTTCGGCGTGCAGGAGCCGAACATCTCCCCGTGGCGCCGCGCCGTCGTCGGCGACCTGACGGCCGCCTTCGACTTCTCCCGCAAGGACACCAAGCCGGTCGCGCTGCCGTCCACGGCCGCGTACGAGCCGCCGGACCACAACCGGCACCCCGACTACGTGCCGAAGCCGCCCGCCCACCCCGCCCTGCCCAAGCAGGAGCGCGGCAGCCGGCCCACCCGCCCGCTGAAGTACGCCCCGGTGGTGGACGGTTCCGCGGACACCGCGGCCGGCACCCTCACCCTCACGTTCGCCTCGGGGGCGCACGCGGGCGCCGCCTTCCTGGTGACCTCCGGCAACCGCACCGACGGCCCCTGGACCTACACCACCACGGCCGGCAAGTCCCTGACCGACACCTGGAACTCGGCCTACTCCGGCGGTCTGCACGACCTCGCCGTGCACGGCCCCAACGGCTTCCTGCGCGTCTTCAAGGGCAAGGGCAAGGCCGCGGGACCGGAGGCGACCGCGCGGCACAAGGGCGACGACCTGGAACTCACCTTCACCAACAAGGGCTCCGGCACGGTGAAGCTGAAGGTCGTGAGCGGTTACGGCGGCGCCCCGGCGACGGTGACCGTACGGCCCGGCGCGACCGTCAGGCACATCGTGGACCTCACGGCGAGCAAGCGCTGGTACGACGTGACGGTGACCTGTGACGCCGACCCGGCCTTCCTGCGCGGCTTCGCCGGCCACGTCGAGAACGGCCACCCCGGCGTCAGCGACCCGGCGATCGCCTCGGAGTGAACGGGCGATGAAGACCGCTCCGTGCGGACTGGTCAGGTACCGGTCACATCGGGGTAGTGTGCCCCGGTGACCACGCAATCGAACACTCCGGCAGGCTGGTACCCGGATCCGCACGGAGCGCCCCAGACGCTCCGCTACTGGGACGGCGCGCAGTGGACCCAGCACACCAACCCGGCGGGGCAGCCCGCCGGTCAGGTTCCGCAGCAGCAGGCCGGTCCCCAGCAGTACGGCGCCCCGCAGGCGCAGGGCGTCGACGCCAAGGTGCAGCGTCAGGTGCAGCAGCAGGCCGGGGTCGCGGCCGGCGGCCCCGGCGGCGGCACCCTCTTCACCGAGCCCGTCCTGGTGGTGAACCAGAAGGCCAAGCTGATCGAGGTGACCAACGAGTACAAGGTCATGGATCAGAACGGCCGGGACATCGGCTCGGTCACCGAGGTCGGGCAGGGCGTGCTGAAGAAGATCCTGCGCTTCGTCTCCAGCCTCGACCAGTTCATGACCCACAAGCTGGAGATCCGCGACGCCTACGGCCAGCCGCAGTTGCTGCTGACCCGGCCCGCGAAGTTCTTCAAGTCCCGCGTGATCGTGTCGCGTCCGGACGGGTCGCAGGTCGGCGAGATCGTCCAGCAGAACATGATCGGGAAGATCAACTTCGCGATGAACGCGAACGGCCGGCAGGTCGGCGCGATCAAGGCGGAGAACTGGCGGGCGTGGAACTTCGCGATCGTCGACCACGCGGACAACGAGGTCGCCCGGATCACCAAGACCTGGGAGGGCCTCGCCAAGACGCTCTTCACGACCGCGGACAACTACGTCCTGCAGATCCACTACCAGCTGCCCGAGCCGCTGCTGAGCCTCGTGGTGGCGACGGCCCTGACCGTCGACACCGCGCTCAAGCAGGACTCGCGGGGCTGGAACTGAACAGTCCCCGACGGGGGAGCAGGCCGACGGCGGCCGGTGCACGCGGAACGCGTGGCACCGGCCGCCGCTGTATGTCGTGACCGAGCCGCCGTGCGGCACTGAGCGGCACTCGTGGCATACGACGCCGCTCGCCCAGGACGGCGCTTGCGCACGGCGCCGTTCGCCCGGGACAGCGTTCGCTCGGGAGGTGGCTTGCGCACGGCGCCGTTCGCCCGGGACAGCGCGCGCTCAGGGCGCCGTTCGCGCACGACGCGGCTCGCGCACGACGCGGCTTGCTTGCGACGCGGCTTGCCCACGGCGCCGTTCGCTCAGGGCGCCGCTCGCCCAAGGGCGGCCGTACGCCTAGGCCGAGAACGCGTCGACGCCCGTCAGCTGCGCCGACAGCTCCCAGAGCCGAGCCGCCTGCTCCGCGTCGATCGCCCAGTCCTTGACGCCGGCGCGCTCCTCGCCCTCCGGCGCGAGCTCGGCGATGTCGCAGTCCTCCAGATAGACGCCACCGAGCCCGTCCAGCTGTGGCGAGGTCGCCGCCCACACCTGGGTCGCCGCACCCTGCTGCGGGGTCTTGAAGCCCTCGGGGTTGAGCACGTTGCCGTCCTCGTCGATCCAGCCGCGCTCGATCATCTCCTCCTTGGGCAGGTGCCGTTGGAGCGGGGTGATGATGCCGCCGGGGTGCAGGGCGAAGGCGCGGACGCCGGCGTCACGGCCGAGCTTGTCGAGCTGGACGGCGAACAGGACGTTGGCGGTCTTGGCCTGGCCGTACGCCTCCCACTTGTCGTAACCCCGCCGCCAGTGGACGTCGTCCCAGCGGATCCCGGAGAAGTGGTGGCCGCGGGAGGAGACGGAGACGACCCGGGCACCACCCGGTGCGATCGCGGGCCACAGACGGTTGACGAGGGCGAAGTGGCCGAGGTGGTTGGTGGCGAACTGGGCCTCCCAGCCGGGCCCCACCCTGGTCTCCGGGCACGCCATGATCCCGGCGCTGTCGATCACGATGTCGATGGTCCGCCCCGAGGCGAGGAACCGCTCGGCGAAACCGCGCACGCTCTCCAGGTCGCCGAGGTCCAGCTCGTCCAGTTCGACGCCGGGGATGTCGGCCACCGCCTGCTCGGCGGTGACCGGGCGGCGGGCGGGCACGACCACGTGGGCTCCGGCCTTCACGAGCGAGCGGGTGGTCTCCAGGCCGATGCCCGAGTAGCCGCCGGTGACGAGGGCGAGCTTTCCGGTCAGGTCGATGCCCCGCAGGACTTCGTCGGCGGTGCTGGTGGCGCCGAAACCCGATCCGATCTTGTGCTGTGCAGTGCTCATGCCGGGAACGCTACGAGTTCAAGTGCTCTCGAAGTCAAGCGCGACACCGGGCGGCAACCGGGGGGCGGCACGCACGCTGACGAGGGCCGACCCTCTGGGAATCCTCAAGTCTCGTGCCAGGCGGCGGGCATGGCGGTCACGATGATCTACATGGCAGCTCTCACAGGATTCAACAGGAAGCACGACGTCGTGCCGGTCATCCGGGACGCGGACATGGTCGCGGTCGCCCTGCGCCAGGCGCTGGCCGAGGCATCGCCTCAGGAACGCCCGGGTCTGGCACGCGCCGCCGCGCTGGTCGAGGCCGCGGCGGCCGCCACCGAGTCCCAGGTGCGCGCGCGTTGGGTCCGCTCCCGGCTGGCCGCTGTCGGCTTCGCCGGGGACATCGCCTCGGTCGCGGCGGTGAAGGCACTGCGTCAGGCGGAGCCCAGGCTGAGCCTGCTGGCGGCGGTGCACCTGCAGAAGGAGGCGGTGGCCCATCCGGAGTGATCCGGCCGCCCGCGGCGCGTCACAGCGCCGTGAGGTGTCCGGGCTGGTCCGGCTGCCGCGGAATCAGGGCCGGTTCGGTGGTCGCGCTGCCCGGCTCCAGAGCCAGTACCGCGGCCACGGGGTGGTCGTGGTCCCCGGGCACCGGCTCCGGCGTGACCCGGGTGAGCAGGACCACGCCCCAGGACGCCAGGCCCGCTCCGGCGAGGGCCAGCAGGACGCCGGCCGGGCCACCCCGGAGACCCTGGCCGAGCAGGCTGAGGCCGATGACCGCGGCGGCCACCGGGTTGGCGAGGGTCACCACGGCCAGCGGCGCGCCGAGGCCGCCGCGGTAGGCGGTCTGCGACAGCAGCAGCCCGCCGACGGCGAACCCGGCGACGAGCACGGGGACCACGACGACCTCGGTGCTCAGCGCCGGGCCCGTGCGGTCCGTGGCCGCCACGGTGACCGTCTGGGTCAGTGCCGAGGCGACGCCGGAGGCGAAGCCGGACGCCGTCGCGTGCCGGAGGCCGGGCCGGGCGCCGGGCCGGGACAGCATGCCGATCGCGGCGGCGGTCGTACCCGCGACGGCCAGTGCCTCGGTCAACGACAGCACGCGCGCGGGTGCCGGACCGGAGGCGGTGACGAGCAGCGCGGCGAGCCCGAGCAGCGTCAGCGCCGTACCGCGCCATTCCACCGGGCTGACCCGGCGCCCGGCCGCCCGTGCGCCGAGCGGTACGGCCGCGACCAGGGTGAGCGCGCCCAGCGGCTGGACGAGGGTGAGCGGGCCGTACTTGAGGGCGACGACGTGCAATAGGGCGGCCGCCGCGTTCAGACCGACCGCCGACCACCAGGCGCCGGTGCCGAGCAGCCGCAGCAGGCCGGTCGCCGTGGTGCGGGAGGCGAGGCGTTCCTGGGCGACGGCGGCCAGCGCGTAGGCGATCGCGGAGACGAGGGAGAGGGCGACGGAGATCAGGGCGGCGGCGCTCATCGGGGCGCTCCCACCAGGACGGGCTCGCGCGGCGCGAGCCGGCCGGCGCCGCGTCCCGCCGTGCCGGCCGTCCGGTGCGGCGGACGGATCACGGTGAGCGCGAGGCCCAGCATGGCCGTCGCGACGATCGCGTCGAGCCAGTAGTGGTTCGCCGTGCCCACGATCACCAGCAGGGTGATCAGCGGGTGCAGCAGCCACAGCCAGCGCCACCGGGACCGGGTGGCCACGATCAGGCCGATCGCCACCATCAGCGCCCAGCCGAAGTGCAGCGACGGCATCGCCGCGAACTGGTTGGACAGATGGTCGCTGGACGGCGGTCCGTACACGGACGGGCCGTAGCGGCGGGCGGTGTCCACCAGTCCGGTGCTGGTCAGCATCCGCGGCGGTGCCAGCGGGAACGTGAACGGCAGCACCAGCGCGGCCGTGGTGACGACCGCGAGGACCCGGCGGGCCCACACGTAGTGGGCGGGCCGCCTCAGATACAGCCAGACCAGGAAGGCCAGCGTCGCCGGGAAGTGGACGGTGGCGTAGTGGGCGTTCGCCAGGTGGACGAGGGTGTCGCCGTGCAGCAGTGCGGACTGCACGGAGTTCTCGTGGGGGAGGTGCAGCGCCCGCTCCAGGTCCCACACGCGGTGGGCGTTGTGGAAGGCGTTGCCGGTGTGCCCGGTGGCCAGCTGCCGGCCCAGCTTGTAGACGAGGAAGAGCCCTGCGACCAGCAGAAGCTCACGTATGAGTGCCGGGCGCGCGGTCGCGTCCGGCGGCTCCGCTGCTGCCTCTGCAGGCTCGGTTCGGGCATTCATCCCCCGGCCCCTTCGCTGACGGTGGTGCGTGTGGTGGTGCGGGCGAGCACCGACCCCGGGGCGGAGCTCATCGATACGTCATCGTACCGATACGTCAGTGTACCGATACGGCTGAGTACCGGTACACTTGCGTATCGGTTGATCTGCGACACACTGGAGACAGCCTCGGGAGCCCGGCTTGAGCGGTGCTTCAGCGGGCGTGCAGGAATGACCGCAGTACACGAGTGAGGGGAAACACCGCATGACGTCGCAGGCCGCGGAGGGACCGGAGACGGTCGTCGCCTCGCGCCGCTCCAAGATCACGGCCGAGCGTGAGCGGGAGTTCTTCGACGCCGTGCTGGACCAGATCCGCGAATGCGGTTACGAGTCCGTCACCATGGAGGGCGTCGCCGCCAGCACCCGGTGCAGCAAGTCCACGCTCTACCGGCAGTGGAAGACCAAGCCCCAGTTCGTCGCCGCCGCGCTGCGTGCCAACCGCCAGGTGCGGTTCACCGGCATCGACACCGGATCGCTCGCCGAGGACCTGCGCCAGGCGGCGCGGGCCGCCGGGGACTGGTCCGGCAAGGACACCAGACTGCTGCAGGCGCTCGGGCACGCGGTCACGGCGGACCACGAACTGGCCCAGGCGCTGCGCGAGGCGCTGGTGTATCCCGAGATCGCCGCGCTGCAGGAGATGCTCGCCCGCGGCGTGGCCCGGGGCGAGGTGCGCGCGGACCATCCCGCGCTGGAGTACATCCCCGCCATGATGTTCGGCGTCCTGCGCGTCCGGCCGGTGCTCAGCGGTCAGTACGCCGACAGCGACTATCTCGTCCGGTTCGTGGAGGCCACCGTGCTGCCCGCGCTCGGACTGACGCAAGAACCGACCTGAGACCCAGGCCGCCGTTCACGGGATGACTGAACGGTGACCTGACCGCGCCGCACCGTGGGGACGGGGGCGGCGCGCACCCCCGGCCGGGTGGGGCTCCTCTTGAGCGGAGGGGAGCCCCACCCGGCCGCATCATGTCCCGGCCACCGTCGGTCAGACGTCCTGGCCGTTCCCGCCGCCGGACGACACCTTGATCCCCTTGAGGATGTCGTCGATGACCGAGGTCTTCTGCCCGACGTCGATGCCGAAGCGCACCACCACGATCTGCTTGGCGTCGTCGGGCGAGGGGAAGGCGACCGACTCCACATAGCCGTCGGCGCCCTTGCTGGTGACCGCCTTCCAGCGCACCATGTACCCCTTCTGCCCGGCCACCGTCACCGCCCCGGAGCCCAGCACCTGGTGTGAGGTGATGCTGCCGTAGGTGGTGCCGCCGTACGACTCCTTGGCATTGGCCGCGATGTCCGCCTCGGCGACCTTCTCGGCCGTGTCGCCCTTGATGCCCAGCGCCTGGGCCGGAGCCGAGTAGGCGCCGCCCGAGGTGCAGGTCTGGGTGGAGTTGCCCGGGCACTTGTAGGAGTCGTCGGAGGTCACCTGCGCACCGACGCTGATCGTCTGCCCGGTCCAGCCCTCGGGCACCGGCAGGCTGATGCCGTTGACCGGGTCCGGCACCGTGCCGCCGCCCTTGACCTTGGGCGCCTCGGACTGGCCCGGCGACGGCGAGGTCCCGCCGGGACCGCCGGAGCCCCCCGTGCCCCCGGAGCCGCCCTGGCCGCCGAAGCCGCCGCCCGGCCCGCCCTGTCCGCCGTCCTGTCCGCCCGCCGCGCCCTGCCGCGACCCGGCGTGGTCGGAGCTTGCGCCGCCGGGGTCCTTGGTGAGGGCCCACACGCCGACGGCGATGCTCGCCAGGACCGCGGTCGCCACCACGACGGCTATACCCGTTCGCACACCCCGCCGGGGGCCGGCCGGCGGCGCGGCGGGGTAGACCGGATACGCCGGATACGCGGCCTGAGCGCCATAGGCGGGGGGAGCCGCGGGAGCGGCCGGCTGGGGGCCGCCGGCCGGCGGCGGCTGCGTCGGGGGACCCCACGTGGCGGCCGTCCCGGCGGGGCGGGTCTGGTCCGTCCAGGCCTTGCCGTCCCACCAGCGCTCGGTGGGCGGACCGTCGTTCGTCTGCCCGGGGTCGGGGTACCACCCGGGGGGAGTCACCTGCGTCATGACCCCACCGTATGAGGCGACAGTGAAAGTGTGATGAGAGGATCCGCCGCCAATCGGCCGGACCGGACATTTCGCCACCGGGATTTTTCCCACAGCCCTGTTCTGACTCTCCGTCATCGACGTCCGCGCGCTCGGACGCCGAGCGTCGTGATCGCTTGCGGCGGGGGCCTGAGCAGCTCTGCCGCCGTGAAAGGGGCGTACGCCTTCGCGGTCCGCGGCCTGTCAC
The DNA here is from genome assembly GCF_042868225.1 of Streptomyces sp. NPDC007856. Taxonomy (NCBI): domain Bacteria; kingdom Bacillati; phylum Actinomycetota; class Actinomycetes; order Kitasatosporales; family Streptomycetaceae; genus Streptomyces; species Streptomyces sp. NPDC007856. Next base: position 282,560 of record NZ_JBIAEC010000007.1, on the reverse strand, counting down.
CGTCCACGGCCTGCTGGGCACGGATCCGCGCAATGCGGGCTCCGTCGCGCCGACGGACCGCACCGCGTCCGCGACCGTCAGGGCCGTCCGGGCCGTCAGCAGGGTGAGCGTCGCCGACGCGTCCTCGGGGCGGACGCCGTCGCGGCAGCGCGAGCGGAAACGGCGACCAGTGGCAACTGGCCTCGTGCCGACCATGGTTGACGCCTCGTCCGCTGCTGACCGGCCCTTCGGGCCGGGTGTGCGTCGCCCGCCCGCGCCCGCTTTCACCCGTCGGGGCAAGAGCTGCCCCGACCGGCCACCACACCTCCCAGCGGAGGGCTACGCTCAGGTTCTGTACGTCATTCGGGCGACCTGGGGAGGTAACGGGATGACGGAGGAACGGCCGCCGACGGCCGCCTCGGCTTCCCTGTGGGAGCGGGACGCGGAGATCGCCACCGTCGCACAGGCACTCGACCTCCTGTGCGCCGACCAGTTGTCCGCGGGCAGTCTGCTGGTCTTCCGCGGCGAGGCGGGATTCGGCAAGACCGCGCTGCTGGCCGAGGCACGCCGCATCGCCGAACGCCGCGGCTGCGCCGTGTGGTCCGCGCGCGGCGCGGAGACCCTGAAGTCCGTCCCGTTCAACGTGGTACGGCAGCTCCTGCAGCCGGCCCTGCTGTCGTTACTGCCCGAGGAGGCCCGCGAGTACCTCGGCGACTGGTACGACATCGCCGGACCCGCCCTCGGCATAGCGGACCCGCAGGAGGGCAGCGCCGACCCGCAGTACGTGTGCGACGGACTCGTCGCCGCGGTGCGCCGGCTCGCCCGCCGCGAGTGGCCGCTGGTGCTGCTGATCGACGACGCGCACTGGGCCGACCAGGAGACCCTGCGCTGGCTCGCCGCGTTCTCCGAGCGCCTCGACGACCTCTCCGTCCTCGTCGTGGTCGCCCGCCGCCCCGGCGAGGTCAGCGGCGACGGCGCCCGCCACCTCGACGCGGTGGCCGCCGCCGCGGCCCGCCCCGTCAACAACCTCAGCGCCCTCACGCCCGACGCGGCGGCGGGGCTCACCCGTGCCACCCTCGGCCGCCACGCGGACGACGCGTTCTGCCGCGAGGTCTGGGCCGTCACCGCGGGCAACCCCTACGAGACCACCGAACTCCTCGCCAGGGTGCAGGACAGCGAACTGCAGCCGGTCGAGGCCCGGGCCGGTGAACTGCGCGCCCTCAACCGCGCCGCCCGCGGCGGCGGACTGGTCGACCGGCTCAAGGGGCTCGGCCTGGAGGCCACCCAGTTCGCCTGGGCGGCCGCCATCCTCGGTACCGGTATCACCGTCGACATGGTCGCCCGCCTCGCCACCATGGACGAGACCGTCGCCCGGCACTGCGCCCGACTGCTCTGCACCGCCCGCATCCTCACCGAACCCGACCCCATGGCCGGCGCCGAACGCGAGGAGGGCGAGCTGGAGTTCGTCCACCCGCTCATCGCCAGCGCCGTCTACAACTCCATCCCGTCCGGGGTGTGCACCGCCATGCACGGCGTCGCCGCCCAGATCATCACCCAGCTGGGACGCGGCGCCGCCCAGGCCGCCCGGCACCTGCTGAAGGTGCACCCGGACGGCGACGAGGAACTCGTCGAGCAACTGCGCGAGGCCGCCCGCGAACACCTCGCCGTCGGCGCGCCCGACGCGGCCCGCACCTGCCTCGAACGCGCCCTGCGGGAGCCGCCGCTCCCCGAGGTCCACGCCCACGTCCTGTACGAACTGGGTTGCGCCAGCCTGCTCACGGCACCCGCCGTCACCATCGACCACCTCCAGTTCGCCCTCGGCCTGCCCGGCCTCGACGGCGAGCGGCGGGTCGACGCGGTGGTCCGGCTCTCCCAGGCGCTGATCCACAACGACCAGCTGGAGGAGGCCGTCCGCACGGTCGAGGCCGAGGCCGCCCGGCACGAACCCGGCCCCGTGCGGATGCGGCTGCAGGCCGTGCAGTTCATGTGGGAGGGCATCCACGGCGAGACCGTCTCCCCGGCCCGCTCCCGGCGCCTCGCGGAACTCGCGAGCACCTGCACCGGACGCGACAACGCCGAACGCGCCCTGCTCATCCTGCGCGGCTTCGACGCCATGACCCACGGCGAGAGCGCCGACGAGGTGCTCCGACTGTGCGACCGCGCCCTCGTCAACGGCCGCCTCGCCCCCGGCCTCGGCTGGACCGACCCCGAGTGGGGCATCGAGCTGCTGATGATGCTCGGCAGCGCGTACGCCTACTCCGACCGGCTCGACCGCGCCGAGAGCCTCTTCGCCGAGGCCCTGCGCGTCTACACGAGTGCCGGCTGGCGCGGCGGCCATCTCTCCCTCGCCAACGCCTTCCTCGGGCTCGCCTACCGCAGGCAGGGCCGGCTGCGCGATGCCGAGTCCACCCTGCGCGAGGCGCTGGTCCTCGCCGAGCGCGTCGGCCGCCGCCTGCCGCTGTACTGGTCGGCGACCTGCGGACTGGTCGACACCCTGCTCGCCCGCGGCCGCGTCGACGAGGCCTGGTCGATCGCCGAACAGTACGGCTTCGCGCCGCCTTACCCCTCCACGATCGTGCTGCCCGACATCCGCTGCGTGCGCGGCCGGCTGCTGCTGGCCGTCGGCCGTACCGAGGAGGGCGTCCACGAGCTGGAGGCCGCCGAGAAGATCGCCGCCTCGCGCGGCGGCCACAACCCGGTCCTCTCGCCCTGGTCCATCGACCTCGCCAAGGCCCTCGCCGACCGGAACCCGGCACGCGCCGCACAGCTCGCCGCCGACGCCCGCCGGCAGGCCGAACGCTTCGGCACGGACACCGCCATCGGCGAGGCCCTGCGCTGCGCCGCCGCCCTGGAGACCGGCGGGCGCGCGGTCCAGCTCGCCGCCCAGGCCGTCACCTACCTGGAGGCCTCGCCCTGCCAGTACGAACACGCGGCGGCCCGCGTCGAGTACGGCATCGCCGCCCGCTCCGTCGCCGAACTGGGCCGGGGCCTGGACCTCGCCCGGGCCTGCGGTGCCGATGGGCTGGCTGCCCAGGCGAGGGCGGCGCTGGCGTCGGGACAGGGGCTGCGCTAGCGCCCCGCGGCGGACCTCACATCGTGAGCAGCTGCTCCGTGACCGCCGCCAGACGCTTGCGTACCTCCGGGTCGTACGTCTCCTCGTGCGCCCGGGCCCGCCGGGTGCCGTCGAAGTAGCCGCCGCTGCCCAACTCCTCGGTGGCCAGGGCCAGTACACCGGGTGCGCCGTCGGCGACCGAGTGCCACGGGGCGATGGCGCTCTCGCGGACCATCGCCGTGTCCATGAAGGTGGCGGGGTGCAGGACGTTCACCGACACCCCGCTGTCCCCGAGTTCCTCCGCGAGCGTGAAGGTGTGCGCGGCGAGGGCGAACTTGCTGCGGCAGTACGCCGACATCCCGCTGTAGCCGCGGCTGAGTTCCGGGTCGGTGAAATCGAGGGGCTCCTGGCCGGCCGAGCCGACGTTCACGATCCGGGCCGGCGCGTTGTTCCGCAGGACCGGCAGCAGGGACCGGGTGAGGACGACCGGCGCGAGATAGTTCACGGCGAGCCGCAGCTCGTGCCCGTCGGCGCTCAGCTCCCGCCCGGAGCCGGGCGTACCGCCGCCCACCCCCGCGTTGTTGATCAGCACATCGAGGTCGGGATGCGCCTCGGCGACCCGTGCGCCCAGCTCGCGGACCTCGGCGAGGCGGGCCAGGTCGGCGACGAAGCCCTCCGCATCGCCCTCGGTGCGCAGCTCCGCGACCAGCCGCTCGGTGCGGTCCCGGTCCCGGCCGTGGGCGAGGACGACATGGCCGGACCGCACCAGTTCGAAGGCCACGTAGCGGCCGAGTCCGGAGGTGGCGCCGGTGATCAGAATGGTGGACATGCTGCCACCCTAGGCACGGCCGGGCGCCGCGAGGGGGGTGCTGTCGAAGCTACGACCGGCAGGGTCACCCTCAGCCCCCGGTGTCCCCCTCCTCCTCGGCGAGGACCCGCTGGGCGGTCGCGAACGCCGAGTTGGCGGCCGGCACCCCGCAGTAGACGGCGGTCTGCAGCAGCACCGCGCCGATCTCCTGCGGCGTCAGCCCGTTGCGGCGCGCCGCCCGGACGTGCATGGCCAGTTCGTCGTAGTGGCCGTGGGCGACCAGCGCGGTCAGGGTGATCATGCTGCGCTCGCGCCGGGACAGCGTCGGATCGGTCCAGATCTCGCCCCAGGCGTAGCGGGAGATGAAGTCCTGGAACCGGGCGGTGAACGGGGTCTGCCGAGCCTGCGCCCGGTCCACGTGCGCGTCGCCCAGCACTTCGCGGCGCACCACCATCCCGCTCGCCGGGAATCCGTCCAGCTGGGTGCGCAGCGCGGCCAGCACGGCCCGCGGGCACTGCGCCGGGGCCAGATGGGAGGCGCCGGGCAGCTCCACCAGCGTGGACCGGGGCACGGCGTCGGCGATCTCCCGCAGATGCGCGGGCGGCGTCGCGGGATCCTGCTTGCCCGCCACCAGCAGCGTCGGTACGACGATGCCGGCGAGCCGGTCGCGCAGGTCGAACGCGGCCAGCGCGTCGCAGCAGGCGGCGTACCCCTCCGGATCGGCTTCCCGATGGTCCCGCACCAGCCTCGGCACGGTGAACCCGGGCGTGAACCAGCGCGCGTCCGCGCTCTCCACCAGCCACTCCATGCCTTCCCGGCGCACCCGGTCCGCCCGTTCCCGCCAGGGCGCGGCGCCGCCGAAGTGGGCGGAGGAACAGATGACCGCCAGGGAGGTCAGCCGGTCGGGGTGGTGCACGGCCAGGTGGAGGCCGACGGCGCCGCCGAGGGAGACGCCCGCGTAGGCGAACCGGTCGATGCCGAGCGCGTCGGCGAGGGCCAGCACCAGCGCGGCGAGGTCGCCGACGGTCGCGCCCGGCCCGATCAGCTCCGGCGCCGACCCGCCGTGGCCGGGCAGGTCCCAGCGCACCACGCGGTGGGCCGCCGACAGCTCGGGCGCGAGCGCGTCCCACAGGGCGTACGAGGTGCCGAGCGACGGCCCGAGCAGCAGCGGGGGCGCCGAAGCGGGGCCTTCTACGAGGTGGTTGAGGAGTTTCTCGGTCAACGTCGCTCCAGGGCACGGTCGGTGAGAGTTCCGGCGAAGCCGGTGTAGTGGGCCGGGGCGCACAGGTCGTCCAGGTCGATGTCCTTCAACTCCACCTGTTCGGCCAGGAGTTCGCGTAGCGGGCGGTCCTCGGTGTGGGCGCGGCGGGCCAGTTCGGTCAGCAGCTCCTTGGCACGCGCACGACCGAGGACGGGGCTGAGGGCGGCGGACAGCCGTTCGGACACGATCAGGCCCCGGGTGAGGCCGACGTTCCGGCGCATCGCGGCGGGGTGCACGCGCAGGCCCTCGGCCAGCTCGGCCGCGTGGGCGGCCGAGCCGCCCACCAGCCGGAGCAGCTCGCGCAGCGGCTCCCACTCGGCGTGCCAGGCGCCGGCCGGCCGCTCGTCCTCGGCGGCGACGGAGCCGTACAGCGTGGCCGCGAGCTGGGGGGCACGCCGGGCGGCGGCCAGGAGGAGCGTGGCGCGCACCGGGTTCGCCTTGTGCGGCATGGCCGACGAGCCGCCGCCGCTGCCCTCGTTCACCTCACCGATCTCGGTGCGCGACAGCGTCAGCACATCCACGGCGAGCTTGCCCAGCGCCCCCGCCGCGAAGGCCAGGCCCCCCGCCAGGTCCGCGATCGGCGTCCGCAGCGTGTGCCAGGGCAACGCCGGTGCGGCAAGGCCGACTTCGCGGGCGTACGCAGCCGTCAGCGCGGTGGCGTCCTGGGCGCCGTAGGCCCGGAAGGCCGCCAAGGTCCCAGCCGCGCCGCCGAGTTGGGCGGGCAGCGAGTCCCGTACCCGGGTGACGCGGTCGCGCGCGTCCAGGACCAGCGCGCGCCACCCGGCGGCCTTCAGCCCGAACGTGGTCGGTACGGCGTGCTGGGTGAGCGTCCGTCCCGGCATCACCGTCTCCCGGTGCTCGGCGGCGAGTCCGGCCAGCGCCCGTTCGGTACGGCCCAGGTCGGCCAGGGCCAGGCCGAGGGTGCGCACGGCGACCAGCATGGTCGCCGTGTCCAGGATGTCCTGGCTGGTGGCGCCCCGGTGGACGTAGGCGCCGTACTCCTCGCCGACCACCTTGGTCAGGTCGGCGACGAGCGGAATGACCGGGTTGCCCCCGGCCGGGGTCCGCGCGGCGAGGTCGCGGAGGTCGAACCGGTCCAAGGCGGCCGCCTCGGTCACCGCCGTCGCGGCCTCGGCCGGGGCGAGGCCCAGCGCGGCCTGCGCCCGGGTCAGCGCGGCCTCGGCGTCCAGCAGCGCCCGCAGATACGCGTGGTCGCTCGTCTCGGACGCGGCGCCCGACCGGGCCCATTCGGGTGCGAGCAGGCCGGACTCGGAGCACGGAGGGGACGCAGGTGTCACTGGAACTCCAGGAAGACCGTCTCGCCTTCGCCCTGAAGGCGGATGTCGAAACGGTAGGCGCCCGGGCCCTCCTCGGCGGCGATCAGCGTGTCGCGCCGGTCGCCCACCCGGGTGAGCAGCGGGTCGGCGGCCAGCGCGGTCTCGTCGCCCGGCAGGTAGATACGGGTGAACAGGTGGACGAGCAGGCCGCGCGCGAAGACGCAGACGCTGAGGTACGGCGCGTTGCCGCCGCGCGCGCCGGGACGCAGCGTGCGCGCGTACCAGTGGCCGTTCGCGTCGGTCTGGACGCGGCCCCAGCCGGTGAACTCCACGCCGTTGCGGCCGAGGTACCCGCCGGTGGCCGGGTCGCGCCGGATGGAGCCGTCCACCTGCGGCACCGTGCCGTCGGGGCGCGGCCCCCACAGCTCCACGAGCGCGTCCGGCAGCGGCTCGCCGGCGCCGTCCAGGACGTACCCGTGCACGGTGATCGTGTCCGGGTGGCCGAGCGGGGCGATCTCCTCGCCGCCGCGGAAGGGCAGGGCGTAGCCGTAGAAGGGGCCGACCGTGTGGGACGGGGTGGGCAGCACCTGCTCCGGGCTGCTCGTGTCGATCTTCGTCATGGCGGTCAGCGTCCTTCCTCGATCCAGGTGGCGGCCGGGCCGTCCAGCACGATGTCCCAGTGGTAGCCGAGCGAGAACTCCGGCACCGACAGGCCGTGGTCGTAGGTGGCGACCAGCCGCTGCCGGGCCGCGTCGTCCGTCACCGACTGCAGGATCGGGTCGTACGGGAACAGCGGGTCGTTCGGGAAGTACATCTGCGTCACCAGCCGCTGGGTGAACGCCGTGCCGAACACCGAGAAGTGGATGTGGGCCGGGCGCCAGGCGTTCACGTGGTTGCGCCACGGATAGGGGCCGGGCTGGATGGTGGTGAAGTGGTAGCGGCCCTCGGCGTCGGTGAGGGTGCGGCCGAATCCGGTGAAGTTCGGGTCGAGCGGGGCGTCGTGCTGTTCGCGCTGGTGGGCGTAGCGCCCGGCCGAGTTGGCCTGCCAGATCTCGATGAGCTGGCCGCGCACCGGGCGCCCGGCGCGGTCCAGCAGCCGCCCGGAGACGGTGATCCGCTCGCCGATCGGCTCGCCGCGGTGGTGCCGGGTGAGGTCGTTGTCGATCCCGGTGATGTCGCGCTCGCCGAAGGCGGGGGAGCGCAGCTCCATCAGCTCCGGGTCCCGGGCGGTGTCGATGGCGACCAGGGGCTGCTCGGGGTGGCGCAGTACGGAGGAGCGGTAGGGCGCGTAGTCGCGGCGCGGATGGTGCTCGACGGCGGCGCCGTCGGTGACGCGCTTCTCGTACGCGGCGTGCTCGGCGGCGATTTCGAGGTCGATGCCGGCTTGGGTGAGAGTCATGGGACGTCCTAGAGGTCAGCGTTCGAGAACGAGGGCGAGGCCCTGGCCCACGCCGATGCAGAGGGTGGCCACGCCGGTGCCGGAGCCGCGACGGGCGAGCTGGTGGGCGACGGTGCCGGCGAGCCGGGCGCCGGAGGCACCGAGCGGGTGGCCGAGCGCGATGGCGCCGCCCTGGGGGTTGAGGACCGCCGGGTCGAACTCGGGCCATTCGGCGAGGCAGCCGAGGACCTGGGCGGCGAAGGCCTCGTTCAGCTCCAGTACCGACAGATCGTCGAATCCCTTGCCCGCCTTGGCGAGAGCACGGTTGACGGCCTCGACGGGGGCGAGCCCGAAGTAGTGCGGGTCGGTCGCGGACACCCCGGTCGCGGAGATCCGGGCGAGCGGTTCGCGGCCGGTCGCCTTCAGCCCTTCCTCGTCGGTGAGGAGCAGGGCGGCGGCGCCGTCGTTCAGCGGGGAGGCGTTGCCCGCGGTCACGGTGCCGGTGTCCGTCCGGAAGGACGGCTTGAGCTCGGCCATCGCGGTGAGCGAGGCGTCCGGCCGTACGCACTCGTCGGCGGCGAAGGAGACCGGCTCGCCCTTGCGCTGCGGGACGGGGACGGGCGCCAACTCGGCGATGAACAGACCCTGTTCCTGGGCGGCGGCCGCCTTGCGGTGCGAGGCGAGGGCGAACTCGTCCTGCTGCTCGCGGGTGATCTTGTGCTTGTCGGCGATCAGCTCCGCGCTCTCGCCGAGCGGGACGGTCCACTGCGGGTCCATCCTCGGGTTGACCATGCGCCAGCCGAGCGTCGTGGAGTACAGCTCGGCGTGTCCGGCCGGGAAGGCGCGGTCGGACTTGGGCAGCACATACGGGGCGCGGGTCATGGACTCCACGCCGCCCGCGAGGGCGATGTGCGCGTCGCCGACGGCGATGGCCCGGGCCGCCTGGACGACCGCCTCCAGACCGGAGGCGCACAACCGGTTGACGGTCACGCCGGGCACGGAGGCCGGCAGGCCTGCCAGCAGCGCGGCCATACGGGCGACGTTGCGGTTCTCCTCGCCGGCGCCGTTGGCGTTGCCGAAGTAGACGTCCTCGATCCGGGCCGGGTCCAGAGCCGGTGTGCGGGCGAGGAGTGCGCGGATCGCGTGGGCGGCGAGGTCGTCCGGGCGTACGGAGGCCAGGGCGCCGTTGTAGCGGCCGATGGGGGTGCGGACGGCGTCGACGAGGTAGACCGTGCTGACTGCGTTCACTGCAGGTTCTCCGGGATGGTGAGTGCGGCGTCGGTCCGGGCGACGACGTCGTGGGCGGTCACCCCGGGCGCGGTCTCCACCAGGGCGAGACCCCGCTCGGTGACGTCCACCACCGCAAGATCGGTGATGATGCGGTTCACACAGGCCTTGCCGGTGAGCGGTAGCGTGCACTCCTTGAGGATCTTCGGGGAGCCGTCCTTGGCGGTGTGGGTCATCACCACGATCACCCGACGGGCGCCGTGCACCAGGTCCATCGCGCCGCCGATCCCGGTGACCAGCTTGCCCGGCACGGCCCAGTTGGCCAGGTCGCCGCCGGCGGAGACCTGCATCGCGCCCAGTACGGCCACGTCGATGTGCCCGCCGCGGATCATCGCGAAGGACAGCGCCGAGTCGAAGAAGGACGCGCCCGGCAGGACCGTCACGGTCTCCTTGCCCGCGTTGATCAGATCCGGGTCGACCTGGTCCTCGGTCGGGTAGGGGCCCGTGCCCAGGATGCCGTTCTCCGACTCCAGGACGACCTCGACGCCCGGGGGGAGATGGTTCGGGATCAGCGTCGGCAGGCCGATGCCGAGGTTGACGTACTGGCCGTCGCGCAGCTCCCGTGCCGCGCGGGCGGCGATCTCCTCGCGTGTCCAGGCCATCAGCTGCTCACCGTCCGCCGCTCGATCCGCTTGTCCGCCGCCTGCTCCGGGGTCAGGGCCACCACCCGCTGCACGAAGACGCCCGGCAGGTGTACGGCGTCCGGGTCGATCTCGCCGGGCTCGACCAGCTCCTCCACCTCGGCGATCGTGACCTTCCCCGCCATGGCCGCGAGGGGGTTGAAGTTGCGGGAGGACCTGGCGAAGACCAGGTTTCCGTGCCGGTCGCCCTTCGCGGCCCTGACCAGCGCGAAGTCGGTGCGGATGGCGCGCTCCAGGACGTATTCCACGCCGTCGAACTCCCGCACCTCCTTCGGCGGCGAGGCCAGCGCGACGCCGCCGGAGCCGTCGTAGCGCCAGGGCAGCCCGCCCTCGGCGACCTGGGTGCCGACCCCGGCCGGGGTGTAGAAGGCGGGGATGCCGGCGCCGCCCGCGCGCAGCCGCTCGGCCAGCGTGCCCTGCGGGATCAGCTCCAGCTCCAGCTCACCGCCGAGGTACTGCCGGGCGAACTCCTTGTTGCCGCCGATGTACGAGCCGGTCACCCGGCCGATCCGCCCCGCGGCCAGCAGTACCGCGAGTCCGGACTCCATGGCTCCGCAGTTGTTGGAGACGACCGAGAGACCGCCGACCCCGCGCTCGTACAACGCCTGGATCAGCACGTTCGGCACACCGCTCAGCCCGAACCCGCCGACCGCGAGGGACGCGCCGTCCGGCACATCGGCCACCGCCTGACGGGCCGTGGCGACCACCTTGTCCATCCGTGAAGCCTCATCTCTTCGCCATTAATCAGCGCACTGAGTATTTCAGCGAGGTGTCTCACACGCTGCCACCGGGCGACGACATCCGTCAAGATACGGGCTATTCGCAGGCCTCATGGGGGACAGGCTGTCTGATCGGCGGGTATTGTTCAGTGCACCAACGAAATGATCAGGGAGCGCACATGGCCGTGGTGGACCTCACCACCCATCCCGGGCACCTGGCCCGGCGGCTGCAGCAGGCGCACTACCTGCTGTGGAACACGATGGTCTCCGAGGAGATCACCTCGCCGCAGTTCGCGGTCATGAACGCGCTCGTCGCCGAGCCGGGCCTCGACCAGCGGACCGTGGGCGAGCGGGTGGGCCTGGACCGCTCGACCATCGCCGAGGTCATCAGCCGGCTCGGCCGCCGGGAGCTGCTGACCAAGGCGCGCGACCCGGAGGACGGCCGGCGCTTCCTGCTCCGCCTGACCGACGAGGGCCGGCGCGTCCACCGCAAGCTGACCGTACGCACCGCCCGGATGAACCAGGTCTTCCTCGCGCCGCTGTCCGCCGAGGAACAGACCGTGTTCTTCGATCTGATCCGCCGGGTCGCGGACGCGGCGGAGGGCCTGCGCAACCCGGCCGAACCACTGGCCGCGCGGGGCTGACCGGGCCGGTACGGGCGTTGACCGGTCCCGTACGGCAGTTCACGGCGCCGGTGCGAACACCACCCACACCTGGCCTGCGGCGAAGTTCATCCGGCTGCCGTCCGCCGCCGTGAACGTCGTACCGTCCGTCGCGGCCGGCCGTGACCAGGAGGCGTCGAAGGACCGGCCGTCGCGCAGCACCTGGGCCTTCCCCGAGCCGACCGTCACGGTGTACGGCGTGTGATTGCCCAGCACGTCGTGGTAGCGGGAGGTCCGGATCTTCACGTACTGCACGACGACCGTCGCCGGTGCCACCCGTGTGCCGACCGTCGTCACCGTGGGCGTGCCGTCCATCGCCACCAGCCAGCGGTGCCGCTCGGCGGACCAGGTGAAGGTGAAGCGGGCGGCCGGGTAGCGGACGGTGCGCGTGGCCGTCGGGGTGCCGCCGGACGGGGCCGGGCCGTAGCTGAAGCCGGTCGTCAGCGCTGTTTTGCCCGGGGCGGACGGCAGCAGCTTGGCGGGGTGCAGATACAGGTTGTGCGGGGCGGCCTTGGCGGTGCCCCGGTAGTAGGCGGCGGGGGCCTCGTCGGGGGACTCCGGCCGCAGCGGCGCCCGGTCGATCAGCGGGAGCAGCTTGTGCTGGGCGCCGGAGAAGGCGAGCGTCGGCCGGTGGAACTGGCGCAGCAGCTCCAGATCGGACTCGCGGGCGCTGCGCACCGGTCCTACGGTCTGCGGAAGCCTCGTCGCGTACACCGCCATCAGCCGGCTCAGACCGCCCTCCACCTGCTCGGCGTACACCACGTCCGCCGCGTCGAGCCCGGTCTGCGGGCGGCCCGCGGGCACGTTGTCGATCTTCACGGCGAGTGGTGAGCCGGCCGCCGCGACCGACGGCGCCGGAGTCGGCGGCGCCGTGGATGCCGGGGTGTGCCGCTGGGCGCGGCCGTCGTCCCGGCCGTGATGCGTGCAGGCCGTGAGGGAGGCGGTCAGCGAGACCGCCAGTGCCGCCGCCGTCAGCGCCCCGCGTCGCATGCGCGCTCTGTGTCTCATGCCCACCATGGCCACCGCGTTCATGTGTCCGATTGTGTGCTCATCGGGTCATCGCCGGCCATACCCGAACGCTTACGGACGTGCGCGCTTCGTGGGCGGTTCGGGGTCCGGCAGGAGGGGTTCGGTGCTGGTGGGCGCGGGTACCCGTGCGCCACCGCCAAACGCCCACGCGATCGAGGGAGCGGGACCCATGAAGGCAGTCACCTGGCAGGGGCGGCGGGACGTCCGGGTCGAGGACGTGCCCGACCCGCGGATCGAAGAGCCCACCGACGCCGTCATCCGTATCACGTCCACCGGACTGTGCGGCTCGGACCTGCATCTGTACGAGGTGCTCACCCCGTTCATGACCCCGGGCGACATCCTCGGGCACGAACCGATGGGCATCGTCGAGGAGGTCGGCCCCGGAGTGCCGGACCTCAAGGCCGGGGACCGGGTCGTGGTGCCGTTCCAGATCGCCTGCGGCAATTGCTGGATGTGCCTGACCGGGCTGCCGACCCAGTGCGAGACCACCCAGGTCACCGGCGAGGGAATGGGCGCCGCCCTGTTCGGCTACACCCGCCTGTACGGCGCCGTGCCCGGCGCCCAGGCCGAGTATCTGCGCGTCCCACAGGCTCAGTTCGGGCCGATGAAGGTGCCCGAGGGCCCGCCGGACGACCGTTTCGTCTATCTCTCCGACGTCCTGCCGACCGCCTGGCAGGCCGTCGAGTACGCCGCGGTCCCGCCCGGCGGCACCCTCGCCGTCCTCGGCCTCGGGCCCATCGGCGACATGGCCTGCCGGATCGCCAAGGCACGCGGCGCGGAACGGGTGTTCGGCATCGACCTGGTGCCGGAACGGCTCGCGCGCGCCGGCCGGGACGGCGTGGAGACCTACGACCTGCGGGCCTTCGACGACGAGAAGGCGCTGGTCCACGCCATCCGCGACGAGACCGGCGGCAGGGGCCCGGACGCCGTGATCGACGCCGTCGGCACCGAAGCCCACGGCAGCGCCGCCGCCAAGCTCGCCCAGACGGCCACCGGGCTGCTGCCCCGCAAGATCAGCGCTCCCCTCGCGGAACGCTTCAGCATCGACCGGCTCAGCGCCCTGTACATGGCGATCGACCTGGTACGCCGCGGCGGCACCATCTCGCTGAGCGGCGTCTACGGCGGCACCGCCGACCCGATGCCGATGCTCACCCTGTTCGACAAGCAGATCCAGCTGCGCATGGGTCAGGCCAACGTCCGGCGCTGGAGCGACGAGATCATGCCCTATCTCACCGACGAGGACCCGCTCGGCGTCGACGACTTCGCCACCCACCGGCTGCCGCTCGCCGAGGCACCGCAGGCCTACGACATGTTCCAGCACAAGCAGGACGGCGCCATCAAGATCCTCATGCAGCCGTAGGACTCCGGCCCGCCGGCCCTGCCTGGCCTAGGCCCGGTCCGCCCGGCTCAGCTCCGGTCCTTCTCGCCCAGGATCTCCGCGAGGTCGTAGCGCACCGGCTCCTCCAACTGGGCGTAGGTGCAGCTCTCCGGTGTGCGGTCCGGGCGCCAACGGCGGAAGCGGGCGGTGTGCCGGAAGCGCTGCCCGTTCTCCATGTGGTCGTACGCCACCTCGGCGACCCGCTCCGGCCGGAGCGGCACCCAGGACAGGTCCTTCTTTCCGGACCACCGGCTCGGCGCGCCGGGCAGCCGGGCCGTCTCATGGGCGGTTTCCTCCGACCAGGCCGCCCAAGGGTGCCCGGCTACGTCCGCCATGCGCAGCGGCTCCAGCTCCTCGACCAGTTCGGCCCGCTTCTTCATGGCGAAGGCGGCCGACACCCCCACATGCTGGAGCTGCCCCCGATCGTCGTACAGGCCGAGCAGCAGTGAGCCCACCACCGGGCCGCTCTTGTGGAACCGGTACCCGGCCACGACGACATCCGCCGTCCGCTCGTGCTTGACCTTGAACATGACCCGCTCGTCCTGCCGGTAGCGCAGATCGAGCGGTTTGGCGACGACTCCGTCGAGCCCGGCGCCCTCGTAGTGCTCGAACCACTGCTGCGCCACCTCGATGTCGGTCGTCGCGGGCGCCACATGCACCGGCGGTGTCGCGTCGGCGAGCGCCCGTTCCAGCAGGGCCCTGCGGTCGGTCAGCGGGACGTCGAGCAAGGAGTGGTCGTCCAGGGCGAGCAGGTCGAAGGCGACGAAGGACGCCGGGGTCTTCTCCGCCAGCATCCGCACCCGGGAGTCGGCCGGATGGATCCGCTCGGTCAGCGCGTCGAAGTCCAGATGGCCCTCCCGCGCGATCACGATCTCCCCGTCCAGCACGCACCGCTCGGGCACCCGCTCCTTCAGCGCCGCCACCAGCTCGGGAAAATACCTGGTCAACGGCCTACCGGTACGGCTGCCCAGCTCGACCTCGGCCCCGTCCCGGAACACGATCGAACGGAACCCGTCCCACTTCGCCTCGTAGTGCATCCCCGGCGGGATCTTCGCCACCGACTTGGTGAGCATGGGCTTGACGGGCGGCATGACGGGGAGATCCATGGATTCGATTCTGCTCGCATACGCCGCGTGCCGCCCGGTGTGCGAGCCGTGCGGGGTGCGCCTACCGTGGCCGCATGGGTGATGCGGTGGAACTGGAGGTGGACGGCCGGACCGTACGGCTGTCGAGTCCGGGCAAGGTCTTCTTCCCGGAGCGGGGCTTCACCAAGCTGGACCTCGCGCAGTACTACGTCGCAGTGGGCCCCGGCATCCTGCGCGCGCTGCGCAACCGCCCCACCACCCTGGAGCGCTACCCGGACGGCGTGGGCGGCGAGTGGTTCTTCCAAAAGCGGGCCCCCAAGGGCATGCCCGACTGGATCCCGACCGCCCACATCACCTTCCCCAGCGGCCGCAGTGCCGACGAGATGTGCCCCACCGAACAGGCCGCCGTCGTGTGGGCCGCCCAGTACGGCACGCTCACCTTCCACCCCTGGCCGGTGCGGGCCACGGACGTCGACCGCCCGGACGAACTGCGCATCGACCTCGATCCGCAGCCCGGCACCGACTATCACGACGCGGCCCGCGCCGCCCATGAACTGCGCGCCGTCCTCGACGAGTTCGGCGGGCTGCGCGGCTGGCCGAAGACCTCCGGCGGCCGGGGTCTGCACGTCTTCGTCCCGATCGAACCGCGTTGGACCTTCACCCAGGTGCGCCGCGCCGCGATCGCCGTCGGCCGGGAGATGGAACGCCGGATGCCCGACCATGTGACGATCAAGTGGTGGAAGGAGGAACGGGGCCGCCGCATCTTCCTGGACTACAACCAGACGGCTCGCGACCGCACCATCGCCTCCGCCTACTCCGTACGCCCCCGCCCGAACGCCACCGTCTCGGCACCCTTGCGCTGGGAGGAGGTCGGCGTGGCCCACCCCGCCGACTTCGACCTCGCCACCATGCCGGCCCGCTTCGCCGAACTCGGCGACGTGCACGCCGACATGGACGACCACGCCTACTCCCTGGACGCCCTGCTGGAGCTGGCCCGCCGCGAAGAACACGACCACGGCCTGGGCGATCTGCCGTACCCACCGGAGTACCCGAAGATGCCCGGCGAACCCAAACGCGTCCAGCCGAGCCGGGCCCGGCAGGAGCCGATGCCCTGAGAGCAGTGCGCGGACCATATCTTGTCCTCCCCCCATGGTCCACCGTGGCGCCCGTCCGCCACCGATCACAGCATGCACCACGGCACTGACAACGGCCCCGGACCAGGGGATCATGCCGGGATGACCCGTGTCCTGACCCGAAGTGACCTGGAGGCCGTGCTGGAGCCCGCGGCCTGTCTCGCCGCCCTCCGTGACGGCTTCCACACGGCCGGCGCCACCGCCGTACCCGGCCAACGGGTCCGTACCGACCTGCCGTTCCCCGGCACCGCCACCGCGCTCATTCCCGGTCTGCTGCCCGGCGTCGAGGCCTACACCGTGAAGGTCAACGCCAAGTTCCCCGGCGCCCGGCCCGCCCTGCGCGGCGTGATCTGCCTGCACGGCGGCACGGACGGCGAACTGCTCGCCCTGCTGGACTCGGCGACCGTCACGGCCTGGCGGACCGGGCTGGCCGCCGCCCTCGGCACCGCGCTCCTGGCCCCGGCCGGCCACGGCGTGCTCGGCGTGATCGGCGCCGGTGCGCAGGCCGAATTGACGCTGCGCGGGCTGGCGATCGAGCGCCCGCCCGGCCGGCTCGTCGTGCACGACACCGACTCCGGCCGGGCCGCCGCCTTCGCCGCCCGGCACGGCGGACGGGTGCTGGACTCGGCTGGCGCGGTGGCCGGGGCCGCGGACACAGTCCTGCTCGCGACCTGGTCCCGGGCCCCGCTGCTCACCCTCGCGGACACCCGTGCCGGACAGCACTTCACGAGCCTCGGCACCGACGAGCCCGGCAAGCGGGAACTCGCCCCGGACCTGCTGGACGCCGCGCTCCTCGTCGTGGACGACATCGAACTCGCCGTGCGCATGGGCGCGCTGGCCGCGCCCGGGCTCGCCCGGTCCACCGCCGACGCCACCCTCACCGACGTCCTGAGCGGGGCGCACCCCGGCCGCACCGCGGCCCGGCAGCGCACGGTGTACGCCCCTGTCGGGCTGCCCTGGCAGGACCTCGCTCTCGCCTGGCTCGCCTGGCGGGAGGCGGAACGCCGAGGTGTGGGCGCGACGATCGACCTGCTGAAGTGAGCCGCGGCGCGGTTATCCTGACCGGCAACCGCCGATGAGGAGTCCCGAAGTGGCCGAGGCAGCGTCGCGTCCCACGCTGGAGGCCGTGGCCGCGCGCGCCGGCGTGTCCCGGGCCACCGTCTCGCGGGTGGTCAACGGCGGCGACGGGGTGCGCGAACCCTTGGCCGAGCGCGTCCGGCAGGCCGTGGCAGAGCTGGGTTACGTCCCCAACCAGGCGGCGCGCAGCCTCGTCACCAAGCGGCACGACGCCGTCGCGGTCGTCATCGCCGAGCCCGAGACCCGGGTCTTCGCCGATCCCTTCTTCGCCCTGCAGCTGCGCGGCATCAGCAAGGAACTGACCGCACACGACAACCAGTTGGTACTGCTGCTCACCGAGGGCCGCGACGATCACACGCGCGTGGCCCGGTATCTCTCCGGGGGCCATGTCGACGGCGCGCTGGTCTTCTCACTGCATCTCGACGACCCGTTGCCCGGCCTCATCCACGACGCCGGCGTACCCACCGTGTTCGGCGGACGGCCCGGCTGGGGCGAGGAGGACCGCGCGGCCGGCCCCACTCGCTCCACGGTGCAGGACCCGGGCGTGGTGTACGTCGACTGCGACAACCGGGGCGGGGCGCGCGCGGCCGTACGGCATCTGGTGGATCTCGGCCGCAGACGCATCGCGCATCTCACCGGTGTCCTGGACCAGACGTCGGCGGTGGACCGGCTCGACGGTTACCGGGACGTCATGGCCGAGGTGCCGGGCGGCGACGATCCCCGGCTGGTGGTGGAGAGCGACTTCACCCCGGCCGGCGGCGAACGCGCCATGCGCGAACTCCTCGACCGCTGCCCGGACGTGGACGCCGTGTTCGCCGCCAACGACCTGACCGCGCTGGGCGCCCTGCGCGTGCTGCGCGCGAGCGGCCGGCGGGTGCCGGAGGACGTGGCTGTGATCGGCTTCGACGACATGCTGCCCGTCGCCGAGGAGGCCCACCCGCCACTGACGACGGTCCGTCAGGACATCGAGGGAATGGGCCGCCTGATGGCCCGCCTCCTGCTGCGCGGTCTGTCGGACGGCCGCGACCGGTCAGACCGTCGTGATGGGTCGGACGGCCGCGACTGGTCGGACGGCCGTGATGGGGCGGACGGCCGCGATGGGGCGGACGGCCGCGACCGGATGGATGCCTGCGACCGGACGGACCGCCGTGATGGGGCGGACGGCCGCGACCGGATGGATGCCTGCGACCGGACGGACCGCCGTGATGGGACGGCAGCCCGCGACCGGACGGAAACCCGCGACCGCACGCATGCCCGTGGCCGGACAGACGCCCGTGGCCGGACCGACGGCCGCGGCCGGGCCGACGGCCGCGACCGGGCCGGAACCACGGCGGGTGACGGCGCGCCCGTCGGTGGCGTGATCCTCCCGACCACGCTGATACGACGGGCGTCCGCCTAGCCACGGCGCGAGGACCTGTCGCCGTGTGTGCGGCTCCGGTCCGGCCGGCCGACCGGATTCAGCCCTGCGGCGCCTGGCTCTTGATCACCGCGAAGCGGGCGCCGTACGGGTCGGCGAACTTGGCCATGCGGCCGACGCCTTCCAGGGTCGTCGCGGGCATGCGCACCTTTCCGCCGAGCCGCTGGACCTTGTCCACGACCGCGTCGGTGTCCTCGACCTCGAAGTACGGCAGCCAGTACGGGCTGCCCTGGGCCTCGGACGGGTCGTCGGCCAGGGGCACGACCCCGCCGAACATCGCGTCCTCGCCGCCGTCGGCCGGATTGACGCACGTGTACGTCCCGCCGGGGAACGGCACGGCGGAGGTTTCGTGGCCCAGCACCTGGTGGTAGAAGGCGGCGGCCGCCGCGATGTCCGGGGTGTACAGCTCGACCCAGCACAGGGAGCCCGGCTCGCTCGCCACGTCCACGCCCTTGGTCCGGCCCGGCTGCCAGATCCCGAAGGGCACACCCGCCTGGTCGGCGAGAACCGCCATGTGTCCCTCGCCCATGACGTCCATCGGCTGGAACAGCACGCTGCCGTGCGCCTGTTCGGCGGCCTTGGCGGTGGCCTGTGCGTCGGCGCTCTGGAAGTACACCGTCCAGGCCGGCGGGCCCTGCTCGGGGCCGGATTGCATGCCGCCCGTGACGGTCCTGCCGCCCAGCTGGAAGAAGCCGTAGCCTCCTGCCTCCGGCCCCGCCGACTGGAACTGCCAGCCGAAGAGACCGCCGTAGAAGGCGACGGCGCCGTCGATGTCGGGGGTGCCGATGTCGATCCAGTTCGGAGCGCCGTCGACGAAACGGGTGGTGAGCATCTTCGCCCTCCTCGAAAGGGGTCCCGTCCTCTGCACTGCCGAGTCTGGCACCCCCCACTGACAATCGCTGCCGGAGCGCCGCGACGCGCCGGAGGGATCCGCCTTCGTCCTGGGCGCCCGGGTGCGTTCATCGGGTTTTCGCCGCGCCCCGCGCGCCGCCGTGCGCCCGTGCGGTCCCGGGGAGCATCATCGGGGACGGCCGGAGGCCCTGCCGTCGGCGTTGACCCGGCGTTGATCGAATGTTTTTCGCCGCGCGGCACGATCCTGGGCATGCACTTCGACACGATCACCCCGGCCGACGACGCCTGGCAGGCGCAGGCCCTGTGCGCGCAGACCGGGCCGGACTTCTTCTTCCCCGAGCCGGGCAGCTCGGTGCGCGAGGCGAAGCGCATCTGCGCCATGTGCGAGCTGCGTCCGGCCTGCCTGGACTATGCGCTGGCCAACGACGAGCGCTTCGGCGTCTGGGGCGGTCTGTCCGAGAAGGAGCGCCTCGCCCTGCGCCGCACGTCCCACTGACGTCTTCCGCCGACGCCCGCCTGCCCCCGTCCTCCCGAAAGGGCCGGCCGCGAGCGTCCGGCGCCCGCGTGCGTCAGGCTCCCGCCCGGGCCGCCATCCGGGCCTTGCGGGCGGCCAGCTTCTCGTCGAACTTGGCGGCCTCCTCGTCCATGCCGCCCATGAACAGGCCGAGTTCCTCCTGCGCCTGGCGTCCCTCGGGGCCGAGGCCGTCGATCTCCATGACCTTCAGGAAGCGCAGTACGGGCTGCAGCACGTCGTCGTGGTGGATGCGCAGGTTGTACACCTCGCCGATGGCCATCTGCGCGGCGGCCCGCTCGAAGCCGGGGATGCCGTGACCGGGCATGCGGAAGTTGACCACGACGTCACGGACGGCCTGCATGGTCAGATCGGGGGCCAGTTCGAAAGCGGCCTTCAGCAGGTTGCGGTAGAAGACCATGTGCAGGTTCTCGTCGGTCGCGATGCGGGCCAGCATGCGGTCGCAGACCGGGTCGCCGGACTGGTGGCCGGTGTTGCGGTGCGAGATCCGCGTGGCCAGCTCCTGGAAGGCGACGTAGGCGATCGAGTGCAGCATCGAGTGCCGGTTGTCGGACTCGAAACCCTCGCTCATGTGCGCCATGCGGAACTGCTCCAGCTTGTCGGGGTCCACCGCGCGCGAGGCGAGCAGATAGTCGCGCATGACGATGCCGTGCCGGCCCTCCTCGGCCGTCCAGCGGTGCACCCAGGTGCCCCAGGCGCCGTCGCGGCCGAAGAGCGTGGCGATCTCGTGGTGGTAACTCGGCAGGTTGTCCTCGGTGAGAAGGTTGACCACGAGGGCGGTACGGCCGATCTCGGTCACCTTGGACTGGCCCTTGTCCCAGGCCTCCCCGTCCTCGAACAGGCCGGGGAAGTTGCGGCCGTCGCTCCAGGGCACGTACTCGTGCGGCATCCAGTCCTTGGCGATCTTCAGATGCCGGTTCAGCTCCTTCTCGACCACTTCCTCCAGCGCGAACAGCAGCCGGGCGTCGGTCCATGCGGACGGGCTGCCGAGGTGAGGGGAGGTGATCGTCACGGTAACTCCAGGGGGACGCCGAACGGAGGGGGAGAGAAAGGGGCGGTCCGGCGAGCGGTGCCGGAAACCTACGAGATCGTAGGCTACGAATCCGTAGGTTACGAAGCCGTAGGTTAAGGCTGTCGTAAAGATCGCTGATCAGTACGGCCGGATGGGTCCTCCCGCCGTGTTGCCGCGCGCGTTCGCCGGCCGCTTCCGGACGTGCCGACGGCCTCCGGACCATACGGATCCCGAGGCGGTCGCAGGGACGGGACCGTTCGTCAGGCGTACAGCTCCCGCAGTCGCACTGAGAGGCACGTCACACAACCCTCCAGCTTCTCGAACTCGCTGATGTCCACCGTGACCACCTCGTGGCCGAGATCGGTCAGCAGTTCCGCGGTCTTCGGCGCGCTCGCCGCCATCAGCAGCTTGTGCCCGCCGAGCAGCACCACGTGCGAGCCGGACTCCTCCGGCACCGACAGGAACCCGGGGAACAGCGACGGCCGGTCGACCTTCGGTATGTGCCCGATCACCGTGCCGTCGGGCAGCGCGGTCACCGCGGACTTCAGGTGCAGCACCTTGCTCACGGGAACGGCCACCACGCGCGCGCCCAGCGGTTCGAAGGCGGCCCGCACCTGTTGCACACCGGCCGCGTTGGTGCGCCCGCCGCGGCCCACGTACACCGTGTCCCCGACCTTCAGGACGTCACCGCCGTCCAGCGTGCCCGGGTCCCAGATCCAGTTGACCGAGCAGCCGAGGCGGGCCACCGCCTCCTCCACGCCGACGGTCTCAAGGCGCCGGGACTCCGCGCCGGACCGGGTGATCAACGCCACGTTCTTGTACATGACGACGGTGTCCTCGACGAACACCGAGTCCGGGCAGTCGTCCTCCGGGTCGACCTCGATCGTCTCCCAGTCGTGCGTGCGCAGGGCCTCGACATAGGCCTCCCACTGCTCGACGGCGAGCCCGACATCGACCTTCTCCCGCTCGATGTGCGTCACCAGGCCTTCGGCGAGACGGGGGCTTGGGCGGCGGACGAGGGCCTTCTTGCTGGGCACGAGGGGCCTTTCGAATCGATGGTGCGGTTTTCCGGTGCCGGTGAGACGGCACCGGTCCGCCATCATGCAATCCGCCCCGGCCACGACAAAACCCCCGGTGTCAGGCTGTGGCCCTCCTGAGACGTCAGGTCCTACGCCGAGGCCTCGATGTCGTCCGGCGAGATCTCCTTCAGCACCCCCTCCTCCATCAGCAGCCAGCGGGTGATGCCGATCGACTCCAGGAACGGCAGGTCGTGACTGGCCACGAGCAGCGCGCCCTCGTACGACTCCAGGGCCGAGGTCAGCTGCCGCACGCTCGCCATGTCGAGATTGTTGGTCGGCTCGTCGAGCAGCAGCAACTGGGGTGCCGGCTCGGCGAGCATCAACGCGGCCAGGGCCGCACGGAACCGCTCGCCGCCCGACAGCGTGGCCGCCTGCTGGTCGGCCCGCGCGCCCCTGAACAGGAAGCGGGCCAGCCGCGCCCGGATCCGGTTGTTGGTGGCGTCCGGCGCGAACCGGGCCACGTTCTCGGCGACCGTCAGCGCGTCGTCCAGCACGTCCAGCCGCTGGGGCAGGAAACGCAGCGGGACATGCACCCGCGCCTCGCCGGCCACCGGCGCCAGCTCTCCGGCGACGGTCCGCAGCAGCGTCGTCTTGCCGGCGCCGTTGCGGCCGACCAGCGCGACGCGCTGCGGGCCGCGCAGATCGAGGATGCCCTCCACGCGCGCGTGGTAGGCCATTTCCAGCTTCTCCAGGGTGAGCACCTGCCGGCCGGGCGGTACGGCCGTGTACGGCAGCTCGACGCGGATCTCGTCGTCGTCCCGTACCGCCTCCACCGCCTCGTCCAGGCGCTCCCGGGCCTCGGCGAGCCGCTCCTCGTGCATGATGCGGTGCTTGCCCGCCGACTCCTGGGCAGCGCGTTTGCGGGCACCCATGACGATCTTCGGTTCGCGCTTGGAGTCCCACATCTTCTGCCCGTACCGGTTGCGCCGGGCCAGCTTGACCTGGGCGTCGGACAGTTCGCGCCGCTGCCTGCGCACATCGGCCTCGGCGACGCGCACCATCCGCTCGGCCGCCTCCTGCTCGACGGCCACAGCCTCCTCGTACGCCGAGAAGTTGCCGCCGAACCAGGTGACCTCGCCGGAGCGCAGTTCCGCGATCCGGTCGACCAGGTCGAGCAGTTCCCGGTCGTGGCTGACCACGACCAGGATGCCCGGCCACGCGGAGACGGCCTGGTACAGCCGTCGGCGCGCATACAGGTCCAGGTTGTTGGTGGGCTCGTCCAGCAGCAGCACGTCCGGGCGGCGCAGCAGCAGTGCGGCCAGCCGCAGCAGCACCGACTCGCCGCCGGAGACCTCGCCGACCGTGCGGTCCAGGCCGATATGGCCGAGACCGAGCTCGCCGAGCGTGACCAGGGCGCGCTCCTCGACGTCCCAGTCGTCGCCGAGCGTCTCGAAGTGCTCCTCGGCGGCGTCGCCCGCCTCGATGGCGTGCAGCGCGGCCCGCCGTTCGGCGATGCCGAGGACCCGGTCGACGCGGAGCGCGGTGTCCAGGGTGACGTTCTGCGGGAGGTAGCCGACCTCGCCGGAGACCTTGACGATGCCGTCGGCCGGGGTGAGTTCGCCGGCCAGCAGCTTCAACAGGGTTGACTTCCCCGATCCGTTGATGCCGACGAGGCCGGTCCGGCCGGGCCCGAAGGCGATGTCGAGGCCGTCGAAGACGGCGGTGCCGTCGGCCCAGGTGAAGGAGAGGGACGTACAGGTGAGGGAGGATGACATGAGGGCCTCGCGAGGGGTTTCGTGCGGTCGGATGGACGCATGTCGAGACACCGCGAGGCGGGAACCGAAAGGTCGTGGGGCACGAAGAGGCCACGAAAAGAGGGCCTGTGCCCGAGGACGGCTCGGACGCCGAGGTCGTACGCCGCGCACACACCTCAACCGGTGCGACGCGATGCCTCAGGACCTCAGACGAGCAACGTCCTTCTCCAATCGACGGCAACAGGACCGGTGTAAACCGTAGGAGGGGGCCTGGAGGCTGTCAACGCAATTAACTGCCCGGCGAGCCGCTCGTGCTACCCAACGCCGGGGGCACGCGCGTGGAGCGCTCAGCAGGCGTCCCGCATCAGTTCGGCCAGGTCGTGGTCCAGGTTGAGCTGGAGGTGTTCGAGGCCGACGGGGACGAGCTCGTTGGTGGCCTCCAGGAAGCGCCGGATCTCACCCGAGCGCACGTGCACGATCGCGGTGCCCTCGGGAGCGTGGAACTCCAGCACGGTGCGGTCGTAGCCGTACGGCCGCACCCGGACGTCCCCGTGGCCCTCGGGCTGCTGCAGCCCGGTCGTGAGCAGGTCACGGGAGAAGGTCCAGCACACCTCGACCCCTTCGAGGGTGGCCGGGGCCGGGAAGGCCATGACGACGGCGAACGGATCGCGTCGGTCGTAGCGCAGCGTGGCGGGAATGCTCGGCATGCGCGGTGCTGCGGCGACGAGACGGGCCTCTACGGGCTGCTCGATGACGGTGGACAACGCCTGGCTCCCTCGTGACGGCTGGACTACGCCCGGGTGTGCGACACCCGGCATCGGAAGAGACGACGGATCCGGCCGATCCGTGCACAGGAATCACGAGTGACCTCGGTCACCGCGTTCATGCACGGCGCGGGCGTCTCGTCTCCGCTTGCGGTGGAGGGCAGTTGGCCTCTGGACGGGGCCCGGACGGTGGGCTAGCTTCGCCCGCCATGAGGCGCTTGGGGAGCACGCGACGCAGAGGACGCAGGAGCAGGCTGGTGGCGGCGGGGGTGGCGTGCGGGGCGGCGCTGGCCGCGCTGACCGTGCCCGCCGCCGAGGCAGGACCCCTCGGGCAGGGGAGCCCGCACTGGGCGCCGAAGGACCCGGGCACCCCGCAGGTCCGCTTCCGGGGCCTCGCGGCCGTCGACCGGCACACCGCCTGGCTGGCCGGTACCGGCGGCACGGTGCTGCGCACCACCGACGGCGGAGCGAGCTGGCGGAACGTCTCTCCGCCGGGCGCGGCCGATCTGCAGTTCCGGGACGTCGAGGCGTTCGACGCGCGGCGCGCCGTGGTGCTGGCCATCGGCGAGGGCGAGGCCTCCCGCGTGTACCGCACCGACGACGGCGGGGCGACCTGGACGGAGTCCTTCCGCAACAGCGACCCGAAGGCGTTCTACGACTGCCTGGCGTTCTTCGACCGCCGGCACGGCCTCGCGATGAGCGACCCCGTGGACGGCAGGTTCCGCATCCTGTCCACGAGCGACGGCGGCCGCTCCTGGCGGATGCTGCCCTCGACGGGCATGCCGCCCGCCCTGGACGGTGAGGCGGGCTTCGCCGCGAGCGGCCAGTGCCTGGTCACCTCAGGCCCGAAGGACGTCTGGCTGGCCACCGGCGGCGGCGCCCACGCGCGCGTGCTGCACTCCGCCGACCGCGGACTGACCTGGACGGCCGCCGACACGCCGGTCCCGGCCGGCGACCCCGCCAAGGGCGTCTTCGCGCTCGCCTTCCGCGACCGCGACCACGGTCTCGCCGTCGGCGGTGACTACCGCCCCGACCAGGCCTCGCCGCAGGCCGCCGCGGTCACCGACGACGGCGGGCGCACCTGGACCCCGGCCGCCACGCCCCCGCCCGCCTACCGTTCCGGGGCCGCCTGGCTGCCGCACAGCCGCACCGCCGCGCTCGCCGTCGGCCCCACTGGCACCGACCTCACCACCGACGCCGGCCGCACCTGGCGCACGATCGACACCGGCTCGTACGACACCCTGGACTGCACGCCCGACCTCAGCTGCTGGGCGGCCGGTGAGCAGGGCAGGGTCGCGCGGCTGGAACGCTGAGGGGAGCGGCCGGAACCGGGTACTCGGGTAGCACGGGAACCGAGACGAAGGGAGCCATCATGCCCGCCGGTTCCAGCTCCAGGCGCGAGCGTCAGTACGAGCACATCAAGAAGAGCGCGCAGGACCGGGGCGAGAGCACCAAGCGCGCCAAGGAGATCGCCTCGCGGACGGTCAACAAGGAACGCGCCCGCTCCGGCGAGTCCAAGACCGCGAGCCGCAGCTCGACGCAGGACATGTCGTCCAGCAGGCGTGGCGGCCAGCGGTCGGGCAACCGGGTCGGCTCGCAGGGCCCGACTCGCGACCAGCTGTACAACGAGGCCAAGCAGCGCGGCATCGAAGGCCGTTCGAACATGAACAAGGACCAGCTGCAGCGCGCGCTGAACGCCAAGAAGGGATGAGCAGCGGCAGTCAGTCCGGCGTCTGCCGGTGGCGGGCCAGCTCCGGAGCCGTCTTCGTGGCGACGAACTCGATGATGCGATACGTGCACACGCCGCCGGCGGCGAACGGGTCGCCCGCCACGATCTCCTCGATCCGGGCGCGGTCCTCGGCGACGGCGAGGATCACCCCGCCGTCCCGGGGGTTCTGGCGCCCGGAGGCCAGGAAGAAGCCCTTGTCGTACTGCTCCTCGAGCCACGCCACGTGGTCCGGCAGCAGTGCGTCGACGGCGTCGAGAGGTGCGGTGTAGGTCAGCTCCAGCACGAACATGATCGCGAGCGTACCCCCTGGCTCCGACAACCGGCCGCGGACCGTACAGTTCAGGTCACTATGACGACCGTTGGCGTACCCGCGGGCTGGCCCGCGACCGAGGAAGAGGCCCGCGCGGTGCAGGACGAGCTGCGTGGGCGCGTGGTGCTCGACGAGCGCGGTCCCGAGCCGGGCACGGGCCGGCTGACCGGGGTCGACGTCGCCTACGAGGACGAACTCGACCTCGTCGCCGCGGCGGCCGTCGTGCTGGACGCCGCCACCCTGGACGTGGTGGCCGAGGCGACGGCCGTCGGCCGCGTCTCCTTCCCGTATGTGCCGGGTCTTCTCGCCTTCCGCGAGATCCCGACCGTCCGGGCCGTCCTGGACCGGCTGCCGTGCCCGCCCGGCCTGGTCGTGTGCGACGGCTACGGCCTGGCCCATCCGCGCCGCTTCGGCCTCGCGAGCCACCTCGGCGTGCTCACCGGCCTGCCGGTCATCGGCGTCGCCAAGAACCCGTTCACCTTCACCTACGACGACCCGGGGCAGGCGCGCGGCGCCTCCGCTCCGCTGCTCGCGGGGGACGAGGAGGTCGGGCGCGCCCTGCGCACCCGGGACGGCGTCAAACCGGTCTTCGTCTCCGTCGGCCACCGGGTGAGCCTGGACAACGCCGTGGCCCACACGCTGGCCCTGACCCCGCGCTACCGGCTGCCGGAGACCACGCGCCGGGCCGACGCCCTGTGCCGCCGCGCGCTGCGGGAGGCGGCGCAGGGCGCCGGAGGCGGCGCTCAGGAGGCGACGACGCGCCAGGCGCCGACCTCCTGATACGCCGAGTCGTGGACGGCCGAGCCGTCTCCCGGTTCGAGGGCGTAATGGTGGAGGTTCCCGCCCCAGTAGCGCAGGATGCGCCCCAGCTCACCGGCGCGGTCCTGCGCCGACGCAGCCTCGTCCACGGTCACTTCGAGCACGAACTTCATGCCTCTGACGCCTCCTTCGGCTCCGCGTCCCGGGCCTCCATCGTTTCATCGAAGACCTCTGTGAGACTTTCGCGGCGGTGGCCGCAGGCGGCCGGGGGTGTCTGCGGCGAAAGTCTCAAACGGCGGAGGAGGCGCCCGGGCCCGTGGCCGCGACCCGGAAGGTGATCCCCGCGGCGCGCAGCCGCTCGGTCAGGGCGTCACCCATCGCCTGCGCCGTGGTGACCTGCCCGGCCGTCGCCGGGAGGTTGTCGAAGGCCAGGCTGAGGGCCGCTTCGGCGAACATCTTCGCCGTCTCGTCGTAGCCGGGGTCGCCGCCCGAGACCTCCGTGAACACGCGCCGCCCGCCGCCCTCGCCGACGAAGCGCACCGCGAACCGGCTCCGCGCCCGCTTCTCCGCGCTCGGCCCGTCTCCCGGCTGCAGCCGGCCCGACAGCCAGCGCCGCGCGGGCGGCAGTTGGGCGGCCGCCAGGACCGCGCCGACGGCGGCGACCCCGCCGAGGGCGACCGGCAGGTGCCGTACCGCCGCGTAGTGCCTATAGCGGAAGTCGGGGCCGTACCGGTCGAGCGCCTTCGCCGAGCGGCGCACGATCTGGGGGTCGACGGTCGGCAGCGGCAGTGCCCACGCGCCGACCTCCTTGGCGAACCGCGGCGCGCCCGTCGGCGCCGCGACCCGGCGGCCCATCAGCCGCGGCTCGTGCCGGCCCCGTTCCCGCGCCGCGGCCAGCAGCTGCCGGCCACGGGCGAACTGGTTCAGCGCCGAGGCCAGGGTGCCGCCGGAGAAGGCAGCGTCGGCGGTCACGTATCCGTCCACGGTCAGCGGCACACCCTCCGGCAGCTGCCGGACCGTGAAGTACACGCCGAGGTCGTGGGGTACGGAGTCGAAGCCGCACGCGTGCACCAGGCGCGCGCCCGTCTCCCGCGCGCGTGTGTCGTGCCGGACGTACATCAGGTCCACGAACTCCGGCTCGCCCGTCAGGTCCAGATAGTCGGTCCCGGTGTCCGCGCAGGCGGCAACCAGCTCCTCGCCGTAGAGCACGTACGGCCCGACGGTCGTGGCGACCACGCGCGCGTGCTCGGCGAGGGCGCGCAGGGTCGCCGGTTCGGTCACATCCGCCCGCAGGACACCGACGTCCGCCCCGCCGGGCAGGCGCTCACGCAGCCGCCGCAGCTTGCGTTCGTCGCGGCCGGCCACCGCCCAGCGCAGGCCCTCGGGCGCGTGCGCGGCGAGATACTCCGCCGTGAGGGAGCCGACGAAGCCGGTGGCTCCGAAGAGCACGAGGTCGTAGGGACGATCCGTCCTGTTCAGCCTGCTCATGACACCCCTTGGTCCCGCAGCTCGCGCCGCTGTCGGTGGCCGAGGCTAGCGTGAGGAGTGCGAGTGTCGACGACCAGCCCGGAGGCAGCGGTGGCCACAGCCAGGAATGCCCTGACGAAGCGGGAGAAAGTGCGCGGGTTCCTCGCTGTGGACGACGGCGGTCACCCACAGAGCCCCACCGTCGGGCTCCGGCGCGAGGCCGTCGGCGCAGCCGCCTCTCACCCTCCCGGGTGATCCGCGTGGAGGCGGGCACTTGACTAAGCGCTTGCTCGTTGGGTCTTGTGTCCGGTGGAACGCGTTCCTAGCATCACCGGTGTTACATCAGTTGTGTCACACACGCTTGGGGGCTGCATGACGACGGCAGGGACGCCGGGCGGCGGGCCGCTCTCCGGCGTGCGCGTGGTCGAGCTGGCCGGCATCGGGCCGGGCCCGTTCGCCGCCATGCTCCTCGCGGACCTCGGCGCGGACGTGGTTCGGGTGGACCGGCCGGGCGGTCCCGGCCTCGGCATCGATCCCGGGTACGACGTCACCAACCGCAACAAGCGCTCGGTCGTGGTCGACCTGAAGGCCCCGGACGGCCCCGGGCGCGTCCTGGACCTCGCCGAGCGGGCCGACATCTTCATCGAGGGCTACCGCCCCGGCGTCGCCGAGCGCCTCGGCGTCGGCCCCGGGGAGTGCCACGCCCGCAACCCCCGCCTGGTCTACGGCCGCATGACCGGCTGGGGGCAGGACGGCCCGCTCGCCGACCGCGCGGGCCACGACGTGGCCTACATCGCGCTGACCGGCACCCTCGGCATGACCGGCCGCCCGGACGAGCCCCCGGTCTTTCCGGCCAACCTGCTCGGCGACTACGCGGGCGGCTCCCTCTACCTGGTCGTCGGCGTCCTCGCCGCCCTGCACCACGCGCGCGTGACCGGCACCGGACAGGTCGTCGACGCCGCCATCGTGGACGGCGCGGCCCACCTCTCCGCGATGATCCACGGCATGCTCGCGGCCGGCGGCTGGCAGGACCGGCGCGCCGCCAACCTCCTCGACGGCGGCTGCCCCTACTACGGCACCTACGAGACCGCCGACGGCAAGTACATGGCGGTCGGCGCCCTGGAGGGGCAGTTCTACGCGGAGTTCCTGCGGCTGCTCGGCCTGGACGACCTGGCACCGGCCCACAAGGACTGGAGCCGCTGGGACGAGCTGCGCGAGCGCGTCGCCGCCCGCTTCAAGTCCCGCACCCGGGACGAGTGGACGGCGCTCTTCGAGGGAACGGACGCCTGTGTGGCGCCCGTGCTGTCCCTGCGCGAGGCCCCGCACCACCCGCACCTGGCCGCCCGCGGCACCTTCACCGACCACGCCGGCATCACCCAGCCGGCCCCCGCCCCCCGCTTCTCCGCGACCCCCACGTCCGTCCGCACAGGCCCCGCCCTGCCGGGCGCCGACACGGAGGCGGTGGCGCGGGACTGGGGGATACCCGCACCCGTGAACGACGACCCGGTCACCGACGCCGACTGACCCGGCCCAGCCCGCTCCGCCCACCCTCCCGAAAGGCACACCAGTGAGCACCGAAGCGTACGTGTACGACGCGATCCGCACCCCGCGCGGCCGCGGCAAGGCGAACGGCGCCCTGCACGGCACGAAGCCCATCGACCTGGTCGTCGGCCTCATCCACGAGATCCGCGACCGCTTCCCCGGCCTCGACCCGGCCGCAGTCGACGACATCGTGCTCGGTGTCGTCGGACCGGTCGGCGACCAGGGCTCCGACATCGCCCGGATCGCCGCGATCGCCGCCGGACTGCCCGACACGGTCGCCGGCGTCCAGGAGAACCGCTTCTGTGCCTCCGGCCTGGAGGCCGTCAACCTGGCCGCCGCCAAGGTGCGTTCCGGTTGGGAGGACCTGGTCCTCGCGGGCGGCGTGGAGTCGATGTCCCGGGTGCCGATGGCCTCCGACGGCGGCGCCTGGTTCAACGACCCGATGACCAACCTCGCCGTCAACTTCGTGCCGCAGGGCATCGGCGCCGACCTGATCGCCACCATCGAGGGCTTCTCCCGCCGGGACGTCGACGAGTACGCGGCCCTGTCCCAGGAGCGCGCCGCCACGGCCTGGAAGGAGGGCCGCTTCGACCGCTCGGTCGTCCCCGTCAAGGACCGCAGCGGCCTGGTCGTCCTCGACCACGACGAGCATCTGCGCCCCGGCACCACCGCCGACTCGCTCGCGAAGCTCAAGCCGTCCTTCGCGGACATCGGCGAACTCGGCGGCTTCGACGCCGTCGCGCTGCAGAAGTACCACTGGGTGGAGAAGATCGACCACGTCCACCACGCGGGCAACTCCTCCGGCATCGTGGACGGCGCCTCGCTCGTCGCGATCGGCTCCAAGGAGGTCGGCGAGCGCTACGGTCTCACCCCGCGCGCGCGGATCATCTCCGCCGCCGTCTCCGGCTCCGAGCCGACCATCATGCTCACCGGGCCCGCCCCCGCCACCCGCAAGGCCCTCGCCAAGGCCGGGCTCACCATCGACGACATCGACCTGGTCGAGATCAACGAGGCGTTCGCCGCGGTGGTCCTGCGCTTCGTCAAGGACATGGGTCTGTCGCTGGACAAGGTCAACGTCAACGGCGGCGCCATCGCCCTCGGCCACCCGCTCGGCGCGACCGGCGCGATGATCCTCGGCTCGCTCATCGACGAGCTGGAGCGCCAGGACAAGCGCCACGGCCTCGCCACCCTGTGCGTCGGCGGCGGCATGGGCATCGCCACCATCGTCGAGCGCATCTGAACTCCCCGCGGATCACCAGACTTCAACGGAGACGACTGTCATGACCGAGAGCACCACCATCCGCTGGGAGCAGGACGACACCGGTGTCGTCACCCTCGTCCTGGACGACCCCAACCAGTCCGCGAACACCATGAACCAGGCGTTCCGCGCCTCCATCACGGCGATCGCCGCGCGCGCCGAGGCCGAGAAGGACTCCATCCGCGGCATCATCTACACCTCCGCCAAGAAGACCTTCTTCGCCGGCGGCGACCTCAAGGACATGATCAAGGCCGGTCCCGAGGACGCCCAGCAGGTCTTCGACACCGCCACCGAGATCAAGAACGCGCTGCGCCGCATCGAGACCCTCGGCAAGCCGGTCGTCGCCGCCATCAACGGCGCGGCCCTCGGCGGCGGCTACGAGATCGCGCTCGCCTCCCACCACCGCATCGCCCTGGACGCCCCCGGCTCCAAGATCGGCCTGCCCGAGGTCACGCTCGGCCTGCTGCCGGCGGGCGGCGGCGTCACCCGCACCGTGCGCCTGATGGGCATCACGGACGCGCTGCTGAAGGTGCTGCTCCAGGGCACCCAGTACAACCCCCGCCGCGCCCTGGACAACGGCCTGGTCCACGAGGTGGCCGAGACTCCCGAGGAGATGCTCGCCAAGGCCCGCGCCTTCATCGACGCCCACCCCGAGTCGCACCAGCCCTGGGACGTCCCCGGCTACAGGATCCCGGGCGGCACCCCAGCGAACCCGAAGTTCGCCGCCAACCTGCCCGCGTTCCCGGCCAGTCTGCGCAAGCAGACGAACGGCGCCCCCTACCCGGCCCCGCGCAACATCATGGCCGCGGCCGTCGAGGGCTCCCAGGTCGACTTCGAGACCGCGATCACCATCGAGACCCGCTACTTCACCGAGCTGGTGACCGGGCAGACCGCCAAGAACATGATCCAGGCGTTCTTCTTCGACCTCCAGGCCGTCAACTCCGGCGCCAACCGGCCGAAGGGCATCGAGCCCGGCAAGGTGCGCAAGGTCGCCGTCCTCGGCGCCGGCATGATGGGCGCCGGCATCGCCTACTCCTGCGCCCGCGCCGGCATCGACGTCGTCCTGAAGGACGTCTCCCTGGAGGCGGCGACCAAGGGCAAGGGCTACTCCGAGAAGCTGTGCGCCAAGGCCGTCGCCAAGGGCCGTACCAGCCAGGAGAAGGCCGACGCGCTGCTGGCCCGGATCACGCCCACCGCCGAGGTGGCCGATCTCGCGGGCTGCGACGCGGTGATCGAGGCCGTCTTCGAGGACACCGCGCTCAAGCACAAGGTGTTCCAGGAGATCGAGTCCGTCGTCGCGCCCGACGCGCTGCTGTGCTCCAACACCTCCACCCTGCCCATCACCACCCTCGCCGAGGGCGTGGAGCGCCAGGCCGACTTCATCGGGCTGCACTTCTTCTCGCCCGTCGACAAGATGCCGCTGGTGGAGATCATCAAGGGTGAGCGCACCGGTGACGAGGCCCTGGCCCGCGCCTTCGACCTGGTCCGGCAGATCAACAAGACGCCGATCGTCGTCAACGACTCGCGCGGCTTCTTCACCTCCCGAGTGATCGGCCACTTCATCAACGAGGGCGTCGCCATGGTCGGCGAGGGCATCGAGCCCGCCTCCGTGGAGCAGGCCGCCGCCCAGGCCGGCTACCCGGCCAAGGTCCTCTCCCTGATGGACGAGCTGACCCTCACCCTCCCGCGCAAGATCCGGGGCGAGACGAAGCGGGCCGTGGAGGAGGCGGGCGGCACCTGGACCGCGCACCCGGCCGAAGCCGTCATCGACCGCATGGTCGACGAGTTCGGCCGCCCCGGCCGCAGCGGTGGCGCCGGGTTCTACGACTACACCGAGGACGGCAAGCGAGCCGGACTCTGGCCGGGCCTGCGCGAGCACTTCACCCGGCCCGGGTACGAGATCCCGTTCCGGGACATGCAGGAGAGGATGCTCTTCTCCGAGGCGCTCGACACCGTACGCCTCTTGGAGGAGGGCGTCCTGACCTCGGTCGCCGACGCCAACATCGGCTCGATCCTCGGCATCGGCTTCCCCGGCTGGACCGGCGGCGTCCTGCAGTACATCAACGGCTACGAAGGCGGCCTGCCCGGCTTCGTGGCCCGCGCGCGGGAACTCGCCGAGACCTACGGCGAGCGCTTCACCCCGCCCGCGCTGCTCGTCGAGAAGGCGGAGCGCGGGGAGCCCTTCACCGACGGCCACTGACCCGGTCCCGACAAGGCGGCACCCTCCCCTTCGACCGAAGGTGCCGCCTTGGCGGTTTCGCCTGTCAGCCGTCCTGCTTGGGACCGAGATAGATGCCGCCGCCGGCGTCGACGGTGATGCCACGCGGACCGACCTCGTTGGCCAGGCCGTCATCGCCTGCCCCGCCGAGACCGCCCGCTTCTACCCCTGGCCCGGCCTGGTCTACCTCCCCGTCCGCGACGCCCCGCCCTTCCGCTGGGCCCTCGCCTGGCGCACCGGTGACGACGACCTCCTGCTCCGCGCCCTCGCCGACTCCGCCACCGCGACCGGGGGCCCGGCATCGGCCGACCGGACCCACAGTTCCTGCCGCACCCCGCAACCGGTGCCGCTCAGTCGAGCCACTCCCGCAGTTCCTGGTTCAAGGAGCGCTGGAACGTGGTCAGCAGGGCCTGCACCACCAGCGGGTGCATGTGGGCGGACAGGGAGCGCACTTCCTTGGTGTCCCGCTCCGTCACCGCGCCTCGCAGCAGTTGTGACAACGCGTGAGCGGCCGCGCGGGAGTGCTCGATGAGCACCTTGCGCGCCGCGAGGATCACCTCCTGCGACAGCGGTACGTCGAGCAGCTGCACCCCGAGCCGGAGCAACCCGGAGTCGACCCGGAAGGTGTCGCCCTCCGCGCCCTCCGCTGCCATGACGACGTTCATCGCCGCCAGCCGCTCCACGTCCTCGGCGGCGAGCGGCCGGCCGGCCCGCCGCTCCAGCTCCTCCCGCGACACCGTGTCGACCGCGTCCGGCGCCCAGGACGCGACCACGGCACGGTGGATGGCGAGGTCCTGCGGGGAGAGGTCGGCGGGCAGCTGCCCGAGGTACCGCTCGATCGCCGACAGGGTCATCCCCTGCTGCTGCAACTCCTCGATCAGGGCCAGCCGCGCCAGATGGTCGGGCCCGTAGTGCCCCACCCGGCGGGGCCCGATCATCGGGGGCGGCAGCAGACCCTTGCTGCCGTAGAACCGCACGGTGCGCACGGTGACGCCCGCCCGGGCGGCCAGCTCGTCGATGGTGAGGGGCGTGCCGTCGGCATGAGTCGTCATGTGCAGCAGTATCGCTGTCTCACCAATGGTGTGAAACCCGAGGTGAACGACATGTGGACCCTGCGTTGATCGTGTGAGAAGTAACGCTGTGTGACATGGGCCACCGCGTAGAGGTGATTCTTTCTGGGAAGCTGCTGGCTTGGTCTGTGCCGCGACTCGACACCGGGGTGGTGTGGACCAAGCCCTGCACGTCCCCCGGGCCCACGAGGCCTGGGCGCACCAGGAAGTGAACCACCCGTGAGCAAGGACGCCGTGGAATCGGCACAGGCCCCCGCCCGCATCAAGGCGGCTCAGGCGGACCGGACGCCCGCGGACGCGGGCGACGCCGGTTACAGCAAGGACCTCAAGGCCCGCCACGTCAACATGATCGCTATCGGTGGCGCCATCGGCACAGGACTCCTCCTGGGCGCCGGCGGCCGCCTGCACAACGCGGGACCGGCACTCGCCCTGGCCTACCTGGTCTGCGGCGTCTTCGCCTTCTTCGTGGTCCGGGCCCTCGGCGAACTGGTCCTGTACCGCCCGTCCTCCGGGTCCTTCGTGTCCTACGCGCGTGAGTTCCTCGGCGAGAAGGGCGCCTATGTCGCCGGCTGGATGTACTTCCTGAACTGGTCGACCACCGGCATCGCCGACATCACCGCGATCGCGCTCTACACGCACTACTGGAGCATGTTCACCAGCATTCCCCAGTGGGTGCTTGCCCTGATCGCCCTCGCGGTGGTCCTGGCCGTGAACCTGATCTCGGTGAAGATCTTCGGCGAGATGGAGTTCTGGTTCGCGATCATCAAGGTCGCGACCATCGTCGGCTTCATGCTGATCAGCATTTTCCTGCTCGCCACCCAGCACAAGGTCGGCGGCCACACCCCCGGCCTGAGCGTCATCACCGACCATGGCGGGCTCTTCCCGCACGGCGCGATGCCGGTCGTCCTGGTCATGCAGGGCGTGATCTTCGCCTACGCCGCGCTGGAGCTGGTCGGTGTCGCCGCCGGCGAGACCGCCGAGCCGGAGAAGGTCGTCCCGCGCGCGGTGAACTCGATCATGTGGCGTGTGGGCCTGTTCTACGTCGGCTCGGTCGTGCTGCTCGCCCTGCTGCTGCCCGGCTCGGTGTACTCCGCCGACGAGAGCCCGTTCGTCACGGTCCTGTCGAAGATCGGCGTCCCTGCGGCCGGTGACGTGATGAACCTGGTCGTCCTGACCGCGGCCATGTCCTCGCTGAACTCCGGTCTGTACTCCACCGGCCGCATCCTGCGCTCCATGGCCATGGCGGGCTCCGCGCCGAAGTTCACCGCCCGCATGAACCGCAGCCAGGTCCCCTACGGCGGCATCCTGCTGACCTGCGCGGTCTGTGTGCTCGGCGTCGGCCTGAACTACCTGATGCCCAGCCAGGCCTTCGAGATCGTGCTGAACGTCGCCTCCCTCGGCATCATCAGCACCTGGGTGATCATCATGCTCTGCCACATGATCTTCGTCCGCCGGGCCCGCGCGGGCCTCGCGACCCGGCCGCACTTCCAGCTGAAGTTCAGCCCGGTCACCGAGATCGCCACGATCGCGTTCCTGCTGATCTGCCTCGGCATGATGTGGAACGATCCCGAGGTCGGCCGGAAGACCATCCTGCTGATTCCGGTCATCGCCGTCATGCTGGTCGCCGGCTGGTTCGGCGTGCGCCGCCGGGTCTCGAAGAACACCGACCAGGAGCTCACGGAGCTGTCGCGCTCCACGGATTAGCAGCTCGGCGCCACTGTCAGTGGCATCGCCTAAGGTGGCGTCATGTCGGAGATCATGCATGTCCGGGGTGACGCCACCGTGGCGTCGGTCAAGGGTGCCAAGGCGATCGGGGAACCGCGCGACCAGCCGAGCTCGCGCACCCCTGCGACGGACGTCCTGGTGCTGGGCGGAGCCGGCGTCGACACGATCATCCACGTCCCCGAACTGCCCCTCCCGTACGCCGACAGCTACATGATCGACTCCGGGATCCGCACCCGCGCCGGACAGACCGGCGACTTCGTCGCCCTGGGCCTTGCCGCACTCGGCCTGCGCACCCACCACCTCGACCTGCTCGGCGCCGACCCCGAGGGCGACCTCGTGCGTGCCCTGCACCGCGAGCACGGCATCGGACTGACCACGCTCCCGCAGCCCGCCGGCACCAAACGGGCGGTCAACCTCGTCGGCCCGGACGGCCGCCGCCTGTCCCTGTACGACACCAGCCGGGCCCGCCCCGGCGACCGCTTCCCGCCGGAGCTGCTGCGCATGCTGGCCGGAGCGAGCCGGCATGTGCACGTGACCATCACCCAGCCCTGCGCCGAGACCCTGCCCGTGCTGACCGCGACCGGCGTACCCCTGTCCACGGATCTGCACGACTGGGACGGGGAGAACCCGTACCACGAGCCCTTCGCGTACGCGGCGGACATCGTCTTCCTGTCGGCCGCCGCCCTGACCGACCCCGAGCGCACCATGCGGCGCATCACCGAGCGGGGGCGTGCCGAGGTGGTCGTCGTCACCGCCGGAGCCGAGGGCGCGTATCTGCTGGCCGACGGCGAGCTGACCCGCGTGCCCGCGGCATTGCCGCCCGCGCCGGTGGTGGACTCCAACGGCGCGGGCGACGCCTTCGCCGCCGCCTTCCTCTACGGCCGCCTCGCCGGCGAACCGCCCGAGACCTGCGCCCGCTACGGCGCGGTGGCGGGCGCCTACGCCTGCACCGTCCCGGCCTCCCGAGCGGAGTCGATAGACCGGGACGAACTGCTCGAACGGGCGGCGGAGCCGAGACCCTGACCGGTCCCCGGGTCAGTGTCCGTGCGCGGCGTGGATGTCGTTCGTCGCCTCGATCTTCTGCCACGACTTCGGCCGGGCCACCGCCGTGTCCGCCTGCACCAGGGACGCGGCGCGTGCGGCGGGCGCGGCCGGCTTCGACGGCTGGAACAGCCAGGTGTCGAACAGTGCCGCGAGGGGCTTGCCAGACACCTGCTCGGCGTACTTCTGGAAGTCGGCCACCGAGGCGTTGCCGTACGCGTGCTCCTGCGGCCAGCCCTTCAGGATGCGGAAGAACGCGTCGTCGCCGATCTCGTTGCGCAGTGTCTGGATCGCGAGCGCTCCGCGGTCGTAGACGGCGATGTCGAACTGGTGGTCCGGGCCCGGGTCACCCGGCTTGACCGTCCAGAACGCGTCGTCGGCCGGATGGGAGGCGTACACGTAGTCGGCGAGCTCCTGCGTGGTCCCCTCGCCCTCGTGCTCCGACCACAGCCACTGCGCGTACCGGGCGAAGCCCTCGTTGATCCAGATGTCCTTCCAGCCCTTCAGCGACACGTCGTCGCCGTACCACTGGTGGGCCAGCTCGTGCACCACCACCGAGGTGTTGGAGCCGTTCGCGAACTGCTTCGGGCTGTAGTAGACGCGGGTCTGGGTCTCCAGCGCGTACCCGGTGGTGGTGTTGGGCACGTACCCGCCCGCCGAGCTGAACGGATACGGCCCGAAGTAGCCGCTGAGCCAGTCGACGATCTCCCCGGTGCGCTCCACGCTCGACCGGGCGGCCCCGTCGTTGTCGCCGAGGTCCTTGCTGTAGGCGTTGACGACCGGCACCCCGCCGGCGGAGGTGCTGGTCGTGATGTCGAACTTCCCTATGGCGAGGGTGGCCAGATAGGTCGCCTGCGGCTTGTTCTGCCGCCAGTTGTAGCGGGTCCAGCCCAGCTTCGAACCGGTCGACTGCAGCGTGCCGTTGGAGATGGCCTGGGTGCCGTCCGGCACGGCCACCGACACGTCGTAGGTGGCCTTGTCACTCGGGTGGTCGTTGCTCGGGAACCACCACCAGGCCGCCTCGGGCTCGTCGGCCGCGACCGCGCCGTCGGGTGTGCGGTGCCAGGTGTTGAAGCCATAGGCGCTCTTCGTCGACGGCACCCCGCTGTAGCGGACCACCACCGTGATCGGCGTGCCCTTGGCCAGCGGCGTCCCCGGCGTGATCACCAGCTCGTGCTGCCCGGAGGTGGTGAACGCGGCCTTGGCGCCGTTGACCCGCACCTCGCTCACGTCCAGCAGGAAGTCCAGGTCGAAGCTGGACAGGTCCTGGGTGGTCCGCGCCAGGATCGTCGCCGTGCCCTGCAACGCGTCCGTCTTCGGCTGGTACTGCAGCCTCAGGTCGTAGTGCGAGACGTCGTAGCCGCCGTTGCCGTAGTCGGGGTAGTAGGGGTCGCCGATGCCCGGCGCGCCGGGGGAGAAGCTCGCGGCCGATGCCGGGATCGCCAGCAGGAGGGAGGCCGCCGCGAGTGCGCCCGGCGCGATGATTGTGCGGTGCACGTCAGCTCCAAGTCGTCGGGACTTCACGTCCGTTCGGAAGGTCCTTCGGGGACAGCTGCCCGGAGCCTATTCAGTCCCTGTGGCCCCTGACCTGTCCATGGCCCCCGCTGTCACACGATCGCCATTCGGCCGTCGCGTACCCGCACAGTGCCGTAAAGTCCCCTTCTGTAGCGGGAGTTCACCGGAGTACCGTCCGCGCATGCCGATACGCACCCTCATCCGCACGCGCTTCACGATCTGGAGAGCGCTCGCGACCGCGGTCGCCGCCATCCTGACGGCCGCCTTCCTCACCCCGTCCGCCGCACAGGCCGCCACCGGCGCGAGCCGGGCCCCGCGCGAGAGCCGGCCCGTCTACTCCTACGCCCACGCCGTCCGCGAGTCCGTATGGGTGGACACGGGGCTCGACGAAGACGGCGACGGCAGGACCGACCGGGTCGCCGCCGACATCGTCCGGCCAGCCGAACCCGCCCGCCAGGGCCGCAAGGTGCCCGTCATCATGGACGCCAGCCCCTACTACTCCTGCTGCGGACGCGGCAACGAGAGCCAGGTCAAGACGTACGACGCACAGGGCCACGTGGTCCAGATGCCGCTCTTCTACGACAACTACTTCGTTCCCCGCGGCTACGCCTTCGTCGGCGTCGACCTCGCCGGCACCAACCGCTCCGACGGCTGCGTCGACGTCGGCGGCCGCTCCGACATCCAGTCCGCGAAGGCCGTCGTCGACTGGCTGAACGGCCGCGCCAAGGCATACACGAGCCGGACCGGGACGAAGACCGTCACAGCCACCTGGACCAACGGCCGGACCGGCATGATCGGCAAGAGCTGGGACGGGACGATCGCCAACGGCGTCGCCGCCACCGGCGTCAAGGGGCTGAAAACCATCGTCCCGATCAGCGCCATCTCCTCCTGGTACGACTACTACTTCGCGCAGGGCGCCCCGCTGTACGACGGCGGCCCCGACCAACTGGCCGGTTACGTCGAGAGCGACACGGCGCACGCCCACTGCGCCGCCGTACAGAAGGAACTCGCCGACGGCAGCCCGCGCAGCGGCGACTGGACGTCGCTGTGGACCGAGCGGGACTACGTCAAGGACGCGGCCAAGGTGCGTGCCAGCGTGTTCCTGGTGCACGGCATGCAGGACCTCAACGTCCGCACCAAGCACTTCGGCCAGTGGTGGGACGCGCTGGCGAAGCACGGTGTGCACCGCAAGATCTGGCTGTCCCAGACCGGCCATGTCGACCCTTTCGACTACCGGCGCGGCGCCTGGGTCGACACCCTGCACCGCTGGTTCGACCACGAACTCCTCGGCTACGACAACGGCATCGACCGCGAGCCGATGGCCGATCTCGAACGCCACCCCGACCAGTGGGTCACCTCCCGCGTCTGGCCCCCGCAGACCACCCGCACCACCGTTCTCCACCCGGCTCCCGGCACCCAGGCGGGCGTCGGCACGCTCGGCCTGCACCCGGCCACCGGCACCGAGACCTTCACCGACGACCCGAAGCTGAGCGAGACCGACTGGGCGGCCCACCTGACCACGCCCACCCCGGAGAAGACCGGCTTCCTCACCGCGCCGTTCACCCGCGACCTGCGCCTGTCCGGTTCGACCACGGTGACGGTGACCGCGACACCTTCGACCACCTCGGCCCACCTGTCGGCCGTCCTGGTCGATCTCGGTCCGGACACCATCCGCGACTACGCGGACGCCGCGGAAGGCATCACCACGCTCAGCAACCGCACCTGCTGGGGCGAGAGCACGACCGGGGACAGCGCCTGCTTCAAGGAGACGGCGGCCAAGACGGCCAAGGTCGACTACACGGTGTTCAGCCGCGGCTGGGCCGACCTCGGCCACTACGCCTCGCTCGGCAAGGGCGTCCCGCTCACCCCGGGCAGGGCTTACACGATGACTCTTCGTCTCGCGGCCACCGACCACGTCGTTCCCGAGGGGCACCGGCTGGCCCTGATCATCGCGGGCACGGACAAGGACCTCATCGACCCGCCGTCCACCAAGCCGGCCCTCACGGTGTCCCTGTCGGGTACGACGGCTGCGCTCCCGCTGGTCGGCGGGGCGCCGGCGTTCGCCCGGGCCACCAGCGGTACGCCGGCCATGGCCCCTGCCCCGGCACGGCTGACCGGCGTCCGAGCACCGCACGCCGCGCAGCACGTTCCGGCGAACTTGACCTGAGCCGCAGCGCCATCGGCTGCCAGGCACCGGCACCCCGCAGGCGCGGGCAAGCACCCGCCGGCCCGACCGCCGCGCGGGTGCCCCGTCAGGCGGCCGGGAACGCCAGCCCGGCCGCCTCCCGCGCACACCCCCACGCCACCGTGATCCCGGCGCCGCCGTGCCCGTAGTTGTGCACCAGCAGGCGTCCGTCGGGCAGCGGCTGCCGTTCCAGTCGTACCGCGTCCCGGGCCGGCCGCAGCCCCACCCGGTGGTCCAGTACGCGCGCCTGCGCGATCTCCGGGCGGACCGCCGCGCACCGGGCCACGATCGCCGCGGCGGTGGCCGGGTCCGGGGCGAGGGACCAGTCGTCCTCCTCCGCCGTACCGCCGAGCAGCAGCCCGCCCGGCTGCGGGATGACGTACGTGGACGCGGCGGAGGAGTGGTCGACGGAGGTGAACCAGGTCGTGATCCCCGGGTTCTCCACGACCGCCAACTGCCCGCGCACCGGACGCACCGCGGGATCCGGCACCAGCGAACGCGCGCCCATACCCGTGCAGTTGACCACGACCCGCGCGGGCACCGCGGCGAGGTCGGTCACCTCGCGCGCCTCGACCACGCCTCCGGCCTTCGCCAGCCGCTCCCGCAGCCATGCCAGATGCACCGGCATGTCGATCACCGGCAGCCGCGCCGCGAGACCGTCGGCCACCGCCCGCAGTCCCGGCACCCGGCCCGCCCAGGCGCCCAGTTCGTCCAGCCGGATCCCCCGGTGTACGCCGTCGACCAGGCGTACGCCTGTTTCGTCCCGCCGGTCCGCCAGCTCCTCGTACACGGCGAGGGACGCGAGCGCCCACGCGCCGACCAGAGGCTCGGGTTCGATGCGGTACGGCCACCACAGGCCGCCGGCGACCGCCGAGGTCGTACGCTCGGCGGGCTCCCGCGCCCACACCCGTACCCGGCGCCCGGACTCCGCCAGGACCACGGCCGTCGTCAGCCCGGCGATCCCGCTCCCGACCACGATCACTTCGTCACTCGGCTCGCTGTTCACGCCAGGACGATAGGCCCTGTCCGGAAGACCCTGTCATGCTGCGCTCACATCCGTGCCGGTGTGGGGATACTCACAGCATGTCTGCCGCATACGCGACCTTCGGCCTGGCACCGGCGATCCGCGCCGGCGGTGTGCTCGCCGACGGCGGCTACCAGGTCCACCGCGACTTCGTGGACTTCGTCGTGGACGGCCGCCCGCTGCTGTTCCGGCTGTCCGACCTCGACGCGGTCTCCCCGCTCGCCTCGGACATACCGCCCGCCATCTTCACCGAGCAGGTGCGCGCCCTGCTCCTGGAGGCCGAACCGCCGCTCCCGGACGGCCGGTTCGTCATCTACGGCTGCCCCGACTGCGCGGATCTGGCCTGCGGGGCGGTCACCGCCGTCATCGAGCGCGACGGCGAGGACTACGTCTGGCGGGACTTCGCCTGGCAGACGAACGAGCACGCCGACCTGGAGCTGAACGGCTACCACGGCATAGGGCCGTTCCGCTTCCGGGGCGCCGAGTACCGCGCCGCACTCGGCGAGCTGATGGCGGGCTCCTGCGCGCCCCGTCGACGGGTGCTGCTGATCGGCGCCCGGGTCGCGGTCCTGGCCAAGCTGGCCGCCGCGCTGCGCCGCATCGGAATCGGCGCCGACATCACCCAGGACGCCCGGGCCGTCCCCGCCGAGGAACTGCGCGGTTACGGCGCGGTCGCCTTCGGCCGTGCGGTCGGGAAGGCCGACCGGGCCGCCGTACTGGAGGCCTTCGAGCGCGCCGGGATCGACATCGCCCGCGTGGACGGCCTGGCCCCGATCGTGCCGCTGCTGGTCGCCCAGATCGAGCACGCCCTCGACCGCAGCCCGCTCCCGCAGCGCCGGCTCGTGGGGCTGGCCGCCGCGGACGGCGCCGCGGACGTCGAGGTGACCTCGGCCTGTCGTGTACGGATCACCGCCTACCGCCTCGACCGGCTCTACCGCACCCACACCCGCGAGGTGTTCGACGGCGTCCTGGAGCCCGGCCGGCACCGCGTCGCGCTGGACCCGAAGGCGGTCAAGGGGGAGGCGTACGTCGTCGCCCGCACGACGGGAGGCGTGCTCACGGCACCGGTCGGCGGAGGGGCGCGGGGCTGAGGGGCAGGCGGGCCCACCGGGAAACAGGGCTGAGGTGTGGGTGTCCGGCCCATTAGGATCGGCGTCCTGATGACTGCCACCCTCGTCGCCAAGAACCTCGCCGCCGGGCACGGTGACCGTTCCCTCTTCTCCGGGCTGGACCTCGTCGTCGCGCCCGGCGACGTGATCGGTCTCGTCGGTGCCAACGGCGCGGGCAAGTCCACCCTGCTGAAGCTGCTCGCCGGACTCACCCCGCCCGAACAGGGTGAGCTGCGGCTGTCCCCGCCGACCGCGACCGTCGGTCATCTGCCGCAGGAGCCGGAGCGCAGGCCGGGCGAGACCGTCCGGGAG
The DNA here is from genome assembly GCF_042868225.1 of Streptomyces sp. NPDC007856. NCBI lineage: Bacteria > Bacillati > Actinomycetota > Actinomycetes > Kitasatosporales > Streptomycetaceae > Streptomyces > Streptomyces sp. NPDC007856. Next base: position 239,180 of record NZ_JBIAEC010000007.1, on the reverse strand, counting down.
TTCCTCGCCCGTCGTACGGGAGTCGCCGAGGCCCAGCGCGTCATGGACGAGGCCACTCAGGCGCTCGTGGACGGGTCACCCGGTGCCGACGACGCCTACGCGGCCGCGCTGGAGCGCTGGCTCGGCCTCGGCGGCGCCGACCTGGAGGAGCGCGCGGAGGAAGTCGCCGACTCGCTCGGTCTCGCCGTCGACCTGGACCAGCCGATGACCGCACTGTCCGGCGGCCAGGCGGCCCGCGCCGGGCTCGCCTCGCTCCTGCTGTCCCGCTACGACGTCTTCCTCCTGGACGAGCCCACCAACGACCTCGACCTCGACGGCCTGGAGCGCCTGGAGCGCTTCGTCACCGGCCTGCGCGCCGGCACGGTCGTCGTCAGCCACGACCGCGAGTTCCTCACCCGCACGGTCACCAAGGTTCTCGAACTCGACCTGGCCCAGCAGCAGATCAACCTCTACGGCGGCGGCTACGCGGCCTATCTGGAGGAGCGCGAGGTCGCCCGCCGGCACGCGCGCGAGGACTACGAGGAGTACGCCGACAAGAGGGCCGCCCTCCAGGACCGTGCGCAGATGCAGCGGGCCTGGATGGACAAGGGCGTGAAGAACGCCCGGCGCAAGGCCGGCAACGACAACGACAAGATCGGCCGCAAGTTCCGCAGCGAGGCGAGCGAGAAGCAGGCGGCCAAGGCGCGGCAGACCCAGCGGATGATCGAGCGCCTGGACGCGGTCGAGGAGCCGCGCAAGGAGTGGGAACTGCGCATGGAGATCGCGTCCGCCCCGCGCTCCGGAGCGGTCGTGGCGACCCTGCGGGACGCCGAGGTCCGGCGCGGCGACTTCACCTTCGGGCCGGTGTCCCTGCAGATCGACTGGGCGGACCGGGTCGCGGTCACCGGGGCCAACGGTGCCGGCAAGTCCACCCTGCTCGGCGCGCTGCTCGGCCGTGTCCCGCTCGACTCCGGGCATGCGGCGCTCGGCTCGGGCGTCCTGGTGGGCGAGGTCGACCAGGCCCGCAAGCTCTTCCACGGCACCGAGACCCTGCTGGACGCCTTCTGCGCGGCCGTCCCCGACACCGAGCCGGTGGAGGTCCGCACCCTGCTCGCCAAGTTCGGCCTGAAGTCCGACCATGTGCTGCGCCCGGCCGGGACCCTCTCGCCGGGCGAGCGTACCCGCGCCGCCCTGGCGTTGCTCCAGGGCCGGGGAGTGAACCTCCTCGTCCTGGACGAGCCCACGAACCATCTCGACCTGCCCGCCATCGAACAGCTGGAGTCCGCCCTCGACGCCTACGACGGCACTCTGCTCCTGGTCACCCACGACCGGCGCATGCTGGACGCGGTCCGGGTGACCCGGCGGCTGGAGGTGGCGGACGGGAAGGTCACGGAGCGCTAGCGCCCCGCGCCCCGGGTGGGCGGCCAGAGGGCGCAGACCTGCAGGAAGGCAGGCCGGGCATGACGATCGACGAGACGGCGGAGCGGGTCATCGGGCTGCCGCCCGAGCGGGTGGCGGCGTACGCCATGGACTGGCGCCACGACCCGGAGTGGACCCAGGGCATCCGTACGGCGGAACTGACCGGACAGGCGCCCACGGGCGGCTTCGGCGTCGGCGCCGAGGTCACCCGCACCGCCCACTTCCTCGGCAGGCGTATCGACTACGTCCTGCGCGTCGCCGCGTACGACCCGCCACGGCTGCTCGACATGGTGTCCGTGGCGGGGCCCATGCCGATGCACGTCACCTACTCCTTCGACGCGCACCCGCAGGGCACCCTGGCCCGCATCCGGGTCCGGGGCGACGCCGGCCCCCTCTACCGGCTCGCCGCCCCCGTCATGGCCAGAAAGGTCCGCTCGTCCATCGGCAAGGACCTGCGGGACCTGGAGCGCCTCCTGACCGGCCGGCCGGGAGACGCCCCCGCCTGACGTCGCCCGGCGAGGGCGCGTGCGGGACGCCCTGGACGAAGGCACCCTCCGTGAGGAGGGTGCCCTTTCAGCCGGCCGTGACGGATGCGCGGGTGGGAAGACCTGTCCCCGGGGCGGAGCCTGCGGGGATGCGGCCCAAGCCCCGCAGGGTCACCGCTTCTTCGGGTCGAGCAGGCCCGCGCGGCGCAGTGCGTCGGCCATGGCGCTGTTCGCGGGCGGCGGGGCCTGGCGGCCGCCCCGGTCGCCACCCCGGTCGCCGCCACGAGCCTCGCGCCGGCCCTGGCCGCCGCCCTGCCGCTGCTGGGGCGGCCGGGCGCCGCCCCCGCGCTGCTGCCGGGCGCCGCCCTGTCCCTGCGGCGCGGCCTCGTCGTCCAGGCGCAGGGTCAGCGCGATCCGCTTGCGCGGGATGTCCACGTCGAGGACCTTCACCTTGACGATGTCACCCGGCTTGGCGACATCGCGCGGGTCCTTGACGAACGTCTTGGACATCGCCGAGACATGCACCAGGCCGTCCTGGTGGACGCCGACGTCCACGAACGCGCCGAACGCGGCCACGTTCGTCACCACGCCCTCCAGGATCATCCCGGCGGACAGGTCGGAGATCTTCTCCACGCCCTCCTTGAAAGTGGCCGTCTTGAACGCGGGACGCGGGTCGCGGCCCGGCTTCTCCAGCTCCTTCAGGATGTCCGTCACGGTCGGCAGACCGAACGTGTCGTCCACGAAGTCGGCGGGCCTCAGCGAGCGCAGCACACCGGTGTTGCCGATCAGGGAGGCGACCTCCTGGCCGGTGGTCTTCACCATGCGGCGGACCACCGGGTAGGCCTCGGGGTGCACGCTGGAGGCGTCCAGCGGGTCGTCGCCGCCCCGGATGCGCAGGAAGCCCGCGCACTGCTCGTACGCCTTCGGGCCGAGCCGCGCCACCTTCTTCAGCTCGGACCGGGACTTGAACGGGCCATTGGCGTCCCGGTGCGCCACGATGTTCTCGGCGAGACCGGAGGAGATGCCCGACACCCGCGACAGGAGCGGCACGGACGCGGTGTTGACGTCCACACCGACGCCGTTCACACAGTCCTCCACGACCGCGTCCAGCGAGCGGGACAGCTTCACCTCGGACAGGTCGTGCTGGTACTGGCCGACGCCGATCGACTTCGGGTCGATCTTCACCAGCTCGGCCAGCGGGTCCTGCAGCCGACGGGCGATGGAGACCGCGCCGCGCAGCGACACGTCCATGTCCGGCAGCTCCTGCGAGGCGTACTGCGAGGCCGAGTACACCGACGCGCCCGCCTCGGACACCATCACCTTGGTGAGCTTCAACTCCGGGTGCCTGGAGATCAGTTCGGCGGCGAGCTTGTCGGTCTCGCGGGAGGCCGTGCCGTTGCCGATCGCGACCAGCTCGACCGCGTGCTCCTCGGCGAGCCTCGCGAGCTTGGCGATCGCCTCGTCCCACTTGTTGGCCGGGACGTGCGGATAGATCACGTCCGTGGCGACGACCTTGCCGGTCGCGTCGACCACGGCGACCTTCACGCCCGTACGGAAACCGGGGTCCAGGCCCAGCGTCGAGCGGGTGCCGGCCGGGGCGGCCAGCAGCAGGTCGCGCAGGTTCGCCGCGAAGACGTTCACCGCCTCGTCCTCGGCGGCCGTCCGCAGCCGCAGCCGCAGATCGATGCCGAGGTGGACCAGGATGCGGGTGCGCCAGGCCCAGCGGACGGTGTCCGTCAGCCACTTGTCGGCGGGGCGGCCCCGGTCGGCGATCCCGAACCGGTTCGCGACGATGCCCTCGTACGACGACGGAACCGATGGGGACTCGGCCGGCTCCTCCGGCTCCAGGACGAGGTCCAGGACCTCCTCCTTCTCGCCGCGCAGCATCGCCAGGATCCGGTGCGAGGGCAGCTCGGTGAACGGCTCGGCGAAGTCGAAGTAGTCGGCGAACTTCGCGCCCGCCTCCTCCTTGCCCTCGCGCACCTTCGCGGCCAGCCGCCCGCGCACCCACATGCGCTCGCGCAGCTCGCCGATCAGGTCGGCGTCCTCCGAGAACCGCTCGGTGAGGATCGCCCGCGCGCCCTCCAGCGCGGCCTGCGGGTCGGCGACGCCCTTGTCGGCGTCCACGAACGCGGCGGCGGCCGCGAGCGGCTCCACCGTCGGGTCACCCAGCAGGCCCTCCGCCAGCGGCTCCAGGCCCGCCTCGCGCGCGATCTGCGCCTTGGTGCGGCGCTTGGGCTTGTACGGGAGGTAGATGTCCTCCAGCCGCGCCTTGGTCTCGGCGCCGCGGATGCGGGACTCCAGCTCCTCGGTCAGCTTGCCCTGCTCGCGCACCGACTCCAGGATCGCCGTACGCCGCTCCTCCAGCTCCCGCAGATACCGCAGCCGCTCCTCGATCGTGCGCAGCTGCGCATCGTCGAGCATCTCGGTCGCTTCCTTGCGGTAGCGGGCGATGAAGGGCACCGTCGAACCGCCGTCGAGCAGTTCCACCGCGGCCTTCACCTGCCGCTCCCGTACGCCGAGTTCCTCGGCGATCCTGCCTTCGATGGATCCTGCTCCGATGGATCCCGGTGTCGTCACGATCCCGTACCGCCTTCTCGACTGAGGTTGCGCGGCAATTGTGGCAGGTGACACCGACAACCGGGGATCAGGGCGGCACCTCGGCGGGCCGCCGGGCCGGCGGGCCGTATTTCAGGCCCGGCTCCCGCGCGCGGTGGACGAGGCCCCGCCGAACAGTCGGGCGAGCGCCCGGAACGGCAGCGTGACCACCGTGGCGACGGTCCCGCCGATCTGGCGCAGTACGTCTGCGAGGGCACTGAACACGCAAGTCCTCCGTTCTCACCGGATCGGGTGTTCGTCACCGGGTACCTCGGACGCCGCCCGCCCATGCCGCGGACGGCGCCGGGCATGGCAGAAAACGTGGGAAACACGTCATTGCTGCCACACTCCCGCAGGCGAAGAATCGAGGGCATGACGCAGCCAATCGAGGAAACGGCCCACCGGCGGACCCTCCTCTTCGTCGTCTTCGACGGCTTCCAGAGCCTCGACGTCACCGGGCCGCTCGAGGTGTTCGCGGGCGCCGAGAGGCACACGCCGGGCACCTACCGGGTCCGTACGGCCTCGCTGGACGGCGGCCCGGTGCGCACCTCCAGCGGCCTGACCCTCGTACCGGACGAGGCACTCACCGCCGCCGCCGACCCGCACACCCTGCTGGTGCCCGGCGGCGAGGGCACGCGCCACCCCGACCCCCGGGTGATCGACTGGCTGCGTGCCCGCGGACCGCGCGTCCCGCGCCTGGTCTCGGTGTGCACAGGCGCCATCCTGGTCGCCGCCGCCGGACTCCTCGACGGCCGCCGGGCGACGACCCACTGGGCCTACTGCGACAAGCTCGCCCGCGACCACCCGGCGGTCGCCGTGGATCCGGAGCCGATCTACGTCCGGGACGGGCACGTCGCCACCTCGGCCGGGGTGACCTCCGGCATCGACCTGGCCCTCGCCCTGGTCGAGGAGGACCTGGACCGGGACGTCGCGCTCGCCGTCGCCCGGCACCTGGTGGTGTTCCTGCGCCGGCCCGGAAACCAGGCGCAGTTCAGTGCCCAGCTCGCCGCGCAGACCGCGCAGCGCGCACCGCTGCGGGAGGTCCAGCGCTGGATCGCCGAGCATCCGGGCGGCGACCTGACGATCGACGCGCTAGCCGCCCGCGCCCGCCTTTCACCTCGCCACTTCGCCCGCGCCTTCCGCGAGGAGACCGGTATGACCCCGGGCCGCTACGTCGACCGCGTCCGCCTGGAACACGCCCGCCGCCTGCTGGAGGACACCCCCGACAACATCGAGGAGGTCGCCCGCGCCAGCGGTTACGGCACCCCCGAGGCCATGCGCCGCGCCTTCGTCAAGGCCCTCGCCACACCCCCGGCCGAATACCGCCGCCGCTTCCGCCCGGCCGTGGCCAGCTGAGCCCGGCCACCGGCACCGGCGTTCTGCGCCCGGTGACGGCCCACTGGACCGGCCATCGCCGACGGACGCCCGCATCGGCCCTGGCCCGTCGAGGCCCCCCATCGCCCCTGATACTCCGCCGCGCCCGCGCAACGGCTTCAGCACGGACGTTCGCGGCCGCTCAGCCCACCTGGGCCCCATCGACCCCACGAAGGGACACGCCATGCAGATCGCCATCGTCGTCTATGACCGGTTCACCGCCCTCGACGCCGTCGGCCCCTACGAGATCCTCTCCCGCCTCCCCGGTGCCGAGACCGTGTTCGTCGCCGAGCGCACCGGTCCCGTCCGCACCGACACCCGTGCGCTCGGGGTCGTCGCCGACCGGTCGCTGGCCGAGGTCCCGCGGCCGGACCTGGTGATCGTCCCGGGCGGCCCGGGGCAGAGCGACCTCATGGAGCACCGTCCGCTGCTGGACTGGCTGCGCGACGTCGACGCGGCCAGCACCTGGACCACCTCGGTGTGCACGGGCTCGCTGCTGCTGGCCGCCGCGGGCCTGCTGGACGGCCGGCGCGCGACCTCGCACTGGCTGGCGCTCGACCAGCTGAAGCGGTTCGGTGCCGAGCCGGCCGAGGAGCGGGTCGTGACGGACGGAAAGTACGTCACCGCGGCCGGTGTCTCCGCCGGCATCGACATGGCCCTCACCCTGGCCGGCCGCATCGCCGGCGACGAACACGCCCAGGCTCTCCAGCTCGCCACGGAGTACGACCCGCGGCCGCCCTACGCCGCCGGCTCCCCGGACAAGGCCCCCGCCCATCTCGTCGAGCGGTTGCGGGCGCGGAGCCGTTTCATCCTGACGTAGACACGCTCCATGTGAACCGCGGCTGCCGGCGCTCCAGGAACGCGGCGACCCCTTCCGCGGTGTCGGGGTTGCCGCGCGCCGTCCGCGCCCAGTGGGCGTCCCGGTCGGTACGGCCGCCCGCGAACTCCTTCGCGGCGGCCTGGGTCAGCTGCGAGCGGGAGACCAGGATCCGGGCCAACTCCGCGACCCGCTTGTCCAGTTCGCCCTCCGGCAGCACCTCGTCCACGAGCCCGGTGCCGAGCGCCCGCCCGGCGTCGATCAACTCGGCCGTGAACAACAGGTACTTGGCGGTGGCCGGGCCCACCAGCGACACCAGGCGGCGGGTCGAGGGGGCCGGATAGACGATGCCGAGCCGCGCCGGAGTCACTCCGAACAGCGCGCCCTCCTCCGCCAGCCGTAGATCGCAGGCCGCGGCGAGCTGTGCCCCGCCGCCCACGCAGTGCCCGCGCACGGCGGCCAGGGTCGGCTTGGGGAACGCGGCGAGCGCCTCCTCGGCGGCCACGGCGAGTCGCTGTGCCTCCTCGGGGGAGCCCTGGAGCGTGCTGATGTCGGCGCCCGCGCAGAAGGTTCCGCCCTCACCGGTGAGCACCAGCGCCCGTACGCCCGGGTCCCGCGCCAGCTCGTCCAGCAGCGGCGGGAGGGCCCGCCACATCGCGGCGGTCATGGCGTTGCGCTTGGCCGGGTTGCCGATGACGACGGTGGCGACAGCGCCTTCGGTGCGGTGCGACAGCTGGGGCTCCATGCGCGGATCGTATCGGGGGGTTCGATGGGCACGGACAGCGCGGGTTTGGCAGGTGCGGTGCGTTACGAAACCTGCTCAATGGGGACAAAGAGGGAGGAAGTGGTAAGCGGCGTGGACCGAGGAGGCGGCGATGGCCAGGGCCGGCACACGCGGAGACAGCGCGACGAAACTCCACCGCGGCTTCAGCCTGCTCACCGCGCTCGGTGTGCTCCTCGTGCTCGCCGGGATCGTCGGACTCGTCTACGCCGGGGTCGCCACGCTCACCTCGATGCTGTTGTTCGGCTGGCTGCTGCTGATCGGCGGGATCGTCGGTCTGGTGCACGCGATCCAGGCCCGTGGCACCAGCTTCTTCTGGCTCGGTGTCATCGTCGCCGCCCTGAACATCGCGGCCGGTGTCGTCGTCATCCGTCTGCCGCACGCCGCGGCGGCCGCGCTCACCATGTTCGCCGCGCTGCTGTTCCTCTCCGCGGGCCTCTTCCGGCTGGTCGGCGGCCTGGTCGTGCGCGGACCGCAGCTGGGCTGGACACTGCTGCTCGGCGCCTTCGACCTGCTGCTGGGGATCCTGGTCCTCGCCTCCTGGCCGAGCAGCAGCCAGTACGTCATCGGCGCCTTCCTCTCGCTCGCCCTGCTCTTCGACGGCCTCGCCCTCGTGGCCACCGGTTACGGCGGGCGGCGTGTCGTCGGGCTCGTCTCCGAGTAGGGGCAGTCCCAAACCCGTACGACCCGACTAGTTCGCGAACCGGCGTCCGGGCGACAGGAACAGTCCCACACGTGACCGTGTCATACGCACTCGGTCAGAAACCGTTCGATACCCGCTGACTTGTGTTCAGTCCTAGGGGCCTGAGCGGATCGTTACCAACACTCGACGTGTGGTGACAATCGAGCGCGAGGGTGGCGACCGGACGATGGACAACCACGGGCGCGGGGACGGCCCGCGCCCAGCGGGGGGCGCCGAGCGGCTGCCCGATCCACTGCCGTACGAAGGCGTCTGGCGGTTCACTGCCGCCGCGGTGGACGCCTCGGTCCCGCAGGCCCGGCATGCCGTACGGGACCTGCTGCTGCGCCAGGGCGTGCCGGTCTCCGACGAGCTGGTGTACGGCCTGCTGCTGATCGTCTCGGAGCTGGTCACCAACGCGGTCCGGCACGCGGCGCTGCTGTCGCCGATGCTGGCCGTGGAGGTTGCCGTCGGAGCCGAGTGGGTGCGGGTGTCCGTGGAGGACAACCATCCCTACCGTCCGACCGCCCTGGAGGCCGACCACGGCCAGACCGGTGGCCGGGGCCTGCTGCTGGTCCGCGAGGTGGCGCGGGAGGCGGGCGGGACGGTCGACGTGGAGCACACCGCGAGCGGCGGCAAGGTCATCTGGGCCGCCCTACCCCTCAAGCCCGCCACGCTGCCGTAACCCGGCTTCACCCCGCGACTGCCACCCGCAGACGACGAGGTCGCCGTGCCCCCGGGCCGGCGTGGGCGTCGAACCACAGGCCGACGGACCGCCGTGGCCCGAGGCCGGCGAGGGTGTTGACCCGCGGCCGGTGAGACTGCGTGGTCCCACAGGACTGCGGTAGCGCTGCAGGCCGGCGAGACCGCAGGCTGGTGCGCGCGACGACCTCGCAGGCGGCGAGAGCACCGTGGTCCCGAGGCCGCCAAGGGTGCTCGACCGCAGGCCGGCGAGGCTGCGTGGCCCCGCAAGCCGGTGTGCGTGGGGACCCGCAGGCCGGCGAAGCTGCCGAGCCCCCGAGGTGGGCGAGGCTGCCGAGCCGCAGGTCGGTGAGCGTGCGTGGCTCCGAGGCCGGTGAGGCTGTGTGGCTTCGCCGGTCGGCGGGGCTGTCGTGGCGCTACAGGCCGGTGAGGCCGTGAGACCGCAGGTCGGTGTGTGTCGACGTCGCGGGCAGCGGGGCTGCGTGGCTCCGAGGCCGGTGAGGCTGTGTGGCTTCGCCGGTCGGCGGGGCTGTCGTGGCGCTGCAGGCCGGTGAGGCCGTTGAGACCGCAGGTCGGTGTGTGTCGACGTCGCGGGCAGCGGGGCTGCGTGGCTCCGAGGCCGGTGAGGCTGTGTGGCTTCGCCGGTCGGCGGGGCTGTCGTGGCGCTGCAGGCCGGTGAGGCCGTTGAGACCGCAGGTCGGTGTGCGTGACGTCGCGGGCAGCGGGGCTGCGTGGCCCCGAGGCCCGCGAGGCTGTCGTGCCCCCGAGGCCGGCGGGCTACTGAGTCGCAGGCCGGTGAGGCTGCGTGGCTGGCGGGTCGGCGGAGCTGCCGTGGTCCCGGGGCGGCGCGGGTGGTGCATCGCAGGCCCGCCGGCGCTGTCGTCGTGCCGCAGGCGTTGTCGTGGGTGGGTCACCAGCCCGCGGACGGGCCCGTCAGCTCTCTGATCGCCGCGCGAGCCGCGTCCAGGACCGTCATGAACCAGGCCGAGAAGGGATCGCGGGCGTGGCGCTCGGCCAGCTCGGCCGCCGTCACGAAGACGGTCTGGGCGACCTCCTCGGCGTCCGGTGCGAGCGGTGCCTGCACCAGGCCGACGAACAGGTGGTTGTACTCCTGCTCGACCAGGCCCGAGGCGGGGTCGGGGTGGTTGTAGCGGACCGTGCCCGCCTCCGCCAGCAGCGAGGGCGACACGCCGAGCTCCTCGTACGTGCGCCGGGCCGCCGCGGCGAACGGTGCCTCGCCCGGGTACGGATGGCCGCAGCAGGTGTTGGACCACACACCGGGGGAGTGGTACTTGCCGAGCGCCCGCTGCTGGAGCAGCAGCCGGCCCTGTTCGTCGAAGAGGAACACCGAGAACGCGCGGTGCAGCTGTCCCGGCGGCTGGTGCGCGGCGAGCTTCTCCGCCGTGCCGATCGTCACACCCTTCTCGTCGACCAGTTCCAGCAAAATCGCCTCTGCGGTGCCATTCGACGCGCTGTGCGTCGCGCTGGCAGGTGTGATCGGCATACCCATCCTTCGCCTCGGTCTTCGCACCCCAAGTCTGCCGTACGAATCCGGCACTCCCGGCACTTCCCGGCACGTCGGCGCGCGGCGCGGCACCGGAAGGCGGACCCGGTAGATCATCGTGCCCGGTCCGGAGATCACGGAACCGTCCGGGACGGGTCCAGACCGCCCGTGCGTCCCGTCAGTGGCACAGCCGTGCCTCGTGCTCGGCGTGCCCGCTCGGCTCCAGCTGGAAGGTGCAGTGCGCCACGTCGAAGTGGTCGCCGAGGCAGCCCTGCAGCTCGTGCAGCAGCTTCTCGTGGCCGACGGCGCTCAGCACTTCCGAGCTGACCACCACATGCGCCGACAGCACCGGCATCCCGGAGGTGATCGTCCATGCGTGCAGGTCGTGTACGTCCTCCACGCCGTCCAGCGCCAGGATGTGCGCCCGCACCTCGGCCATGTCGACGTTCTTCGGTGCCGCCTCCAGCAGCACGTCCAACGTCTCGCGCAGCAGCTTCAGCGTCCTGGGCACGATCATCACGCCGATGACCAGCGAGGCGACCGGGTCGGCGCCCTGCCACCCGGTGGTCAGGATCACCGCCGCCGACACCAGCACCGCGAACGAGCCCAACGCGTCCGCGGCGACCTCGAGAAAGGCGCCGCGCACGTTCAGGCTCTCCTTCTGCCCGCGCATCAGCAGGGTCAGCGAGACCGAGTTCGCCAGCAGGCCGATCAGACCGAACACGATCATCAGGCCGCCACGGGTCTCCGCGGGCGTCACGAACCGCTGGATCGCCTCGTACAGGACGTATCCGCCGACCCCGAGCAGCAGCACGCAGTTGGCCAGGGCGGCGAGGATCTCGGCGCGGGCGTAGCCGAAGGTGCGGTTGGTGCTCGGCGGGCGGTTGGCGAAGTGGATCGCGAGCAGGGCCATGCCGAGACCCACCGCGTCGGTCGCCATGTGCGCCGCGTCCGCGATCAGCGCGAGCGAGTCCGCGACCAGACCGCCGACGATCTCCACCACCATGATCGTGAGCGTGATGCCCAGCGCGATCCGCAGCCGGCCCCGGTACGCGGCCGCGGCCGTCGCCGTGGGCGGCGCATGGTTGTGCGCGTGCCCGTGGTCGTGCCCTGCCCCCATGACATCCGCCCTTCCGTATCCGTCCGGCTCGGCCCAGTGAACTACGGGTGGGGGGTATGGGGCAACGCGGCACTGAACACCGTTGTCATGTGCCCTGACCTGCGGAAACGTTCCGCAGGTCAGAACGGGTGCGGCTCAGCCCCGGCGCACCCTCGGTGCATCCCCGGCTCGGCCGCCGTGATGCAGCCGCCAGCCCTGCCACGCCGAGGCGACCATCTCCTGGACCCCGCGCCGGGCCCGCCAGCCAAGCTGCTCGGTGGCCCGCTCGGCCGACGCGACCGCGCGCGGCGCGTCCCCCGGCCTGCGCGCCTCCACCACCGGCTCCCGGCGGTCCCCGGAGACCTCCCCGATGACCGTGATCAGCTCGCGCACCGAGACTCCCTCGCCCCGCCCGATGTTGAGCGTCAGATCACCGGACAGGCCCCCGTCGGCGAGCCGGCGCGCCGCGGCGAGGTGGGCCTCGGCGAGATCGGACACGTGGATGTAGTCCCGGACGCAGGTGCCGTCCGGCGTCGGGTAGTCGGCACCGAAGATCCGCGGGGCCTCGTCGCGGGTGAGCCGGTCGAAGACCATCGGCACGATGTTGAACACGCCGGTGTCCGCGAGCTCCGGCGCCGCCGCGCCCGCCACGTTGAAATAGCGCAGGCACACCGTGGAGATTCCGTGCGCCTTTCCGGCCGCCCGCACCAGCCACTCACCGGCCAGCTTGGTCTCGCCGTAGGGGTTCACCGGCGCACACGGGGTGTCCTCGGTGATCAGGTCCACGTCCGGGTTGCCGTACACCGCCGCCGACGAGGAGAACACCAGGCGGTCGATCCCCGCCCCGGCGACCGCGTCCAGCAGCGTGGCCAGACCGCCGACGTTCTCCCGGTAGTACCGGATGGGCTGCGCCACCGACTCGGCGACCTGCTTGCGCGCCGCGAGGTGGACGACGCCCGTGACGTCGTACTCGGCGAAGACCCGCTGCAGCCGGGCCCCGTCCAGCGTCGAGCCCTCGACCAGCGGGACGTCCGCGGGCAGCCGGGCGGGCACCGCCGCCGACAGATCGTCCAGGGCCACGACGCTCTCCCCGGCGCCGGCCATGGCCCGGGCCACATGCGCCCCGATGTATCCGGCTCCGCCGGTGATCAGCCACGTCATGGTCGTTCACCCTATGCCGAGGTGCCGACGCGCCGGGTGTCCCGGATGCCCGGGTCTGTGCCCATGGGTTTGTGGGGCGGGCCCCGGATCCCCGATGATGATCGCGGCAAAGGCCGGGGCAGGCCCCGTGGGCCGGGCCGTGAACGGCCGGTGAACAGGGGCTCCCGCCCATCGGATAGCCTCTGCCGACATGCCGCCCGGGTGCCGCTGACAGGGCGCCCCACCACGCAAGAGACCGGCGTTCGCGCCGGCACCCAGGGAGTGAGTTCGGTTGTCGACCGCCATCGTCACGGGTCAGCCGGTCCCGGGATCGTCCCTCGAGAACGATCTGCGGTCGCTCGGCTTCGACGTCCGGGTGGCAGCGGACGCCGCCGAGGCGGAGACCCTGCTCGCCGCGGCGCCCGCCGGCGACCGCGTGGCCCTGGTCGACGCCCGCTTCGTCGGTCACCGGCACACCCTGCGCCTCGGCCTGACCGACCCGCGCTTCGCGCTCTCCGCCATCCCCGGCGCCGTCACCGCCCAGCCGGCCGCCCGGCAGGAGCTGACCCGGGCCGTGGCCCGCGAGACCTCCGTCGGCGGAGGCACCGCGCTCGCCGTGGACCACCTCACCGACCGCGTCGTCACCGCCCTCGACGCCGACGGCTGCGAGGTGCACCGGCCGGAGCTCGGCAGCCTGGTCGCCGCCGTCCCCGCCGATCCGCAGGCCCGCAACGAGGCACGGCAGGCCGTAGCCGCCGTCGACGACGAGGCCGTACGCCTGAAGTCGGCGGTGAAGTCCCGAGACGGCTTCTTCACCACCTTCTTCATCAGCCCTTACTCGCGCTACATCGCCCGCTGGTGCGCCCGCCACGGTCTGACCCCGAACCAGGTCACCACCGCCTCGCTGCTCACCGCGCTCATCGCGGCGGGCTGCGCGGCCACGGGCACGCGCGTCGGCTTCATAGCGGCCGGCGTACTGCTGATCGCCTCCTTCGTGCTGGACTGCACCGACGGCCAGCTCGCCCGCTACGCCCTGAAGTACTCCACGCTCGGCGCCTGGCTCGACGCCACCTTCGACCGGGCCAAGGAGTACGCCTACTACGCCGGCCTCGCGCTGGGGGCGGCCCGGGGCGGCGACGACGTGTGGGCCCTCGCCCTCGGCGCGATGGTCCTGCAGACCTGCCGGCACGTGGTCGACTTCTCCTTCAACGAGGCCAACCACGACGCCGCCGCCAACACCAGCCCCACGGCCGCGCTCTCCGACAAGCTCGACAGCGTCGGCTGGACGGTGTGGATGCGGCGGATGATAGTGCTGCCGATCGGCGAGCGCTGGGCGATGATCGCGGTCCTCACCGCGGCCACCACCCCGCGGATCACCTTCTACGCGCTGCTCGTCGGCTGCGCCGTCGCCGCGACCTACACCACGGCAGGGCGCTTGCTGCGCTCCCTGACCCGCAAGGCCCGGCGCACCGACCGGGCCGCCCGGGCGCTGGCGGACCTCGCCGACTCCGGACCGCTGGCGGACGCCCTCGGGCGGGTCGCACCGCGGGGCCTGCCCGGTCTCGCCGTGCCCGCCGCGGCGTTGCTGGGCGGTGCCGCGGTGGTCGTCTGCTCCGCCCTCTCCGGGTACGGCTCGGTGCTGCCGGTGATCGGCGCCCTCGCCTACGTCCTCACCTCGGCCCTCGCCGTGGCCCGCCCCCTCAAGGGCGCCCTCGACTGGCTGGTCCCGCCCTTCTTCCGGGCCGCCGAGTACGGCACCGTGCTCGCCCTCGCCGGTAAAGCAGGGGTGAACGGTGCTCTCCCTGCGGCTTTCGGCCTGGCGGCGGCCGTCGCCTACCATCACTACGACACGGTGTACCGCATCCGCGGCAACGCCGGAGCGCCCCCGGCCTGGCTGGTGCGCGTCATCGGGGGGCACGAAGGGCGGACGCTGCTCGTCACCGTCCTGGCCGCGGTGCTCACCGCCTCGCAGTTCACGGTCGCGCTCACGGTCCTCGCCGTGGCCGTCGCCCTCGTGGTGCTCGCCGAGAGCATCCGTTTCTGGGTCTCCGCAGGGGCCCCAGCCGTACACGACGAAGGAGAACCTGCATGATCGGCCTCGTGCTGGCGGCCGGCGCCGGCCGGCGTCTGCGCCCCTATACCGACACCCTGCCCAAGGCGTTGGTGCCGGTGGGGCCCGCGGGCATAGAGGGCGAACCCACGGTCCTCGACCTGACCCTAGCCAACTTCGCCGAGGTCGGTCTGACCGAGGTCGCGATCATCGTCGGCTACCGCAAGGAGGCCGTGTACGAGCGCAAGGCGGCCCTGGAGCAGAAGTACGGCCTCAAGCTCACCCTCATCGACAACGACAAGGCCGAGGAGTGGAACAACGCCTACTCCCTGTGGTGCGGCCGTGACGCCCTCAAGGACGGCGTGATCCTCGCCAACGGCGACACCGTGCACCCGGTCTCCGTCGAGAAGACACTGCTCGCGGCTCGCGGCGAGGGCAAGCGGATCATCCTCGCGCTGGACACCGTGAAGTCCCTCGCGGACGAGGAGATGAAGGTCGTCGTCGACCCCGAGAAGGGCATGACGAAGATCACCAAGCTGATGGACCCGGCCGAGGCCACCGGCGAGTACATCGGCGTCACCCTGATCGAGGGCGACGCCGCCCCCGAGCTGGCCGACGCGCTGAAGACGGTCTGGGAGGCGGACCCGCAGCAGTTCTACGAGCACGGGTACCAGGAGCTGGTCAATCGCGGCTTCCGGATCGACGTGGCGCCGATCGGCGACGTCGAGTGGGTCGAGATCGACAACCACGACGACCTCGCCAAGGGACGGGAGATCGCGTGCCGCTACTGACCCGGCTGATTCCCTCGCCGGTCGTCGTGGACATCCGCCCGGGTGCCCTGGACGACCTGGCCGGTGTCCTCGCCGACGAGCGCATCGCGCAGTCCGGCCGGCTCGCCGTCGCCGTCAGCGGTGGCTCCGGCACCAAGCTGCGCGAGCGCATCGCCCCCTCGTTGCCCGGCGCCAGCTGGTACGAGGTCGGCGGCGGCACCCTCGACGACGCGATCCGGCTGGCCGGCGAGATGAAGTCCGGCCACTACGACGCCGTGGTCGGCCTCGGCGGCGGCAAGATCATCGACTGCGCCAAGTTCGCCGCGGCCCGTGTCGGCCTGCCCCTGGTCGCCGTGCCGACGAACCTCGCGCACGACGGCCTGTGCTCACCGGTCGCCACGCTCGACAACGACGCGGGGCGCGGCTCCTACGGAGTGCCGAACCCCATCGCGGTGGTCATCGACCTGGACGTGATCCGCGAGGCCCCGGCCCGCTTCGTCCGGGCCGGCATCGGTGACGCGATCTCCAACATCAACGCGGTCGCGGACTGGGAGCTGTCGAACCGGGTCAACGGCGAGAAGATCGACGGTCTCGCCGCGGCCATGGCCCGGCAGGCCGGCGAGGCGGTCCTCAGGCACCCCGGCGGCATCGGCGAGAACGAGTTCCTGCAGGTGCTCGCCGAGGCGCTGGTGCTCAGCGGTATCTCGATGTCGATCTCCGGTGACTCCCGCCCGTCCTCCGGCTCCTGCCACGAGATCAACCACGCCTTCGACCTGCTGTTCCCCAAGCGCGCGGCCGCCCACGGCGAACAGTGCGGGCTGGGCGCGGCCTTCGCGATGTACCTGCGCGGCGCCCATGAGGAGTCGGCGTACATGGTCGACGTGCTGCGCCGGCACGGGCTTCCGGTGCTGCCGGAGGAGATCGGCTTCAGCGTGGACGAGTTCGTCCGCGTCGTGGAATTCGCCCCGGAGACCCGTCCCGGCCGTTACACGATCCTCGAACACCTCGACCTCAAGACGAACCAGATCAAGGACACCTACGCCGACTATGTCAAGGCCATCGGTAGCTGAACTCCGTCCGGTCGTCCACCCCGCGGGGGTGAAGGACCGGCGCAGCGGTGAGCACTGGATGGGACGCCTCTACATGCGAGAGGTCTCCCTGCGCGTCGACCGCTACCTGGTGAACACCAGGGTCACGCCCAACCAGCTCACGTACCTGATGACCGTCTTCGGCGTGCTCGCGGCCCCCGCACTTCTGCTGCCGGGGATCCCGGGCGCCGTGCTCGGCGTGGTGTGCGTCCAGATGTATCTGCTGCTGGACTGCGTCGACGGCGAGATCGCCCGCTGGAAGAAGCAGTACTCGCTGAACGGCGTCTACCTGGACCGGGTAGGCGCCTATCTGACCGACGCCGCGGTGCTCACCGGCTTCGGCCTGCGCGCCGCCGACCTGTGGGGCGGCGGCCGTATCGACTGGCTGTGGGCCTTCCTCGGCACCCTGGCCGCGCTCGGTGCCATTCTCATCAAGGCCGAGACCGACCTGGTCGGCGTCGCCCGCCACCAGGCGGGCAAGCCCCCGGTCAAGGAGGCCGCGTCCGAGATGCGGTCCTCCGGCATGGCACTGGCCCGCCGTGCCGCCGCCGCGTTCAAGTTCCACCGGCTGATCCTCGGCATCGAGGCGTCCCTGCTGATCCTGGTCCTGGCGATCGTCGACCAGGTGCGCGGCGACCTGTTCTTCTCCCGGCTGGGTGTCGCGGTCCTGGCCGGCATCGCCCTGCTGCAGACCCTGCTGCACCTGGTGTCCATCCTCGCCTCCAGCAGGCTGAAGTGAGCACGGCCATGCGGGTCGGGGCCGTCATCATCACCATGGGCAACCGGCCCGATGAGCTGCGGGCCCTGCTCGACTCGGTCGCCAAGCAGGACGGCGGGCCCGTCGAGGTGGTCGTCGTCGGCAACGGCTCGCCGGTCCCGGACGTGCCCGAAGGCGTACGGACGATCGAGCTGCCCGAGAACCTGGGCATCCCCGGCGGCCGCAATGTCGGCATAGCGGCCTTCGGCCCCGGCGGCCGAGATGTCGACATATTGCTGTTCCTCGACGACGACGGCTTGCTCGCCCGCCACGACACCGCCGAGCTGTGCCGCGAGGCCTTCGCCGCGGACCCGGAGCTCGGCATCATCAGCTTCCGCATCGCCGACCCCGAGACCGGCGAGACCCAGCGCCGCCATGTGCCCCGGCTGCGCGCGTCCGACCCGATGCGCTCCTCCCGGGTCACCACCTTCCTGGGCGGCGCCAACGCCGTCCGTACCCGGGTGTTCGCCGAGGTCGGCGGGCTGCCGGACGAGTTCTTCTACGCCCATGAGGAGACCGACCTGGCCTGGCGGGCCCTCGACGCCGGCTGGATGATCGACTACCGGTCGGACATGGTGCTGTACCACCCGACGACCGCGCCCTCGCGGCACGCGGTCTACCACCGCATGGTCGCCCGCAACCGCGTGTGGCTGGCCCGCCGCAACCTCCCCGCCCTGCTGATCCCCGTCTACCTCGGGGTCTGGATGCTGCTCACGCTGGTCCGCCGCCCCTCGCGTCCGGCCCTGCGGGCCTGGTTCGGCGGGTTCAGGGAGGGCTGGACCACTGCGTGCGGTCCTCGCCGCCCGATGAGCTGGCGCACGGTGTGGCGGCTGACCCGGCTGGGCCGGCCTCCGGTGATCTGAGAAGCTTCTCTTACCAGAAGAGAGCAAGCTTCTTACTCAAGAGAGTCCGGATTTCCACTCGTGAGTCACACAACCCATGACGGCGGTGTCGCGGTGAGCGCGGTACCGTCGCCCGACGACGGGCTGACGGCGGCACAGCTCGCCGCCAAGTACGGGCTCGCCGTGAGCGGCGCCCGGCCCTCGCTGCCCGAGTACGTTCGCCAGCTGTGGGGGCGGCGCCACTTCATCCTCGCCTTCTCCCAGGCGAAGCTGACGGCGCAGTACAGCCAGGCCAAGCTCGGCCAGCTGTGGCAGGTGGCGACGCCTCTGCTGAACGCGGGCGTGTACTACTTCATCTTCGGTGTGATCCTGCACGCGAGCCGCGGCCTGTCCCAGGACGTGTACATCCCGTTCCTGGTCACGGGCGTGTTCGTGTTCACCTTCACGCAGAGTTCGGTCATGTCGGGTGTCCGGGCGATCTCCGGCAACCTGGGCCTGGTGCGCGCCCTGCACTTCCCGCGCGCCTCGTTGCCCATCTCCTTCTCGCTGCAGCAGCTCCAGCAGCTGCTGTTCTCAATGATCGTGATGGTCGTCGTGGCGATCGGCTTCGGCAGCTACCCGAGCCCCGCCTGGCTGCTGATCGTGCCGGTCCTGCTGCTGCAGTTCCTCTTCAACACCGGGCTTGCGCTGATCGTGGCCCGCATGGGCGCCAAGACGCCGGACCTCGCCCAGCTGATGCCGTTCATCCTGCGCACCTGGATGTACACGTCCGGCGTGATGTTCTCCATCAACAAGATGATGGAGGGCCGCTCCGAGATCGCGGTCCGGCTGCTCCAGGTCAACCCGGCCGCGGTCTACATGGACCTGATGCGCTACGCACTGATCGACGGCTACGGCGCCTCGAACCTGCCCCCGCACGTGTGGGCCATCGCGCTGTTCTGGGCCGTGGTCGTGTTCGCCGGCGGTTTCGTGTACTTCTGGAAGGCGGAGGAGAGGTACGGCCGTGGCTGAGCAGAAC
Organism: Streptomyces sp. NPDC007856; assembly: GCF_042868225.1. NCBI lineage: Bacteria > Bacillati > Actinomycetota > Actinomycetes > Kitasatosporales > Streptomycetaceae > Streptomyces > Streptomyces sp. NPDC007856. The sequence continues at coordinate 220,078 of NZ_JBIAEC010000007.1, read as the reverse complement.
GCCGGGCGGAGCACCGAGCGGAACGCCGACCAGCACACCGGCGAGCACACCGGGGAGCGTCGTCCCACTGTCATCGCGGACGACCTGCACATCGTCTACCGCGTCAACGGCGCCAGGACCGGCAAGGGCAGCGCGACGGCCGCCCTGAGCCGCATCGTCAAGCGCGGTGAGGGGCGCGGGGTGCGCAAGGTGCACGCCGTGCGCGGCGTGTCCTTCGTGGCCTACCGCGGCGAGGCCATCGGCCTGATCGGCTCCAACGGCTCCGGCAAGTCCACCCTGCTGCGTGCCATCGCCGGCCTGCTGCCCGCCGAGAAGGGCAAGGTCTACACCGACGGCCAGCCCTCGCTGCTCGGCGTCAACGCGGCCCTGATGAACGACCTGACCGGTGAGCGCAACGTCATCCTCGGCGGTCTCGCCATGGGGATGTCCCGGGAGCAGATCAAGGAGCGCTATCAGGAGATCGTCGACTTCTCGGGGATCAACGAGAAGGGCGACTTCATCACACTTCCGATGCGCACATACTCCTCCGGTATGGCAGCCCGGCTGCGGTTCTCCATCGCCGCCGCCAAGGACCACGACGTCCTCATGATCGACGAGGCGCTCGCCACCGGTGACCGCAAGTTCCAGAAGCGCTCCGAGGAACGCATCCGGGAACTGCGCAAGGAGGCCGGCACGGTGTTTCTGGTCAGTCACAACAACAAGTCCATCCGTGACACCTGCGACCGCGTCCTGTGGCTGGAGCGCGGCGAGCTGCGCATGGACGGACCGACCGAAGAGGTCTTGAAGGAGTACGAGAAGTTCACGGGCAAGTAGCCCGTTTCGGCCAGGGCCCCGCCGGAAACCGTCCGGTGAGGCCCTGGCCTGCGCAAAGGAACCGTCAACTCCGTTTTCCGGCAGGAATCTTGGAGCCAATCGGTGTGTTGTTGTGATGTGCAGGACACCCCGACGGACCTTGCTGCGTTGTACAACGTAAGCTGTACCGGTGCCGGAAAGCGGCAAGTGGGGCGATAATGCGCGACACCCTGCGCCAGGGCGACCCCGCCGATTGCCGGGCGGCGTGTCCGAAATAGTGTCTATTGGGTCGGCAGTGTAGAACGGGAGATGTGACGGCAATGGCTACGGAAACTCCCCAGCTCAACGCAGCATGTGCCGTCCCCGCGCCGGGCAGCGCCCGATGACGGCCACCGAAACGGCGCCGGATCCGGAACGCGCCACCCTGGACAAGGCCACGAGCGAGAACTTTCCCGTGGCCCCCTTCTTCCTGCCCAGGGCCTGGCGCGACGACCTCATGGCCGTCTACGGCTTCGCCCGCCTCGTCGACGACATCGGCGACGGCGACCTCGCCCCCGGCGGCGCCGACGCCCGGCTGCTCGGCGTGTCGCCCGCCGAGGCCGAGGACCGGCTGGTCCTCCTCGACGCCTTCGAGGCCGACCTGCGCCGCGTCTTCGGCGGCACCCCGCACCACCCGCTGCTGCGCCGCCTCCAGCCCACCGTCCGCCGCCGCTCCCTCACCCCCGAGCCGTTCCTCGGTCTGATCGCCGCCAACCGCCAGGATCAGCTCGTCACCCGCTACGAGACCTACGACGGCCTGCTCGCCTACTGCGAACTGTCCGCCAACCCCGTCGGTCGCCTCGTCCTCGCCGTCACCGGCACCTCGACCCCCGAGCGGATCCGGCTGTCCGACGCGATCTGCACCGCGTTGCAGATCGTGGAACACCTCCAGGACGTCGGGGAGGACCTCGGCCGCGACCGGATCTACCTCCCGGCCGAGGACATGAAGCGCTTTCATGTCCAGGAAACGGATCTCTCCGCGAAAACCGCGAGCGCATCGGTGCGCGCCCTGGTTGCATACGAGGCAGAACGCGCCCGCGTTCTGCTGAATGAAGGCGCCCCCCTGGTGGGTAGCGTCCACGGCAGGTTGAAGCTGCTGCTCGCAGGGTTCGTGGCGGGGGGAAGGGCGGCGATCAGGGCGATCGCCGCCGCCGAATACGACGTACTTCCCGGCCCGCCCCGACCCGGCAAGGTCCAGTTGCTGCGTGAGGCGGGCGTGATCCTGCGAGGAGAGGGGTGATCCGGACCGTGGATTCTCCGTCGCACGTGTCCGCACCGGTACTCGCCGCCTACAGGTACTGCGAGACCGTCACCGGCCAGCAGGCACGCAACTTCGCCTACGGCATCCGCCTGCTGCCCACGCCCAAGCGCCGCGCCATGTCGGCGCTGTACGCGTTCTCCCGGCGCGTGGACGACATCGGCGACGGCGACCTGGCCGACGAGGTGAAGCTGAAGCGGCTGGAGGACACCAGGGCGCTGCTCGCCCGGGTCCGCCAGGACGAGGTCGAGGAGGACGACACCGACCCGGTCGCGGTCGCTCTCGCCCATGCCGCACGCGCTTTCCCGATCCCGCTCGGCGGCCTCGACGAGCTGATCGACGGCGTCCAGATGGACGCACGCGGCGAGTCCTACGAGACCTGGGACGACCTGAAGGTCTACTGCCGCTGTGTCGCCGGTGCCATCGGCCGGCTCTCGCTCGGCGTGTTCGGCACCGAACCGGGCGCGCGCGGCGCCGAGCGCGCACCCGAGTACGCGGACACGCTCGGCCTCGCCCTGCAGCTGACCAACATCCTCAGGGACGTCCGCGAGGACGCGGCCGGCGGCCGTACCTATCTGCCCGCCGACGACCTCGCCAAGTTCGGCTGTTCGGCCGGGTTCGACGGGCCGACGCCGCCGGAGGGTTCCGACTTCGCGGGCCTCGTGCACTTCGAAGTACGGCGGGCCCGAGCCCTTTTCGCCGAGGGCTACCGGCTGCTGCCCATGCTCGACCGGCGCAGCGGCGCCTGCGTCGCCGCCATGGCCGGCATCTACCGCCGGCTGCTGGACCGCATCGAGCGCGACCCGGAGGCCGTGCTGCGCGGCCGGGTCTCGCTGCCCGGACACGAGAAGGCCTATGTCGCCGTACGCGGTCTGTCCGGTCTGGACACCCGGCATGTGAGCCGCCATGTCTCCCCGCGTTCCGTCAGGAGGCGTGCCTGATGGACCTCACCGAACCAGGAGCCATGCGGCAGGCAACCCTCGCCGGCGCCGCGGCGTCCCTGACTGCAGCGCCCCAAAGGGGCGCGGGGCCGTATCCGACATGCGGCTACCGCCGCGTGGGCGCGACCAGCCACGACGGGCCCGCAGACGACCGACGGCCCATCACGGCACAGCCCGCTCAGCGCACCGCACGGAAGGACGCACCATGAGCGACGGCTCCCGTCCCGCACCGGCGCACGGCATCGCGGAACCGGAAGGCGCCGCAGGCCGCCGCGCCGTCGTGGTCGGCGGCGGGCTCGCCGGGATCACCGCGGCGCTCGCGCTCGCCGACGCGGGCGTCCGCGTCACCCTGCTCGAAGGCAGGCCCAGGCTGGGCGGCCTCGCCTTCTCCTTCCAGCGCGGCGACCTGACCGTCGACAACGGCCAGCACGTGTACCTGCGCTGCTGCACCGCCTACCGCTGGTTCCTCGACCGGATCGAGGGCGCGGCGCTGGCACCGCTGCAGGACCGCCTGGACGTGCCCGTCGTCGACGTCGCCAAGCCCGAGGGCAGGCGGCTCGGCCGGCTGCGGCGCGACCCGCTGCCCGTCCCCCTCCACCTGGGGCGCAGCCTGGCCGCCTATCCGCACCTCTCGCTCGCCGAGCGCGCCGCGGTCGGGCGGGCCGCGCTCGCGCTGAAGGGGCTCGACCTCGCCGATCCGACCCTGGACACCCAGGACTTCGGCAGCTGGCTGGCCGCGCACGGCCAGTCGGCGCGCGCCGTCGAGGCCCTGTGGGACCTGGTCGGGGTCGCCACCCTCAACGCGGTCGCGGGCGACGCCTCGCTGGGGCTCGCCGCGATGGTGTTCAAGACCGGTCTGCTGTCCGACCCGGGCGCGGCCGACATCGGCTGGGCCCGCGTCCCGCTGGGCGAACTGCACGACCGGCTGGCCCGCAAGGCGCTCGACTCCGCGGGCGTCCGTACCGAGGTCCGTACACGCGTCACCTCCGTCTCTACCAACGAAAACGGCACGTGGAGCGTTCAGGTTCCCGGCGAGAACCTGGAAACCGACGCGCTCGTCCTCGCCGTACCCCAGCGCGAGGCCCACGACCTGCTGCCGCCGGGTGCCCTCGACGCGCCCGGGCAACTGCTGGAAATCGGCACCGCGCCGATCCTCAACGTCCATGTCGTCTACGACCGCAAAGTGCTCGCGCGCCCCTTCTTCGCGGCCCTCGGCACGCCCGTGCAGTGGGTCTTCGACCGCACCGACGCCTCGGGGCTGACCGAGGGTCAGTACCTGGCGCTGTCCCAGTCGGCCGCGCACGGAGAGATCGATCTGCCGGTCGCCGAACTCCGCGAGCGCTATCTGCCGGAGCTGGAGCGGCTGATTCCGGGTACCCGGGGCGCCGTGGTGAAGGACTTCTTCGTGACCCGGGAGCGCACCGCCACGTTCGCCCCCACCCCCGGCGTCGGGCGGCTGCGGCCCGGCGCCCGCACCAAGGCCCCCGGCCTGTACCTGGCCGGAGCGTGGACCGCCACCGGGTGGCCCGCGACCATGGAGAGTGCGGTCCGCAGTGGAGTGAGCGCGGCCGACGCGGCGCTCAGCGCCCTGGGCCGGCCCCGCCCCCGCCATCTCTTCGAGTTCGAGGAGGCGGCCTGATGCTCGATCAGGAGCCCGCGGCAGGCCCCCGCACCCCCGGTACCGCAACAAGAGGAGAGACTGTGCCCACTGTGCCCCCGGCCTCGACGCCCGTCCCACGGGCCGCGGTGGACGTGACCGCGCTGCTGGAGCGCGGCCGGACCCTGGCCACTCCGGTCCTGCGTGCGGCCGTCGACCGGCTGGCGTCTCCCATGGACACCGTCGCCGCCTACCACTTCGGCTGGATCGACGCCCAGGGCAATCCGGCCGACGGCGACGGAGGCAAGGCCGTGCGTCCCGCGCTCGCCGTGCTCTCCGCCGAGGTCACCGGCGCCGCGCCCGAGGCGGGCATCCCCGGCGCCGTCGCCGTCGAACTCGTCCACAACTTCTCGCTGCTGCACGACGACCTGATGGACGGCGACGAGCAGCGCCGGCACCGCGACACCGTCTGGAAGGTGCACGGCCCCGCCCAGGCGATCCTGGTCGGCGACGCCCTGTTCGCCCTCGCCAACGAGATCCTGCTGGAGCTCGGCACCGTCGAGGCCGGCCGCGCCACCCGCCGGCTCACCACCGCCACCCGCGCCCTCATCGACGGTCAGGCGCAGGACATCTCCTACGAGCACCGCGACCGGGTCAGCGTCGAGGAGTGCCTGGAGATGGAGGGCAACAAGACCGGCGCGCTGCTCGCCGCCTCCAGCTCCATCGGCGCGGTCCTCGGCGGCGCGGACGACGCCACCGCCGACGCGCTGGAGCGGTACGGCTACCACCTCGGCCTCGCCTTCCAGGCGATCGACGACCTGCTCGGCATCTGGGGCGACCCGGAGGCCACCGGCAAGCAGACCTGGAGCGACCTGCGCCAGCGCAAGAAGTCCCTGCCGGTCGTCGCCGCCCTCGCGGCCGGCGGCTCCGCCTCCGAGCAGCTCGGCGAGATCCTCGCCGCGGACGCCAAGAGCAGCGACTTCGAGAACTTCTCCGAGGAGGAGTTCGCGGCCCGCGCGGCTCTCATCGAGCAGGCCGGCGGCCGCGACTGGACGGCCGAGGAAGCACGCCGACAGCACACCATCGCCATCGAAGCCCTCGACGCCGTCGACATGCCCGGCCGGGTACGCGACTCCTTCACGGCGCTCGCCGACTTCGTCGTCGTACGAAAGAGATGATCACTATCGGCCCAACACGCCTCGCGTAGTCGCCGGCCGGTGTCCGAGGATCGACATCAGGACACCGGCCGACGGCGGACCCACAGCAGCACGACTTGCACGACTGCACGAAGGGGAAGCCATGACAGCGACGACTGACGGAAGCACCGGGGCGACTATGCCGTCCCGCGCTGCCGCGGCCAGCGAAACCACCGCCATCACCACACCCGAGGCGGCCGGGGTACAAGAAGCCGCCGCACGCGCCGCCCGGCGCGCCACCGACTTCCTGCTCGCGCGGCAGGACGCCCAGGGCTGGTGGAAGGGCGACCTGGAGACCAACGTCACCATGGACGCCGAGGACCTGCTGCTGCGCCAGTTCCTGGGAATCCGCGACGAGCGGACCACGCAGGCCGCCGCGAAGTTCATCCGCGGCGAGCAGCGCGAGGACGGCACCTGGGCCACCTTCTACGGCGGCCCCGGCGAACTGTCCACCACTGTAGAGGCCTATGTCGCCCTGCGCCTGGCCGGCGACACACCCGACGACCCGCACATGGCGAAGGCCTCCGCCTGGATCCGTGAGCGCGGCGGTATCGCCGCCTCCCGGGTGTTCACCCGTATCTGGCTCGCCCTGTTCGGCTGGTGGAAGTGGGAGGACCTGCCCGAGCTGCCGCCGGAGCTGATCTACTTCCCCACCTGGTTCCCGCTCAACATCTACGACTTCGGCTGCTGGGCGCGGCAGACGATCGTGCCGCTCACCGTCGTCTCCGCCAAGCGCCCGGTGCGCCCGGCGCCGTTCCCGCTGGACGAGCTGCACACCGACCCGGCGAACCCCAACCCGCCGCAGCCGCTCGCCCCCGTGGCGAGCTGGGACGGGCTGTTCCAGCGGCTCGACAAGGTGGTCCGCGGCTACCGCAAGGTCGCCGTGCGCAGACTCCGCAGGGCCGCGATGAACTCGGCGGCCAGCTGGATCATCGAGCGGCAGGAGAACGACGGCTGCTGGGGCGGCATCCAGCCCCCGGCCGTGTACTCGGTCATCGCCCTGCACCTGCTGGGCTACGACCTCGAACATCCCGTGATGCGCGAGGGCCTCGCCTCGCTGGACCGGTTCGCCGTCTGGCGCGAGGACGGCGCCCGGATGATCGAGGCCTGCCAGTCCCCGGTGTGGGACACCTGCCTGGCCACCATCGCCCTCGTCGACGCGGGCCTGCCCGTCGACCATCCGCAACTGGTCAAGGCGGCCGACTGGATGCTCGGCGAGGAGATCGTCCGGCCCGGCGACTGGGCCGTACGGCGGCCCGAACTCCCGCCGGGCGGCTGGGCGTTCGAGTTCCACAACGACAACTACCCCGACATCGACGACACCGCCGAGGTCTCCCTCGCGCTGCGCCGGGTCAGGCACCACGACCCCGAACGCGTGGACCACGCGATCGGCCGCGCCGTGCGCTGGAACCTCGGGATGCAGTCGAAGAACGGCGCGTGGGGCGCCTTCGACGTCGACAACACCAGCCCGTTCCCGAACCGGCTGCCGTTCTGCGACTTCGGCGAGGTCATCGACCCGCCGTCGGCCGATGTCACCGCGCACGTCGTGGAGATGCTCGCCGCAGAGGGCCTCGCCCACGACCCGCGCACCCGGCGCGGCATCGACTGGCTGCTCGCCGAACAGGAGCCGGACGGCTCGTGGTTCGGCCGCTGGGGCGTCAACTACATCTACGGCACGGGTTCGGTGGTGCCCGCGCTGACCGCGGCCGGGCTGCCCGGCTCGCACCCGGCGATCCGGCGGGCCGTGGCCTGGCTGGAGAGGGTGCAGAACGACGACGGCGGCTGGGGCGAGGACCTGCGCTCCTACAAGTACGTCAAGGAGTGGAGCGGCCGCGGCGCCTCCACGGCCTCGCAGACCGCGTGGGCGCTGATGGCACTGCTCGCGGCGGGGGAGCAGGACTCCAAGGCCGTCGAGCGCGGCATCCGGTGGCTCGCGGAAACCCAGCGGGAGGACGGCACCTGGGACGAGCCGTACTTCACCGGCACCGGCTTCCCCTGGGACTTCTCCATCAACTACCACCTCTACCGGCAGGTCTTCCCGCTCACCGCGCTCGGCCGGTATCTGCACGGCGACCCCTTCGAGCGCGGCCTCCTCACCCGGAAGCCGCTGTCCGAGGCGAAGGGGAGTTGACTTGACCACCCGGCCCGCACCCGTCCCGCTGCTGATCGCCTGTGCGCTCGGCATCGAGCGCCTCGCCCTGCGCACCGGGGACACGAGCGGGGCGGACGGGCCGGTCAGCTTCCTCCGTACGGGCATGGGCCCCCGTGCGGCGGAACGCTCCCTCACCCGGCAGCTCGCGGTCCCGGCGCTGGCCGGCGCGGCCGTACTGGCCACCGGCTTCTGCGCCGGGCTCGCCCCCGGCATGCACCCCGGCGACCTGGTGGTCGCGGAGGAGACCCGGGACCCGCGCGGCGCCGTCCCCTGCGTCGGCACCGAGCTGCTCGTCAAGGAACTCGTGCGCATCCTGCCCGGACGCACGGTCCACACCGGCCCGCTCACCGGCTCCGACCATGTCGTCCGGGGCCATGAGCGGTCCGACCTGCTCGCGACCGGCGCGATCGCGGTCGACATGGAGTCGGCGGCCACGCTCCTCACGGCCGTCCGCGGCGCTGAGCGCCCGGTCGCGGCCGTACGGGTGGTCGTGGACGCTCCTGAACATGAACTCGTCCGGATCGGCACCGTACGCGGTGGAATATCGGCTTTCCGTGTTCTTCGTTCTGTTCTTCCCGCATTCTTCGAATGGCACCGTTCTTTGCTGCTCCCCCGGAGGTGAGCCAGATGGCCATGCCGTTGCGTCAGACCGTCAAGGTCGCTACATACCTGCTCGAACAGAAGCTCAAGAAGAGGGACAAGTTCGCCCTGCTGGTCGAGCTGGAGCCGCTGTTCGCGTGCAACCTCAAGTGCGAGGGCTGCGGCAAGATCCAGCATCCGGCGGGCGTCCTCAAGCAGCGCATGCCCGTCGCCCAGGCCGTGGGCGCGGTGCTGGAATCCGGTGCGCCGATGGTGTCCATCGCCGGTGGTGAACCGTTGATGCACCCTCAGATCGACGAGATCGTACGGCAGTTGGTTGCCAAGAAGAAGTTCGTGTTCCTGTGCACGAACGCGCTTCTCATGCGCAAGAAGATGGACAAGTTCAAGCCCTCGCCGTACTTCGCGTGGGCCGTGCACATCGATGGGCTGCGTGAGCGGCACGACGCCTCCGTGGCGAAGGAGGGCACCTTCGACGAGGCGGTCGAGGCCATCAAGGAGGCCAAGCGGCGCGGCTTCCGGGTGACCACCAACTCCACCTTCTTCAACACCGACACCCCGCAGACCGTCATCGAGGTGCTGAACTACCTCAACGACGACCTGAAAGTGGACGAGATGATGCTCTCGCCCGCCTACGCCTACGAGAAGGCCCCCGACCAGGAGCACTTCCTCGGTGTGCAGCAGACCCGCGAGCTGTTCAAGAAGGCCTTCGCGGGCGGCAACCGCAGGAAGTGGCGGCTCAACCAGAGCCCGCTCTTCCTGGACTTCCTGGAGGGCAAGGTCGACTTCCCCTGCACGGCGTGGGCGATCCCGAGCTACTCGCTCTTCGGCTGGCAGCGCCCCTGCTACCTGATGAGCGACGGATACGTGTCCACGTACCGCGAACTCGTCGAGGAGACCGACTGGGACAAGTACGGCCGCGGCAAGGACCCGCGCTGCGCCAACTGCATGGCGCACTGCGGCTACGAGCCGACCGCCGTACTCGCCACGATGGGCTCCCTGAAGGAGTCGCTGCGGGCCGCGCGCGAGACGATGACGAGCGGAAAGCAGGGCTGACGCGATGACCGCCGTGCCCTTGGGCGTTCCCGAGGTACCGGCCCGGCCCGTCGCGCCGCGGCGGCAGTCGCGGCAGATCCACGTCGGTCCGGTGGCGGTCGGGGGCGGGGCCCCGGTGTCGGTGCAGTCGATGACGACGACCCGTACGTCGGACATCGGCGCCACCCTGCAGCAGATCGCTGAACTCACCGCGTCCGGCTGCCAGATCGTCCGCGTCGCCTGCCCCACCCAGGACGACGCGGACGCCCTCGCGACCATCGCGCGCAAGTCGCAGATCCCGGTGATCGCGGACATCCACTTCCAGCCGAAATACGTCTTCGCGGCCATCGAGGCCGGCTGCGCGGCGGTCCGGGTGAACCCGGGCAACATCAAGAAGTTCGACGACCAGGTGAAGGAGATCGCGCGCGCCGCCAAGGACCACGGCACACCGATCCGGATCGGCGTCAACGCCGGCTCCCTGGACCGACGGCTGCTGCAGAAGTACGGCAGGGCCACCCCGGAGGCGCTGGTCGAGAGCGCTCTCTGGGAGGCCTCCCTCTTCGAGGAGCACGACTTCCGGGACATCAAGATCTCCGTCAAGCACAACGACCCGGTCGTGATGATCGAGGCCTACCGGCAGCTCGCCGAGAGCTGCGACTACCCGCTGCACCTGGGGGTCACCGAGGCCGGCCCGGCGTTCCAGGGCACGATCAAGTCGGCCGTCGCCTTCGGGGCGCTGCTGTCCCGGGGCATCGGGGACACGATCCGGGTGTCGCTCAGCGCTCCGCCCGCCGAGGAGGTCAAGGTCGGCATCCAGATCCTGGAGTCGCTCGGCCTGCGGCAGCGGCGCCTGGAGATCGTCTCCTGTCCGTCCTGCGGGCGGGCCCAGGTGGACGTCTACAAGCTCGCGGAGGAGGTCACGGCGGGCCTGGACGGCATGGAAGTGCCGCTCAGGGTCGCGGTCATGGGGTGCGTGGTGAACGGTCCCGGCGAGGCCCGTGAGGCCGACCTCGGAGTTGCCTCGGGCAACGGAAAGGGGCAGATCTTCGTCAAGGGCGAGGTCATCAAGACCGTCCCCGAGTCGAAGATCGTGGAGACCCTGATCGAGGAGGCCATGAAGCTCGCCGAGCGGACGATCCCCGCAGACGAATGAGTTGAGCACAGCACGGCATGGACCGAGAGGGGGCCCAGCGTGAGCATTCTGGAGACCATCCGGACACCACGCGACCTGAAGGCGCTGTCCGAGGCGAAACTCGGCGAACTGTCACACGAAATACGTGAGTTCCTGGTGCAAGCGGTATCGAGGACCGGCGGTCACCTCGGACCCAATCTGGGGGTGGTGGAACTCTCCATCGCACTCCACCGGGTCTTCGAGTCACCGGTCGACCGCATCCTGTGGGACACCGGCCACCAGTCCTACGTCCACAAGCTGCTGACCGGGCGTCAGGACTTCTCCAAGCTGCGCCGCAAGGGCGGACTGTCCGGCTACCCCTCGCGCGAGGAGTCCGAGCACGACGTCATCGAGAACAGCCATGCCTCCACGGCGCTCGGCTGGGCCGACGGCCTCGCCAAGGCCAACCAGGTGCAGGGGGAGAAGGGCCATGTGGTCGCGGTCATCGGCGACGGCGCGCTGACCGGCGGCATGGCCTGGGAGGCGCTGAACAACATCGCGGCCGCCAGGGACCGCCCGCTGATCATCGTCGTCAACGACAACGAGCGCTCCTACGCCCCGACCATCGGCGGCCTCGCCAACCACCTGGCCACCCTGCGCACCACCGACAGCTACGAGAAGGTCCTCGCCTGGGGCAAGGACGTACTGCTGCGCACCCCGATCGTCGGGAACACCATCTACGAGTCCCTGCACGGCGCGAAGAAGGGCTTCAAGGACGCCTTCGCCCCGCAGGGCATGTTCGAGGACCTGGGCCTGAAGTACGTCGGCCCGATCGACGGCCACGACATCAAGGCCGTCGAGTCGGCGCTGCGCCGCGCGAAACGCTTCCACGGCCCGGTCCTGGTCCACTGCCTCACCGAGAAGGGACGTGGCTACGAGCCCGCCCTCGCCCACGAGGAGGACCACTTCCACACCGTCGGCGTGATGGACCCGCTGACCTGCGAGCCCCTCGCACCGGCGGGCGGCCCTTCCTGGACCTCGGTGTTCGGCGACGAGATCGTGCGGATCGGCGAGGAACGGGACGACGTCGTCGCCATCACGGCGGCCATGCTGCACCCGGTCGGTCTCGGCCGGTTCGCCGAGCGCTTCCCCGACCGCGTGTGGGACGTGGGCATCGCCGAGCAGCACGCGGCCGTCTCCGCGGCCGGCCTCGCCACCGGCGGGCTGCACCCGGTCGTCGCCGTGTACGCCACCTTCCTCAACCGCGCCTTCGACCAACTGCTGATGGACGTCGCGCTGCACCGCTGCGGGGTCACCTTCGTCCTGGACCGGGCCGGCGTCACCGGCGTGGACGGGGCCTCCCACAACGGCATGTGGGACATGTCCATCCTCCAGGTCGTCCCCGGTCTCAGGATCGCCGCCCCGCGCGACGCGGGCCAGCTGCGGGCCCAGCTGCGCGAGGCCGTCGCCGTGGACGACGCGCCCACCCTGGTGCGCTTCCCGAAGGAGTCGGTCGGCCCCGACATCCCGGCACTCGACCGGGTCGGCGGCATGGACGTCCTGCACCGCGCCGAACGCCCCGAGGTGCTGCTCGTCGCCGTCGGCGTGATGGCCCCGGTGTGCCTGCAGGCCGCCGATCTGCTCCAGGCGCGCGGCATCAACTGCACGGTGGTGGATCCCCGGTGGGTCAAGCCCGTCGACCCCTCGCTGCCGGGCCTCGCCGCCGAACACCGGCTGGTGGCCGTGGTGGAGGACAACAGCCGCTCCGCGGGCGTCGGTTCGGCCGTGGCGCTGGCGCTCGGCGACGCCGACGTGGACGTGCCGGTACGGCGGTTCGGCATTCCGGAGCAGTTCCTCGCGCACGCCAAGCGCGGCGAGGTGCTGGCCGACATCGGTCTCACGCCCGTCGAGATCGCCGGGCGGATCAGTGGGAGCCTGGCCGTCAAGGACGCGGGCGGCCCGGCCAAGGAGAGTGAATGAGCACGGAGTTCGACCTCGGCGCGCTGCTCGCCGAGCGCGGAGCCGAACGCTACGAGCTGCACACCAAGTACCTCAATCCGCAGCTCCCCCGCATGCTGCACACCATCGGCTTCGACAAGGTCTACGAGCGGGCCGAGGGCGCCCACTTCTTCGACGCGGACGGCAACGACCACCTGGACATGCTCGCCGGGTTCGGGGTGATGGGCCTCGGCCGCCACCACCCGGTCGTCCGCAAGGCGCTGCACGACGTGCTCGACCTGGACCTCGCCGACCTCACCCGGTTCGACTGCCAGCCGCTGCCCGGACTGCTCGCCGAACGGCTCCTCGCCCACAGCCCGCACCTGGACCGGGTGTTCTTCGGCAACAGCGGCACGGAGGCCGTGGAGACGGCGCTGAAGTTCGCCCGGTACGCCACCGGCAAGCGCCGCATCCTCTACTGCGACCACGCCTTCCACGGCCTGACCACCGGCTCCCTGTCGGTCAACGGCGAGAGCGGCTTCCGGGACGGCTTCGCCCCGCTGCTGCCCGACACCGCCGTACCGCTCGGGGACCTCGACGCCCTGGCGCGGGAGCTGAAGAAGGGCGACGTGGCCGCCCTGATCGTGGAGCCGATCCAGGGCAAGGGGGTGCACGAGGCGCCACCCGGCTATCTGCGCGCCGCCCAGGAACTGCTGCAGAAGCACAAGGCACTGCTCATCGCCGACGAGGTGCAGACCGGTCTCGGCCGCACCGGCGACTTCTACGCCTACCAGCACGAGGACGGCGTCGAACCCGACCTGGTGTGTGTGGCCAAGGCGCTGTCCGGCGGATACGTACCGGTCGGCGCCACCCTCGGCAAGGACTGGATCTTCAAGAAGGTCTACTCGTCCATGGACCGGGTCCTGGTCCACTCGGCGAGCTTCGGCTCCAACGCGCAGGCGATGGCGTGCGGGCTCGCCGTGCTGTCGGTCATGGAGAACGAGCAGATCGTCGCGGGCGTGCGCAAGACGGGCGAGCTGCTGAAGTCCCGGCTGACCGCACTGATCGACACCTACGAGCTGCTCGCCGACGTCCGGGGCCGGGGCCTGATGATCGGCATCGAGTTCGGCAGGCCCTCCTCGCTGAAGCTGCGCAGCCGCTGGACCATGCTCCAGGCCGCCCGCAAGGGCCTGTTCGCGCAGATGGTCGTCGTACCGCTGCTGCAAAGGCACCGGATCCTCACCCAGGTCTCCGGGGACCATCTGGAGGTGATCAAGCTGATCCCGCCGCTGATCATCGACGAGGCGGACGTCGAGCGGTTCGTGGACGCGTTCACGGCCGTGATGGACGACGCCCACAGCGGCGGCGGCCTGATGTGGAACTTCGGCAAGACCCTGATCAAGCAGGCGGTGGCCAACCGCTGACCGCGCGGTCCGTGCCCGCGCCCGGCACCGGCACCGGCCCGGTGCGGAGCGCGGGCACGGACCCGCCGCGCGAGTCGTACCGCTAGGGTCCGATCTCGAACTGCGGCGGCTTGACGTCCTTGAGGCATCCGGTGTCCGGCGCGGCCGGGGTGTCGAGGAACGAGCGGGTGATCGCCTGCGCGCACGGCGACGCGGCGAAAGTCACATGGGCGGTGTAGGGGACCGTGACGACGGTGGCCCGGCTCAGCGTCCGGGCGACGTACGGCCCGTTGTCCGCCCCCGTCTGGGAGTCGAACCCGCCGGACAGGGCGAGGGTGGGGATGTCGCTGCGCGTGACGTTGCGGACCGAGCGCGGCGCCGCGGGGACGTTCCAGACGGCGCAGTCCGGGCGGAGGAAGGTGAGCTGCGGAGCCTGGGCCAGCACCGAGCGGGGGAACGACGGGAACGCCTCCCGCCCTCCTCGGATCGCCTCGGCCCGGCTCTCGTACGGCACCCATTCACTGCAGAAGACGCCGTAGGCGAGCCCGTGGGACACCCTTCCGGCGGCCTGGGGGCTGAGCTTGCCGCCCGCCCACTGCACGGCGATCCGCTGCGGCCTGCCGTGGGCCAGCTCGTCGAGCGAGCGCGGCACCCCCGGCGCCACGTGGGTGGCGGAGGTCAGCCAGTTCACCAGGGCCCCGCCGTCCAGTACGACCTTCACCGGCGCCCTGCGGCCGGGGACCGTGACCGTCGTGGTGACCGGACGCGCCTCGAGCTCGCGGACGAGGCGGTCGAAGGTGGCCGACAGGTGGGGATAGCGGCGGGCGCACGCGGGCTGTGCGGCGCAGGCCTTGAACAGACCGTCGAAGCCCTGCCGGGCGCTGCTCCAGGTCAGGGCCGAACCGGCCCTGGACGGCGGCAGGATGCCGTCGATGCCGACCGAACGGATGCCCTCCGGGTGCAGCCGCAGGTAGAGGAGCGCCAGGTCGGTGCCGTAGGAGATGCCGAAGACGTTCCACTGCTCGAGGCCCAGGGCGAGACGCAGGTCCGCGTAGTCGGCGGCGCTCTCGGTGCCGTTGTAGGAGCTGAGGCCGATCCCGCGGCGTGCCAGCCGGCCACGGCAGGTCCGGGTCGCCTCGACGTGCAGGCGCTCGGTGGACGGGGCGTCATGGACCAGGCCGACCGCGCGTGCGTTGAACGCGTCCACGCCGGGACAGGTGAGCGCCGGGTCGGCGGAGTACGTCCCCCGCTGGGACATGAGGATCAGGTCCCGGTCGCGGTTCAGGCCGCCGTCGACCGCCATCCGCGCCTCCCCGACCGCGTCGTCGCCGGGTCCGCCGGCGAACCACACGACGGGGTCGGCCTTCGGCTTGGCCGCGGTCGCCGGGACGATCGCCACGCCGAGGGTGATCGTCCGGCCGCCCCGCCGGGTGCGGTTCTCGGGCACCCTGAGCGTGCCGCAGCGGGCTCCCTTCAGCGCGGGGACCGGCTCCGCGGTCTTCGGGCAGGCGCCCGGCACGAAGCGGGCATCACCCACCGTCCGGGCGACGGTGCCGATCGCCGTCCCGCTGCCGGTGCCCTGCTGTGCGTGCGCGGGCGCCGCGAGCAGGCCGATGACGAGGATCCCGGTCGCGACCCGGGCCGACCCGGCCCGGAGCGGAGGCAGCGTGCGGCGACGGCGGCCCGTGGGGGTGAGTGCCATCTGCCCTCCGGTCGCTTCGGGACGATGGTGAACGATCGGGAGGGCGCCCGGGTGATCTGGGCAGGGCGCACCTTTGGACCATAACGGGACCCGCGATGGCGCGCATACGGAGCGCGGATCGTCCGGCGGCCGGATCACGAGGGACAGAGGCGCGCCCAGAACTGGCTCCTTTGCCTCAGAGGCAAGAAAATTGCCCACTGGGCAAGAACGGGGCTGAATGGAGGCATGAACGCCTCAGACGCCGGGCCGCCGGCAGGCCCGGGCGGCGAGTTGCCCGCCGTCGCACCGCAATTGCGGGCACTGCGGCGGCGCGCCGGCCTCACTCTGGAGGTCGCGGCCCGCGCCGCCGGGCTCTCACCGGCCCATCTGTCCCGGCTGGAGACAGGACAGCGGCAGCCGTCGTTGCCGATGCTGCTGGCCCTCGCCCGTATCTACAGTACGACCGTCTCCGAACTGCTCGGCGAGACGGCCGCCGACCGGGACGCGATCGTGCGGGCCGGGGACATGGAGCCGACCCGGGCGGGCGGCTGGACGTACTTCCAGGCCGGGGCGCCCGGCCGCGCCATGCAGGCCCTGCGCGTGCGCGTGCCGTACGGCTCACAGGGCGACGTCGTGCGGGTCCACCCCGGCGAGGAGTGGCTCTACGTCCTGCGGGGCCGGCTGCGGCTGCGCCTCGGCGACACGGTGCACCTGCTCGCGCCCGGCGACAGCGCGCACTTCGACTCGCTCACCCCGCACCGCCTCGCCGCCGAGGACCACGACGGCGTCGAGCTGCTGTTCGTCCACACCCTGCTACAGAGCCCCACGGCCACGCTGTGCCTGGGGCCGCTGACCGGAGAGCTGCCATGAGCGACCTGGAGACGAAGTTCCCCCGTTCCCTGTGGATCCGCCTGATCATCTACATCGCCCTCGGCCATGTCCTGGCCGGGTTCCTCTTCCTGCTGTTCGCGCTGGGCGCGAAGAACTGACGCGCCGGCCGGTCAGTCCAGCAGGCGCTCGCGCAGCGCGTCGCGGGACGCCGGGGTGAGACCGAGACCCCGTTCCAGGTAGGTGTCCACCCCGCCCCAGGTCTCCTCGATGGTCTCGAACGCCGCGTGGAGGTACTCGGCGCGGGCGTCGAAGAGCGGGCTGAGCAGCTCCATGATCTCCGGGGTGTACGCGGTGTCCGCGCTGCCGTTGCGGCGGACCTTGTAGCGCCGGTGCTTGGCGTTGGACTCCAGGTAGTCGGCGACGATCGCCTCGCGCTCCACGCCGAGCGCGAGGAGTGTCACGGCTATGGAGATGCCGGCGCGGTCCTTGCCCGCCGCGCAGTGCATCAGCGCGGGCACGCTCTCCTCGACGAGCGCTCGCAGCACCTGGGAGTGCTCGGCGGTGCGCTCCATGACGATCGACCGGTACGAGGCGATCATCCGGGCCGCCCCCTTGCCGTCGGACAGGATGCCGCGCAGCTGGTCGAGATCGCCGTCGCGGACCATCTTCCAGAACTCGGCGCCGTCCGCCGGGTCGCTCAGCGGCAGGTTCACGTTCCGTACGCCGGGCAGCTCGACGTCCGGGCCCTCCAGCTTCTGGTCGGCCGCGTTGCGGAAGTCGAAGATCGTGTGCAGGCCCAGGGAGGCGAGGAAGGCCGCGTCGTCCTCCGTCGCGTGCGCCAGGTGCCCGCTGCGGAACAGCACGCCGTGACGAACCCGTCGTCCGTCCGTGGTGGGCAGTCCGCCCACGTCACGGAAATTGCGCACACCGGCCAGCTCCGGCTCGGTCGACGGGACCTGCTGCGTCACGGGGGCTCCTCGCGGTCGGGCCCCGCCGTCGCGACTCGCCGGCGGGCACTCCGTCGACCATACGACATCGGTTTCCTCGGGCAAGGAGTTGTCCACAGGCATTGTCACCAGGGGCTGCGTCACCTGATGATGTTGGCACTTGAGCGGATCTGTTGGCACCTGTGAGGTCTTACGTGGTGGACATCGCCGAAGACGGTCGTACCTGGCTCCTCTCGGGGCCCACCAGTAGCTATGCCCTGCATCTCACCGACGCGGACGAGCTGCTCCACCTGCACTGGGGGCCACGCATCGCCCTCGCGGACGCGGACGCCCTCGCCGAGGCCCCACTGCCCGGCTACTGGCCCTTCGAGTCCCCGTTGGACGGCCGCGAGGAGTACCCCGTGGAGGGCGGCCCCCGCTTCGTCCGCCCCGCCCTGTCCGTGCGCACCGAGGAGCGCCGCGGCACCGAGTGGCGTTTCGTGTCGTACGAGACGGAGGGCGACGAGCTGCGGCTGCGCTTCGATGACGACGGCCTCGCCGTCACCCTGCACTACCGGATGCGCGGTGACGTCGTCGAGCGCTGGGTCACGGTGGCGAACGGCACGCACACGCGCGTGGAGCTGCTGCGGGCCGACGCGGCCACCTGGACGCTGCCCGACCGCGACGGCTGGCGGCTGTCCCAGCTGCACGGCCGCTGGGCCGCCGAGTCCCGCCTCACCACCGCCCCGCTCACCTACGGCGAGAAGGCCATCGGCAGCCGCCGCGGCCACACCGGCCACCAGCACCTGCCCTGGGTGGCGCTCGACACCGACGCCACCGAGGAGCTGGGCGAGGTCTACGGCTGCGCGCTCGGCTGGTCCGGCTCCTGGCGTATCGCGGTCGCGCAACTCCCGGACGCGCGCGTGCAGATCACGGGCGGCGCCGGCTACGACGACTCGGGGCTGCTGCTCCTCGAGCCGGGGGAGTCGTACACCACCCCCGTCTTCGCCGGGCTGTGGAGCGACGGCGGTTTCGGCGGCGCGAGCCGCACCTGGCACGCCTACCAGTGCGCGTACGTCATCCCGGACGCCGAGCGGGACCGGCCGGTGCTCTTCAACTCCTGGGAGGCGACGACCTTCGACATCTCCGAGCAGCAGCAGCTCGCGCTCGCCCGCCGGGCGGCCGGGATCGGCGTGGAACTGTTCGTCGTGGACGACGGCTGGTTCGGCGCCCGCACCAGCGACCGCGCAGGCCTCGGCGACTGGACCCCCAACCCCGACCGCTTCCCGCACGGCCTGAAGCCCCTCGCCGACCAGGTGCACGGCCTCGGCATGCAGTTCGGCATCTGGGTCGAGCCCGAGATGGTCAACCCGGACAGCGACCTGTACCGCGCCCACCCCGACTGGGTGCAGTACCAGCCGGGACGGAAGCGGACGGAGCTGCGCAACCAGCTCGTCCTCAACCTCGCCCGCGAGGACGTCCAGGAGTACCTCTGGGAGCAGCTGGACACCCTGCTCTCCAGCGCGCCGATCGACTATGTGAAGTGGGACTTCAACCGCTGCTTCACCGACGCCGGCTGGCCCGGGGAGCCGTATCCGCAGCGCCTGTGGGTGGACCATGTCCGCGCCTTCTACGCCTTGCTGGACCGGCTGCGCGCCGCCCACCCGCAGGTCGCCTTCGAGTCCTGCTCGGGCGGCGGCGGCCGGATCGATCTCGGTGTGATGAGCCGCACCGACCAGGTGTGGACCTCCGACAACACCGACCCGCTCGACCGGCTCGCCATCCAGTACGGCTTCAGCCAGATCCACCCCGCCCGGGTCATGGCCGCCTGGGTCACCGACAGCCCGAACACCCAGCTCAACGGCCGGGTCAGCTCCCTGCGGTTCCGGTTCGTCAGCGCCATGGCGGGCGTCCTCGGGGTCGGCGGCGACCTCAACGAGTGGACCGAAGAGGACCTGGCCGAGGCCGGGCGCTGGGTCGAGCTCTACAAGGAGATCCGCCCGGTCGTCCAGCAGGGCGAGCTGTACCGGCTGCGGCCCCCGGCCGGCGGTCTGAGCGCCGTCCAGTACCTCCTGGGCGAGGAGACGGTGGTCCTCGCCTGGCTCCAGGCGCAGAGCCACGGCGAGCCGGCGCCGGCGCTGCGTCTGCGCGGACTCGATCCCACGGCATCGTACGAATGCCGCGAAACGGATGAGGTTCACCGTGGTGCCGTCCTGCTGCACCACGGCCTGCGCACCGGACTCAAGGGCGACCTGGATGCGACGGTTCTCCGACTGCGCCGCATCTGAGATTCCGGCGCGGGACCAGCGCTATTCCCGAATGGCAAATTATTTGAGGGTGTCACATCTCACCGTTCGTCAACCCCTCCTTACGGTCGCGTAGGTCACATCCGAAGGGGAATCATGGTCCGACGTGGCAGACGATTCGAAGAATGACAACAGATCAGTGATCGGGTCGTACGTGGCGGTGGGGGACAGCTTCACCGAGGGCGTCGGCGACCCGGGGCCCGACGGGGCGTTCGTCGGCTGGGCCGACCGGTTCGCGGTACTGCTCGCCGACCGGCGGCCCGAGGGCGACTTCAACTACACCAATCTCGCGGTCCGCGGGAAGCTGCTCGACCAGATCGTGCAGGACCAGCTCCCGAAGGCCGTCGAACTGGCCCCGGACCTGGTCTCCTTCTGTGCGGGCGGCAATGACGTCATCCGGCCCGGCACGGACCCGGACGAGGTGGCCGAGCGCTTCGAACGGGCCGTGGTCCGGCTGACCGAGACGGCCGGCACGGTCATGGTGACGACCGGCTTCGACACCCGTGGCGTCCCCGTGCTCAAGCATCTGCGCGGCAAGATCGCCACGTACAACGGGCACGTCCGCGCCATCGCGGACCGATACGGATGTCCCGTGCTCGACCTGTGGTCCCTGAGGTCCGTGCAGGACCGCAGGGCGTGGGACAGCGACCGGCTGCACCTCTCGCCCGAAGGGCACACGCGCGTGGCGCTGCGCGCCGGTCAGGTCCTCGGTCTGGAGGTCCCGGCCGACCCGGAGCAGCCGTGGCCGCCGCAACCGCCCCGCGGCACCCTGGAGATCCGCCGCGACGACGTCCACTGGGCCCGCGAGTACCTCGTCCCGTGGATCGGCCGCCGACTGCGCGGCGAGTCCTCCGGCGACCATGTGACGGCGAAGGGCGCCATGTCGCCCGACGACATCAAGATGCGCATCGCCTCGGTGGCCTGACCGCATCGCCGTGCCCCCCACCGTGTGACCTGCGGTGCGGGGCACGGGTGTTCGTGGGTGGTGCGCCCGGCTCAGCCGTCGGCGAGTGTGCCTGCCCGGAGACGGCCCCGAAGCGCGCGTGGCCCCGGCCTCACAGGGCAATGCGCCTAGCGCTCCGTCAACGCCTCCCGGTCCAGGCCCAGTTCCCGTGCCAGCGCGTCGTCGACCCATTCCTGCGCGCGCGTCCGCGGCACCGCTCCCGGGTACGACGTCAGCTGCACGGCGAGCCCGTCCAGCAGCGCGGTCAGCCGCAGCGCGGCGCCGGCCGGATCGGCACAGGCGAACTCGCCCGCCGCCACGCCCTCGGCGATGACCTCGGTGATCGCGGCCTTCCACTGCTTGTCCAGGTCCCGGGTGACCTCCCGCAGGGCGGGCTCCCGCAGGGCCACGGCCCAGCCCTCGATCCACAGCCGCCAGCCCTTGGCCTGCCCGGTCGGCGCGTACCAGCGCACCGCGGCCCGCAGCCGGCGCAGCGCGGACGTCCGCCGGCCCAGCAGCTTGCGCAGGTGCGCGAGATCGTCCTCGGCCGCGTAGGTGAACGCGGCGGCGACCAGCTTCTCCTTCGTCGAGAAGTGGTACAGCACCAGCGCGTTGCTCACCCCGAGCGCCGCCGCGACGTCGGCGATCCTGACCGCCGCCACGCCCCGCGCCTCGATCTGCCCGATGGCGGCCCGCAGCAGTTCCTCCCGCCGCTCGGCCACGCTCAACCGCACTCTCGCCACGCGGTCACCCTACACAGCCGCCTGGACATGCGCCGACGACCTCTTGACACCCCTGTGCGGCCGGGGTCACAGTACCCGCACTACTGACTGCTCGTTCAGTCAGTAAGCGGTCCGCCGCCACAGTCGGCCACCGTGCCAACGCCACCCCCCGCCGTCATAGGAGTCAGCCCGCGCCCGTAGGAGTCCGCCCGTGACCCACGCCCCGACCACCTCCGCGCACCCACAAGGCCCCGACACACCCGATCTCTCCGCCGGCTGGGGCGAGCAGCGCATCCGGCTCCGCAAGGAGCTGCGCCGGCGCGACGTGCTGTTCTTCCTCATCTGCAGGCTCGTCGGCCTGGACACCATCGGCTCGGTGGCCGCCCAGGGCCCCCAGGGCCTGACCTGGATGGCGATCCTCGCGCTCGCGTTCTTCGTGCCGTACGGCCTGCTCGTCGCCGAACTCGGCGCCGCCTTCCCGGTGCAGGGCGGCCCGTACGTGTGGACCCGGCTGGCCCTCGGTCGGCTCACGGCGGGCGTCAACCAGCTGCTGTACTGGATCTCCAACCCGGTCTGGGTGGGCGGCAGCCTGTGCATCATCGCCCTGACGACCTGGGAGGAGTTCTTCACCCCGCTGCCCGGCGCCTGGAAGTACCTCGCCGGGTTCGTGTTCATCTGGGGCGGCGCGCTGGCCGTCGTCCAGTCGGTGCGGATCGGGAAGTGGGTGCCGATCGCCGGTGCCGCCGCCCGGGTCGTGCTGCTGGGCTTCTTCCTCGTCTCGGTCGTCGTCTACGCCGTCCGCAACGGCGTGCACGCCCTGCCCGCCGGCGGCTTCACGCCGACCTACACCGGCTTCGTCGCCCTGGTCCCCGTGCTGATCTTCAACTACGTCGGCTTCGAACTCCCCAGCTCGGCGGCCGAGGAGATGCGCAACCCGCGCCGGGACATCCCGCTGTCCATCCTCCGCTCCGGCCTCGCCGCACTCGTGCTCTACGGCGGCCCGATCCTCGGCATCCTGTTCGTCCTGCCGAGCGAACGCATCGGCAGCCTCGGCGGGTTCATCGACGCCTGCAAGGCCGTCTTCACGGTCTACGGCGGCTCGATCGCGGCGGACGGCACGGTCACCCTCACCGGCTTCGGCGCGGTGTGCGGCGGGATCGCGGCCGCCGGACTCATTGTCGGGCTGCTCACCTCGGGCGTCACCTGGGCCATGGGAGCCCACCGCGCCCAGGCCGTGGCCTGCGCGGACGGCGCCGGCCCCGCCTGGCTCGGCCACATCTCCGCCAAGCACGGCACTCCGGTACGGGTGAACCTGCTCTCCGCCGTCCTCGCCTCCGCGCTGTTCGTGACCGCCCTCAACCTCACCGGCGGCGACGGCGAGAAGTACTTCGCGGCGGGCCTGGGCCTGACCATCTCCACCACCTTCATCTCCTACGTCATCACGTTCCCGAGCCTCGCCGTCCTGCGCCGCAAGCACCCGGACGTGCCCCGCCCCTACGCCGTCCCCGGCGGGCTGCTCGGCGCCCGCCTCATCAGCGGCCTCGCCACCGCCTTCGTGGCCTTCACGGTCGTCGTCCTGATCTGGCCCGGCTTCGGCGTCGGCTGGTTCGGCACCGGCGGCAGCCCCGCGGACTCACTCCCGCACTCCTTCGCCGGGCAACGGGCGGCCTACACCCTCAGCCAGGTCGTACCGCTGGTGCTGTTCGTGGCCATCGGGTTGGGCTTCTATGCGGCGGGGGCGCGAACGCGCAGGGAGAAGGGGTAACGGGCGCTCCGCGCTTGTTTCGACATCGCGGGCGGGCGATCGCGGAGGGCTTCGCGGCCGAGGGGCGCCGGGAGGCCCTCCGTGATCGCATGTCGTCGTTTCGGGCCGCAGCGCAGGCGTGGCACTTCCGCCGGTATTCGTCCGCGCCATGACATCGTCGTACAGGGTCGCCGAGGCGCCCCCCGCTGTCAGCTTCCGTCATGCGCCCCGGACGACCGCATGCGCGTCCAGGGCGAGCGCGCCGTCCGCATGCACCAGCAGCGGGTTGACCTCCAGCTCGGTGAACTCCGGGTGTGCGGCGGCCACTTGAGTGATCACGCACAGGGCGGTCGCGGCGGACTCCAGGTCGACGGGCGGGGCGCCGCGCCAGCCGGTCAGCAGGGGTGCGTGGCGCAGCCCGACCAGCAGCGCACGCGCGCGTGCCGGGGTGAGCGGGGCCAGGGCGAGCGCGGTGTCGGCGTGCAGTTCCGCGGTGACGCCGCCGATGCCGGCCAGGGCGACCGGGCCGAACGCCGGGTCGTGCCGGACGCCGACGATCAGCTCGTGGGCGTGTGCCGGTGCCGCCATGGCCTCGACGGCGTAGCGTGCGGCGCCGGTGGACGCGCGCATCCGGGCCAGGGCCGCGCGTACGGCATCCGGGTCGCCGAGGCCCAGCGCGACCCCGCCGGCCTCCGTCTTGTGCGCGAGGCCCATCGCCTTGAGCACGACCGGGAAGCCCACGCGCCGGGCCGCCGCGACCGCCTCCTCCTCGGAGTCGGGCACGAACTCGGCCTGGGGAAAGCGCAGTCCGTGGGCGGCGAGCAGGGCGCGGACGGTCTCGTAACCGCCGTCGGGCGCGGGTGGCGCGGAGCGGGGGAGAGGTGGCGGGTCGGTCGCCGCCGCGGCGGCGAGCCGTACGGCCCCGGTGAGGGCTGTGGCCGCCTGCTCGATGCGCTCGTACACGGGTGTCCCGCGCTCGCGCAGGACGGCGAGGGCAGGGGTGTCGCGGGCCATGGTGTGCACGAGCAGCGGGCGTCCGGTACGGGCGGCGGCGTCGGCGAGCGCGCCGGCCACCTCGCACTCGTGGGCGGTGCGTTGGGGGTCCGCGCTGGCGTAGTCGCCGAAGTAACCGGTCAGGACGACCGCGTCGGCCTCCCCGCTGCCCAGCAGTGTCTCCGCCACGCGCGCGTAGCTGCCGAGATCGGCCTCGCCCGCGCCCGCCAGGTCGACGGGGTTGCTGCAGCCGGCGGCGGGTGGCAGCGCCTCGGCCACGCGGCGCACCGTGGCGGCCGACAGTTTCGGCACCCGGGCGCCGCGCATCGCGAACGCGTCGGCGGCGAGGGCGCCCTGACCGCCGCTGTCTCCTACGATCGCGATGCGGAGGGCGGCGGGACAGCGGGTGTCGGTCAACGGCGGTTGGCCAACGGGCGTTGGCGGGGATGGGGTTGGCTGGGGAACGCCGACCCCGGCCGGGGGGTGTCGACGGTCGCCGGCCGACGCGGCCAACGCCTGTTCGCCAACGTCTGTTTGCCCACATGCGTTGTCCCCCGCCGCGGTCTGCCCACGCCTGTTCGCCAACAGACGTTGGCCATGGAGCGTTTGCCCACCGGCGTTGTCCGACCCCCGCCCGCTCCTCCCGGCCCCCGGCAACCACCCGCGCACGGCCGGCAGACACACCGCCGTGTCCACCAGCTCGCCCGCCGAATCCAGCAGCAGCGCGCCGCTGTCCCGGCAGACGGCCGCCACCGTGTCGTACGAACTGACCATGGCGCCCGTGTGGGAGGCGGCGGCGCCCGCGGCGGCGGGGCTGCGGCCGACCGTGAGCAGCAGGACCGGTTTGCCCGCCGCGTGCGCGGCCCGCAGCACCCGGGCGAGACGGCGGCCGTCGCGGAAGTCCTCCACGTAGGCGGCGAGCACCCGGGTGGGCGCGTGCGTGACGAGCGTCTCCAGGGCCTCCGCCGCGTCGATGTCGCGCTGGTTGCCGAGCGAGACGAACCGGGAGAAGCCCTGTCCCGCGCGGGCGAGCAGCCGCCCGATCTCCAGCGCGAGGTTCCCGCTCTGCGACACCAGGCCAACCGCGCCCGCCGGGAACTCGCCCCAGCTGAGCCGCAGTTCGCTGCCCGTGTCGACCAGACCCATGCAGTTGGGGCCGAGCAGCCGGGCGCCCCGGGCGGTCACCTCGCGGGCCAGCGCGCGCTCCCCGGCCGGGTCCCCGCCGGAGGTGATGACGGTGAAGTGGCGGGCGCCGGCCGCCAGGCCCTCGGTCACCACGGGCCGTACGTGCGCGGGCGGCACGGCCACCACGACGTGCTCGCAGGCGAGCCCGGTGAGCCCGGCCCGGAACGGCACGCCGTCCAGGCTGCCGCCCCGCCGGTTCACCAGGTGCACCGCCCGCCGCGCCCGCCCGGCCAGTGCCCCCTTGGCCAGCCAGTAGCCCCACTTCCCGGGCTGCGCGGAGGCGCCGACGACGGCGACCGAGGCGGGGTCGAACAGCGCGTCCGGGGAAGGCGCGCCGGAGCCCCTCACCGGTACCACCCGAAGCGGTCCGCGATCATCGGCAGCCGGTCGGTCACCAGGGCGTGGGCGGCCGCGCGCGGAGTCGTGCCGTCGGCGTCCGCACGGTCGAGGATCAGGCCGATCAGGGCGCGCATGGAGCGCCGGATGTGCGCGAAGGCCTCGTCGGCGTCCGCGCCGATGTCGCCGAACAGGGTCCACCACCACCAGGCGTTCGTACCGGAGTTGACCACCACGTCCGGCAGCACGGTGACCCCCCGCGTGGCCAGCAGCTCCTCCGCCTCCGGAAGTACGGGCATGTTGGCGGCCTCCACGATCCAGCGGGCGCGGATCCGGTCCTGGTCGGCGGTGTCGATCGCGTACGACACGGCCGCCGGTACGAGCACCTCCGCGTCGGCGGACAGCCAGGCGTCGCCGGGCAGTTCGCGGTCGCCGGGGCGCAGCACACGGCGGTCCACCGCGCCGTAACCGTCCCGCGCGGCCAGCAGGGCCTCGACGTCCAGCCCGGCGGGATTGGCGATGGTCCCCTTGATGTCGGCGACCGCCACCACCGTCAGCCCCGCGCGTGCGAGGAACCGCGCGGTGGCCCCGCCCATCGTGCCGAGCCCCTGTACGGCCACCCGGGTGCCCGGGTAGGGGACGCCCGCGCGGTCCAGCGCCGCGAGCACCGACTCGGCGACCCCGCAGCCGCCGGCCAGTTCGTCCAGACCGATGCCGTCCACCTCGACCGCGAAGGCGGCCGCGAGCCGCTCGCGGGCCGCCGCCTCGTCGTCCAGCAGCGGGTACACGGCCTGGATGGAGGAGACCAGACCCGCCTCGGCCGCCGCGCGGTCGACCAGGTCCTGGGTGAGGCCGAGGTCCTCGCCGGTGGTCCAGAAACTCTCGATGTACGGGCGCATGGCGCGCAGATAGCGCACCAGAAGTCCGTACGCCTGCGGGTCCTGGGGGTCGCAGTCGATGCCGCCCTTGGCGCCGCCGAGGGGCACATAGCGCGCCTCGGGGTCGTAGTGCAGCGCCTCCTTCATCGTCATGCCGCGGGCGAGCCCCGCCACCTCCTCCAGCGTGCAGCCGGGGCGCATCCGCAGTCCGCCGCTGGCCACGCCGCGCACCAGCCGGTCCACGACCAGGAAGCCCCGGCGGCCGGTGACGTGGTCGGTCCAGACGAGCGACATCAGGGGAGCGGTGGCGGTCATGGGGTCTCCTCGGGGACGGTGATCAGGGTGGGGCCGGGCCGGTCGAGGGCCTCGGTCACGGCACCCGCCAGCGCGGCCGGGTCGCACGCGCGCGTGCCGTGTCCTCCATAGGCGCGGGCCAGGGCGGGCAGGTCGACCGGCGCGAGGTCCACCGCGGCCGGCGCGTCGCCGCGCGCCCGCATCTCGTCGCGGATCTCGCCGTAGCCGCCGTTGTCGAACACCACTATGGGCAACGGGAGTCGGAGCTGTGCGGCGGTCGCCAGTTCCTGCACCGTGAACTGCAGTCCGCCGTCCCCGCTGAGTGCGAGCACCTGTCGGTGCGGCTCGGCGACCTTGGCGCCCAGCGCTGCGGGCAGCGCGTAGCCGAGGGTGCCGAAGCCGGTGGGGTGCAGATACCGGCCCTCGGGGCCGACGGGCAGGTGGGGGAGAGCGCCGTAGTAGCAGCACTGGGCGCTGTCGGAGGTGATGACGGCATCGGCCGCCAGCACCGCACGCACCGCCCGCAGATACGGGATCCAGCGGGCGTCCCGCGCGGCCGTCTCGGTATCGCGCGCGGCGCGCAGGGCGGCCACCTCGCCGGCCACGCGCGTGTGCGGCTTCTTTCGGGGTACGCGCGCGTGCCGGTCGTCCGGCAGTTCCGTCAGCAGGGCCTCCAGGGCGAGCCGCGCGTCCGCCACGAGCGGTACGTCCACCGCGGCGCCCGCGTACATCTGGTCCGGGTCGAGATCGACGCGTACGAGCGTGCCGTCCAGGGGCGGTGGGGCGGTCCAGAAATCGGACTCGGACAGCTCCGTGCCGACGGCGAGGACGGCGTCCCGCGTGGCGAGCCACTTCTGCACGGCCAGGCTGTGCAGGGAGACGCCGAGGGACAGCGGATGGGTCTCCGCGACCGTGCCCTTGCCGGCCGCCGTGGTCACGACGGGCGCGCCCAGGCGCTCGGCGAGGGCGAGACACTGCGCCCGCGCGCCGACGGCTCCGCCGCCGAGCACGAGCGCGGGGCGGCGGGCGCCGGAGAGGGCCGTGACGGCGCGTCGTACGGCCGCCGGGGCGGGCGCGGGCAGTAGGGCGCACGGGGCCCGCCGGACGGGCCCCAGCACCTGGGTCGCCGTCAGCAGGTCCAGCGGCACCTCGATGTGGGCGGGGCGCGGGCGCCGGATGCGGAACAGGGTGAAGGCCCGGGCCACGGCCGCGTCGATCTCCGCGACCGACGAGACCCGGTGACTGAACGCGGCGACCCCGCGCAGGGCGTCGGTCTGGCTGCGCATCTCGTGCAGCGCGCCGGTGGCCAGCCGGGGATGGCCGAGCGGCATGCCCGGCGAGACGACCAGCAGCGGCACGCTGTCCGCGTAGGCCTCGCCGACGGCGGCCGCCGCGTTCAGCAGGGCGGGCCCGGTCGTGGTGAGCACGACCCCCGGACGGCCCGTCACGCGCGCGTACCCGTCGGCCGCGTACCCGGCACCCTGCTCGTGGCGGGGCGTCACATGGTCGATGCCGTAGGCGGGCAGATGCCGGTGGATCTCCAGATTGTGGGTGCCCGGGATGCCGAAGACGCGGGTCACGCCGTGCGCCCGCAGGGCCCGTACGAGCGCCTGGCCGCCCGTCAGCAGGCCGTCGGCGGCGGCCTGGGACACCGGCTCGGCGAGAGCGCCCATCACAGACTCCGCGCGATGACGAGCCGCATGATGTCGGAGGTGCCCTCCTCGATCTCCTCCAGTTTGGCGTCCCGCATCCACTGCTCCACCGGGAACTCCCGCGAGTAGCCCCAGCCGCCGAGCGTCTGCACGGCCGCCCAGGTGCAGTACGCGGCTGTCTCCGACGCCGTCAGTTTGGCCATCGCGGCCTCCGCGGTCGCCTCCAGACCCGCGTCCAGCCGGCGGGCCGCCCGCCAGGTCATCAGCCGGGCCTGCTCCACGCGCGTGCGCATGTCGGCGAGCCGGAAGGCGACCGCCTGGTGCTCGATGACCGGCTTGCCGAACTGCCGCCGCTCACGGGCGTAGTCGCGCGCGTACTCGTACGCCGCCCGGGCCACGCCCGTCGCCGCCGCGCCCAGCACCGTACGGGAGATGTCGAAGGTCCGCATCAGCCCGACGAAGCCCTCGCCCTCCGCGCCGAGCCGGTGCTCCTCGGGTACGAACGCGTCCTCGAAGAAGATCTCCCGGCAGACGATCGCCCGCTGCCCCATCTTGCGCATGGGCTCGCCGAAGGTCATCCCCTCGGTGCCCTTGCGCAGCAGGAAGGCGCTGACCCCGCGCGAGCGCCGGGTGGGGTCGGTCTTGGCGAAGACCACGTAGCTCTCGGCCTCGCCCGCGTTCGAGATCCACGCCTTCTGGCCGTGCAACCGGTAGCCGCCGGCCGTGCGGTGTGCGGCGGTGACGATCGACGCGGCGTCGGAGCCGGCGCCGGGCTCGGTCGTCGCCAGCGCCGTCATCGGGGTGTCCGGTCCGGCGAGGGGCGTCAGCCACTCCTGCTTCTGCTCCTTGGTTCCGAGTTCGAGGACGGGGTCGGCGAAGAAGCCGTTGGAGCACAGCAGGTTGCCGATGCCCAGGTCGCCCACGCACAGCTCCTCCTGGACCAGGCACTGGGTGAAGACGTCGGTGAAGCCGCCCCCGCCGTACTCCTCCGGCAGCATGAACCCGGTGATGCCGACCTCGGCGGCCCTGCGCCACAGGTCCCAGGGTGTCTCCACGTCGGCCTCGTCCACGGCACGCGCGCGTGGCCGTATCTCCTCGCGGGCGAAGGCACGGGCGAGATCGACGACGTCGCGCTGTTCGGGGCGGAGCGGGACCAGCTCGGTGGGGAGGTCGGACATGGTGCCTCCAATGCGGCCGCGGACGGTGGTCGGCGAAGGGCGCAGGGCAGAGCTCCACTGAACGCTCTACTGAATCGTGAGTCAGTATCCGGAGCCGGTCCGTGACCTGTCAACGTGCTGAACCGAGGTTCAGTAGCGTGCCGCCGGGCCCGCTGAGGTGCCCCCGCCGGGGCCGGACTGTCGGAGGGGCCGACCATAATGGGGAGCCTCACCCACTCCACCGGGAGGTACCGTGACCGGACTGCGTTCCTCGAGCTCCGGGCTCCGCGCCCTGCGGCCCGCGGCCTTCGGCGCGGAACCGGGCGGAGAGCGCCTGGCACGCATCCGCCGCTCCCTCCACTTCAAGGACGGTGTCTTCCAGAACCCGGGCGGCACCGCGCGCACCCGGCCCTCCGGCTCCACGCTGGACCTGGCGAAGGTGTTCCTCGACAAGGAAACCCGGCCCCTTCGGGCCCCGAAGGGCACCGTCCCGGTGCATCCCACCACCTTCGCCGACCTGGCCAAGCCGCCCGCCACCGGACTGCGGCTGACCTGGATGGGCCATTCCAGCGTCCTCGCGGAGATCGACGGTCACCGGGTGCTGTTCGACCCCGTATGGGGCGAGCGCTGCTCCCCGTTCCCCTTCGCCGGCCCCAGGCGGCTGCACCCCGTGCCGCTGCCGCTGGCCGCGCTCGGCGAGGTCGACGCGGTCGTCATCTCGCACGACCACTACGACCACCTGGACCTGCCCTCGATCAAGGCGCTGGCCGGCACCGACACCGTCTTCGCCGTGCCGCTCGGCGTCGGCGCCCACCTCGAACACTGGGGCGTCTCCCCGGACCGCCTGCGCGAGCTGGACTGGCACGAGTCGACGCGGGTCCGCGGCCTCACCCTCACCGCGACGCCCGCCCGGCACTTCTGCGGCCGCGGCCTGCGCAACACCCAGCACACGCTCTGGGCGTCCTGGGCCGTCGCCGGCGAGGAGCACCGGATCTACCACAGCGGTGACACGGGCTATTTCGAGGGCTTCAAGGACATCGGTGCCGAGCACGGCCCGTTCGACGCCACGATGATCCAGATCGGCGCCTACAGCGAGTTCTGGCCCGACATCCACATGACCCCCGAGGAGGGCCTGCGCGCCCACCTCGACCTGCAGGGCGGAGCACCGCACGGCGCGCTGCTGCCGATCCACTGGGGCACCTTCAACCTGGCCCCGCACCCCTGGGCCGAGCCGGGTGAGTGGACGAAGGAGGTCGCCGAGGAGGCCGGCCAGGCGGTGGCCCTGCCCCGCCCGGGCGAGCCCTTCGAGCCGGCGGGCAAGCTCCCGGCGGAGGCGTGGTGGCGCGGCGTCTCCGGGGAGCTGCGGCGCACCTGGCGCTCGGTCGGCGCGTTCGTGGCGGAGCCGCCCGCTCGCAGGTGACGCCGCTGAGCCGTCAACTCCGAGGGGCGGGGACGCCTCGGTCGCCCGCCGGGCCTCAGCGTGGCTGTCGCCCTCGGCGACCGTGACGGGCTCGCTGCCCTGACCATGCGCCGCCAGGCGGCCGACCTGGGCGGCCCCGCGCCGACGCCGGCGCCGTACCGGCCGAACCGCCCCCGCGGGCCGGACTGCGCCGGGTGGCCCGGCGCCCGAGGACCTGGCTCCAGCTGACCGAGCCCATGCTCGCCGTCCTCGCTCGCGCCGGATTCGACGACGCCGTACGGAGGTCTTCAGTCCCCACGCCCCAGCCAAGGCCAAAGCGGATACTCTCCGTAATAGTCCGCCGCGACGACGATCGCGTCGTCGTGATGGATTCTGCACGAGTCGTATC
Organism: Streptomyces sp. NPDC007856; assembly: GCF_042868225.1. Taxonomy (NCBI): domain Bacteria; kingdom Bacillati; phylum Actinomycetota; class Actinomycetes; order Kitasatosporales; family Streptomycetaceae; genus Streptomyces; species Streptomyces sp. NPDC007856. The sequence goes on along the minus strand of NZ_JBIAEC010000007.1, from coordinate 188,563 downwards.
GATGTGTTTCGGGTTCAACTCCCGTGCTTGACCGGGTAATCGGTCTGTCGTACGAGGCCTCATACCAGAGCGGGACCAATCCTGCGGGACTTTGTCAACTGCCCCCCGCACATGAGGGGGAGGCGACTACTGTCAGTGGCCGCATGGCAGCCCGACGGACTAGTACGAGGACGCAGATGTCTCACCTCCGAGCACCGGTCGCCCGTGCCGACCGCCGCGAGGGCGGCCGGCACGGGCGACCGGTCGCCCGACCCGCTCCCGCACTGCCCGAGACGCACATACGGCCCCAGCTCATGCGGCTCGCCGTGCTGCCGCCCCTCGCGGTCGCGCTGAGCGCCACCGCCGCCGTGCTGTTCAGCATCCGCTCCTCCGGCGCGCGCACCGGGCCCGTGCTGTGGGCCGTACTGGCCGGAGCGGTCACCGTGGCCGTCGCCGGCATCCTCATCGCCGCCGTGGCCGCCGACCGGGCCGCCCGTTCGGTCTCCGACCGCGTCGACGCGCTGCGCCGCACCGCCGCGCGCGGCGAGGCCGACCTGCACGCCCTGGTCGACGCGCTGCGCCAGGGGGAGGCCCCGCCGCAGCGCACATCGCGCCGCCGCCCGCCCGAGGACGCCGACGACTTCGAACTGCTCGCCGCCGACCTGGCCCGCGCGCACGACGGCGCCGTCACCGCCGTCGTGCGCGCCGCCCAGCTCTCCAGCCAGGCGGGCAGCGAGCAGAAGCTGGAGGTCTTCGTCAACCTCGCGCGCCGGCTCCAGTCCCTCGTGCACCGGGAGATCTCGATCCTCGACGACCTCGAGAACGAGATCGAGGACCCCGACCTGCTCAAGGGCCTGTTCCACGTGGACCACCTGGCCACCCGCATCCGGCGCCACGCCGAGAACCTCGCCGTGCTCGGCGGCGCCGTCTCCCGGCGCCAGTGGAGCAACCCGGTCAGCATGACCGAGGTCCTGCGCTCCGCCATCGCCGAGGTCGAGCAGTACTCGCGGGTGAAGCTGGTGCCGCCGATCGACGGCGAACTGCGCGGCCACGCCGTCGCGGACGTCATCCATCTGCTCGCCGAACTCATCGAGAACGCCTCGGTGTTCTCCGCCCCCCACACCCAGGTGCTGCTGCGCGCCAACCTCGTCACCTCCGGGCTGGCCGTGGAGGTCGAGGACCGCGGGCTCGGCATGCCCGTCGGCGAGCAGAACCGGATGAACGCCCTGCTCGCCGACCCCGACCAGGTCAACGTCGCCAGCCTGCTGGCCGACGGCCGGATCGGCCTCTACGTCGTCTCCCAGCTCGCCCGGCGGCACGGCATCCATGTGCGGCTGCAGACCAACATCTACGGCGGTGTGCAGGCCGTACTCGTGGTTCCCCAGGCGTTGTTGGGCACGGTGCCCGGGGCGGGCGGCGTGGTCGCCGGCACGATCGCCGATGCCGCCACCGGGGCGGGCGTGCACCGGCCGCAGGATCCGGCGGACACCGGGGCGTCGCCGCAGGTACGGCTGCCGGGCCAGAGCGGTGCACAGGGTCAGGGGCAGGCCGGTGGGTTCGGCCGGCGGCAGGGGCACGGGCTGGGGCAGGAGCGGGGGCCCGCGCCGGCGCCCGCAGCTGCGCCTGCGCCTGCGCCTGTGCCGGGAGCGCGGTCCGGGGATGCCGGCTCCGCGCGCGGCGGTGCCGGGCCGGACGCCGAGCCCGCCGCCGGCTCGAGGGCCGTGGCCGGGGCAGGCCCCGTAGCGGGTTCCCCGGGAGAGGGCGGCTCACCGGGCGACCCGGCTCAGCTGACCGGCCGGCGGCGGCACGCCCAGCGCGGGAGCGGGCGGCGCGACGCCGGGAGCGGGGACGTACGGCCCGGTGAGAGCGGTGACGGCCGGCGGAACGGAGGTGGCCTCGCGCCGCTTCCGGTGCGGGGCGCCCGGCAGGACCGGCCCACCCCCGCCGAGGCCGTGCCCGGCATCGGCAGCGGGGACCGGGCGGCGATCGAGGCGCACGCGGGCATCCTGCCCACCCCGCGCAGCGGCACCGTGCGCGGCACCATGAACAAGCCCCAACTGCCCCGGCGCCGCGCGCAGGAGCACATCGTCCCCCAGTTGCGCGGCGGCCCCGTACCCCGCCCGGAGGGCGACACCGTCCCGGGTCACGACCCGGGGCTGATGGCGGCCTTCCAGCGCGGGATCGGACTCGCCGAGGCGCAACAGCACATGGCGAGCCGGGAGCCCGCCCGTCCGGACGCCGACCAACTGGACTCCGCCCTCCTGGGCTCAGCCCACATGGACGCCAGCCATGCCGCAGTCCCCCTGATGAGCCATCACATCCGGCCCGCAGCAACAGAGTTCACCGACCCACCCCGTGTGCAGCCGGACCCCATGGGCTCAGACCATACGAGCTTGGACCACATGGGCCCCGACCACATGGACCCCACCCCCATATCGCAGGGGCGGCGCACCCACGCGCCCGCATCCGACGGTGCTCGTGGCGCCGGCCGGCCCGACGGGAGCGCCCCGGCCGGCTGACGCCCGCACCGTACCCACCCCCCCATCACCGACGACCATTCCCCCCAACCGCCAGCGCTCCCGAAGACCTCGTACCCCAAGGAGTCGATCCACCATGGCGAGCGATGCGCCGACCGCCCACGCATCCGACCTCGACTGGCTGCTGAGCGGCCTCGTGCAGCGCGTACCGCACACCACCAGCGCGGTGCTCCTGTCCTGTGACGGGCTGGTGAAGTCCGTGCACGGCCTCGACATCGACAGTGCCGACCACATGGCGGCCCTGGCCTCCGGCCTGTACTCCCTCGCCCGCAGCGCGGGCGTCCGGTTCGGCGACGGCGGGGAGGTCCGCCAGGTCGTCGTCGAGCTGGACTCGACCCTGCTGTTCGTCACCACCGCCGGCTCCGGCACCTGCCTCGCCGTGCTCGCGGGCCGCGAGGCCGACGCCGCCGTGCTCGGCTACGAGATGGCGATGCTCGTCAAGAGCGTCCGCCCCTACCTGGTGACGGCCCCCCGGCAGCACGCCGTCGAACCCACGGCGACGAGGCCTTGAGCGTGGCCGCAGCCGGCGACGGGCCGTGGCTGGACGACGCGGCCGGACGGCTGGTGCGCCCGTTCACGGTCAGCAACGGACGCACCGAGCCCAGCATCGCCCTGGACCTGATGTCACAGGTGATGGCCACCGGCGTCACCCCGCTCGGCTATCTCGGCCCCGAGCACGCCCAGGCGCTCGACCTGTGCCGGGCGCCCGTCTCGGTCGCCGAGGCCGCCGCGCATCTGAAACTGCCCGCGGTGGTCACCAAGGTGCTGCTCTCGGACCTCGTCGACTGCGGGGCGCTGACCACCAAGCCCCCCGCTTTCCACCACACACCCACTGACCGGTCTCTGCTGGAGGCAGTGCTCGATGGACTACGACGACAGCTCTGACCCGTTCCCGACCGCGCTGAAGATCCTGGTGGCGGGCGGGTTCGGGGTCGGCAAGACGACCTTCGTGGGCGCGGTCAGCGAGATCGCGCCGCTCAGCACGGAGGAGCTGCTCACCACGGTCAGCGTCGGCACGGACAGTCTCGACGGCGTCGAGAACAAGATGGAGACGACGGTCGCCATGGACTTCGGCCGGATCACCCTCGATCCGGACCATGTGCTGTACCTGTTCGGCACGCCGGGGCAGGAGCGGTTCTGGTTCATGTGGGACGAGCTGTCCGAGGGCGCGCTCGGCGCGGTGATCCTCGCCGACACCCGCCGGCTGCAGGACTGCTTCGCGGCCGTGGACTTCTTCGAGGAGCGCGGACTCGGCTTCATCGTCGCCATCAACGAGTTCGACGGCGGCTACCGCTACGACCCCGAGGAGGTGCGTGCCGCCATCGACCTGGACCCCGCGATCCCCGTCGTCAGGTGCGACGCCCGGATCTCCAGCTCCGGCGTGCAGACCCTGCTCACGCTCGTACGCCACCTCCTCGCCCACGCCCCCGCGACGGCGCCGAGCCATGGCGCCCACATGTGATCCCGCACTACCGTCCACGGAGTTCCCCCCATGAGGTACGCCCACAGCGCCGGAGCCCGGCCATGACCTACGAGCCGCCCCGGCCGGTCCGGGGTCTGCTGCTCACTCCCGAGGACAAGGAGGCCCCGGCCCGCGTCCACCGACTGCGCCTGCTCGGCCTGGCGGACCGTCCCGACCCGGCGCTGGACGCCTTCGCGGACCATCTCGCCCGGCTCACCGGCGCGCCCTACGCCATGGTCAACTTCGTCGGCGAGGACCACCAGTTCTTCGCCGGCCTGTGCGTCCCCGCCGTCGCGCCGCCGGTCCGGGAGGACGGCAGCAGGCCGGAGTTCGGCCGGGTCCTGCCGCGCGAGCACGGGTTCTGCCCCCATGTGGTGGTCCGCCGCAAGGCGCTGGTGCTCGAGGACGTCCGCGACTATCCGCGGTTCGCCGGAAACCCCGTGGTGGACGAGTACGGCATCCGCTCCTATCTCGGCGCCCCGCTCATCGACAGCTCCGGCATGGCGCTCGGCACCGTGTGCGCGGCCGACACCGAGCCCCGCGTCTGGGGCCGGTCCGGCCTGGAGACGATCAAGGCGCTGGCCGCCGATCTCGTCGTACGCCTCGAACGGAGCGCCGAGGACGGGTTGCCCCTGTGACGGGCCGGGGCGGCCCTTTGGCCGCCGGTACCTGAGGCGTGAAGGAAAGCTGAGGCGGCGGTTAAGAAAAGCTCGATGGACCCGCGGCCCGCGCATACGGCAGATTGCAGGGTGATTCCACCCCTCTGACCCGGTGCGGGCGTCTTCGGCATGCCCGCGGGCCGGGATCTCACCCACAGGAGCCGCACGCGTGAAGGCGCTGGTCAAGGAGAAGGCGGAGCCGGGGCTCTGGCTGACGGACGTCCCGGAGCCCGAGATCGGCCCGGGTGACGTACTCATCAAGGTCATGCGGACCGGTATCTGCGGCACCGACCTGCACATCCGGGCCTGGGACGGCTGGGCGCAGCAGGCGATCAGGACCCCGCTCGTGCTCGGCCACGAGTTCGTCGGGCAGGTCGTCGAGACCGGCCGGGACGTGAGTGACATCCGCATCGGCGACCGGGTCAGCGGCGAGGGCCATCTGGTGTGCGGCAAGTGCCGCAACTGCCTGGCCGGCCGTCGCCATCTGTGCCGAGCCACGGTCGGCCTCGGTGTCGGCCGGGACGGTGCCTTCGCCGAGTACGTCGCCCTGCCCGCGAGCAATGTCTGGGTGCACCGGGTCCCCGTCGACCTCGATGTCGCCGCGATCTTCGACCCCTTCGGCAACGCCGTGCACACCGCGCTGTCGTTCCCGCTGGTCGGCGAGGACGTGCTGATCACGGGCGCCGGACCGATCGGCCTGATGGCCGCCGCCGTGGCCCGGCACGCGGGCGCCCGCAACGTCGTCATCACCGACGTCAGCGAGGAGCGCCTGGAGCTGGCCCGCAAGATCGGCGTGAGCCTCGCCCTGAACGTCGCGGAGACCTCCATCGCCGACGGACAGCGGGAGCTGAGTCTGCGCGAGGGCTTCGACATCGGCCTGGAGATGTCCGGCCGCCCCGAGGCCATGCGGGACATGATCGCCAACATGACGCACGGCGGCCGTATCGCCATGCTCGGCCTGCCGGCGCAGGAGTTCCCGGTCGACTGGGCCCGGATCGTCACCTCGATGATCACCATCAAGGGCATCTACGGCCGCGAGATGTTCGAGACCTGGTACGCGATGTCGGTGCTGCTGGAGGGCGGCCTGGACCTCGCCCCCGTGATCACCGGCCGTTACGGCTACCGCGACTTCGAGGCGGCCTTCGCCGACGCCGCGATCGGCAAGGGCGGCAAGGTCATCCTCGACTGGACCGCGTAAGCGACGTCAATCCCCAGCCGCGCCAGCACTTTCAGGAGCTTCCCCATGTTCGACACCGTCCGCGACGATCTGCGCGCCACCCTCGACGAGATCCGCGCCGCCGGCCTGCACAAGCCCGAGCGGGTCATCGGCACCCCGCAGTCCGCGACCGTCAACGTCACCGCCGGCGGCCGCCCCGGCGAGGTCCTCAACTTCTGCGCCAACAACTACCTCGGCCTCGCCGACCACCCCGAGGTGATCGCCGCCGCCCACGAGGCCCTGGACCGCTGGGGCTACGGCATGGCCTCGGTCCGCTTCATCTGCGGCACCCAGGAGGTGCACAAGGAGCTGGAGGCCCGGCTCTCCGCGTTCCTCGGCCAGGAGGACACGATCCTGTACTCCTCCTGCTTCGACGCCAACGGCGGCGTCTTCGAGACCCTGCTCGGCGAGGAGGACGCGGTGATCTCCGACGCCCTCAACCACGCCTCCATCATCGACGGCATCCGCCTGTCCAAGGCCCGCCGCTTCCGCTACGCCAACCGCGACCTCGCCGACCTGGAGGCGAAGCTCAAGGAGGCGTCCGACGCGCGCCGCCGGCTGATCGTCACCGACGGCGTGTTCTCCATGGACGGCTATGTGGCCCCGCTCCGCGAGATCTGCGACCTCGCCGACCGCTACGACGCGATGGTCATGGTCGACGACTCGCACGCCGTCGGCTTTGTCGGCCCCACCGGCCGCGGCACCCCCGAGCTGCACGGCGTCATGGACCGCGTCGACATCATCACCGGCACCCTCGGCAAGGCCCTCGGCGGCGCCTCCGGCGGCTATGTCGCCGCCCGCGCCGAGATCGTCGCCCTGCTGCGCCAGCGCTCCCGCCCGTACCTGTTCTCCAACACCCTGGCCCCGGTGATCGCCGCCGCCTCCCTGAAGGTCATCGACCTGCTGGAGTCCGCCGACGACCTGCGGGTCCGGCTGAACGAGAACACCGCCCTCTTCCGCCGCCGTATGACCGAGGAGGGCTTCGACATCCTCCCCGGCGAGCACGCCATCGCCCCCGTGATGATCGGCGACGCGGCGAAGGCGGGCCGCATGGCCGAGTTGCTGCTGGAGCGCGGTGTGTACGTGATCGGCTTCTCGTACCCGGTCGTCCCGCAGGGCCAGGCCCGCATCCGCGTCCAGCTGTCCGCCGCGCACTCCACCGAGGACGTCAACCGCGCGGTCGACGCCTTCGTCGCGGCCCGCGCCGAGCTGACGGCCTGAGCAGGGCGGACGCCTTGCGATAATTGACGGCATGATCGAGGCACGGCGGCTCCACATCCTCCGTGCGGTGGCCGACCACCGCACGGTCACCGCGGCGGCCGCCGCGCTCTATCTCACCCCCTCGGCCGTCTCCCAGCAGCTCACGGCCCTGGAGCAGGAGACCGGCCACCGCCTGGTCGAGCGCAGCGCCAAGGGCGTACGGCTCACCCCGGCCGGCGAGATCCTGCTCAGCCACACCAACGCGGTCCTCGCCCAGCTGGAGCGGGCCGAGGCGGAGCTGGCCGCCTACGGCTCGGGTGAGGCGGGCACGGTCACCGTGGCCGCCTTCGCGACCGGCATCGCCCAGGTCGTGGCCCCGGCCGTGGCCCGGCTCGCGCACACCGCGCCCGGCATACGCATCCGCGTCCAGGACGCCGAGGGCGACGCGAGCCTGCCCATGGTCCTGGACCGGCAGGTCGACGTGGCGGTGGCCGTGGAGTACCGGGGCGCCCCGCCCGCCGACGACCCCCGGCTCACCCACGTCTCGCTCTACGCAGAGCCGTTCGACGCGGTCGTACCCGTCGGCCACCGCCTCGCGGACGCAGCCGAGGTGCCCCTCGCCGAGCTGGCCAAGGACCCCTGGATCGGCCCGTACCCCGGCAACCCCTGCCACGACGTGGTCGTCCTCGCCTGCGAGAGCGCCGGCTTCCAGCCACGCCTGGAGCACTCCTCCGACGACTTCCGCGCGGTCGTCGCCCTGGCCTCGGCCGACGCGGGCGTGGCCCTCGTACCGCGCTCCGCGCTGAACGGCATGGACCTCACCGGCGTCGTCGTACGCCCCGTCGACGGCGTGGCCCCGACCCGCCGCGTCTTCGCCGCCGTACGGCGCGGCGCCGAGGGGCATCCGCTGATCCGCCAGGTGCTGGACGCCCTGCGGGAGGCGGCCCGGGCGTAGGGAACCGGCATCGGCCGCACGCAGTCTGGGAGGCCATGCGTGTGACGATGAGCCTCCCGGCCCGTCCTTCTACACCCAGGGCGTGTTCGACGGCATGCGGGGATGGGCCGGCATCCTCCGGAGCTCGTCTCATATATGGCATAGCATCTCTGATATGAAACAGGACGATGTCGCAGCAGGCCCGGAGCCCGTCGACGCCCGGCTCGGCGCCCGCCTCGCCGAGCTGCGCGCCGACCACGGCTGGTCCCTGGGGGAGCTGGCCGAGCGCAGCGGGGTGAGCCGCTCGACCCTGTCACGCGCCGAACGCGCGGAGATCAGCCCCACCGCCGCCGTGCTGAACCGGCTCTGCCATGTCTACGGCCGCACGATGTCCCAGCTGCTCAGCGAGGTCGAGGCGGCACCCGCGCCGCTGGTCCGGGCCGCCGACCAGCCGATCTGGGAGGACCACGGCTCCGGATTCGTCCGGCGGTCCGTGTCCCCGCCGCACGCCGGGCTCCGCGGCGAACTGGTCGAGGGCCGGCTCGCACCGGGTACCGACATCGCCTACGACCGCCCGCCCGTGACCGGTCTGGAACAGCATCTGTGGCTGCTCGACGGCGCCCTGGAGGTGTCCGACGGGGAGCAGGTCCACCATCTGGACCCCGGAGACTGCCTGCGGATGCGCGTCTTCGGCCCCACCCGGTTCCGGTGCGCCGGCCCCGTCGAGGCGCGGTACGCGCTGGCGGTGGTGCGGCCATGAGGGTGGAGCGCTGGAACGCCGCACAACTATGCGAGCGGGCGGGGGAGTTGGCGCAACTGCTGACCGACACCGTGGCCGGTGGCGCCTCAGTCGGCTTCCTCGCGGCACTGACGCACGAGGAGGCCACCGCCTGGTGGCGGCGGCGGGCCGAGGCGACGGCGGCGGGCCGGCTCGCCGTCTGGGCGGCGCTCGACGGCACCGGCCGCCCGGCCGGAACCGTGAGCCTGGCCTACCCCGACAAGCCGAACAGCCGCCACCGCGCGGAACTGGTGAAGCTGATGGTGCACCGCAGCGTGCGCGGGCAGGGTCTCGGCCGCCGCCTCCTCGCCACTGCCGAGGACGCCGCCGCGGCCACGGGCATCACCCTGCTCCACCTCGACACCGAGACCGGCAGCCCCGCCGAGCGCCTCTACCGCTCGGCCGGCTGGACCCGGGCCGGTGTCATCCCCGACTACGCGGAGAGCCCCGGCGGCGAACTGCGTCCGACGACCCTGTACTACAAGCGGCTGGAGCCGCCGGCCGGGTGACTGTCAGTGCCGGGAGCTACCGTGCGTTGCATGCCGGATGCCGAAGACGTACGCCGTATCGCCCTGTCCCTGCCGGACACCACGGAGAAGGTCGCGTGGAGCATGCCCACGTTCCGGGTGGCCGGGAAGATGTTCGCGACCCTGCCGGAGGACGAGACGTCCATCGCCGTGCGCTGCCCCAAGGAGGAGCGCGACGAACTGGTCCTGGCCGAGCCGGAGAAGTTCTGGATCGCCGACCACGAGGCCCAGTTCGCCTGGGTCAGAGCGAGACTCGCCGCGCTGGAGGACGAGGACGAGCTGCGCGATGTCCTCGCCGACTCCTGGCGGCAGGCCGCACCGCCCCGACTCCTCGACGAGCACCCCGAGTTGGGGCTGCCTTCCGGGGAGTGAAATCCCCCGTGCGCGGGCGCCGGGCGTGGCATCATCCCGCGCGGCGCAGCCGGGCGCGGCACCGCAGCAGACGGCGGGGAGGGAGCATCCGCGATGACAGGAACGGACTCACCGCCCTCGGCGCGGGCACGGTGGTCGGCGGCCTGCTCGCCCTGCGGCTGCGGCCCCGCCGGATGCTCCGCGCCGGCGCGCTCTCCCTGTTCGCCTTCTTCGGCTTCCCGGCGGCCGTCGGCGCGGGCCTCGGTGTGCCGGCGATGGCGGCGGGGGCGGCCGTGGCGGGCGCCGGGATGTCGTTCTGGGGCGTGATGTCGGCGACCAGTGTGCAGACCCAGGCCCCGCCGGACGTCCTCAACCGCATCCACGCCTACGACGTGGCCGGCTCCCTCGCCATGATGCCGGTGGGCCAGGCCCTCGCCGGCCCGGCGGCCGATGCCCTCGGCGCCGGACACGTCCTGCTCATCTCCGCCGCGACCAGCCTGGCGGTGGCCATCGCGCTGCTCGCGGTCCCCGCGATACGCGACCTGGTCCGAGCGGACGCGCCCGCGCGCTGAGCGCCCCGAAGGGTCGCGGGGAACTGCGCGATCAGCCCCTGCGCACCCGCAGTCGCGCACGGTGCTCAGCCGGTCCGGCGGGTGGGTGCCAGGAAGCGCCCGATCCGGTCGCGCAAGGACGCCGGGTCGAGCCCGTGCGCGGCCACATGCTCCTCGACCGTCCCGTAGCGGCGCAGCTCGCGGCGGCCCACGCCGAGGCCCAGGACCCGGTGCGGCACGTCCGTGAGCGCTTCGCTCACCGCGGTCGTCGAGGTGCCCGCGAGATACGGCTCGACCAGGACGACATCGGTGCCGGCCGACTCCGTGGCCCGGCGCAGGCCCGCCGCGTCGAAGGGCCGTACGGTCGTGGCATACAGGACCGACATGTCCAGGCCCTCCGTGGCGGCGAGGACCGAGTCCAGCACCGGGCCCACCGCGAGGACCACACCGCGACGGCCCTCGCGGACCGTGACGAAGTGCCGGCCGTCGATCCGCCGCCCCTGCCGGTTGGCCTGCACGGACAGCCGCACGTACACCTTGTCGTCGCCCGCGGCGACCGCGTGGTGCAGCAGTGTCTCGGCCTCGTCCGGATGCCCGGGCACGTGCACGGTCCAGCCGTCCAGCGTGTCGAGGAGCGCCACATCGCCCGGCGCCATGTGCGTGTAGCCGCCGGCCGGCCAGTCGAAGGAGGCGGCCGCGCTCACCAGCACCGCCCCGGTGTCCTGATGCCCGAGATCCAGCTTGACCTGCTCGAACGGCCGCTCCACGAGGAAGCTGGCGAAGGTGTGCACCACGGGCCGCAGCCCGGTGAGCGCCAGCCCTGCCGCCGCCCCGACCAGCAACTGCTCGCGGATGCCGACGTTGATGACCCGGTCCGGATGTCGGGCCATGGCCTCGCGGAAGCCGTCCTTGCCGATTTCGGCGAGGACCACCGCGACGTGCGGGTCCTCGTCCAGCAGCCGGGAGACGACGGGTGCGAAACGGTCACGCATGGTGTCCATCAGGGTCTGCCTTTCCAAGGGGTGGGAGTCAGGCGTTCTTCGGCTCGACGCGGGCCACGACCACATGCGGCCGCCCGGGATGCGGCGCGGTGAACGCGGCGTACAGCGCCTCGTGATCGCGCCCGTCGACGGTCACCGCCGACCAGCCCGCCGCCTCGAACCGGGCGGCGATCCCGCCGGGCAGGGCGTGGCTGGCGGAGGAGTTGTCGACCACGATCGTGTGCAGCCGCTCCAGGCCGGCCGGCCCGGCGAAGGCGATCGCCTCGTGGTTGCTGCCCTCGTCCAGCTCCGCGTCCCCGATCAGCACCCAGACCGCCGGGTCGTGCAGCCCCTGCGCCCGCAGTCCCAGCGCGCTGCCCACCGCGATCGGCAGCCCGTGCCCGAGCGAGCCGCTGCCGATCTCGGCGCCCGGCACCAGCACCCGGTCCGGGTGATGCCCGAGCGGGGAGTCGTACGCCCCGAACCCGGGCAGCCAGTCCACCGGCACGAAGCCCTTCGCGGCCAGCACCGCGTAGTACGCCATGGGTCCGTGCCCCTTGCTGAGCAGGAACCGGTCGCGGGCGGGATCGTCCCGCCGGTCCGGTGTCACCCGGAGCACCCGGTCGTAGAGCACCCACAGCACATCGAGGGTGGAGGTGGCCGCCGGTCCGTGCTTCTCGTCGCCGGTCATCAGACTCATCAGGCCGGGCAGGTCGTCGTAGCCGTGCGCGTGGCTTTCGTCCGCTGTGATCGTCATGCCGACGATCGTGCAACCTCAACCAAACTTGAGGTCAACCGGGAAACCGGTGCGCGATCAGTGAGCCGAGTGCGGTATTGTTTCCCTGCGCGTTTCGACCGGGGAAACCCCAGGTCAAACGGCACCGGGACGTGGCGCAGCTTGGTAGCGCACTTGACTGGGGGTCAAGGGGTCGCAGGTTCAAATCCTGTCGTCCCGACCAGCTTTCCTGCCGGTCGGAGGCCGTTTCCTCAGAGATGGGGAGACGGCCTTTGTCGTGTCCGCCCGTCTCCGGCCGCCTTCTCGCCGTTCGCCTTCTCCTCGTCCGCGTGGGGGAGGGCGGGGCGGTGGTCGCCGGCGGCGATCCTGGCCGCCAGCGCGGCGAGCTGCCCGACGGCCCACGCGATCTCCCGCTGGTTCTGGCTGCGCTCGCTGACGACCGCCGCGAGCAGCAGCGCCGTCAGCGCGGCGGAACCGTTGAAGGCCTGCAGGGTGATCATCTTGGTGAGCAGGTCGTGCCCGGCGAACGGGCCCGATCTCTCGGCACCGGCGATGATGGCGAAGGTCGACACGGCCAGCGCGCAGGGCGCGGCCCCGGCCAGCTGGAAGCGGAAGGCCGCCCAGATCAGCAGCGGGAACCCGAGGAACAGCAGGGGCGTGTGACCGGTCACGAGGAATCCCACCACGCCCGTGGTCGCCACGAGCAGCAGCGCCTCCGCCCACCGGGACGTCCGTGCGTTCCTCGGCCGGTGTGCCGAGCGGAGGACGAGCAGGACCGGCGTGACCACCAGAACGCCCATCGCGCCGCCGGTCCACCAGACCGACCACGTCGGCCAGAAGTCGCCGGGGCGCAGCACCCCGGCGAGGGCCAGGGTCCCGCTGCCCGTCGTGGCGCTGACCAGCATCCCGGTGAACGCACCGAGAAAGATCAGCGCGAGCGCGTCCCGCAGACGGTCCAGCTCCGCACGGAAGCCCGTACGGCGGAGCAGCAGATAGGAGCAGACGGGCGCGAGGGTGTTCCCCGCCGCGATGGCGAGCACGGCCGGGAGCGACGGCCCGAGCGAGATGTTGACCAGGAAAGCGCCGAGTGCGATACCGGGCCAGACCCGTGGGCCGCGCAGGAGCAGGCTCGCCACCGCGATACCGCTCGGCGGCCACAGCGGGATGACCTGGCCGCGCACCAGCTGCTGGAGCAGCCCCAGCCTGGCCGAGCCGTAGTACAGCGCGGCGATGACACATATCTCCGGGGCTCCGGACCACTGGTCCGGAGCCCCGGATGCCGCGCGACAGCCATTGGGCGACCTCCGCTCCGACATCGCCCCGAACACTCGTCCGAACCCATCGTCCGTCGGATCCCCCGGATCCTCCACACGGGCCGACCGGCCCCGAAGCGGTGACGGGTGCGGTGACCCGCGAGGTCAGGCGGGCGGGGTGCGCAAGGCGAGGATGGCCATGTCGTCGTGACCGTCGCTGGGTGGTGATCGGCCAGTGTCCGGACGAACTCCGGCAGGGGGAGGTCGGCATGAACCGAGGCGAGACCCGCCAGTTCGCTCAGACTCTCGTCGATGGAGTGGCCGGGATGCTCGATCAGCCCGTCGGTGTAGAAGACGACGCAGCCCGTCGGTGTAGAAGACGACGGTGGCCTCCGGGGGCAGGAGGCGGGTGTGGTCCGGGCGGGGCTGCTCGGTGTCGACACCGAGGGGCAGTCCGGGCTCGGCGAGCAGATAGGTCACTCGGCGCTCACGGGTGACCACCAGCGGCGGAACGTGACCTGCGGTGCTCCAGTTCAGTCACCAGCCGGATCCCTCCGGTTGGATGCGGGCCAGGGTCGTGGTCGTGACGCGGTTGTTCGTGATCATCTCCAGGGTCCGGTCGAGCTGGGCGAGGACCGCGCCGGGCGGGACTGCTCTGCTCGAACACGAGAGCGCGCAGCATGTTCCGGGTGGCGGCCATGGCGGCCGCGGCCTGCAGATCGTGGCCGACCACGTCGCCGATCACGACCGCCACGACGTGGTCGGGCAGGGGGATGGCGTCGTACCAGTCCCCGCCGAGCTGACTGGGCTCGGCGGCGGGCCGGTAGATGGCGGCGGCGGCGAACGGCCGCAGGCCGGGCAGGGTCGGCAGCAGAAGCCGCTGGAACTGCTCGGCCCCGAGACGAATCCGTTCGAACAGGCGGACGTTCTCGATCGCGATGCCTGCCGCACTGGCCAGGGCCACGACGACGCGCTCGTCGTGCATGTCGAAGGGCTGTCCGTCGGTTCGCTCGGAGAGGTAGAGGTCGCCGTAGATCTCGCCGCGCACGCTGATGGCGACGCCGAGCAGGGTGCGCATGTGCGGGTGGCCGGCCGGGAATCCGGCGGAGGAGGGATGGGCCTGGATGTCGTCGATCCGCAAGGGGTCGGGGTATCGGATCAGGTGCCCGAGGACGCCCAGACCACGAGGCAGTCCGGCCTCGGCCAGCGCCTCGCGTTGCCGCTCGGTCACACCGGCCGAGATGAACTGCCCCAGGCGTTCTCCGGACTCGTCGAGCACGCCCAGGGCGCCGTAGCGGGCGCCGACCAGCTCCGTCGCGGTCGTCACGATGCGATGCAGCACCGCGGGCAGCTCCACCTCACGGCTGATGGCCATCACCGCGTCCAGCAGGCCCTGCAGCCGGTCCATGGAGGACAGCAGGGCACGCAACTGCTCGTCGATCCGGCCCAGCTCGGACCGCAGACGCATGTGCAGGTCGGGGACATACGGCTCGCCGGTCCGTCTCCCTGCCTTCTCTCCCGCCATTCCGGCCTGCTGACACGACCCTGGTCCGTGCGGGACGGCGGCATCACCTTCGATTGTGGCATCGGCGCCCTGATCGCGGGGTGTGACGGCGGCCCGCACCGCAGGGGAAGGGCCTCGCCGGCGCTGCCGAGCGAGGCCCTTCACCGTGCCGGGCGGGTTCAGGCGTTCTGGACGTCCTGACGTGACACGGCGAGGTAGCCGACCAGCGCGAGAATGGCCACCGTCCAGGACAGCGTCACCGGGCCGAGTCCCCAGTCCAGGCCGCCGCGCTTGCCGGGCAGGGCCATCCAGTCGGCGATGGAGGCGCCGAGCGGGCGTGTGATGACGTACGCCGTCCAGAACGCGGTCACCGCGCCGAGCACGCGGGCGCGGTGGGCGAGGGCCGGGACGCAGATCGCCACGGCGAACAGCACGACCGAGCCCAGGTAGCCGAGGCCGATGGTCGCGGTGAGGTCGCCCGCCGCGGTGCCCAGCGCGAACGTCGCGAGGACGGCCGCCCAGTAGAAGGTCTCGCGGCGCCGGGTGCGGATGGTGTGGATGGACAGGGTGCGCTCGGACGCGTACCAGAGGGCGAAGACGGCGGCCAGGGCGATCATGAACAGCGGGGTGGACAGGGTGTACGGGATGCCGACGACGACGTGGAGCGCATCCGCGGCCATCGTGCCGAACACGCTGACCATGACGATCGCCGTCCAGTAGATCCAGGCCACGTACCGGCGGACGGCGAACTGGAGCACGAGCGAGGCGACGAACGCAAGGCCGCCGAGGCCGACCGCGGGGATGTTGCCCAGCGTGTGGGCCAGGAAGTCGGAGGCGGTCTCGCCCATGCCGGTGGTGAGGACCTTGATGATCCAGAAGTAGACGGTGACCTCCGGCACCTTGTTCGCGCTCTCACGTATGCGCGCGCGTACGTGCCCGCGGGGGCGGTCGTCCAGGACCTGCTCTGTGCTCATGGCCTGCACTTTCGCACGCCCAACTGACGTTGCCCCAGATGCCTTTGCCATTGTTTTGAGGCTTCTGGTGCTGCTGTTGCCACGCGCCGCCGCGAGCCTGAACGCAACCTGAACGCGTCGGGGAAGCCCCTGGCCGGCGGCCTGACCGCCTGATAGACAGGCAGGTCAGGCGGCCGGGGGCGTCACAAGGCCAGCCCCACGTGGGCGAGCGCCTGCTTCAGCAGCACCCCGTGCCCGCCCGGCATCTCGCTCTGCACCGCCGGGGAGACGGCCTCCTGCGGGCTGAACCAGACCAGGTCCAGCGCGTCCTGCCGGGGGCGGCAGTCGCCGCTGACCGGGACGATGTAGGCGAGGGACACCGCGTGCTGGCGTGGGTCGTGGTACGGCGTGATGCCCGCGGTCGGGAAGTACTCCGCGACCGTGAAGGGCTGCAGGGAGGCGGGGACCCGGGGCAGGGCCACCGGGCCCAGGTCCTTCTCCAGGTGGCGCAGCAGGGCGTCGCGGACCCGCTCGTGGTGCAGGACGCGGCCGGAGACCAGGGTCCGGCTGACCGTCCCGTCCGGGCCGATCCGCAGCAGCAGTCCGATGCTGGTCACTTCGCCGCTGTCGTCCACGCGCACGGGCACGGCCTCGACGTAGAGGATCGGCATCCGGGCCCTGGCCATTTCCAGCTCGTCCGTGGACAGCCAGCCGGGCGTCGTCTCGGTCATGTCAGACATTGCTTGATCATACTTTCCGGGTGGGGCGCCCGCTGGGATCGCGGGCCGGGTCGGATACGGGCGGTCCGTACAGGCGCAGGGCGTTGTCGCGGCCGGTCCAGGCCGCGATCCGCAGGGCGTCGGGCAGACTCAACTCGTCGGCGTCGACACGGGCTTGCAGCAGATCGGCGAGCCCCTGCCGGAAACACAGGGCGCCGAGGTGGTGGAATTCGGCCACCCCGTAGGCGTCGGAGCTGTACAGCAGTTTGCGGAACGGGGTGATCTCCAGGGCCTCCTCCAGGACCGCCCGGCAGCGGGCCGGGCCCGTGTGGTGCAGGGCCAGGCCCACGTCCAGGTACACCTGCTCGAACACCGCGGCCAGATAGGCGGCCTGGCGGTGGTACGGCCAGCAGTGCAGCAGCAGCACCGGGACCGTGCCGGACGTGAGCCGCAGCCAGTCGGTCAGCAGGGCCGGGTCGGCGTGGTGCAGCCGCAGGTCGGCGTCGCCGAAGCCGGTGTGCAGCTGCAGCGGCAGGCCGAGGTCGACGGCGGTCCACAGCAGATGCCGCACCAGGACCGGATCGGTGAGCCGGCCCCCGTTCTCGAGCCAGCGCCGGGCGGCCCCGGTCACCTCGGCGTCCGCCGGGCGCGCCGGGTCCAGGGCGAAGCCGGTGCGGTAGGCGGCCACCGACTTCACCGCCACCACGCCCGGCCGGCGTACGGCGTCCTCGGCGGCGGCACGGAAGCGGGTCGCGTACTCGCCCGGCTCGACGCCCCCCGCCGCCACCGCCTCCGCCACCTGCTCCAGGCGTACGACCTCGAACGCGGCGGCGCCGGACGTCTCCGCCAGCTCGGCCGGTGAGGTGAGCGGGTGCGGGGCGTAGCCGGTGTCCACGAGGAACACCCCGGCTCCCGCGGCGCGCAGGAAGCGGCGGTTGACCTCCTGCGGGCCCAGTTCCGCGCGGCGGGCCGCATAGTCGGCCGGCGGCGCGTGCCGGGGCAGGTCCAGCAGGGGCGCGCAGTGGCGGCGTACGGCCACGCCGGCCGGTGTGTCGAACGGCGAGACGCCGGGCCAGGCCGCGCCCTCGGTCAGCAGCGAGGCGAATTCCCCGGGCGCGAGGCCGGCCGTCACGGCGCCGTGGCAGTGGTGGTCCACCAGCTCCAGCTCGGCGAGGGCCTCGTGGACCGGTCCCTGCGTCGCCATGGTCAGTACACCCAGCGGTAGGCCGCCGCCACTCGCGCTTCGTCCAGGTCCTCGACGGCCGCCGCCTCCCCGAGCCGTACGGCGGTCACCGCGTCCGCGAGGACCGGGCCCAGCGCGGCCCGCAGCACCTGGTCGGCCCGGAACCGCTCGACGGCCTCCGGCAGCGACTGCGGCAGCCGCCGTACCCCGAGAGCCGCCGCCTCGTCCGGGCCGTAACGGGCCGGGTCGCCGGTGATCTCCTCCGGGAGGGCCAGGGACGAGTCGATCCCGTCCAGGCCGGCGGCGATGACACAGCCGAGGGCGAGATAGGGGTTGGCGGCCAGGTCGACCGGTTTCACCTCCAGGTTCGCCTCCTGCTCCCGGCGGCCCGCCGAGCCGGTGATCACCCGCAGCGCGGCCTCACGGGTCTCCCGGCCCCAGGCGGTGAACACGCCCGCCCACTGGGAGGGTCTGAGCCGCAGATAGCTGGCGGGGCTCGGCGCGGTGACCGCCGTCAGCGCGGGCAGGCGGGCCAGGATCCCGGCCGCGAAGGACTCCGCCTCGGGCGTCATGCCGTGACGGCGCTCCCCGCCCGCGTGCAGGTTCACGCCCTCGCGCCAGCAGGAGACGTGGACATGGCCGCCGTTGCCGACGCCCTCGGCGGACACCGCGGGCGAGAACGACACCCTCAGGGCATGCCGCTGCGCGACCGCCCGGATGGTCTGCCGGACCAGCACGCTGCGGTCGGCCGCCGCCACCGGGTCCAGCGCGCCCGCCGAGACCTCGAACTGCCCGGCGGCGTACTCGGGATGCAGCTGGTCGACGGGCACGCCCTGGGCGTCGAACGCGGCCAGCAGATCGGCGGTGTAGTCGCTCAGCTCGACCTGCCGGATCGCGCCGTACGCCGGGCCGGACACCGCCGACACGAACTCCCCGGGCGGTGCCGAGCCGAGCCCGACCGCCCACTCGACCTCGATCGCCGCCTTGAAGGCGAGGCCGTGCCGCTCGGCGGCGTCGGCGACGATCCGGCGCAGAAAGGTTCGGGCACAGCCGGGGTGCCGCTCTCCCTCCTGGGTGATCCGGTCCACCGGCGCCCACGCCCAGCCGGGCTGCCCGGCCAGCTCCACCAGCCGGTCCAGATCCGGATACAGCCGCAGGTCACCGTCCGGGGAGCCGAGGACGTCGGTGGTGACGATCGAGTCGTCGGCCAGAAAGGTGTCGAACACCGGCGACATGCCGACACCCCAGGACACGGCCGCTTCCAGCCGCGCCGTCGGGACCGTCTTCACCCGGCAGACGCCCGCGGTGTCCACATAGGCCAGCACGATCCCGCGTACGCCCCGCGCGGCGAGGTCGGCCGTGAGCCCCGCGACCCGGCGCAGATCCTCCGGGCGCCCGCCGGGCACGGGGTCGGCAAGCGTGGTCATACGTCCTCCTCGGCCATATGTCGTCCTCGGCCATACGTGGTCCTCGGCGCCGGTCCGTCCGTGCCGGCGCCGGTCCACCTGCCCGTGCCGGCCTCAGGGTTTCACGGCCACGGCGCCGAACTGCGGCACCGCGGCGGCGGATTCCGCCCCGGCGCGCCACTGCGAGCAGGGCACCAGACCCGGCTCGACCAGCTCCAGGCCGTCGAGGAAACCGGCGATCTCCTCGCGGCTGCGGGCGGTGATCGGCGGGGTGGCGTTGGCGTTCCAGAACTCCATCGCGGCCCGGTTGCCCTCGCCGCCCACGTCGGCGTCGTACGTCGGGTGGGTGAGGACGAGGTGGCTGCCCGAGGGCAGCGCCGCCAGGAGCCGCCGCACGATGTCCCGCGCCTGGCCGGTGTCCAGGACGAAGTTCAGGATGCCCAGCATCATCAGCGCGACCGGCCGGGTCAGGTCCAGGGTCTCGGCGGCGCGCTGCAGGATGCCTTCAGGGTCGTGCACATCGGCGTCGATGTAGTCGGTGACGCCCTCGGGGGAGCTGGTGAGCAGCGAGCGGGCGTGCACGAGCACGATCGGGTCGTTGTCGACGTACACGATCCGGGACTCGGGGGCGATCCGCTGCGCGATCTCATGGGTGTTCTCGACGGTCGGCAGGCCGGTGCCGATGTCCAGGAACTGCCGCATCCCGCGCTCGGCGGTCACGAACCGCACCGCCCGGGCCAGGAACGCCCGGTCCGCGCGGGCCACGGCCCGGATCACCGGGAACATCCCGGCGACGTGCTCACCGACCCGCTGGTCGACCTCGTAGTTGTCCTTGCCGCCGATCCAGTAGTTCCACACCCGGGCGTTGTGCGCCACGGAGGTGTTCAGCCTCTCCGGTCCGGCCGTCGGGGAGTGGCCCTCGGTCACGTCGCCGCCCTTCTCCGGTTCTCGGTTCTCCGCCGTCATTGTGCCGCCCGGTGATCGCGCTGTCCCGGGAAACGCGCACCGTGGGCGGTTCGGGGCGGGTCCGGGACGTTTCGGTGCATCGGGGACCGGCTCCGGGACGTTTCGGCCCATGAGGAAGACTGGACCGGTACGCCGTCCCCGACCGGAAGCAGGACATGCCCGCCACGCCCACGCCCCTCCTGGACCACCCCGGCCCGCCCGCCGGCCGCGCCGACATCCGGCTGATCGTCACCGACATGGACGGCACGCTGCTGGACGACGCCAAGCGGATCCCCGACGGGCTGTGGCCGATGCTCGCCGAGCTGCGCCGGCGCGGTGTGCTGTTCAGCCCGGCGAGCGGCCGCCAGTACGCCACGCTGGCCCGGCAGTTCGCATCGGTCGCCGAGGGGATGGTGTTCATCGCGGAGAACGGCACGTATGTGGTCCGCGACGGCGTGGAGCTGAGCTCCGACACGATGCAGAAGTCCGTCGCCGCCGGGGTGGCCCGTACGGTACGACGGCTGGTCGCGGACGGCGAGGACGTCGGCGCCGTGGTGTGCGGCAAGCGGTCGGCCTACGTCGAGCGGACCGACGAGGCGTTCCTGGCGGAGGTCCGCAAGTACTACGCCGTGCACCGGATCGTCGAGGACGTCACCGCCGTCGAGGACGACGTGATCAAGGTCGCGCTGTTCGACTTCGGATCCGCCGAGCACACCACCGCCCCGGCGCTCGCCGAGTTCGCCGCCGGCCACCAGGTCGTGGTCTCCGGCGAGCACTGGGTGGACGTCATGAACCGCACCGCGGACAAGGGCACCGCGCTGCGCGGCCTGCAGCGGGCGCTCGGCATCACACCGGCGCAGACCATGGTCTTCGGCGACTACCTCAACGACCTGGAGATGCTCGACGCCGCCGAGTGGTCCTTCGCCATGGCGGGCGCCCACCCCGAGGTCGTCCGCAGGGCCCGCCACCTCGCCCCGTCCAACAACGACAACGGCGTGCTGCGCACCATCGCCCATGTGCTCGGGATCACCGTGTAGCGGTGTGCGCGACCCGGGCGGTGCCGGTCAGCGGACGATGCCGACTCCGCCGTACAGGGAGACCGGGCCCGCGCCGTCCGGTGCTTGCGCGTGCCGCCAGCCGTCGACCGGGACGACACCCGGTTCCAGCAGGTCGAGTCCCTCGAAGAAGGCGGCCACCTCGTCCCGGGAACGCGCGATCAGGGTCACCCCGCCGGCGGCGTACGCGGCGATGCCCTTCCCGACGTTCTCCGGCTCGAAGTCGGCCGTCATCATCGACACCACCAGGCAACTGCCCGGTGCCAGCGCCTCGACCAGCGTCGACACCACCTCGTGCGCGCCGTCCTCGTCGGCGACGAAGTGCAGCAGCGCGATCAGGGACAGGGCCACCGGACGGCCGAAGTCCAGGAGGTGGGCGGCCTGTTCGAGGATGGCGCGCGGATCGCGGGCGTCGGCCTGCACATACTCCGTCACGCCCTCGGGGGTGCCGCGCAGCAGCGCGCCCGCGTGGGCCAGCACGATCGGGTCGTTGTCGACGTAGACCACGCGGGCGTCGGGCGCCACCGACTGGGCGATCTGGTGCAGGTTCGGCTCGGTCGGTATGCCGGTGCCGATGTCCAGGAACTGGCGGATGCCGGCCTCGGCGAGCGCGCGCGTGGCCCGCTGCATGAACGCGCGGTTGGCGCGCGCGGCCCGGGGTGCGCCGCCGCCGTCCACCGCAGCGATCTGCCGGCCGAGCCGCTCGTCGACGGGGTAGTTGTCCTTGCCGCCGAGGAACCAGTCGTACACCCGCGCCGGATGCGGCCGTGTGGTGTCGATGTGCTGTGCGGCCGCCGGCTCGGTCCCCGTCACGTGCTGCTCCTTCACGCCCGCCGAATGCACTCCCGATCGAATGCGAGCAGCAGTCTGACACGATCATGATGCGCGGCGCAGACAGTCTTCGGCCACCTCCTTGTCGAGTGCGGCCCGCACCAACGCGGCGGCCAGCACGGCCGGTTCGGTCTTCCCCCCGAGCTCGGTGAGCTTGTCCGGGTCCTTCGGCAGGCCGAGCCGCTGTGCCCCGGAGAGTGCCTTGTCGTCCAGATAGGGCGCCACTTCCGGCCATACGCGCTGGGCCTCGCGCAGGAAGATGTCGGCACCGGCCGGACCGACCCCCGGCTCCTCCTGGAGCAGCCGCTTGAGTTCCCCGGTGTCGCCGTGCGCCTCCGCGTGCAGCCGGCGCAGGTCGCCGGACCAGCGGTCCAGCAACAGCGCGGCGCCGTCGCCCAGTTGGGTGGCGGTGCGCTCGTCGTAGCGCCGGTAGCCGCCGCGGCCGAGCGTGTCCACCCGCTGCTGCCAGTCCGCGTCGGCCATGCGGCGCGGGCTGTCCAGGTGGTCCTCGTGCAGGGCCTGCGCGGCGGCCACCGCGACGGAGGCGCGGATCCGGGCGCTGAGCAGCAGGGCCAGCACCAGCAGCCGGTACAGCGGCTGCGGTGTGTCCTTCAGCTCGATGCCCGCTTCCTCGGCGTAGGTCCGCCCGTATTCCGACAGCAGTTCGTGCAGGACCCTCTCGTCGCGGTTCATGGCTACGGCTTGAGCGGATCGTGGCCCAGTGTCATCAGCTGGTGCCGGCGGCGGGTGTCCTCCGGCGCCCTTTCGGGCTCCGGCTCGTCCGCCATGTCCACCAGGTCTCCGACCGTGTCGACGACCTTGTGCATCACGCGGACGTCGTCGTCGGTGAGGTCGGTACGGCGCTTCTGGAGGATAGCGAGGACATGCTGTCCGGTCTCCGTGCCCGCCTCATCGGGCAGTGGCTCGGTCGCCTCGTCGGCGTCCCGGACCCGCAGCCAGGCCGCGAGCTCCGCCGAGGTCATGTTCACCACGCGGTGGAAGTCCTCCCACAGCGCTTCGATTTCGAGGGAGTCGGCCATGGGTCTCCCCTTCCGTCCGGAGGTGTCGGGCTAGCTGGAGGCGGGCTCGCGCGGATGGTTCTCGGCCTCGAACATCCAGCGCTGCTTCTCCAGGTCGGCGGTGACGGAGATCAGCAGGTCCTGGGTGACCGGGTCGGGCTCCGCCGTGGCGGCGATCCGCTCACGGAGCCGGCCGACGGCCGCTTCGAGCGCCGACACCATCAGCTCCACGACCTCGGTGTCGCGCAGCCGGCCGTCCTTGGTGCCGGGCAGTGCGAAGGTCGCGGCGACGGTCTCGGGCCGGCCGTTCCGGGGGCACGCCCAGTGCGGCGGCGCGCTCGGCGACCGTGTCGGAGTGGGCGCGGGCCGTCGCCACCACCTCGTCGAGCTGGAGATGGATCGACCGGAACCGCGGGCCCACGATGTTCCAGTGCGCCTCCTTCCCGATCAGGGAGAGTCCGAGCAGGTCCACCAGGGTGTTCTGCAGGGCGGTCCCGGTGACGCCGAGCGCCTCCTCGGGCAGCGTGCTCTTCATCACCGCCATGGTGCGTCCGTCCCCTTTCGTCGCTTGCGTTCGGTCGTGTCCGAAACGGCGGGTGCCCAGCGCTCGGGGGAGCAAACAGCCTGATCAGCGGGGCAGTGACCGGTCCAGGAAGCGGATCACCTCGGCGAAGACCGCCTTCTTGTCGGTCTCGTGGAACACCTCGTGCCGCGCCCCGGCGAAGACCCGCTCGGTCAGCCCGGAGCCGGCCAGCCGCTCCACGCCGATCCGGCTGCCGGGCAGCGGCACCAGCCGGTCGTCGTCCCCGTGCAGCCACAGCAGCGGCAGCGGGCCGATGTCACCGCCCCGGTCGACGGTCTCCAGGGTGCGCGCGAACGCCTCGAGCGTCGGTCGCTTCATGGGCCCGTGCCACACCAGCGGATCGGCCGCGTACTCGGCGCCGACGGCCGGGTCCCGGGAGAGCGCGGCCGGGCTCACCGGGGTGTCCGGGATCTCCGGCAGGGCCAGCAGCCGCCCGGGCAGCTCCCAGGCGCCGATCACCGGCCCGGACAGGATCAGCACGCTCAGTTCGGTGCCGTACCGCTGGGCGTAGCGGGCCGCGATCAGCCCGCCCATGGAGTGGCCGACCAGGACGAGCGGCAGGCCAGGGTGCGCGCCCCGGGCGAGGTCCGCCACCGCGTGCACATCGGTGACCACGTCCTCGAAGTCCTCGATCAGCACCCGCTCCCCGGCCGACCTGCCGTGGCCGACGTGATCGGGCCCGTACACGGCCGCCCCATGCCCGGTGAGCACGGCCGCGAGCTCGTCGTACCGGCCCGCGTGCTCGCCGTATCCGTGCACCACCAGGGCCAGGTACCGGGGTGCCGGGTGCGGCCACTCGCGTACGGCGACCGGGCCGTGGGCGCCGTCGAGGGTGTGTTCGCGGACGTGGTGCATGTCTCCTCCGGGTGTGTCGGTGAAGCTCCGGGGGGATCTTCCCAGCGGGCCGGTCGGAGGTCTATAGTCCAAAACTAGCAGTGCTAATTAAGTGTCCCGAGTGGTCCGCCGATCGACAGCGCCGTCGATCGGTCGTAGGTCAGGAGTCGAAGCCGTGCGTCCCGTCCACTTCGCGGCCGCCCGCCGCACCCCCATCGGCAAGCTGCGTGGAGCCCTGTCCTCCGTCCGGCCCGACGACCTGGCGGCGACCGTGATCCGCCACCTTGTGGCCGAGGTGCCCGCCCTCGAACCGGCCCGGATCGACGACGTCTACTGGGGCGCGGCCAACCAGGCCGGCGAGGACAACCGCAACGTCGCCCGCATGGCCGCCCTGCTCGCCGGACTGCCCGAGTCGGTGCCCGGCGCCACCGTCAACCGGCTGTGCGCCTCCGGCCTCGAAGCGGTCACCGCCGCCGCCCGCACGATCGCCGCCGGCGAGGCCGACATCGTGATCGCGGGCGGCTCCGAGTCCATGAGCCGCGCCCCCTTCGTGCTGCCCCGGCCCGACGAGGCGCTGCCGCAGCGCATCGAGACCTACGACACCCGGCTCGGCTGGCGCCTGGTCAACCCCGCGATGAAGGACCTGCACGGCCTGCTGTCCATGGGCGAGACCGCCGAGGAGGTCGCCGAGCGGTACGGCGTCTCCCGCGCCCGCCAGGACGAGTTCGCCCTGCGCAGCCACCAACTCGCCGCCGCCGCCCGCAAGAACGGGCACTTCGACGACGAACTCCTGTCCGTGGAGCGGCCGGACGGCATCACGGTCGAGCAGGACGAGTGCGTCCGCGAGGACACCTCGCTGGATAAGCTGTCCAGGCTGAAGCCGGTCTTCCGCGAGGGCGGCACGGTCACCGCGGGCAACGCCTCGCCGATGAACGACGGCGCGGCCGGGCTGCTCCTGGTCAGCGAGGAGGCACTGAACGAGCTGGGCCTGGAGTCCCTCGGTCGCTATGTCGCGGGTGCCTCCGCAGGCGTCCACCCCGACGTGATGGGCATCGGCCCGGTCCCCGCCACCCGCAAGGTCCTGGCCCGGGCCGGCTGGGACATCGCCGATCTCCAGGAGGCCGAGTTCAACGAGGCGTTCGCCGCCCAGGCGCTCGCCTGCGTCGACCAACTGGGCATCGACCCCGACCTGGTCAACCCCACCGGCGGAGCCATCGCCCTCGGCCATCCCCTCGGCTGCTCGGGCGCCCGCATCCTGACGACGCTCCTGCACCGCATGCGCCGCACCGGCGCCGCGCGGGGGCTCGCGACCATGTGCGTGGGCGTGGGGCAGGGGAGCGCGGTGCTGGTCGAGCGGCACTAGCGCCTTTCCTGCCGGGGGGGCCGGTCAGTCGAGCCGCAGCAAGGAAACGGAGCAGCACTCCAGGCAACCCTGTCCGTCGCCGCCGTCCTCGCCGAGAACGCCCGGCGTCGCCCCGAGAAGACGGCGCTCGTCGAAGGCGAGCTGCGGCTGTCCTTCGCCCAGGTGTGGCACAGGTCCCCGGCCCGGGCGGGCGCGCTCACCGGGCTCGGGTACGGCCGGGCGACCGGGTGGCGTTGATGGCCCCGAACACCGCCGAGTTCCCGGTCGCCTACTACGCGATCGCCGCGCCGGGCGGGGTGGTCGTCCCCGTGCACCTGCTGCTGTCGGCCGGCGAGGTCGAGCACGTGCTCCGGGACAGCGGGGCGACGCTGCTGCTCGTGCACCCGGCCCAGGCGGCGACCGGCCGGGCCGCCGCCGAGGCCACCGGCGTCGAAGTGGTCGTCCCGGGCGAGGAGTTCGACAAGCTCGCCGCCGACGCCGAGCCCCTGCCGTCGTACGTCACCCGTGCCACCCGGCGGTGATCTTCTACACGAGCGGGACGACCGGAGTGTCGAAGGGCGCTGTGCTCAGCCACTTCAACCTCGTGATGAACGCGACCTCCCCCAGCTCTCGGCTTCGCTCGAGCCGAGGGGCCCCCATCGCCTTCGACGCCAACGACATCCGTGCCGACGACATCTGAAGGTGCTCGAGCGGGAGCTGCGGGCGCAGTACGCGGAACGGTCATAGCGGGCGGCACGAACGGGTCATAGCGGCTGAAGCGGTCGCGGCAGGGGCCACCAGGCGAGACGGTCCTTACGCCGGAGGCTTGTCAGGACATAGCATCGGCCCCCGCATGAACACGATGACGCTCTGGCACATATCCGGCTGGGGGTTCGCGGCGCTCGCCTTCGCGGCCCTCCTCGTCGGCTTCTCCAAGACCGCGGTGAGCGGGGCCAACACGGTCAGCCTCGCCGTCTTCGCCGCGGTCCTGCCCGCCCGCGCCTCCACCGGCGTCCTGCTGCCCGTACTGATCGCCGGTGACGTCCTCGCCGTGCTCACCTACCGGCGGCACGCCCACTGGCCCACCCTGTGGCGGCTGTTCCCGGCCGTCGCAGCCGGGGTGGTGGTCGGCACGCTGTTCCTGATGTGGGCCGACGACGGGATCGTACGGATCTCGATCGGCGCGATCCTGCTGCTGATGGCGGGGGTGACGGTGTGGCGGCGGCGCACGGCGGACGGCGGGGCGGCACCGGAGCAGGTCACCTCGCGCGCCGGCCGCGCGAAGGCCCGCTCGTACGGCGTGCTCGGCGGGTTCACCACGATGGTCGCCAACGCGGGCGGCCCGGTGATGTCGATGTACCTGCTGTCCGCCGGGTTCCGGAAGCTGGGCTTCCTGGGTACCTCGGCGTTCTTCTTCCTCATCGTGAATGTCTCGAAGGTGCCGTTCAGCGCGGGCCTGGGCCTGATCGACGGCCGTTCGCTGCTCCTCGACGCGGCACTCGCCGTGTTCGTCGTCCCCGGTGCGCTGTTCGGCAAGTGGGCTGTGAGCAGGATCAACCAGCGGCTCTTCGAACAGCTCGTGATCGCGGCGACAATCGTGGGCGGGGTGCAACTGCTACTGCGCTAGCCCCAGCAGAGCCGGGAGGTCCGCGAAGGAGTCCAGCACCCGGTCCGGTGTGCCGCTCGCCCCCTCCAGCGTCTCCTGCTGGAACTTCCCCGTGCGCACCAGCACCCCGGTGAGCCCCGCCCGTTGCGCCGCGAGCACGTCCGACTCCACGTCGTCGCCCACCATCAGCGCCTGCCCGGCGTCCACCCCCAGCCGGGCCAGCGCCGCCTCGAAGAACGCCCGGGACGGCTTGCCCGTCACCTCCGCCTCTGTACGCGCGGCCTGCTCCAGCCCGAGCAGAAAGGCACCGGAGTCCAGCTGCAGCCCGGCGTCGGTCCGCCAGTACAGGTTCCGGTGCATGGCGACCAGCCGCGCACCCCGCTGGAGGAACCCGAACACCCGGTTGAGCGAGGCGTAGTCCAGCTCCGGCCCGGCACCGCCGAACACGACCACCTCGGGATCGTCGTCCACCAGGGTGACATCGCCCAGGTCCTCCGCGATGTCCCCGCTGTTGAGCAGCGCGCAGCGGGCGCCCGGGAAGTGCTCGGCGAGGTGTGCGGCGGTGACCGCGGGCGCGGTGAGGACGTCCTCGGCGCGCACCTCGAAACCGGCCCCGCTCAGCGTCTCGGCGATCGACGCCCGGGTCCGGGACGTCGTGTTGGTCACCAGCGCCACGCCGAGCCCCGCCGCGCGGATCGCGCGCAGCGCCTCCACCGCGCCCGGCAGCGGCTTCCAGGAGACGGTGAGAACACCGTCGATATCGATCAGCACGCCACGCACGGAATCCATGACCTCCATGACCCAAGACCGTAGCGACCCGCCCCGCGGACCGTCCCGTACCACCTCGTACCCTCACCCCTATGCCCGCGCACGTCCTGATCCTCGGCGGCACCACCGAGGCCCGCCGACTCGCCGCCGATCTCGCCGCACGGCCCGGGATCCGGGTGACGACGTCCCTGGCCGGCCGGGTCGCGCGGCCGGGAGCGGTGGCGGGCGAGGTACGGATCGGCGGCTTCGGCGGTGCGCAGGGCCTGGCCGACTGGCTGCGCACGCAGCACGTGGACGCCCTGGTCGACGCCACCCATCCCTTCGCCGAGGCGATCACGGCCAACGCGGCGCACGCGGCGGCGGCCACGGGAGTTCCCCTGGTCGTCCTGCGCCGCCCCGGCTGGCGACCGGGCCCCGGCGACCGCTGGTACGACGTCCCGTCCCTGGCCGGCGCCGCCGAGGCGCTGCCCGGCCTCGGCCGCCGGGTGTTCCTCAGCACCGGACGCCTGGGCCTCGCCGTGTTCGCCCACCTGACGGATCTGCACTTCGTCGTACGGTCGGTCGACCCGCCCGAGCCGCCCATGCCGCCGGACACCGAACTGGTCCTCGCCCGCGGCCCGTTCACCGTCGCCGACGAGACGGAGCTGCTGCGCGCCCATCGCATCGAGGTGCTGGTGACCAAGGACAGCGGCGGCGAGGCCACGGCCGCGAAACTGACGGCGGCGCGTGAACTCGGCCTGCCCGTCGTCGTCGTACGGCGCCCCCCGCTCGCGCAGGGCGTGACGGCGGTGTCCGGCGTGGCGGGCGTACGGGAGTGGCTCGGGATCAGCCCTGAGTGAGGACCGACTTCCGGATCCGGTCGACGGTGCGCAGCACCTCGTCCCGGTTCTTGGCGGACTTGATCCACACCGGCAGCCTGGCGACCAGGGTCATCTTCTGCCCGGTGTCGTACCAAGGAGCGCGCTCGCGCAGATCGGCGGCGGCACAGCGGCGGATCAGGTCGAGGTGCCGCAGGTCGTACGCCCACAGCCGGCCGTGCCGGGTTTCCCGCTGGAGCCACAGACGGGTGCGGAAGTAGGGGTCCTCGGCGGGTCCCCCCGAGCCCGCCCACGGGCCGATGCCCCGGCCCTCCCACGTCCGGGACAGACCGCAGGAGCGGCAGACCAGACGCCGGGGCGCGAACAGCGGCCGTGCTTCGGGGTGCGGTTGCCGCTCGACGCGGGCGACGCGGTCACAGCGCGGGCAGTGGACCAGGATCGAGTCCAGGAAGTCGTACTCCGTGCTGCGTGGATCGCGGAAACGGACGGGAGAGCCGGACATGGCCCGAGTATGACCAAGCCCGGTGCCCTGCTCACCCGGTTTTCGGCTTCATACGACCGTTTCCCCGGCCCGGGGCCGGCGCCGCTACTGATCCCCGGGGTTTCTGCGCAGCAGATACGTGTCCATGATCCAGCCCTTGCGCTCGCGTGCCTCGGCCCGCACCCGCTCGATGCGCGGACCGGCCTCGGCGATCGGGCCGGAGACGAGGAGCTCGTCCGGGGTGCCGATGTAGGCCCCCCAGTAGATGTCGATGTCCTCCCCGGCGTACTCCCGGAAGGCCTGGTGCGCGTCCAGCATCACGACCACGTCGTCCACGCCCTCGGGGAAGCCCTCGGCCAGCCGCCGCCCGGTGGTGATCTGCACCGGCCGGGCCACCCGGTTCAGGCCCGTGCGATGCCGGGCGACCAGCGCGGAGACACTGCTGATGCCGGGTATGACGTCGTACTCGAACGCGACCGCGCCGCGCTCCAGCACCTCCTGCAGAATCCCGAGCGTGCTGTCGTACAACGCCGGATCGCCCCACACCAGGAAGGCGCCGGTGCCGTCCTCGCCCAGCTCCTCGGCGATCAGGCGCGCGTAGATCCCGGCGCGGGCGCTGCGCCAGTCCTCCACCGCCGGCGAGTACGCCGACCCACCCGCCTTCCGGTCCCGCTCCGGGTCACGGGCCTCCACCACCCGGTAAGAGCCCGCGGGCAGATGCGCTTCCAGCATGTCCCGGCGGAGCTGGGTCAGATCGCTCTTCACCTCGCCCTTGTCGAGCACGAAGAACACGTCCGTGCTCCGCAGCGCCTTGACCGCCTGCAGGGTCAGCTGGTCGGGGTCGCCCGCGCCGATACCGATGACATGAATCTTTCGCACGCCCCGAGTCTGCCGCATGCCACTGACAGCGGGTGCACCGCGTCCACACACCCTGCGACGGCACCGGTTCCGTCAGGAACGGAGCCGGGGCGCCTCGCCCTCCGCGTCCACGGGTCCGCCCCCGCTCTCCACCCGCGCCGCCAGCTCGCGCGCCCACCGGGTGAGCCCGGCGAGATCGATCCCGTACGGCCGGTCCTCGCCCTGCTCCGTCTCCCAGTCCGCAAGCGCCCCCGCGCCCCTCCGCAGCAGCCGTGCCCCGCCGACGGCGTTCCCACGCGCCGCGTGAGTGAGGCCCACCGCCAGCTGGGCGAGCCCCCGCCACAGCGCGCGCTCCTCCTCGGGCCCCGACTTCCAGGCGTCCTCGAACACCTCGTGCGCATGGAACGGCTTCCCGGTGTCCAGCAGCGCCTGCGCCTCGGTGACCGTCTCCTGCGGCCGCCGCACGACACCCTCCGGCTGCCGGGGAACCCCCTCGGTGCCGTAGGGCAGCGGCCGGCCGAGCCCGTCCCGGGGCCGCGCGCTGCGTGCCCTCCCCTCCGGGTCCCGGTCCCTGGCATCCGATGCACCCATGTTCGTCATACGACCGATTGTCCCCGGCTCTCCCCGGGCCCTCTTCGGCCCACCCCCGAAGGTGGGGTAAAGTTCTGTTCGCGCGATCACGCGGGTCACCGCGAGTGAGCGCAACGGGACGTGGCGCAGCTTGGTAGCGCACTTGACTGGGGGTCAAGGGGTCGCAGGTTCAAATCCTGTCGTCCCGACTGTGAAGTCGGTTGGGCCGGTACTTGGGAGACCAGGTGCCGGCTCTTTCTGTTGCCGGGTCAGCTGGTGGTCGCATGGTGGTCGCCGGGCCACATCGGCCAGTCCGCGGTGGGGTCGTCGGTGGGCGGGTTCGGGTAGGGGGCGCGGCCGGTGGGGGCGGGGACGTGGGCGTCCGGGGCGGCGGGCGCGGCAGGCGGGTGTGCCGAGTTCTTCGCGGTCGGCGTTGTCGAGGATCCAGGGGATGCCGTCCCCGGGGAACGGCAGGTTGTTCACGGTGGCCACCTTGATCCGGCGGATCTCCGCGCGGCCGTGGCCTGTGCCCCGGACCCGGCCCTGGAGTGGGATGTCCTTCCAGGGAGGGGTCTTGAGCTGCCTGCGGAGCTTCTTCATGTTGCCCTTGACGATGACGATGTAGTGGGCCTGGCGTCCCAGCCGGTAGGCGGCGTGCTCGCGCTGGGTGTGCAGGGCGGCGGCGGTCACCGCGACCCCGGCGAGGTCGGCGACGGTGTCCAGCAGCGGCTGGAAGCGGGTGATCTCGCTGGTTGTCGCCGACGTCGAGCTGGGCCAGGACCAGGCCGGTGGCGTGGTCCAGGGCGGCGAGCAGGTGGATCTTCCGCCCGCCGGCCTTCGCGGCGCCCCGCAGGCTCTTGCCGTCCACGGCCAGCGCGCGCGACCCGGCCGTATGGGGGCAGCGGTCCGCGAGCCGGCGCCCGACCGCCGCGGCGAGGGCGTCGCCGTCGATCCGGGCCGGCAGTCGCCGCACCCGGACTCGGAGGGCCGTTGCCGGGCGGGGAGCACCGGATCGGGGACGCCGACCTCGGCGAGCACGTGGGCGGGCGCGTCGGTGATCCACTCGCCTACCGCCGGCAGGGAGGTGGCCCCGGCCAGGACCGCGCACGCGGCCAGGGCGAGGACGACGGCCAGCGGTGGCGCACCCCGCGCGGATCACGTGGGTCCGGCACCTCGGCGAGACGTTCCAGCAGGCCCGGGGCCTCGCCGGGCAGCACCGGCGCTGCCCCGCGGAGCTGCTCAAGAGCGGGCGTTCTCGGCGATGATGCGCAGGCAGGCACGGTCTTCCACTCGGATCACGGGCGTAGAGAACTCCATGATCTGGGAGACCGCGCCTGTCACGCTTCCCGGCCCGTCCTGCCCGACAGACCGTCACGAACCGGACGCCCGCCGACTGTGCCGAAGCCCCGGGGCGTTGGGGGTGCGCGTGAATATCCACCACCGGGACGGTCGCCGGTGGAACGAGTCCGTCAATATTGCGTGACAAACGCCGCTCGGATCACCGACCGCCTTTACTTACAGAGACACAGCCGCTCGTTCCGAGACGATCGCCCTCTCAAAGCGCTCGAGAAGAACGCATGACCGCGGACACGGCCGACCCGCTCGCCAACATTGACAGTGATGACGCACACGGGTTCGCGTCCTACACGAGAAATGGAACAGTCAGTGACCACCAATCGCACCCTCGTCATTGTCGCCCACCCGAACCTCACGGAATCCCGTGCCAACGCCACCCGGCTCGCCGAGATCAAGGACCTGGACAACGTCACCGTCCACGACCTCTACGAGGCTTACCCCGATTTCAACATCGATGTCGCACGCGAGCAGCAGCTGCTGCGCGAGCACGACACCGTCGTTCTCCAGTTCCCGGTCTACTGGTACAACGTAACCTCGATGCTCAAGGCGTGGTTCGACGCGGTGCTGGTTTACGGTTTCGCCTTCACCTTCGACGGTTCCGCCTCCGCGCTGCACGGCAAGAAGGCTTGGCTGGCCGTCACGGTCGGCAGCACCCCGGAGACCTACGCCGCGGAAGGCCTCGCCCGACGGACCCTCGAGGAGTACCTCGCCCCGGTCGTTCAAACGCTGCAGTTCTGCCAGCTTGACTACCAGGGTTTTCACGCCGTCTACGGCATGATGTTCGACCCGTCGGACGAGAACCTCATCCTGGACGCCAAGGAATACCGCAGGCTCATCGCGACCAGTGAGACGCCGGTCGGCTGACCTCGATTATTCGTGAATTCTTCGAGCTTTCACGAGTGATCACGATGGTTGCTCCGGGGCCCAGCCCCAGGCCGCGCATTCCTTCACGCCACCGCCGCTTCCTTCGCTGAACTCGACGGGAGTTCAGCGAAGGAAGCTCGACTCAGGCTCGGTGAAGCAGACGCGGAGATCCTTCGATTTCGCCACCAAGTCGCGCTGCTCGAGCGTCGCGTGACCGCGCGCCCGAAGCTGACATGGGCGGATCGGGCGTTGTTCGCCGCGTTCCTGGCTCTGATACCTCGAGCCCAGCACGGGGCCTGCGACTTCCCGTCAATCCCGCGACGATCCTCAAGTGGCACCGGAACCTGGTGAAACGACGCTGGACGGAGAAATCGCGGCGCAAGAACCCGGGGCGTCCGCGCCGGCATCCCTCGATCACGAGGCTCGTGCTGCGCATGGCCCGCCAGTACGACGGCTGGGGGTATCGGGGAGTTGGCAGGTCTCGGGATCACGGTGGCGCCCTCCACCGTCTGGGAGATCCTCACGAGGCACGGCATCGACCCGGCCCCACGACGTAACGGACCGAGTTGGGCTACGTTCCTGCGCTCCCACGCTGAGCCCTGGGGGCTGCCGGAAAATTACTTCGGGATCTTGGTGCTCTCCGGGACGAGGGTGTGTCCGGCGATGGCGGCGAGTTGCTCGGCGGTGGTCACGGTGATGGCACCAGTGGGTACGGTGGGCCCGAGAGCCGCGAGGTCGCGGCCGACGTCGCGGACGGCGGGGCGCCGATCATGGCCTCGGAGACGCCGAGGAGGGACGCCAGCGGCGGCTGGGGCAGGGACCAGCGGGTCTCTTGAGGACGCAGACCAGGAGGCGGTCGGCGATGGAGAGGTAGCGACTGCCGGTGCCGGGGCCGGTCTTCTTGCCGGGGATCATGATCGGCGGGTGCTCGTCCCGGTAGTCGCGGTAGCGGCCGAGCAGAGTCTGCCAGGCGGCGGGCTCCATGCCGGTCAGGCTGGGATGGTGCAGCTATGCGGGAGCCTTGTCCTCCGCGGGGAAGCGGCCGAACTCCGGTGCCGGGCGCGGGGGTTCGGGTCCGAGCGGCTCGGGTCGGATGCTGTAGTTCCAGGTGCCGTGCCACTCGTGCGGCTCCAGGGGGAGCCGGTCCATGACGTGGTCGGGCACGGTGGTGCCGGTCGGGTGGGCGCCGGGGTCGAGTTCGGCGCGGACGGTGGGCCCGGTGCGGGTCGTGGTCGCGCCGATGGTGTTAACGACGACTTCATGGCTCGTGAGCGGCCTGCCGCGCCAGTTGGTGATGATCCGGGAGAACAGGCGGTGCTCGATCTTGTTCCACTTCGATGTCCCCGGAGGGAAGTGGCAGACCATGACCTCCAGGCCGGCCGCGCAGGTGAAGTCGGCGAGCTCCTTCTTCCAGGCCCGCACCCGGCAGCCGTTCGCTCCGCCGGCGTCTGCGGTGATCAGCAGCCGGGTCGCGTCCGGGTAGCGGGCCCGTCCCTCCGCCTCCCACCAGCGGCGCAGGGTGGCCACGGCGAACGCCGCGGTGTCCCCGTCGTAGCCCACCGAGACCCACCCGGCGTCCGCGGCCAGGTCGTAGATCCCGTAGGGCATCGCCTTCTGCGCGCCCTTCTCCGGGAAGTCGTGCGTGCGGACCCGCGCGGGCTGACCGGCGCGGTGCCACTCACGACCGGCCACCGCGTAGTCGCCGAGCACCTCCTTCTTTTTGGTGTCCACGCTGAGCACCGGCTCGCCTGCCTGCGTGAACTCGCAGACCTTGTCGTTGATGTAGCGGAACTGGGCATCCCGGTCGGGATGCCGGGCACCCTCGGTGGTCCGCGAGGCCGCCCGCAGGCAGAAGCCCTCCTCCTTCAGCATGGCGGCCACGGTGTCCGCGCCGATGCGGTGCCCCTTTGCCGACAGTTCGGCGGCCAGTTTGCGGGTCGACTTCGTCGTCCACCGTAAGGGGGACTCCGGATCTCCGCGCTTCACGGGCTCCACCAGCGCCAAGAGCGCGGCTACCAGGCCGGGGTCGTGCTCGCGCAGCCGCTTGCGCCCCGCCCCGGGCCGACGCACGCGCACCGAGGGCGACATCCCTGCGTCCAGTTCAGCAGCCCCGCGCGAGACGGTGTCCTCCGAAACCCCTGCGGCACGCGCCACCACCCGGATCCCGCCGCGTCCCAGCGCCCGCGCATCCGCGCCGAGTACCAGACGTCGGCGTCGCTCATCCAGATGCGGCAGCAACCGTGCGAACTTCTCCACCAGCGCCGCCTCGATCCCCTCCATCACACCGGGATCCTACGAGGCAACCACCGCACACAACACCGAAGTTATTAATCGTCAGCCCCCCCGGGCAGACCGTCATACCCACGCAGAGCGAGAACATGTACACTCGCCTCCTAGATTGACCTAGTGGGTTCCGCCGATCGAGCCCTGGCGATGAGTCAGGACCCCGGCGCGTCCCTCTTGACCTATCGATTTGACCTATCGATGTCCACCTCGTGGTGATGGTCATGGTGCGTAGTGGTTCATGAGCTGGTCGGGGGGCTGGTGTAGTGGCAGCGGCTGCATTGGAATGCCAGGTCGTGCAGGGTGGAGAGGTTCCCGGGCAGCCGCGCAGTGCGGGCCTGGCGGCGCTCCTCCTCGAAGGTGCCTTCCAGAACGTGGTGCCGGTACTCGGCGGACCAGTGCAGCTGTTGACGAGCCGCCAGGTCACTGAGTCTCGCGTCCGAGGCCGGCAGGCTGGTGATACGGAACACGTATTCCTCAAACCACGATCGTGCGACTCCATGCCCGCGCGTCAAGTCCGGCAAAGCATGACCGATCACGAGAACTGGCTGACCATCACCATGGCACGGAACTCGCCGGGGCCCTGGTGATGAAAAACGCCGTCGCCGACAGTCAAGTCCTTGACGAGGTCATGCCACATGCTACCCGGGGGGAAACTGGTGCCGCAAACCGTGCTGAGCGTTCCTGGCCCTAGACGGCCAGTGGGCGATTTTTCTGAGCCAACGGTCCCCGCAGTCGATGAATTGGACCACTGTATTATTCATGCCCTGCGTATCGACGGTCGGGCGCCGTTCAGCCGGATCGCCGAGGTTCTGGGCGTCTCCACGCAAACAGTCGCTCGTCGCTACGGGCGACTGAGCAGCGAGCTGTCGCTTCGCGTTGTCGGGGTGGCGAACCCGCGGCAAGCGTCAGGTGGGAAGTGGATTCTGAGGCTCACGGCCAGCCCGAACACCGCTCAGAGTGTCGCGCAGAGCCTGGCTCGGCGGGACGACACCACCTGGGTGCGGCTCGTGTCCGGGGGAACCGAGATCTGCTTCGTCATGAGCTCCGCGGCGCACCATACGCTGCTGTTCCGCGAGATCCCCCGTGTGGCCAACATCGCCGAGGTGTCGGCGCACCGCCTGCTGCATACCTACTTAGGCGGTCCCACCGCCTGGCAGGGGCACACTACCGCTCTCACCAACGAGCAGCAGGAACAACTGTGCCGAGCACTCGACTCGTCAGATGACGCTGACGAGCCCAAGTTCCGCTCATCCCTGACCCAGGCGGACTGGCACCTCCTGGCCGCGTTGCAGAACAACGGCCGCATCAGCTACACAGACCTCGCCGCCGAGACCGGCCAGTCTCCCTCGACCATTACGCGCCGACTCGCTGCTTTGCAGGCCAGCGGCATGCTCACCTTCGACGTCGAGATAAGTGCGGAGGTATACGGCATCACCACGCAAGCCCTGCTGTGGATGTCGGTCGCCCCCGCGCACCTGAACCAGGTAGCGAGCACCCTGATCCAGCACAGGGAGCTAGCCTTCCTGGCCTCCACCACCGGCCCAACCAACCTGGTGGGCCTCGTCCTGTGCAAGAGTCCCAGTGAACTGCATGACTACCTGGCCGATAGGCTCAGCGCGCTGGACTCCATCCGCATGCTCGAAACAAGTCCCGTCCAGAGGACCCTGAAGACCTGCAGTCCGTTCCTGCAGAGCAGCCCCAGACGCAGCAATTCAGCCTGACGCGGGTTCCGAGCCTCCACGTGGCCTGGCGCCTGCGTGAAGTGCGCCGAACCACCGCACCCATCGGATGCGGCGCTCGCCGCGCCCCAAGCCGAGCTTCCCTGGCTGAACTCCCGTCGGGTTCAGCCAGGGAAGCGGCGGTGACGTACAGGAACGCGGGGCCTGGGGCTCGGCCCCAGAATGATCAAGGTGAGTGGCCGGCCTCTCGGCAGCCTATGGGTATCAGTGGTTGTAGCCGAGGTGGGCGATGCGTTCGGCGAGCATGATCGTGGTGAGGTTGGTGACGCTGGAGGGCACGTACGGGATGATCGAGGCGTCCACGACACGCAGGGCGGCGAGTCCGTGCACGGCTCCGCGGGAGTCGACGACGGCCTGAGGCGAGTCGGCGGCACCCATAGGGGCGGTGGAGGTGGGGTGACCGTAGATGGAGAGGCTGGATTCGATCACCCGCGTCAGTTCCTCGGCGTCGTCGGGCAGTTCGCGCGGCATCAGAAGCCCTGCGAGCGACGGCGCGAGTGCCGGGTCGCGGGCCAGATCACGGGCGATTCGTACGCCTTCGAGCATGCGTCGGCGGTCGCGCTCGGTGCCGAGGTAGTTGTGGTCGATCAAGGGCTGGGCAAGCGGATCGCGGCTGGCGAGGCGCACCGTGCCCTGCGCGTCGGGGAGCACGAGAGCCGTGGACAGGGCGATGACGCCGCCGGCGGGCATGAACGGAGCCCCGTTGGGATGCACGGCGACGACGTTCAGGTCGAGTTCACCGTCCGCGGCCTCGCTGGAGGCGGTCCACAGCAGCGCGCCGAGGGCCGGAGCCATCTCCCCTCGTCCCGGGGCGAGTGCATAGACCGCGGGGCAGAAAGGGTGGTCTTGCAGGTGTTGTCCGACGGGTAGGTCGGCGAGGGGCTCGATGCCGAGAGACGCCAGTTCGCCGGCGGGGCCGATGCCGGAGCGCAGCAGGATCGCCGCGCTTCCATAGGTCCCGGCAGAGAGGATCACCTCGTCGGCATTGTGCACGGTCCCGTCGGCGGTGACCACTCCGGTCGCAGTGCCACCGCGGAACAGGACCCGGTCGACGGTGACGGCGCCGTGCACGGTGAGATTCGGGCGAGCGCGCACCTCAGCGGTGAGGTAGACCAGTGCGGTGTTCTGTCGGATCCCATCGAGGACGTTGACCGCGAAGGCTCCGACGCCGTCCTGCTCGGCACCGTTGAAGTCGGTGATCCGCTTGTGGCCAAGGGCGACTGCGGCGTCGATGAAGCCACGGTGCGCGGGGGTCAGCTCGGAGTCGGTCAGTTGGCGCACGGGCATCGGCCCGCTTCGCCCGTGAAACTCGTCCTCGCCGGTGGGGGTGTTTTCCAGGGCGCGGAAGTACGGCAGCACGTCAGCGAAGCTCCAGTCGTCGAGCCCGTTCCCGGCCCAGCGGGCGAAGTCGCGGGCGCGGGCGCGGAGGGCGGCGCCGGCGTTGACGGCGGAACTCCCGCCCATCACCTTGCCGCGCAGAGCGACCATCGAGGGGCTCAGTCGCCCGCCCCGTGAGGTGTATCCCCAGTCGTGATCGAGATCGGCGATGCGGTTGGCGTCGAGCAGCGCGTCGGGGAATTGGGTGGGGCCGTAGTCCGGCCCGGCCTCGAGCAGCACGACGCGCCGGGCGGGGTTCTCGCTCAGGCGCGCGGCGAGCACTGCGCCGGCCGACCCGCCGCCGACGATCAGGACGTCGGCCGGTTCGACGGAGTGGGACAAGGTATGACCCTTTCGATCTCGTTGGAGTTGGAGGGAGCGTCCCGGTGGCGAGCCGCCGCGGGCGATATCGGAACCACGCTCACGGTGCGAACGTGAACGTTGCCGGAACCACTTTCAGTGGCGGCTGGCAGGCACGGGGAGTCCGTTCCGGATGACGCCCTTGTTCCGCATGAGGAAGTCGGCCAGGTAGCCATCGTGCGGTACCGAGGGATCCATCCAGTAGGTGTGCTGGCTTCCCAGGTACAGGTTGCTGATGGTCGGCTCGTCGAGCAGGCGGTCGATGAGCTGGGTGTCGTGAGTCATCGCGTTGAGCACGAGCGTGTTCTTCAGCGGCTCCGTACCGGCCTCGGGTGTCCACGGCGCGATCCACACGCAAGGGAACGGCAGTTCCACGCCTGCCTGCGGAGCGGCTGGATCGTCGAGTTGGTGGACGGCCGGCATCAGCGCGGCGCTCCCGTCCCCGAGTTCGCCCACGATGCCGTCGCCGCCGAGCCAGGGCCGGGCGCCCGCAGCCTTCTTGAGCAGGTGCGTTTCGATCGCCTTGGCGACCGCGACCGGCTGTACGGGGAGTACGGCCTTGTCGTCCTCGGGCGGCAGACAGGGCATCGCGGACAACCGCGCCGCGACGGCCTCGGCGAGCGGAGTCGGGTCGCCCTCCACGAAGATGGCCGTCGTGTTCACGCATCCCGTCCCGCCGTGGCCGCTCACGGACGCGACGATCACGTCCAGGTGGTCGCGCCAGTCCACATCGGCCGTGATGAGGATCTTCGACCGACCCGGCCCCTGCGGCAGCACCGTCGCGGCCTCGCCGTACTTGCGGGTCACCTCCTCGCCGCCGTACACCATCCCCAGGTCGGCGCCGCGCAGAATGGCGTCGGCACCGGCGTGGTCGGTGGGCAGGAGCACCACCTGGTCGTCGGCGAATCCCGCGCTCCGCAGTGCCGTCACAAGCCGGTGCGGCGTGAAGGGATCGCGGCTGGACGGGCGGACCGCGACGCGGTAGCCCAGCGCCAGTGCCTCCGGCCAGATGCTGTGGGTGCCGGGATGGTTGCCCGCGGCGTGCACGGCGAACACGTCTCCGCGCCGTGCCCAC
Source organism: Streptomyces sp. NPDC007856 (assembly GCF_042868225.1). Lineage (NCBI taxonomy): Bacteria > Bacillati > Actinomycetota > Actinomycetes > Kitasatosporales > Streptomycetaceae > Streptomyces > Streptomyces sp. NPDC007856. The sequence goes on along the minus strand of NZ_JBIAEC010000007.1, from coordinate 148,868 downwards.
ACCGAACGCCCGGTCCGCGTCAGCGGATCGCGCCAGTTGTCGACCGCCCCCTGTGGGCGCGCGTACTGGACGCTCGAATGAGCCTTCGCCACCCGCTCGGCGACCGTCGTGGTCGCCCCGACGACGGAGGAGATCGGGACACCACCGACCCTACTGACAGCGTATTGGTACTCCTCGACGGTCAGGCCGTCGATCGTCGCGGTCGCGAAGAGCGTGGCCGCACGGATCATCGCGTCGGCCCGTTCGTCGGCCGGCATGGCGCTGCCCCGGCGCAGCGCCGCCATGGTGCGGTTGACGTACAACGGCGGCACGAGGCTCAGTTCCGCGAGGGCAGTGCCTGCCACATCGGTGACCGTCTGCCTGTTGCTGGCGCGGAAGGCGCCCGTTGCACCGAGCGCGGGCAGGTCGATCATCAGTAAACCCCCTCGATGACGTCCTCGTCCTCGAACACCGCGACCGTGGAGATGTCGGCGACCGAGTCCCCGACCAAGTCGTTCACCTGCGGAATGCGAGTGGCAAGGTCACGTTCCAGGTTGCTGGGCAGCAGGAAGGACTTGCTGACGTGGTTGACCAGCACCCGGCCCCGCTCTCCGTAGGGCACCGGCTCTAGGCTCTTCGAATCGACGACCGTGAAGGTCACGTAGGGGGAGAACGAGTCGAAGACGCACGGATCGTCGAGGGAGATCCCGGCACGCTCGCCCGCAACCCCGATGATCATCGTGCTTCCGTACTCGCCGCACAGCGCGACCTCGGGGAACACCTCGGTCTTGAAGATGCGCCGGGAGTCGGCGTCCATCTGAGTGCCTCCCCACCTGATGCACTTCACCCGCTCGTTCACCAGGGCGACCAGCTTCTCGTTCCTGGCCAGCCGTTCCAGCAGCGGGGGCGTGATGGTGAGCAGGCCGACGTCCTGCGTCCGCAGGACGTCGGCGGCCTGGTCGATGAGGTGCTGGGCGTAGGCGTCGACCTGCCCGAACTGACCGTCGGCGATGAGCCGCTTCACCCAGCGCGGATCGAGGTCGATCGTGAAGCCATGGCGGCCGTGCGTGACGGCGTGCTGCCGGAACAGGGTGCCCACGACGTGCGGCCCGGTCGGGATGACTCCCAGCCAGTTCCCTCCGCGCGGCACACCGTGGCGGTCGAGGTTCGCGTTGCTCCAGCTCACCATGCGGTCCAGCCAGTCCCGCATCAGCACGACCCGCTTCGGGGCGCCGGTGGTGCCGCCGCTTTCGAAGAACCCGACCACGTCGGGCTGGCTTCCGTATCCCCTGGGAATCAGGTCCTCGCCACGGACGTCGCGAAGCTCCGCAGCCACGTTCGGGAAGAGCCGGAGGTCCTCGTACGTCTTGACATCGGCTCGCGGATCGAAGCCGAGCGTAGCGGCTCGGTCCAGCCAGAACTTGCAGCCGGTCTCGGGATTGAAGTGCCACTCCATGGCGGCACGGATGAACTCGTCCGGATCGGGCTGGACATCGAACGGAAGATCCAGGATCTGTTCCGCGGTAAAAGGCATGGTCTCTTCCTCATGGAAAGGGTCGGGCGTATCCGGGCACGACGACGATGCCGCCAAAGCGGTGAAAGGCGGTGAGCGCCAGGAGGGTTTGTCGAAAGAGCGGGGACTACGGTTGCAGCCGGCTCGTACGCCACTCGAGCGAGTCGCGGTCATAGCGCAACCTGCGGTGCAGCCGATCCGAGCTCGCGGACCAGAATTCGACGACGTCGGGCTGCAGCCGGTAGCCGACGAAGAACTCCGGCCGGGGCTGGGGCGACCCGGTCAGTTCCAGGCTGCGTGCCCTGGCGCGCAGGGCCTCGACGTCCTCCAGGTCCTCCAGCGGCTCACTCTGCCGGGTGACCGTCGACATGGCGTGCAACGGAATCGGCCGGGCGGACCACAGGGCGTCCGACTCGGCCTCGGGCAGGAGCACGACGGGACCGGAGAGAATGATCTGCTGACCGGTCTCTCTCCAGTACAGCAAACCCGACGCCCACCCCGTAGCAGCGAGTTCGCGTCCCTTCTGGCTGCAGCTGTGGCTGGTGAACACCAGACCGAGGTCAGTGACATCGGTGATGGCGACTATCCGGTTGGAGGCGCGGCCGCGGGAGTCCGCGGTGGCCAGCGCCAGCGCGCTGGGCTCGCGGACTCCGCTTTCCCGTGCCTCGGAAAGCCAGCTGCGCACCAGCTGGAGAGGCTCCGACGGCGGCTGGTCGTACTCGGGGAAGGAGAGGTCGACCTTCCCGCTGAGGGACTCGTATCCACTTGCGTCCATGAAAGGTCCCCCGCTAGACGTTGATTGTTCCCTCGGCAACCATGACGGCGTGCCCGCCGACGTGGACCGAACTGACTGACTCGCCGACCCCCTCGGCGGTCGCCCTCATGACCGACGGGCGTCCCATTTCCACGCCCTGGGTAATTTTGATCTCCTGCCCGTATTCGGCGAACCCGTGTCTGGCCAGGTGAATCGCGAGAGGCCCGGCAGCGGAACCGGTCGCCGCGTCCTCGACCACACCGTAGGCGGGGGAGAACATCCGCGTCCGCCAACCCCCGTCTGCCTTGGCGAAGCAGTTGGCGGCCATATCGGGGAAGCGCGAGAGGGCGCGATGATCCGGGTGGAGAGCGGAAAGCGCTTCGACGTCGCTCAACCCCACGAACACGTGACGCGGCCCGTTGCGGTAAATCTCGACCGGGGCCGTCGATGACCCGACCCCGAGTGCGGCCAGGAGCTCCGTGGCGAGATCGTAGGGCTTCGAACTGGGAACCGGCTGCTCCATCTGGACCCACGCGGCGCCGTCGCGGGTGCCCAGCTCGAACGGGATGACACCCATCGCGGTCTCCAGCCGCAGCCTGTCGCGTCCCCACGCCCGACCGAGCGCGAAGGCTGTGCCGAGCATCGGGTGCCCTGCGAACGGCAGTTCGTTCACCGGAGTGAAGATCCTGATCCGTGCGTCGCCGCCTTGCTCGGCCGGCAGCACGAAGGTGACCTCGGAGAGGTTCATCTCCTTCGCGATGCGTTGCATCGTCTCACCGGTCAGGTCCTCGCTGTCGAAGAAGACGGCGACCGGGTTGCCGAGCAGCGGCTCGCTGGCAAAGGCGTCTACGACCATGTATCGGTGCATTATCGGCGCTCCACAGCTTGTGCCGGTATCGAGGGCCCGGCGGAGAAGGCGAGGCCGAGAGAGTCGATCCCCTCGGCCACCGCTGCGACGTCGAAGCTGGCGCGGTGGTCGGGTGCGTACCCGATCAGCTCGGCCGCACGGTTGGGGGGCAGCTGCTGATCTGCCGGAACGTCCGGATCCCACCACATGACCGCGCCCCAACGGCCGCGTTCACGGTCGGCGATCCACAGCTTCAGGCGCAGTCCCTTGACCTCGTGCCACGGCTCGACGGAGCCGTCACGAAGGTCCTTCTCCAGGGATTCGACGGTCTGGTGGGACCTGGCCAGGTCCCACCAGACGACATCCACTCTCATCGGCCGAGCACCCCCTGTATCGCCTCTCTGATGATGCGCGGGCCGTCGACGGTGAGCACCGACTCGGCGTGGAACTGCATCGAGGCGAAGCCCGGCCCGCGTAGCGCGTTCACCTCGCCGGTCTCCTGGTCTCGGCTCACCTCGACCACGCCGATCCCTTCGACGGTTCGCTCGCTCACCGCGCTGTGCGCGGCGAACGTGTTGTAGAAGCCGACTCGTTCGGGCACGCCGAACAGTTCGATCTCACGCTGTACGCCCTGGTTGGGTACCTCGCGGCGGTGCAGCTCGAAGCCGAGCTTCGTGCTGAGCACCTGATGGCTCAGGCACACGGCCAGCATCGGCCGGCGACTCGCCAGCGCGGTGTCGATCGACTGCCGCAGCTTGGCGATCTTGGGGTGGGAGGTCATCCGCGGATCTCCCGGACCGGGACCGAAGACCGTCAGGTCGTAGGCCGCCACGTCGTACGGCTCGTCGAAGCGGCGGACCTCCACGGACAACCCCAGTGACCGCAACTGCTGGTCGAGCATCGCGGTGAAGGTGTCCTCCGCGTCCACGACCAGTGCCGTCATGCCGTCCAGCGAGGCCCCGGCCGACGGGCGGTCATCCTTGTCCCGGAGCCAGAAGTCCGCGATCCCCTCGTTGCGGCGCTCCAGGGCGGCGCGGACCTCCGGGTTGGCCGCGTAGCCGGATGAACGGTCGGACTTGAGCGCGTTGAGCAGGGTCGCCAGCTTGATGTGGGTCTCGGCGGCCTCAGCCATCGGGTCGGAGTGGCGCACCAGTGTGGCCCCCACGGAAATGTTCATCCGGCCGCCGGGATCGATGTCGGCCGTCCGGATCAAGATCGCCGAGTCAAGTGTCTGCTGTCCGGCCGCGTCCCGTCCGATCAGCGCGGCGACCCCGCTGTAGTAGCCGCGTCCTTTCGGCTCGTAGCGCGAGATGACCTTGGCGGCGCTCTCCAGCGGGCTTCCGGTGACGGTCGGGGCGAACATCGTCTCGTGCAGGACCTCGCGCACATCGCGGTTGGTCCTGCCCTCGATCAGGTATTCGGTGTGCGCCAGCCGCGCCATTTCCTTCAGGTACGGCCCGTGGACGCGCCCGCCGTCATCGCACAGCCGGGCCATCATCTTCAGTTCCTCGTCGAGGACCATGTAGAGCTCGTCGGTCTCCTTGGTGTCGGCGAGGAACTCCATGACCCCCTGCAGGCTGGGGCCGCCGGACGGATACCGGTACGTGCCGCTGATCGGGTTCATGACGGCCGTGCCGCCGACGAGCGAGACGTGGCGCTCCGGTGTCGCACCGACGAGAGTGTTGCGGCCGGTGTGGATGATGAAGGTCCAGTAGGCCTTCTCCTCGCGCTCCAACAGCCGCCGGAAGAACGAGAGGGCGCTGGTCAGCGAGTAGTCGCCGATGTCCGCGACGAACGAGCGCTTCATCACGAAGTTGGCACCCTCGCCGGTGCCGATCTCCTCGGTGACGATCTGACGCACCATCTGCGCATAGGCGTCGTCGTCCACGTCGAAGTGTCCGTCGGCCAATTCCGTCGGGACCTGCGGGAAGCCGGCGAGCGCTTCGGCAACCGGCACCGTGTCGCGAGCGGTGAGGCTCATCCCGAGCAGGGGCGTGGCGTCGTCCCGCGCGGCGAAGCCGCGATCGGCCAGCTGCCGGTAGGGGACGAGCACCAGCGTGTCGAGCGCGGGACCCGGCCCGGAGTCGTCGGCCAACGGGATGTCGTCCAGCGACTTGTACTCGGTCACCTGGCCGGTCAGGACGTCCAGCGCGCCGGCGGAGCCGCTTTCGGGACGGTGGATGATCGCGAAGGCGGGCAGTTCCAGCGCGAGAACCTGCTCAAGCAGGGCGCTCATGCGAGCACGTCCTCGGTTCGGACCACCATGGCGCAGCACCGTGCCGCGTATTCGAGGGTCATCTTGTGGCGGTCTTCGGAGAAGTCGCCCAGCGCGTCGGCGACCAGGAAGGGCTGGATGTCGTTGGAGAACGCTTCCAAAGCGGTCGACAGCACACCGATGTGCGCGTAGACGCCGCAAATGATCAACTGGTCACGCTGTAGCGCGCGCATGCGCTGCAGCAGCTCCGACCCGAAGAACGCACTGTAGCGCCATTTCGTGCTCATCCAGTCGTCCGCGTCGGGTTCGAGTTCGGGCACGACCGCGCGGTCGGCCTCGGCAGTGCGCATGCCGGGGCCCCAGAAGTCCTTCAGGAGCCCACGTTGCCGGTCCGTCATTCCGCCGGGCTGGGCGGTGTAGGCCACCGGCACCCCCAGCGCTCCGCAGCGCTTCTTGAGGTCGGCGATGTTACTCACCAATTCGCTGCGCATGCCGTCCTCAAAGGGCTTGAGGAAATAGCTCTGCATGTCGTGGATGAGGAGCACCGCCCGGTCCGGGTCGACGGTCCAGCGCACGGTGTTTTCCGGCAGCGCATCCCTCGGCGGCAGTCTGTAAGGCGCGATCGGCGGTATTCCCGTCATCAACGGCTCCCTCTCTAGGAATCTCAGTACTCGGACCACGCCGAGACCACCTTGATGGCCTGACGGGTGTTGAGTCGCGGATCACACAGGCTGGTGACGGGACCCGACCCCAGCTCGGCCGTGTCCAGCACGCACTCGGTCACGTCGTCGGGGGTCGCCTCGAGGTGAAGCCCCCCGGCCGCAACCCCCGACAGGTCCAGGACCCGCCGGAAGCCGCGGACTTCCCGGGCGACGGTTTCCACGAGCCGGTATTTGGTGCCGTCAGCCGCGCAATCGGTGTTCCCGTGCATCGGGTCGCTGAGCCAGACCACCGGGTGCCCGGCCGACTTCACGGCCTCGACGAGCCGGGGCAGCCTGTCAGCGACGAGGTCGGCGCCCATGCGCACGATGAGTGAGAGCCGGCCCGGCTCCCGCTCCGGGTCCAACCGGTCGCACAGCTCGACGATCTCGCCGGCGGTCATTGACGGGCCGACCTTGCAGGCAACCGGGTTGACCACCTGGGCGAGCAGTGCGACGTGCGGGCCGTCGATCTGCCGGGTCCGCTCGCCGATCCACGGCCAGTGGGTGGAGACGAGCAAGGGCCGACCGCCGTCGAGCTCTCGGAGCATCGACATCTCATAGTCCAGAAGCAGCGCTTCATGGCTGGTCCAGACAGCAGATCCGTCAAGCCGAGGTGCTGACCCGACCCACCCGAGCTGCGTCATGATCTCCCGCGCCGCCATGTAGCCCGTGAGCATGCGCAGTGGATCGGGGCGCCTGCTCTCGTGGGTAGGCTCCGGCCCGTTGATCATGTGCCCGAAGAAGGACGGCAGTTCGTCATCGCCGATTTTTTCGACCTGGCTGGAGCGGGGCTTGGAGAACTGCCCTGCGATCCGCCCGACCCGCAGCGTCTGCTTGCCGGTGGCGGTCTCCAGGCTCTGGGCGAGCAGGTCGATGAGTTCGGTCTTGGCTTGAATGTGCCCAGCGGTGCACTCGGCTGGGTCCTCCGCACAATCCCCGGCCTGCAGCACCTGCGTCTCGCCGGCGGCGGCGCGGGCCAGGTGGGAGCGGAGGTTCTCTACCTGCGCCGCGGTCACCAGCGGTGTGACGGATGACAGCATCGCTCGTACGAGCTCGACCTGTGAGGGATTGTCCCATTCGGGCTGGTGGCGCGCCTGGGACCTCTCGATGTCGGCAAGGATGTTTCCCACAACGACCTTCTCCATTGGTTGACAAGAAGACGCCCGGCGAACGGCGTTCAGGTCGGTATGTCGGCCCGCTTGACCTGAGGGACGGCGATGCCCAGCGCCCTGAACTGCTGGCAGGGGTTCATGAACTCGCGCTGGCGCTTGATCTTCCCGTTCTCGAACAGGAAGGAGTGCAGGAAGTGATTGCGGTAGTAACCGTCGGGATAGTCGGGGAAGCGGATCGTTCCCTCACCGTCGCATTCGACCCAGAACTGGTTGGGGTCCTGCGTGTCGAAGATCTCGATGTTCGTCCAGGCCCAGTCGGGGAAGCACTTGAGCGACCATTGGGCGTGGTCACCCAGTCGATCCCGGCCCGTGATGACGATCGGCTCTCCGGTTTCGGTCGTCCAGAGACCACCGGTGCCGTCCTCGGTGAACAGAAGGTGCCGGCGCAGGCGATCCTGCCCGCGGGTATTCATGTACTGCTCCACGATCGCACGGTTGCTCGCTCGCAGTTCCGCGTCGCCGCGGGACTTCGACAACGTATCGGTGGTTTCAGCGGTGCCGGTGATGTCGACCATTGGCTCTTCCTGTAGTGCCGGAGTAAAGCGGGATCACCGCGCGCACAAGGGCAGACCCAACCAGTCATGACGACGCCGAAAGAGCACAATCATGCATTGGTTCATGAGATTTCTGTTGAACCCCCCTCCCGCGCACGGCGGGTAGGCGAAATCTTGTTCATACCCCGGCCGGTTCGGGAAGCCGATCACCGCTGTCTGACCGAAAAATTCCAGCCGGTATCACCGTCTGAAGGATCTGCTCCATGGCGGGCGCGACTCTGCCTGAGTTCTCGTAACACGATCTTGTGGCTGTGGGCTGGTGGGCCGTGTCCGGTGTGACGATTCGTCCGTTGTGGTGGTGTGAGTGCACCGTGGATGGTCGATGACGAGCTGTGGGCGCTGATCGAGCCGGTCCTGCCGCCGTGGCCGGAGCGCTCCCCGGGACCTCGGCCGGTGGACGACCGGCTGTGCCTGGAGGGGATCCCGTTCGTGCTGTTCACGGGCATCACGTGGCAGCAGCTGCCGCCTGAACTGGGCTTCGGCTCGGGGCAGACCTGCTGGCGCCGGCTGTGCCGGTGGACGGAAGCGGGAGTGTTCGACCAGGTCCACCGGACACTGCTCGCGGAGTTGAACACGGCCCGGCGGATCGACTGGACGCGCGCCTGCGTGGACTCCTCCCACGTGCGGGCGAAAAGGGGGGTGTCGGGGTTGGCCCGTCGCCGGTCGATCGCGGCAAGTCGGGCAGCGAACACCACCTGATCCGCGACGGCAGGGGCACGCCGCTGAAAGTGATCACGACCGGCGGCAACGTCCCCGACATCACCCAGGCACTCGCCCTGGTCGACGGCGCCCCGTCCGCGGCCGGCCGACCGGGTCGGCCACGCAAGCGGCCCGAGTCCCTTCCCGGTGACAAGGGTTGCGACGGTCGGCACGTCCGACGCGAGCTGACCCGGCGTCGGATCCGCCTGTCATCTCCCGTCGAGGCGAGCCCGACATCCGCGGCCTCGGCAAGCTCCGCTACGTCCTCGAGCGGACCTTCGCCCTGCTCCATCAGTTCAAGCGGCTCGCCACCCGCCGGGAACGACGCCTCGACCTCCACGACTCACTCGTCTCACTCGCATGCGTCCTCATCTACTGACGAAGGATCAACATGCCGACAGCGTGATCCAGTTACGAGCTCTGAGCCCGATCCACCGATCGGGGCTCAGAGCGACGGCCAGTCGACCGTCCGGGAGTCGGCCCGCCCGCCGGCCGGCCTGCACTCCTGTCCCTTGTGCGAGGGACGCCCGCGACTACTTCGGCAGCCCGGAGCTCCGGCCCGGTACCGGCGCCCGGACACGTGCCGCCAGCCTGGTCGCCGACGCGCTGGAGCCTCGCATCCGACGTGAATTTCGGCCAAGCGAGCCGCGCTCGATGGAACGAACAAGCCAATACTGCGCCACGTGCGGTGGCCAAACCTATGGGGCACCTACATTCGCGGTGCACACCGAACAACTCGACGATTTCCATATCGAAGGATTCGGGAAACTAGCGCCCGAGTATTGGCCGCGACCACCCATATATGGGTATGGCATGCCCCACACAAGACACTCGCCCAACCAGAAGGAACTCCAGTGAAGCGTATCGGTGAACATGCGGTGGTGCTGGGCGCGAGTATCTCGGGTCTGCTTGCCGCCCGGGTGCTCTCCGAGGCATTCGACCGGGTAACGGTGGTAGAGCGTGACCAGCTGCCGGAGGGGCAGCGGACTCAGCGGCGAGGTGTGCCGCAGGGCCGCCACGCTCATGGCCTGCTCTCCAAGGGTGCGAAGATCTTCGAGGAGCTGTTCCCCGGGATACTCGCCGACTTCGTTGCCGGTGGCGCGCCCGTCATCGACGGACCTGCCGAGCTGCGGATGAGCTTGGGCGGGCACTTGTTGTGCATGGACGGCGAGTACGCCGATCTGTCCCGCACCTACCAGCCGAGCCGGCCGCATTTGGAGAGTCGGCTCCGCGCCCGGATCGGGGATCTTGCGAAGATCAAGCTCATCGACGAGTGCCAGGTCACCGGCCTCGAGACCACCTCGGACAACGGCGCTGTCACCGGTGCGCGGGTCAGGTACGTGAGCAGCGGCTCCGAGGATGTGATCCCCGCCGATCTGGTGGTGGACGCAACCGGCCGGTCCGGACGGACCACCAAGTGGCTGGTCGAGATGGGATACGAGCCGCCGCTCGAGGAGCATATCGACGTCGACATCATGTACACCAGCCGGTATCTGCGGCCGGCCCCTGGTTCGATGGGCCGTGAGAAGGTCGTGATCATCGGGCACGCACCGGGGAGCCCCAAGGGCGCGGAATTCCTGGAGGAAGAGGACGGCCGCTGGGTCCTGACGCTGATCGGTTACCGCGACCACCATCCGCCGACCGACCCGGCCGAGTGGGTGGAGTTCGCCAGGCCGTTGGTTCCCGAACACGTCTTCGCGGCGATCCGCGACGCCGAGCCGCTCAGCGAGATTTCCGCGCACCGGTTCCCGGCGAGCGTGCGCCGTCGCTATGAGAAGCTGACCCGGTTCCCGAGCAGGCTGCTGGTGGTGGGCGATGCGATATCCAGCTTCAACCCCATCTACGCCCAGGGGATGACCGTGGCCTCGCTCCAGGCGATGGCGCTGCGTGACTCGCTGAGCGGTGACCTGGATCAGGTCGCGCAACGATTCTTCCGCAAGGCCGCCAAGCCCATCGGCGTCGCCTGGAAGATGGCCACCGGCAGTGACCTGGCCCTGCCTCAGATCGAAGGCCCGAGGCCACTTCCCGTGCGGCTCATCAACTCCTACATGGACAAGGTGCTCGCCGCAGCCGAAACGGACATGGTCGTGACCGAGAAATTCCTGAAAGTCCAGTACTTGCTCGAACCGCCGACAACATTGTGCACCCCGGGCATCATGTGGCGCGTTTTGGCGGGAAATCGCCTGCGGCGCTTCCCGGCACACACCAGTTAATGGAGGTAACCAAATGCCCGTCTCCATCGCCGACAAAATCCTTCGGCTCTCCCTGACCACGTTCCCGTTCATCGATGCGTCACAGTTCTTTCCGGCGCTCTCCACGTACAAGGTTGACAGGGCCTTCGATCTCACCGAGTTCGAGGAGGCCATGACGCACTTCTTCCGGGGGAATCCGCTCTTCTCCAAGTGCCACCTGGTGGAGCTGACCTTCGACACTCCTGAGGATTTCCCCCTATCGTCCTTCCAAGAGCTCCTCGCGGAAAAGTACGAAAGCTACTACGACAGCTTTCTGCTCGCCTCCGTCACCTATCGCTCCGACCCGCACCTGCAGGGAATCTTTACCTGCATTCCGTTTCCGCTGCAAGACGGGTACAAGGTTTTCCGATTCCACCAGGCGCTGATGAAGACCCTGAAGACTCGGCAGGACGGCTTCCAGATCGCCCAAGGCCTCGCAGAGCTGGGGATCCGGGCTGATGAGCTGGCAGAATTCTTGCCGCCCGCTGAGACTTCGCCCTCCGGTGCGAGCAAAGAACTCCCCGTCACGTTCGCCGAAGGCTCTGCCTCGCCGGTCAAGATCGGCCCCTTCTTGGAAAAAATGAAGGCGGATTTCCTTGACCGCGACAGCGCAAACATGTTCGTCCTCAAGAACAGTCTTTACTCGCCGAAGCTGCCCCTTGGCAACACGCTTCGGTTTCTGACGGTGCCGCGAAGCGTAATCGCGCAAAGCACGGGAATCCAGATCCGTGACTACTATCGCGCCGAGGAGCAACGGCAGATAGACGCACTGTCTCGCGTCGAGCGGCGAGAAGACTTCATTGAAGCCGGCCAGGCCCGAATCGGGAAGATGATTGCCACGCCCGACGTCTTTGCCGTCAACAACTACGGCAATGTATCGGCGCACGACGGCTCGGACGCCCATGCGGACCGAGGCACGCTCGTGAAGTACGAGTGGCATATGCCGCTCATCGTCTTGGGACTTACCGTGGGCGAGAGGTCCGGACTCTCGTGGACGATCACCATTCGCGACAAGGCGTTCAACTTTGCGACGGTCCGTCGAACTTCCCCGCAGGATGACATCGCCAAGGCGGCTATCGGAGACAATCCGGCAGCCTCCGTCGCATGAACCGCCGGATGTGCCGCTAGTATCTGCGTGCTGCTTCAGGAGGATTGGGCGCGGCCGTGAATGCATCGGGCGCGGCGCTCGCCGTACCTCACGGCGAGCTTCCTTGGCTGAACTCCCGTCGAGTTCAGCCAAGGAAGCGGCGGTGACGTGCAGGAACGTGGGGTCTGGGGCTCGACCTCAGAGTCGATAACTTGATTATTTGTGAAAAACTCGAAGAGTTCACGAACACTCAAGGCCCGTTCGTCTTCTACCGGTCGGGTGGCCAGGGGCTCGCGCCCCTGGCACCCGACCGCGTCTTCCACCCGACCGCGTCCCTGCCTCCGCCGCAAATGTGGAAACTTGCCCGATGGACGCGCCGAGCGATCCGCAACGATGCCGCGAACAGACCCGAGAGGCCTTCCGATGAGTGTCCCCGCCCTGCAGACGCTAACCCTCGCCGACGACCTGAGCATCACTCGGATGGGATACGGCGCGATGCAGCTGACCGGTCCCGGTGTCTTCGGACCGCCCAAGGATCGCACTCAGGCGATCGCCGTGCTGCGCGCAGCGGTCGAGCTCGGCATCACCCACATCGACACCAGCGACTTCTACGGGCCGACTGTCGTCAATGAACTGATCAAGGAGGCACTGCACCCCTACCCGGCCGGTCTACACATCGTCACCAAGGTCGGCGTCCGCCGCAGCGCTACCGGCGGCTGGATCACCTCCCTGGACCCCGCCGACCTCAAGGCCCAGGTCCACGAGAATCTCCGGCACCTCGGCCTGGAGACCCTGGACGTGGTCAACTTGCGCACGGCCGCATTCGACGGTGACGGGTCCTCCATCGCCGAGCCGTTCGGCACCTTGGCCGGCCTGCGTGAGCAGGGCCTGATCCGTCACCTCGGCCTCAGCGGGATCACCGACGCCCAGCTCACCCAGGCCCAGGCCATCGCCCCCGTGGTCACCGTCCAGAACCGGTACAACCTGGTCGACCGCGCCGACGACGACCTCGTCGATCGCTGCGCCGAGGAGAACATCGCCTACGCCGCGTTTTTCCCCCTTGGCGGCGGATTCCACCCACTGCGGTCACGGACCCTGCGCGACGTCGCCCGCCGCCTTGGCGCCTCCGAGCAGCAGGTGGCGCTCGCCTGGCTGCTGCAGCGCTCGCCGTCGACGGTGCTGATCCCCGGAACCTCCTCCGTCGCTCACCTGCGGGAGAACATCGCCGCGGCTGACCTGCAACTGCCCGACGAGGCGATCGCCGAACTCAACACCATCGGGCAGTGACCCTGTGGGCCCTTACTGATCGCTTTCAGCAGGTCCTCCGGGACGGACGGTTCTACTGGAGGGACAGCCGGATTTGCTACGAGTGCTCGGACGAGGGCTTTGCGGGTAGACGGCCTCCGCCAGACCTACGGTGGGACGGTCGCCGAGACCGCTGGAATGCTGCGTGTCCGGGCCGCGTCGGACTCGCGAGGAGCCCCGACGCTCGTCCACGGTGACCTGCACGCCCGCAACATCCTGCGCGCCGACCGCGAGCCGTGGCTCGCGGTCGACCCCAAGGGATCCGCGGGCGACCCGGCGTACGACGGGGGCACGCTGCTGAAGACCTACGGGGTGCACCGGGCCACGGCCGGTGACCTGCCGAAGGACGTGCGGCGCGCTCTCGACGTGTTCGCCGAGGCCGCCGCGCTCGATCGCGAGCGCGTCCGGCGCTGGGCCCAACTGCACGCCGTTCAGGCCGCGTTCCACCGCCGTCGGCATGGATTCCGCAGGGCCGGCCAGGGGGTGCGGCTCGATCGGCTCATCGCCCTCGCCGACCACCTGGCGGTCCTGCTCACGGAAGCGGACTCCCGGTGAGGGTCACCGCGGTTCCCGTACGACGGCGACCTCGCCCGGCGGGACCCTCACCGAGTCGTGCAGCTCCTTGCCGGTGAGGAGTTCCGTCGCCCCCGGTGCGATCGGCACCTCCGCGCCCTGCCCGGCGTGGTCGATGACGAACAGGTAGTCCGCCTCCGGGCCGCGCCGGCGGACCACCTCCACACCGGGCGGGGCCGTACGCACCGGTTCCACGCCCGCCTCGCCCCGGACGCGGTCCAGCAGCGCGGCCAGGGTGGCCGGGTCCGGAAGCGTGGCCAGGTACCAGGCGGCGCCGGTGCCGTGCGGGCGGCGGGTCACCGCGGGGACGCCGGACAGGGGGCCGTCGGCGTACGACGCGACCGCCTCGGCGCCCTCCAGCCGCAGCCGCTCCGACCACAGCGTGCCCGCCGCACCGTCCGGCACCGCACCGGAGAGCGCGACCTGCTCGCCGGGCAGCAGCGGGAACGGTTCGTCCGAGCGGACGCCGAGTACCTCGCGGAACGCGCCCGGGTAACCGCCCAGCCGAACATGGGAGTTGCCGTCCACGGCCCCGCTGTGGAAGCCCACGGCGAGGGTGCCGCCGCGCTCGGCGAACGCCGAGAGGTTCGCCGCGCCTTCGTCGTCCACCAGGTACAGGCTGGGCGCCAGGACCAGGCGGTAGGCGGACAGGTCCGCTTGCGGCCGTACGAAGTCCACCGCCACGCCCGACCGCCACAGCGGCTCGTACCAGGCCCGGACCAGGTCGGCGTAGCGCAGCTCGCCGCTGGGCTGCGAGGGCAGTTCCAGGGCCCAGCGGGCATCCCAGTCCCAGACGATCGCCACCTCGGCCGGACTCGTGCTGTCCCGCACCTCCGCCAACGCCCGCAGGTCCGCGCCCAGTCGGACCACGTCCCGCCAGATCCGGCTGTCGGTGCCCGCGTGCGGCACCATCGCCGAGTGCCACTGCTCCGCACCCGCCTTCGACTGCCGCCACTGGAAGTACGCGATGCCGTCCGCGCCGCGCGCCACGTGCGCGAGCGCGTTGCGGCGCAACTCGCCCGGTCGCTTAGCACGGTTGACGGGCTGCCAGTTCACCGCGCCGGTGGAGTGCTCCATGAGCAGCCAGGGGCCGCCCGCGAGGGAGCGGGTCAAGTCGCCGCTGAGCGCGATGTCGATCTCCGACGCCGGATCGGTGGACATCAGGTAGTGGTCGTTGGAGACGATGTCCAGCTCCGGTGCCCAGCGCCAGTAGTCGAGCGCGTCGAAGTTGAACATCACCATGAAGTTGGTGGTGGCCGGGATCGACGGTGCCGCCGCCCGCAGCACGTCCCGTTCCGCCGTGCACAGCGACAGCAGCTCGTCGGAGCAGAACCGGCGCCAGTCCAGCTGGTGGGTCGGGTTGGGTACGGCGCCGGTGGCGCGCGGCGGCAGGATCTCCTCCCAGTCGTAGTACCACTGGCTCCAGAACCGTGTCCCCCAGCCGTCGTTGAGCGCCGCCAGGTCGTCGCCGTAGCCGGCCCGGAGCCAGCGGCGGAACGCGGCCGCGCTGGTGTCGCAGTAGCAGGCCGCGTTGTGGCAGCCGTACTCGTTGTGCACGTGCCACATGCGCACGGCAGGGTGGTCCGCGTACCGCTCGGCGAGCGCGCCCGCGATGCGCAGCGCGGCCTCGCGGTAGGCGGGGGAGGACGGGCAGAAGGTCTGCCGGCTGCCGTAGGAGAGGGTGCGGCCGTCGCGGTCGACCGGCAGCGCCTTTGGATGGGCGCGGAAGAACCACGCCGGAGGCGCCGCCGTGGGCGTGGCCAGATCGGCCGCAATGCCGTTCTCGTGCAGCAGGCCGAGGACCTTGTCCAGGCGTGAGAAGTCGTACACGCCCTCGGCCGGCTCCAGCAGCGCCCAGGAGAAGATGCCGACGCTGACCAGGTTCACCCCGGCCTCGCGCATCAGGCGCATGTCCTCGGCCCACACCTCCTCGGGCCACTGCTCGGGGTTGTAGTCGCCGCCGTAGGCGAGGCCGGGGACGGACAGGGTGCGCTTCACGTCGTTCTCTTTCACGTGCGGGTGTCTCAGCCCTTGTTGGAGCCCAGGGTCAGGCCGCTGACGAACTGACGCTGGAGCGCGAAGTACACGACCAGGGTCGGGATCGCGGTCAGCAGCGAGCCCGCGGCGACCAGGTTGGGGTCGGTGAAGTACTGGCCGGAAAGGTTGTTCAGGGCCGAGGTGATCGGCATGTTCTGGCCGGTCGAGATCAGCACCAGCGCCCAGAAGAAGTCGTTGTAGATCCAGATCGACAGCAGGGTCGCCAGGGCCGCCATCGCCGGCTTGCACAGCGGCAGCGTGATCTGCCAGTACAGCCGCCACACCGAGGCGCCGTCGACCAGCGCGGCCTCCGTCAGCTCGTGCGGCAGCGAGCGCATGTAGTTGCTCAGCACGAACGCGCAGAACCCGGACTGGAACGCCACATGGATGAGGACCAGGCCGAGCGCGGAGTCGTACAGTTTGCCGCTCTGGGTGATGCCCGGCAGGTTCGTCAGCAGGTACAGCCGGTACAGCGGGGTGATGATGACCTGCTGCGGCAGCAGGTTGCCGGCCGTGAAGACCAGCAGCAGGGCGAGGTTCAGACGGAAGTCGAACCGGGCGACGTAGAACGCCACACAGGAGGACAGGAACAGCGTCAGCAGCACGGCCGGGATCGCGATGACCAGCGTGTTGCCGAAGTAGTGCAGCATGTCCGACTGTTTGAACGCGTTCGTGAAGTTCTCGAACGTCAGCTTGCTCGGCCAGGAGACGTAGCCCTTGGCGCTGGTCTCGCTGTACGGCCGCATGGCCGAGAAGATCGCCCACAGCAGCGGCGCCAGCCACGCCAGCGCCGTGCCGGCGAGGAAGACGTGCAGCAGGACACGGGCCGGGCGGATCGGGGCGCGCCGCTTCAGCGGCAGAGTGGTGCTGCTCATGCGCGCCGCTCCTTCCGGAAGGTGGCGATCAGATACGGGATGATCACCGCGAGGGAGATCACCAGCAGGACGACGGCGATGGCGGAGCCGTAACCGATGCGGCTGGACTCGCCGATGATGTTGTTGGTGACCAGGATCGACAGCAACTCCGTGCCCTGGGCGCCCTTGTTGAAGACGAAGACCAGGTCGAAGGCGCGCAGTGCCTCGATGATCGTGACGACCAGCACGACCGTGTTGGTCGGGCGCAGGGTCGGGAAGATGACGCTCTTGAACGTCTGCCACTCGTTGGCGCCGTCCAGCGCCGAGGCCTCCCTGAGGGAGGGGTCGACGCTCTTCAGGCCGGCCAGGTACAGGATCATCATGTAGCCGGTGTGCCGCCAGGACGCGGCGATGAGGACCGCCCACAGATTGAGGTGTGGGTCGCCGATCCAGTCGATGTAGTGGCCCGGCTTGTTGGCGCCGATGATGCTGTTGATCAGGCCCGTGTCCGGGTTGTAGATCAGCTGCCAGACGAAGCCGATGCAGGCCATCGAGATGACGACCGGCAGGAAGAAGGCGGTCTGGTAGATCCGGCTGAAGCGGATCCGCTTGTCCAGCTGCACGGCCAGGAAGAGGCCGAACGGCGTCGGGATCAGGATCAGTACGACGAACCAGATGATGTTGTGCTGGACGGCGGGCCAGAACTGCGGGTTGTCGTTGAAGAGTTGTTTGAAGTTGTCCAGGCCCACCCACTTGATCGAGTCGAACCCGATGCCGTCCCAGGTGGTGAAGGCGAGGAAGATCGAGGCGATGGCCGTGACCCACACCAGGAGCACGTGCAGGATCGTCGGCACGCCCGCCATCAGGGCGAGCGTGAACCGGTCACGGCGGGTCAGCAGGCGGCGATGGCCGTGTGTGGCCCGCGTGCGCGCGGGCGAGGCGCCCGGAGGCGGCACGGCGGCCGCCTCCGGGGACTTCGTGGTCGTATCGGTCGTCATCGGGCCGCTCACTGGGACGCGAAGATGGTCTTCTTCTGGCGCTCGATGGACGACAGCAGGCTGTCCACGCCCTTCGGGTTCTGCAGGAACTTCTGCAGTCCTGGCTGCATCACCGTGGAGGTGAAGTCGGGCCGGGAGTCGCGGTCCATGAACTGGGTGAGGTTCTTGGCGTTGCCGATCATGTCGAACGCCTTCTTCTGCAGCGCCGAGTACGCGGAGGTGCTGGCCTTGTTCGATGCGGCGACCACGCTCGGGTCCGTCTTGAGGTACATCTCCTCGGCAGCCGGACTGCCCAGGTACTCCAGCAGCTTCACGACACCGTCGTGGTTCTTCGGGGACTTGCTCACCATGAAGCCGTCGGTGGGCGCCTCGACCGTCTCCTGGCCGTACGCGGAGTTGATCTCCGGGAAGGGGAAGAAGTCGAGGTCGTCCAGGTCGGCCTTGTTGGTGAACTGCTGGGCCACGAAGGAACCGAGGAGGTACATGCCGGCCTTCTTGGACACCAGCGTCTGCGCGGCGTCCTCCCAGGTGCGGCCCATGAAGCCGTCCTGGTGGTAGGGGAGGAGCTCGCTCCAGTGGTCGAAGACGGCCTTCACCTTGGGGTCGGTCCAGGCCGCCTTGCCCGCCATCAGCTGGACGTGGAAGTCGTAGCCGTTGAGGCGGAAGTTGATCTGGTCGAAGGTGCCCATCGCCGGCCAGGCGTCCTTGTCGCCGAAGGCGATCGGGACCAGGCCGTCCTTCTTCATCTGCTTGCACAGGGCGACCAACTGGTCCCAGGTGGTGGGGACCTGGTAGCCGTGCTGCTGGAAGACGCTCTTGCGGTAGAAGATCGCCCAGGGGTACGTCGTCAGCGGCACGAAGTAGTACTTGCCGTCCTGGCCCTTGCTGAGCTTCTTCATCGCGTCCGGGAAGTTGTCCCCGATCTTCGCCCACACGTCGTCGATCGGCGAGGCCAGACCCTTCGCCGCGAAGAACTGCATGCGGTAGCCCGCGAACCAGTTGAAGACGTCGTCCGGCGTGCCCTGCAGATACGAGTTGATCTGCTCCTGGAAGGTGTTGTGGTCCTTGGTGTTCACATCGACCGTGATGCCGGACTGCTTCTTGAAGTCGGCGTACACGGCCGCGAAGGCCTTCTTCGGCACGGCGTCCGAGGCGTTGGAGCCGAGGGTGACGGTCTTCGGGTCCGAGGCGGAACCGCTGCCTCCGCAGGCGGACAGCAGGGGTATGCCGGCACCGGCGAGCAGCGCGGCACTGCCTGCTCCGCGCAGAACGGAACGACGGCTGGGACCCGGGACGGAGAGACCGGAGGGGGAGAGGCGCATGGCGGCTCCTGAGGAATGCAGGGCTCGGTCAAGGGGATGAGTCGATCACCGAAAGGTCGTCGAAACCGATCAGAAACCAACTCGACCGAACATCGTGGGCGTAATAACAGCCCCATGTCCGCTCATGAGTCAATAGGTCGGCCCGTCCTGGGCTGTCTCTTGCCCGAAACGTAATCGTCACTGTTACCTGCGTGTTCACCGGGGCGCAGAGCCGACAGCCCCCACGGCACGGGCGGCCGTGGGGGCTGTGTGAACACGGGTGATTCCGTTTCGGGTGCTGACCAGCGGTTCGGATCCGGGCCGGCGGTTCAGGTACGGACCAGTAGCTGGAAGTCGAAGGCGTACCGCGACGCCCGGTACACATGGCTGCCGTACTCCACCGGGCGGCCCGTGACGTCGTACGCGGTGCGCCGCATGGTGAGCAGGGCCGCACCCTCCTTCTCGTCGAGCAGGGCGCCCTCCTCGGCCGTCGCCCCGCGGGCGCCGACGGACTGACGGGCGCTGTGCAGGACGATTCCGGCCGACCGCATCATGCGGTACAGGCCCGTCGACTCCAGCTGCTGTGTGGGGAGTTCGAGCAGCGAGGCGGGCAGGTAGTTGCACAGGAACGCCACCGGCTGGCCGTGGGTGCGGCGCAGCCGCTCCAGGACGGTGACCTCGGCGCCCTCCGCGAGCCCGAGCACGGCCGCCACCTCCGCGCTCGCCGGGACCCGTTCGTTGCGCAGCACACGGGTGGTCGGGCCCTGGCCGGCCGACTCCAGGTCGTCGTAGAGGCTGCTGAGCTCCAGCGGCCGTCTGACCTTGCTGTGCACGACCTGCGTGCCCACGCCGCGGCGGCGTACCAGCAGTCCCTTGTCGACCAGGGACTGGATCGCCTGGCGCACGGTGGGGCGGGACAGGCCGAGGCGTACGGAGAGGTCCACCTCGTTGCCCAGGAGGTTGCCCGGGGCCAGCGTGCCGTGTTCGATGGCCGCCTCCAACTGCTGGGCGAGCTGGTAGTACAGCGGCACCGGGCTGGTGCGGTCCAGGGCGAAGCTGAGGGAGTCGACCGCGCGATCACCCGGTGCCGTTCGCTGCGGGGTGCGGTGTACTGGGCTCATGTCTCTCAGGTGTAGGTCCCGGAAGCCGAGAGTGTCAATGGTTTGTACTTACATTCGAACCTTCTTCTGAAATGATGTCTTAACAAAGTATTGACAGCAGGCGCCCCAGGGACTTGGATCGCGTCCCAACGCAACAGCGTCCCTTCCCCCGTCGCACGCACAGTGAGGTGCAGGAAAGATGGACCGCTCTTCCCCCTCCCGCTCCCGCAGACTCGTCCCGGTCGTGGCGGTAGCCGCCGCGGCGGCCCTGACCCTCGCCGGCTGCGCCAGCAGCCACGGCGGCAAGAAGGCCGAGGAGGCGGCCCAGAACGCCTCGGCGGGCAAGGCCAACACCCCGCGCATGACCGTCGCCCTGGTCACGCACCAGGCGCCCGGTGACACCTTCTGGGACACCGTCCGCAAGGGCGCCGAGGCCGCCGCCGCCAAGGACAACGTCAAGCTCGTCTACTCCGCCGACCCCAACGCCGGCAACCAGGCGAACCTGGTGCAGAACGCGATCGACCAGAAGGTCGACGGCATCGCGGTCACCCTGGCCAAGCCGGACGCGATGAAGAGCGTCATCGGCAGGGCGGAGCAGTCCGGCATACCCGTCGTGGGCCTGAACTCGGGTCTGAGCGACTGGAAGAGGCTCGGGCTGCTGGAGTTCTTCGGGCAGGACGAGAGCGTGGCGGGCGAGGCGTTCGGCGACAAGCTGAACACCACCGGCGCCAAGAAGGTCGTCTGTGTCATCCAGGAGCAGGGCAACGTGGGCCTCACCCAGCGCTGCGACGGGGTGAAGAAGACGTTCAAGGGCACCACTGAGACGCTGTATGTGAACGGCACCGACATGCCGTCCGTGAAGTCGACCATCACGGCCAAGCTGAAGCAGGACAGCTCCATCGACACGGTCGTCACCCTCGGCGCGCCCTTCGCCCTCACAGCGGTGCAGTCGGTGGGCGACGCGGGCAGCAAGGCCAAGGTGGCCACCTTCGACTTGAACAAAGACCTGGTGAAGGCCGTCCACAACGGCTCGATCGAGTTCGCCGTCGACCAGCAGCCCTACCTGCAGGGCTACCTGGCCGTCGACGCGCTGTGGCTCTACAAGAACAACGGCAACTACAGCGGCGGCGGGGTCCAGCCGGTGCTGACCGGCCCGGCCTTCGTCGACAAGTCCAACGTCGACAAGGTCGCCGAGTTCGCCGCGAAGGGCACCCGGTGATGAGCATGGCCCAGCAGGCTGAACCGGCCCTCGGCAGGCCGTCGGCGTCCGGCCCCCAGCGGACCGACGGCCGCACCGCACGCCGCCCGCTGGCGCTGCGGCTGCTGGCCCGCCCCGAGGTGGGCGTCTTCCTCGGCGCCGCCGCCGTACTGGTCTTCTTCCTGATCGTCGCGCCCTCGGTCCGCCAGGGCAGCTCGATGGCGACGATCCTGTACCAGTCCTCGACCATCGGCATCATGGCCCTGCCGGTCGCCCTGCTGATGATCGGCGGTGAGTTCGACCTCTCCGCGGGCGTCGCCGTGATCACTTCCGCGCTGACCGCGGCCATGCTCAGCTACCAGCTGACCCTGAACGTGTGGACCGGCGTGATCGTCGCCCTGGTCGTCTCACTCGCTATCGGGTTCTTCAACGGCTGGATGGTGGTCAGGACCGGCCTGCCCAGCTTCCTGATCACCCTGGGCACCTTCCTGATCCTGCAGGGCGTGAACCTGGCGGTGACCAAGCTGGTCACCGGCAATGTGGCCACCGACGACATCAGCGACATGGACGGCTTCGACCAGGCGAGAAAGGTCTTCGCCTCGTCCTTCGACGTCGGCGGGGTGCAGGTGAAGATCACCGTGGTGTGGTGGCTGGTGTACGCCGCGATCGCGACCTGGGTGCTGCTGCGCACCAAGTACGGCAACTGGGTCTTCGCCGTCGGCGGCAACAAGGAGTCGGCGCGGGCGGTCGGCGTCCCGGTGGCCTTCACCAAGATCTCGCTGTTCATGCTGGTCGGGTTCGGCGCCTGGTTCATCGGCATGCACCAGCTGTTCTCCTTCAACACCGTGCAGTCCGGTGAGGGGGTCGGCCAGGAGCTGATCTACATCGCCGCGGCCGTCATCGGCGGGTGTCTGCTCACCGGTGGCGCCGGCTCCGCGATCGGCCCGGTCTTCGGGGCGTTCATGTTCGGCATGGTCAACCAGGGCATCGTCTACGCCGGCTGGAACCCGGACTGGTTCAAGGCCTTCCTGGGCGTGATGCTGCTCGGCGCCGTCCTGATCAATCTGTGGGTCCAGCGCACGGCGACCCGGAGGTAACCGATGAACGACAACAAGACCCACGGCACCGTCGTCCAGGACGCGCCGCCCGCCGCGGAGGGACTGCTGGTCGAGCTGCGCAGGGCGGGCAAGTCCTACGGCAACATCCGCGCCCTGCACGGCGTCGACCTGAAGGTCCACGCCGGTCAGGTCACCTGCGTCCTGGGCGACAACGGCGCCGGCAAGTCCACCCTCATCAAGATCATCTCCGGGCTGCACCAGCACACCGAGGGCGAGTTCCTCGTCGACGGGCGACCGGTGCGGTTCTCCACCCCGCGCGAGGCCCTGGACCGCGGCATCGCGGCGGTCTACCAGGACCTGGCCACCGTGCCGCTGATGCCGGTGTGGCGCAACTTCTTCCTCGGCTCCGAGATGACGCGCGGTCCCTGGCCGCTCCGGCGCCTGGACATCGCGAAGATGAAGAAGACCGCGGACCAGGAACTGCGCAACATGGGCATCGTCCTGGACGACCTGGAGCAGCCCATCGGCACCCTCTCCGGCGGCCAGCGCCAGTGCGTGGCCATCGCCCGCGCCGTCTACTTCGGCGCCCGCGTCCTCATCCTGGACGAGCCCACCGCCGCCCTCGGCGTCAAGCAGTCCGGCGTGGTGCTGAAGTACATCGCCGCCGCCCGCGACCGCGGCCTCGGCGTCATCTTCATCACCCACAACCCCCACCACGCCTACATGGTCGGCGACCACTTCAGCGTCCTGCGCCTGGGCACCCTGGAGCTGTCCGCCTCCCGCGCCGAGGTCAGCCTGGAGGAACTGACCAACCACATGGCCGGCGGCGCCGAACTCGCCGCACTCAAGCACGAACTGGCCCAGGTACGCGGCGTCGACACCGAGGAACTCCCCGAGGAGAGCGACCTCACCGCACCCGTCGCGCCCTCCGTGGAAGGAACCCCCTGACCATGGCCACCCCCACCCCGCTGGACCGTATCCGGGTCGGCTCGGCCCCCGACTCCTGGGGCGTCTGGTTCCCCGACGACCCACTGCAGGTGCCCTGGGAACGCTTCCTGGACGAGGTGTCCCAGGCCGGCTACGAATGGATCGAACTCGGCCCCTACGGCTACCTCCCCACCGACCCCGCCCGGCTCAGGGACGAGGTGGCCCGGCGGAACCTGAAGGTCTCGGCGGGCACGGTCTTCACCGGGATGCACCGCGGCCCGTCCGTCTGGGCGGAGACCTGGGCGCACGTCAGCCAGGTCGCCGCGCTCACCCAGGCGATGGGCGCGCGGCACCTGGTGGTCATCCCGTCATTCTGGCGGGACGACAAGACCGCGGAGATCCTGGAGCCGCCCGAGCTGACCGCCGAGCAGTGGGCGCACCTGACCAAGGGCATGGAGCGGCTCGGCCACGAGGTCAAGGAGACGTACGGCCTGGACATCGTGGTCCACCCGCACGCCGACACCCACATCGACACCGAGGACCACGTCGAGCGCTTCCTGGACTCCACCGACACCGAGCTGGTCAACCTGTGCCTGGACACCGGGCACTACGCCTACTGCGGCGGGGACAGCGTCAAACTCATCGAGACCTACGGCGAGCGCATCGGCTATCTGCACCTCAAGCAGGTCGACCCGGACGTTCTCGCCGAGGTGATCGCCGGCGAGGTGCCGTTCGGACCGGCGGTGCAGCGCGGGGTGATGTGCGAACCGCCGTCCGGTGTGCCCGAGTTGGGGCCGGTACTGGCGGCCGCGCAGCGGCTCGGCGTGGAGCTGTTCGCGATCGTCGAGCAGGACATGTATCCGTGCGAGCCGGACAAGCCTCTGCCGATCGCGGTGCGGACGCGGCGGTTCCTGCGGTCCTGCGGGGCCTGAGCCGAAACCCTGGACACCGGGCTCCCGTCAGAGGGCCCGGTTCCTGCGTAACGGCAACGGATTCGGCCGGAAACCGGCCGGGAACAACCGGGGGCACGCGGACGTTGTCGGGACGACGGGGGATGCCCGCGGAGACGGGAGGACGAGATGACCAAGGCCAGTGAACCCCGGGAGATCGCGCAGGACACCATCGACGCGGCGGTGCTCCGCCGCACCCGCTTCGGCTCACTGCCGGAGCGGATACGCCCGGAGGACACGGTCGAGACCAAGCCGGCCACGGTGCCGGACCCGGCGCGGGACACGTACAACCCGGACGAGTGGCTGATCCGCTACTGCGGCTGAGACACGGATACGGCGCCGGGCGCACGCCCGGCGCCGTCCGGTTGCCTCAGACCTGTCGCACCTCGGCGATGGTCACCGGCCGGTGCTCGTGCAGCGACAGGGTGCAGGCCTCCGCGACCCAGCCCGCCTCCAGCGCGTCCTCGACGGTGCAGGGGGAAGGGCGGGTGCCGGCCACGACCTCGGTGAACGCGCTGAGTTCGGCGCGGTAGGCGGCCGTGAACCGGTCCATGAAGAAGTCGTGCGGGGTGCCGGACGGGAAGGTCACACCGGGCTCGACCGAGCGCAGCGGGAGCTTGTCGTCCAGGCCGACGGCAATGGAGTCGGCGAAGCCGTGGAGCTCCATGCGGACGTCGTAACCCCGGGCATTGTGGCGGGAGTTGGAGACCACCGCGATGGTGCCGTCGTCCAGGGTGAGGATCGCGCCGGTGGTGTCGGCGTCGCCCGCCGCCTCGATGTAGTCGGCGCCCCGGTTGCCGCCGACCGCGTACACCTCGATGACCTCGCGGCCCGTCACCCAGCGGATGATGTCGAAGTCGTGCACCGAACAGTCCCGGAAGATGCCACCGGAGGCGGCGATGTACGCGGCCGGCGGCGGCGCCGGATCCAGGGTCGTGGAGCGGACCGTGTGCAGCTTGCCCAGCTCACCCGCCTGAACGGCGGCGCGCGCGGCGGTGAAGCCCGCGTCGAAGCGGCGGTTGTAGCCGATCTGGATCGGCACCTCGCTGTCGCGCACGGCCTTCAGCACCTCGACGCCCTCGCTCATCGTCTTGGCGACGGGCTTTTCGCAGAAGACCGGGACTCCGGCCTCGACGCCGGCCAGGATCAGGGCGGGGT
Organism: Streptomyces sp. NPDC007856; assembly: GCF_042868225.1. Classification (NCBI taxonomy): domain Bacteria; kingdom Bacillati; phylum Actinomycetota; class Actinomycetes; order Kitasatosporales; family Streptomycetaceae; genus Streptomyces; species Streptomyces sp. NPDC007856. Next base: position 123,657 of record NZ_JBIAEC010000007.1, on the reverse strand, counting down.
GGGCGTCGGTCGCGGCCGCCACCACGATGCCGTCCACGCCGGCGGCCAGCAGCGCCTCCGGCGAGTCCACGACTTCGGCGCCGAACAGCTCGGCGGCGGCCTTGGCGGCGTCCGCGAACGGGTCGGTGACGACGAGCGACTCGACGGCGTCCAGTCCGGAGAGGGTCTCGGCGTGGAAGGCGCCGATGCGGCCGAGGCCGAGGATTCCGATGCGCATGGTGCTCCTTGTGTACGAATGTTCCGTCAGGGAAGTCAGTCGAGTCCGCCGAGAACGTTCTGGTCCCAGTCGATCACCGACCCCGTGACCACCCCCGACCGGTCGGACAGCAGGAAGACCACGAAGTCGGCGATCTCCTCCGGTTGGCCCAGCTTGCCCATCGGCAGCTTCGCCGCGGCCTGCTCGCGCCAGTCGTCGCCGGCCCCGTGGAAGGCGCGCTGGGTGGCGTCCTCGCCCTCCGTCGCGGTCCAGCCGATGTTCAGGCCGTTGATCCGGATCCGGTCCCAGCGAAGCGCGTGCGCGGCGTTGCGGGTCAGGCCCACGAGGCCGGCCTTGGCGGCGACGTACGGCGCCAGGAACGGCTGGCCCCCGTGCGCCGACGAGGTGATGATGTTGACGATCGTGCCGGGCGCCTTGCGGGCCACCATGTCGGCGACCGCCGCCTGCATCGCGAAGAACGGCCCCTTGAGGTTGACCGCGATGTGCGCGTCGAACAGCTCCGGGGTCGTGTCCAGCAGCGTGCCCCGGGAGGTCAGACCGGCGGAGTTCACCAGGCAGTCGATGCGGCCGTAGGCGTCCACCAGCTCGGCGACCGCCGCCCTGGCCTGCTCGGCGTCCGCCAGATCGGCGCGCACGAACCTCGCCTTGCCCCCGGCCGAGGCCAGTTCGGCGACCAGCGCCTCACCCGGCTGGGTACGGCGGCCGGTGACCGCCACCACGGCGCCCTCGCGGACGGCCGCTCGCGCGATCGCGGCACCCACCCCCTGGCTGCCGCCGTTGACCAGGACGATCTTCTCCCGGAGGAGTCCGTCGAGAAGTCCCATGACCTGCCCCGCCCTTCCTCAGCTCTCTCGTCGTTCGGCAGCGGCCCGCAGCTCCGCACGGAGCCGCTCCGGGGCCCACCCCTCGCGCACCGCCCGCCGCAGCAGGTCCGCCTGCGCCGGCGGGGCCAGACCGCCGACGACCGGTGGGTCGCTGTCCAGGTTGGTCGGGAAGGGATAGCCCTCGGCGCTCGCCGCGATCACGTTCTCCAGCCACTTCTCGCCGGCACCTTCGGCCGCCCGCCGCAGCAGCACCGGGAACACCGCGTTCGCCACCGCCTCCCGGTCCACCGTCTCCATCGCGCGCCCGAAGGCCGAGGACACCTGGAGCAGATTGGCCGTGCGCCGCACGTCCGCCGTGCGGTTGGTGCCGGCGGCGTGGAAGAGCGCCGGATTGAAGAAGGCCGCGTCGCCCTTGGCGAGCGGGAGTTGCACGTGGTGCCCCTCGAAGTACGCCTGGAACTCCGGGAGCCGCCAGGCCAGATAGCCCGGCTCGTACCGCTGCGAGTACGGCAGATAGCGCGTCGGGCCCGATTCCACCGGCATGTCGCAGTGGGCGACCGCGCCCTGGAGGGTGAGCACCGGGGAGAGCCGGTGCACATGCGCCGGATAGGCGGCAGCGGCCGCGTTGCTGAGGAAGCCGAGGTGGTAGTCCCGGTGCGCGGTCTGCCCCACGCCACCCGGGTTGACCACGTTGACCTGCGAGGTCACCTGGTAGCAGGGACCCAGCCAGGCCGCGGAGACCAGGGCCAGCAAATCGTTCGCGTAGTAGTCGGCGAACGCCTCCGCGTCGTACAGGGCCGTCTTCTCCAGTGCGTTCCACACCCGGTCGTTGGCGCCCGGCTGCGCGAAGTGGTCGCCGGCGGTGGCCCCGGAGGCCCGCTGCTCGGCGATCAGTGCCTCGAACACGGCCGTGACCCGGTCGACGACCGCCGGCTCCGGGTAGGCACCCTGGACGACGACGATGCCGGGACCGTCGGCGAACGCCCGCACCAGCTCGGCCCGCAGGGCGTCCCGGTCCTCGGTGGCGCGCAGCCGCTCACCCTCGTAGACCAGAACGTTCTCCGTCACCGAGGCGGCGTGCGGGTAGTCCGCGAGGGGGGTCGTCCGGTCGATCAGGGCGCGGAAGGCGTCCAGGTCGCAGTCCTGCTCGGACAGCCAGGCACGTCCTGGCACGGAGACGACGGACATCGGTGTCCCTTCGATCACGGCTTTCGGCCACGGCGACGACGCGGCCCTGTCATTCTTGTCATGACAAACCCCTCGAACAACCAGCAGACAGCCATCAAAAACCCCTCAAGGAGCAGGCCCATGGGCCACCCGTTCCCGATCCGGGAGATCGCACGTCAGGCGGGTCTCAGCGAGGCCACGGTGGACCGTGTGCTGAACCGCAGGGGAGGGGTGCGCGAGAGCACCGCGCAGGAGGTGCACCGGGCCATCGCCGACCTCGACCGGCAGCGCACCCAGGTGCGGCTGGTCGGCCGTACCTTCATGGTCGACATCGTGGTGCAGGCGCCGGAGCGGTTCAGCAGCGCCGTACGCGCCGCCCTGGAGGCCGAACTGCCGTCCCTGCACCCGGCCGTGGTGCGCTCACGCTTCCACTTCCGGGAGACTGGTCCGGCCGCCGAGCAGGTCAGGACGCTGGAGCGGATCGCCCGGCGCGGCTCCCAGGGCGTGATTCTCAAGGCGCCGGACGTCCCCGAGGTGACCGCCGCCGTGGGGCGGCTCACCGCGGCCGGCATCCCGGTCGTCACCCTGGTCACCGATCTGCCCGCCAGCGGCCGGATCGGCTACGTCGGCAGCGACAACCGGGCCGCCGGCGCCACCGCCGCCTATCTGATGGGACAGTGGCTCGGCGACCGGCCCGGCCATGTCCTCACCAGCCTGAGCAGCGGCTTCTTCCGCAACGAGGAGGAGCGCGAGATGGGGTTCCGCAGCGTGATGCGGGCCCGGCATCCCGAGCGCACCCTGGTGGAGATCGCCGAGGGGCAGGGCCTGGACGCCACCCAGTACGACCTGGTCCGCGCCGCCCTGCAACGGAACCCGGAGATCCGGGCCGTGTACTCCATCGGCGGCGGCAACAACGCCACCCTGCGCGCCTTCGCCGACCTCGGCCGTGCCTGCGCGGTGTTCATCGCCCACGACCTCGACCACGACAACACGCGACTGCTGCGCGAGCACCGGCTGTCCGCCGTGCTCCACCACGACCTGCGCCAGGACATGCGGGAGGCCTGCCACCTCGTGATGCGGGCGCACGGCGCGCTGCCTCCGGCCGGCCCGGCGCTGCCGTCCGCCATCCAGGTCGTCACGCCGTACAACATGCCTGCGCCGGCAGCCGAGTGAAGGGGGGCGATGCGGTGACCCGCACCGAGCCCGTGGAGATCGAGGGCACACCGATGGTGGCGACCCTCGTACCGGGCGGCGAGATCGGGCTGCTGGCCCTGCACGGCAGCAACGAAGGGGGTACGGCCGAACTCGCGGACCTCGTGGCCCGCCGCTGCGGCGCCACCAGCCTCGTCTTCACCCAGCCGGGGGTACGGCAGCCCGTGCACATCCCGTCCGCTCGCATGGCGGCCGACCACTGCGTGTTGCTGCGGGAGTTCCTGGAGCGGGTCTCCGTCACGGTCTCCCTGCACGGCCACATGCGGCCCGAGGCACCGCACACCGTCTTCCTCGGCGGCGGCAACCGGGCCGCGGCCCGCGTCCTCGCCGAAGCACTGGCCGCCGAGGCCCCGCAGTTCCCGGCCGTCACCGACCTGGCGGCCGTCCCGGCCGACCTGCGCGGCGTGCATCCCAGGAACCCGGTCAACCTGAGCCACCTGGGCGGGGTCCAGGTGGAACTGCCGCTCCTGGCCCGCACGAGCGGGGGAGCGGACATTCCGCCGGGGGTGGTGGCCGAGGCGCTGACCGCTGGAGTCAGGAGGCTGAGCGGGCAGGCGCCCTGAGCGGTCGCGCCCCACAGGGGCGCGGGGAACTGCGCGACCGGCCACGACGGCGCGGCAGACGCATGGCGACACACCGCGGCACCCGCGACCGCGGCTCACAGATTGATCGCGTAAGCCTTGCGCAGCGTCTCGTGCACGGTCCACGTCGTACGGTCGCCCGCGCGCAGCACCGCCATGTCGCCCGGCCCCACCGTCAGCGTCGGCCCGTCCTGGACCTCGATCGTCGCCGAACCGCTGATCACGACGAACAGTTCGTCGGCCTCCGTGTCGGTGACCACGCCCGGCGTGATCTGCCAGATCCCACGGATCTGCCGGCCGTCCGGGGACTCCCAGAGCACCTTCCCGGTGACCTCCGGGTCGCCGGAGACGATCTGCTGCGGGTCGAGGGGCTCGGGTTCGAGGTCGGCGTCGGGGATGTGGAGGGCGAAGCTGTGCGTCATGCGGCGAGCCTAGCCATCGCCGACCCGTGCCGAAGTCGACAGAGTGTGGGGCATCGGAGCTGGTGGGAGGACACTTCGTCGGTCCGTGCGGACTGGCGGGGTGGCGCGGCACGGGTGATCGTGGGGGACATGGCTGACTCCACGGCGGTCGGCGCGGCACAGCCCCGGCGGCCCGACACACGCGAGGCCGTCCTGTTCGGGGGTGTGTACGGCGCCGTGCTCGCCAGCTCGCTGGTGGCGGCGCTCACCCAGTACGGGCACACGTCGGCGAAGGTCCGTGGCTATGACGCCGCCTGGGTGCTGGTGACCGCGCTCGCCTCCGCCCTCGCCCACGGCTACGCCCACTACATCGCCGAGCGCACCCCGCACCGCCGCTGGGACGTGCTGCGCTCCATGTCGGGGGAGTGGCCGCTGGTCGTGGCCGTGCTGCCCACGGTCTTCCTGCTGGTGGGCGCCTACTGGCACTGGTGGCCGGCGAAGGGCGTCGAATACGTGGCGTTCGTGCTCAACACCCTGATCCTGTTCGCGCTCGGCCTCCTCACCGCCCGCTGGTCGGGGCGGAGTTGGCCGATGGCGGTCCTGATGGGACTCGGGGACGCGCTGCTCGGCCTGATCGTGGTGGTGGCGAACGCGCTGATCAAATAGGGCAAGTCTCAGGCGTGCGGCGACCGGACCTTCCCAGGTGCACGGCGGACCGCGCGACCAGCCCCCGCGGCGCCGCGTCCGCGGTGCAGCCCGCGGTTCATCGGCGATCCCCGCGGCCGGCGGTCCGCACCCCGTCCAGCGCGATGGCGAGCACCCGGTCGCGCTGGGCGTCGTCGTCGAAGGCGGTGGCCGTGATCCCGGCGACCATCCGCAGCAGATCGACGAAGTCCATGTCCGCCCGGGCCACGCCCGCCCGCTGGGCGCGCTCCAGCAGCGGCCCTCCGGCGGCGTACATCGAGTCGCGGCAGCTCTGGAAGATCTCCGACTCGTCGTTCAGTGCCTCGCGCACCGCGCGCTTGGTGACCATGTAGCCGGCGAACCGGTCCAGCCACGCCGTCAGGGCCTCCCACGGCTCCAGGTCCGCGACCTCCACGGCCGCCTGGCACAGGACGTTGACCTCGTCGGCGTAGACGCTCTCGAACAGGTCGCGGCGGGTGGGGAAGTTCCGGTACAGCGTGCCGATGCCGACGCCCGCGCGGCGGGCGATGTCCTCCAGGGAGGCGTCCGAGCCGTGCTCGGCGAACGCCTCGCGGGCGGCGGCGAGCAGGGCGTCGTAGTTGCGGGCGGCGTCCTTTCGGTGCGGCCGGCGGGCCGCCACGATCTCGCCGACGGGGAACGGCGTGGCCGTCACTGCTGCCTCCCAGGGGCATCGATGAACCGGAGGATTGCATCCGGTTCAGATTGAACCGGAGGTATGCCTCCGCTAGAGTGGAGGAGTACCTCCACTTTAGCAGTGCGGGGGCGACTCCGCCCTGGGCAGACGTGCCCGGCAGTACATGCCCCCTTCTCCCGTCCACAGCGCTCCCCCTCGGAGAGGCTCGCTCATGCCCCGCAAGTCCACTCGCCTCACCTTCGCGGTCCTCGCGACCGGTGCGGGCGTGTTCTCCATGCTCCAGTCGCTGATCGCGCCGGCCCTGCCGACCGTCCAGCACGCCCTGCACGCCTCCCAGTCGACCGCGACCTGGGTGATGACGGCCTATCTGCTGTCCGCCTCCGTCTTCACCCCGATCCTCGGCCGGGTCGGCGACCTCGTCGGCAAGAAGCGCACGCTCGTCGGCGTCCTGCTCGCCGTCCTCGCCGGCTGTCTCGTCGCCGCGCTCGCCCCGAACATCGGGGTCCTCATCGTCGCCCGGGTCGTCCAGGGCGTCGGTGGCGCCCTGTTCCCGCTGTCCTTCGGCATCATCCGCGACGAGTTCGCGCCCGCCGCGGTGAGCGGCAGCATCAGCAACCTCTCCGCGGTCATCGCCGCCGGCGGCGGAGTCGGCATGGTGGCCGCCGGACCGATCGTCTCCGCGCTCGACTACCGCTGGCTCTTCTGGATCCCCGTGGCGATCGTCGCCGCGACGGTCCTCATCGCCGTGGCGTACGTCCCCGAGTCGCCCAAGCGCGCCCAGGTCAAGGTCAGCTGGTACGGCGCCACGCTGCTCTCCGCGTGGCTGGTGGCCCTGCTGCTGCCGCTGAGCCAGGCCGGGCAGTGGGGCTGGGGTTCGCCGAAGGTGCTCGGCCTGTTCGCCGCTGCCGTCGTGCTGTTCGCCCTGTGGCTCACGGCCGAGGCCCGCTCCCGCACCCCGCTGATCGACCTGCGCGTGATGCGGCTGCCCGCGGTGTGGACCACCAACGCCGCCGCCCTGCTCTTCGGCGCGGGCATGTACGCGATCTGGTCCTTCCTGCCGGGCTTCGTCCAGACGCCGTCCGCGGCCGGTTACGGCTTCGGAGCGAGCGTCACCGCCTCCGGTCTGCTCATGTTGCCCATGCTGCTGGCGATGTTCCTCTCCGGCGTCCTCTCGGGCCGCCTGGAGCCCCGCGTCGGCGCCAAGGCGCTCCTCACCACGGGTGCCGCCCTCGGCGCACTGGCCTGCGGCTTCCTCACCCTCTGGCATGACGCCCAGTGGCAGATCGCCGTCGTGGCCGGGCTGTTCGGCCTCGGCATCGGACTGGCCTTCGCCTCCATGGCCAACCTCGTCGTCGGCAGCGTCCCGCCCGAGCAGACCGGCGCCGCGACCGGCATGAACGCCAACATCCGCACCATCGGCGGCTCCATCGGCGCCGCGCTCACCAGCGTCCTGGTCACCGGCCGCCTCCAGCCCTCCGGCCTGCCCTACGCCTCCGGCTACACGCACGGCTGGGCCCTGCTCGCCCTCCTCTGCCTGGCCGCGGCCGGCGCAGCCCTCCTCGTCCCGGCCCGCCGCCAGGGCCGTACGAGCGTCCCCGCCAGGGCGGGCACGACACGAGCACCCGCCCAGGTGCGGTAGGGTTGACCTGCGTGATCACACGGGACACCCCGGGTGAGACCGCAACGGGACGTGGCGCAGCTTGGTAGCGCACTTGACTGGGGGTCAAGGGGTCGCAGGTTCAAATCCTGTCGTCCCGACTGTGTGAAGTCGTAGGTCAAGGGCCGTTTCAGAGGCGATCTGAAACGGCCCTTCGATCGTTCTCGGGGGCCGGTTGGCCGGTGAGCGGGCGTATGGGCAACGCCCCTTGGGACTGGTGCCCGGTGTCAGTGGCCGGCGCTCTGGCCGCCGTCGACGTGGAGGATCTCCCCCGTGACGAAGGGGGAGTTCTCGAGGTAGACGACCGCGTCGACGATGTCGCTGATCTCGCCCATCCGGCCGATCGGGTGCAGCGCGGCGAGGGTGTCGTGGTAGTCCTCGTGGTGCATGGGGGTCTTGATGACGCCGAGTGCGACGGCGTTGCTGCGGACGCCGCGGGCGGCGTATTCGATGGCCAGTGCCTTGGTGGCGGACTGCAGACCGCCCTTGGTCAGGGAGGCCAGCACCGAGGGGACCGCGGAATTGGCGTGGTCGACCAGGCTGGTGGTGATCTGGACGACGTGCCCGCCTCCCTGGCGGACCATCTGCTCGACGGCGAGCTGGGTGATGCGGAAGAACCCGGTCAGGTTGACGCCGGTGACCGCGTCGTAGTCCTGCTGCGTGTACTCGGTGAACGGCTTGGCGACGAAGATGCCGGCGTTGTTGACCAGGGTGTCGATACGGCCGAAGCGCTCGAGCCCGGCGGCGATGACATGTGCGGCGGTGGCAGGGTCGGCGATATCGCCCTGAACGGTGAGGAGGTCCGGATCCTGCGAGGCGGCGATGCCACGGGAGGTGGCGACGACGGCGTGTCCGAGCCTGCGGTAGGCGTCCACCAGGCCGGCACCGATGCCCTGCGACGCGCCGGTGATGACGGCGACCTTCTGGTCGGGAGTGTTCATGGTGGTTCTTTCCAGTGAAGGTGGGGAGGGGGAGGGGACCGGTTTTTCGAGACCGGCCGTCAGTGAGACGAGTAGATCGGTCGACTATTCGTGGGCGCGAGTTTGGACACCTGATAGTGAGCGATGTGCCACTGGTCGGCTGTACGTCTGAGGATCACGCCGAGAGTGACCCTGAGCGTCGGCCGGTCGGTGAATGAGAAGTCGACGCCCAGCCAGCCGAGCAGGACTTCCTCGGCCAAGTGCCGTGTCTCCAGCACCCGGTAGTCCGCCGTCAAGCCGAGAGGCTGGGAGTCGTAGTACTCGGCGACTCCCGGACGGCCCACGGTGTAGGGATGAAGTCCCTGGAAGATGGCGTCCTCGGTGAAACATGAGGCCAGCTGCTGCGGTTCATGCGCGTCGACCGCGGACTTCCACCGGTCCATGACGCCACGCAGGATCGATTCCTGTGCTGCCGTGTTGTTCATGAGGGTCCTCGTCGTCTCGTCCATCAGGCGGTCCAGCCGTTTGTGCCAGGGTCGTTGGGGTGCGGCTGTACGGCGGTGACCACCGCGGTCATCCAGGGCCACAGGGGCAGGGTGCCAAGGACCCTCTCCCGCAGATCCGCTTCGTCGTCGGCACGCCACACACCGATGCTGCGGAGTTCGCCCAACGGGCGCCACAGCCGGACCAGGCGTCCCGTGGCTGCGAGCTCCTTCGCCCGGACGGCCTCGGCGGCGCGGCGCCGGCTGACCTCGGTGGTGTCGGTGCCCTCGGGCACGCTCGTGGTGAGTTCGACCAGGAACTCTTTCATGATCCTTTTCCTCTCGGTTCCGTGCGGGATCCGACCGGTCGATGACTATAGTAGACCGGTCGTCTAGTTGTTGGGACAAGGACGGACTCGCGATCAGGAGCCAGCTCGCGGCGCGGCGACATCCCCCGTGACTCGGGGCCGGGCCAAGTCAGGAGTCGACGGCCGCCACGTCCGGACGGCGTGCGGAGAGCAGCGACAAGCAGTTCTCCCACAGGGCGTCCAGGTGCTGCGTGTTGTTGTAGAGCTTGGCGAACAGCACCTGGCCCTCGAGCTGGGCGACCACCGACCGGGCGGCCTCCCGGGTGTCCCCGACGGTGACCTCCCCGCGCTCCACGGCTTCGGCGATGACCTTCTCGACCATCTCCACCTGGGCCTCGAAGATCTGCTGCAGGCGTTCGCGGATGGGCTCGGTCTGGTTGCTCAGCTCCAGGGTGAGGTTGCCGAACATGCAGCCGGAGACGGTCCCGCAGCTCTGCTGGCCTGCGCGCAGCTCTGCCTCCGTCTCCTGGAACAGCCGGCGCAGCCGTGAGAGCGGCTCCGCCTCGTTGTGCAGGGCCCGGGCCCAGTCGTTGCGCTGGGCCTGCCAGTGCTCGTCCAGCACGGCCAGGGCAAGGGCTTCCTTGGACTCGAAGAAGTAGTAGAAGCTGCCCTTGGGCACGCCGGCGGCCTTGCAGATCTCAGCCACGCCCAGCGCGGAGTAGCCGCGCAGCTCGATGAGCGACTGCGCGGCGGTGAGGATCTTCTCCTTCGCATCACTGGTACGTCCCATGACCCGGAGTATACGACCGATCGCCTGGCATTAATGGACCGGTCGGCTATCTCGGCGAAGGCCGTGCCGGAGTGATCCGGCACGGCCGCTTGGTGATTCCCGTCAGTCTCCCGTGTGGACGGAGACTCAGCCGGACGTCCCCGCCGGGGTCGTCGTCGTGGTGAAGCCTTCCTTCTTGTTGGCCGCGATGGCGAAGTCATTGGTGAACGTCGTACCGAGGTTCACCTTCGAGGTCGCGTGGCCCACCAGCTCCTCCGTGGACAGGACGTTCTTGGGGCCGCCGGCCGGCATGATCCCGTCCGGGAGGAACTGGCCCTTGTCCTGGGTCAGGGCCGAGATGTAGTCGGCCTTGGTGACCAGCTGGTTCTGCACGAACGACTGCGGCAGTTTGTCGGCGATGTCGGACGCGCTGTGCTTGTCGATCCAGTGCAGGGTGGCCACGAGCGCGTCGACGACCTTCTGCACCGCCTCCTTGTGCGAGTTCACCCAGTCGGTACGGGCGATGACACCCGCGGCCGGCCAGGCGCCGCCCGTCGCGGTCGTCGCACCCGAGGTGGTGGCCACGTCGACCGCCGAGTAGCCGATGCCCTTCTTCTGGATCGCGGCGACCGTGGGCTGCGTCGTCATGACACAGGCCACCTTGCCGTTCTGCAGCGCGGCGATGGCGGTGGAGCCCGCGCCGACCCCGATGCGGTGGAAGTCGGCGGTCTTGACGCCCTTCTTGGCGGCCAGGAACTGGGTGAGCGTGTCGGTGCCCGAGCCGAGGTCGGTGACGCCCAGGGTCTTGCCCTTGAAGTCCGCGGCCGAGTGCACCCCGCTCTTGGTGCCGCACATCTCCCGCTCGCCCGGCGCGCCGGACAGCTGGACGACGTCCTCCACCGCCTTGCCCTTCACCTGGAAGTCGATCGTGTGGTTGTACCAGGCGCCCGCCATGTCCACCTGCCCCGAGGCCATGGCGTCCTCGGCGCCGGTGCCGCCGTCCTGCTCGGTGCTGAGCACGACGTCGACGCCGTACTTCTTGTAGAAGCCGAGGTTCTGGGCGAGCTGGTACGGCAGGTAGATCTGCTTGTCGATGCCGCCGACCATGATCTTGACGGTCGGGGTACCGCCGGAGCCGCCCGAGCCGGAGCCGGAGGAGCTGCTGGAGCACGCGGAGGCCGCGCCGAGGGCGAGGACGGTGACGAGGGACGCGGTGAGGGTTCTCTTGAACATGGCGGCTCTTTCGTTGTCGGTCTTTCGGGAGCGGAAGGTGCGAAGGGCTGGGAAATCAGAGGCTGTTGGCCGCGGAGGGGGCCGGGGGGCGCCAGGAGAGGAGCCGGTGCTCGAGCTTGCCGATCAGCCACTCCGCGCCGAGCACGATCACCGCGATGACGAGCATCGTGGCGAACACGCCGTTCGGGTCGAAGTTGTTCTGCGCGGTCTTGATGACGAGTCCGAGGCCGCTCTGCGCGCCGAGCACCTCGCCGACCAGCGCGCCGACGATGGCGAAGCCGAAGGCGCTGTGCAGGCTGGCGATGATCCAGGTCAGCGCGGACGGCACGATGACATGCCGGATGATCTGCAGCTGGGAGGCGCCGAGCACCCGGGCGTTGGCGAGGATGTTGCGGTCGACCTCGCGGACGCCCTGGAAGGCGTTGAAGAAGACGATGAAGAACACCAGCACGGCGGCGAGCAGGATCTTCGGGGTCACGCCGATGCCGAAGGCGACGATGAAGATCGAGCCGAGGACGATACGCGGGATGGCGTTGACCATCTTGATGTAGGGACCGAGCACGTCGGACAGATAGGGGCTCTGGCCCAGGACGACGCCGAAGACGACTCCGGTGCCGGCACCGAGGGCGAAGCCGATCAGCGCCTCCTGGATGGTGGTCCAGATGTTCGCGTAGAAGGACCCGAACTCGGTGCCGTTCTGGAAGAGGTCGATCAGCCGCTGCCAGATCCCGGACGGCTGCCCGAAGAAGAACGGGTCGACGATGCCCCAGGTGGTGAAGGCCTGCCAGCCGCCGATGACGAACGCGGCGAGGCCCAGCCGGCCCGCCCACACCAGTACGACCCGACGTCGTGCGGCCCGTTTGGCGGCGGACGCGGCCGAGGCGGGCCCGCCGTCGGCGACCGGGACGGTGGAAGCGGTGGACGTCGTACTCATGCCTTTCCTCCTGAGGTGCGTGCGTAGGCGCGCTCCACCTCTTCGCGCAGCGTGTCCCAGATCTGGTGCTGGAGTTCGATGAAGCGGGGCTGGTAGCGGATCTCCTGGACCGAGCCGCGCGGCCGCGGCAGGTCGATGTCGAAGACGGCCTTGACCGACCCGGGGCTGGACGTCATGACGACGACCCGGTCGGCGAGCGCCACGGCCTCGTCGAGGTCGTGGGTGATGAAGATGACGGAGGGCCGGATCTGCTCCCACAGGTCCAGCAGCTCGGTCGACATGATCGCCTTGGTCTGCACGTCCAGGGCGCCGAACGGCTCGTCCATGATCAGGATCTTGGGTTCGTTGATCAGCGCCGCGGCCATCGCCACGCGCTTGCGCATACCGCCGGAGAGCTGGTGCGGATAGCGGTCCTCGAAGCCGGAGAGGCCGACGCGGCGCAGCCAGTCCCGGGCCGAGGCCTGGGCCTGCTGCTTGGGCACGCCGCGGAAGACCGGGCCCATCAGCACATTGCCGAGGACCGTCTTCCAGGGCAGCAGCGCGTCCGCCTGGAACATGAAGCTGACGCCGTCGGTGATGCCGTCCACCTCACGGCCGCCGACCTTGACCGAGCCCTCGCTGGGCCGGTCGAGGCCGGACACCATGCTGAGTGTGGTCGACTTGCCGCAGCCGGTGGGACCGACCACCGCACAGAACTGACCCGGCTCCACGGTGAACGAAACGCCTTGCAGCGCCGTGAACACCTCACCGGCAGGGGTCAGGAATCGCTTGGTGAGCCCGGAGATCTCGATGCGCGCGTCCTCGCGCACTGCTGCATCGGCGATCGGGCTCCTCGCGACATCGTTTCGCGAAGCCATGTGAGGCCGTCTCCTTCCACACCTCGTGGGGTCGAGGAAGGCAGACGCTAGAGGCCACCCAGTGTTACGTCGCTGTTTCCCAGGTATCTCGCGAAAGCCGCGTTAACCGGGGTTTTGCTCATTCTGCTCAGTGATACGGGGCTGGGCAGGATTTCGGCCATCGGGCACAATCACGCCACCACGGGTGCGGCGCAGGGCCGGCCCGGCACCCGGCGGGACAGAGGCGAAGAGGCACCTGTGACACCCATCCGTATGCGGATCGGGCGCGGTGGGAGGGGGAGACTCTCCGCGCGGATCCTCACCAGCCAGCTCGTCATCCTGGCGCTCACCGGCGCCATCGGCTTCGTCCTGTTCGCCTTCGCGCAGCGCTCCGCACTCGACCGCACCTACGAGGAGCGGGCCGTGGCCATCGCGAAGACCGCGGCCGCGGACCCGCAGATCCGGCGGGCCATGGAGTACGGCGACGGCGGTGCCGTCGTGCAGACCGCCGCCGAGCGGATCCGCAAGGCGTCGGGGGCGTCGTACGTGGTGGTGATCGACCTGCACGGGATCCGCCACTCGCACCCCATGCCGGAGCTGGTCGGCTCGCCGGTGACCGAGCCGATCGTGGTGCTGGACGGCCGGACGCACGTCGGCACCGACCAGGGCGCCACCGGGCGGTCCGCCAACGGCAAGGCCCCGCTGAAAGGGCCGACGGGCAAGCTGGTCGGCGAGGTGTCGGTGGGCATCCCGGAACGACATGTGCTCAGCGAGCTGTGGCGCGAGCTGCCCACCTTCGGCCTGTACGCCGCGATCGCCACCGCGCTCGGTGCCGCGGCCGCGTATCTGCTGGCCAGACGGCTGAAACGGACCACGTTCGGGCTGGAGCTGGAGGAGATCGCCGGACTGCTGCAGGACCGCGAGGCGATGCTGCACGGCATCCGCGAGGGCGTGGTCGCCTTCGACCCCGACGGCCGGATCACCGTCGTGAACGACGAGGCCCGCCGGCTGCTCGGCCTCGGCACCGCACTCGGCAGCACCGTCGAGCAGGTCCTGCCCGACGGCCGGCTGCGCCGCGCCCTGGACGGCACCCTGACCGGCACCGACGTCAGCGTCCTGACCGACGAGCACTGCCTCGTCGTCAACCGCATGCCGGTCACCCTGCACGGCCGTGAACTCGGCGCCGTGGTCACCGTACGGGACCGCACCGAGCTGGTCGGACTGCTGCGCGAACTGGACTCCGTGCGCGGCCTGACCGACGCGCTCCGGGCCCAGCAGCACGAGTTCACCAACCGCATGCACACCCTGGCCGGCCTGCTCGACATCGGGGAGTACGACGACGCCTACGAGTTCGCCGTCGGCGCGGCCGGCGCCGGCCAGGCGCTCACCGAGTCCGTGCGCAAGCGGATCGGGAACTCGCTCATGGTCGGTCTGATCGTGGCCAAGACCACCGTCGCCACCGAACGCGGCGTACGGGTCGTGCTGACCGACGACTCGGCCCTCCGCCAGGACCCGCCGCACCTGCACCGGCTGCTGACCATCGCCGGCAATCTGCTGGACAACGCGGTCGACGCGGCGGGCGAGGGCCCGCGCCCGGCGGGCGGCCGCGAGGTACGGCTCACCCTGACCGAGAGCTCCCACGAGATGCGGGTCCGGGTCGCGGACACCGGTCCGGGGATCCCGCCGGATTCGGTCGAGTCGATCTTCGAGGACGGCTGGTCGACCCGGCCGGAACGGGGCACCGCCCGGCGCGGCCTCGGACTGGCACTGGTGCACCGGCTGGTGCAACGGCACGGCGGCACCATCACGGTCAGCGAGGGGCCCGGCGCGGTCTTCACGGTCGTACTGCCCCTGCCCGAGACGGCCTCGGCGCCGCGGGGCGCACTGTTCACCACGGCGTTGCCGGTGGGAGGCGAGCACTGATGATCCGGACCCTGGTCGTGGACGACGACTTCCGGGTGAGCCACATCCACAGCGAGTACGTGAGCCGCGTCCCGGGATTCGGCGTGGTCGGCGAGGCGGCGAGCGTCGCCGAGGCACTGGAGGCGGTCCGCACCCTGCGCCCCGACCTGCTGCTGCTCGACATCTTCCTGCCCGACGGCAGCGGACTCGACGTGCTGCGCCGGCTCACCGGGGACGAGGGCGGAGCCCGGCCCGACGCCCTGATGATCACCGCGGACCGGGACATCGAGTCGGTGCGCACCGCCATGAAGCTCGGTGCCGTGGGCTACCTGGTCAAGCCGTTCGGCTCACCCGACCTGGGCGAGCGGCTCACCGCCTACCGGGAGCTGCAGCACCGCGTGGAGGTGCTCGGCCCGGCCGCCGAGACGGACCAGGCCGATGTGGACGCCCTGTTCAGCGCGGCCCGGCCGCCCGCCGTGCCGCGGGTACCGGCCAAGGGCCACTCCGCGCCCACCCTGACCCTGGTCCACCAGGCGCTGCGCGCCGCGAGCGGTCCGGTGTCGGCGGCGGAGGCGGCCGAACTCACCGGCGTCTCCCGCGCCACGGCCCAGCGCTATCTGTCCTACCTGGTCAAGGAGGGCATGGTCCGCCTGGAGCTCCGGTACGGCGCGGCCGGGCGTCCGGAGCACCTCTATCGCATCGTCATCTGAAGCGGCGGACCCGTCCTCCCGACGACCGGCTTTTTCACCGGGCGCGGGATGCGGCCTCGGCCGGCTCCACCGGCCTCCGCTGCCGCCGCGCCGCCATCACCGCGTAGACCAGGATGCCGACGAACAGGAACAGCACGCCCTGGTACACGGCCGCATAGCCGGCGCCCGCCATCAGCCAGACGGAGAAGGCGGCCGCGGTCGCGGTGATCACCGAGTCCCGCACCAGCCGCGGCCGGTCCACCGACCTGCCGGAGACCAGGTGGAAGAGCTGCGCCGCCGTCGCCAGCAGGTACGGCACGGTCGCGGTGAACGTGGTGACGAGGACCAGGACGTCGAAGACCTTCGCCGAGCCCGACAGGTAGTTGTACGCCGTGAGCAGCGAGGACAGGACGACGGTGACGCCGACGCCTACCGTCGGCACGCCCCGGCGGCGGCGCGCGAAAGCGGCCGGGAACAGGCCGTCCTGGGCCGCGGCGTACGGGGTCTGCGCGCTCAGCAGCGTCCAGCCGTTGAGGCAGCCCGTCATCGACACCAGTGCCGCGAGCGCCACCGCCGTACCGCCCCAGCTGCCGCCGAACATCGTGTTCACGGCGTCGGAGAAGGGGGCCGTGGAGGCCACCAGCCGGTTGTGCGCGACCGTGCCGAAGACGGACAGCGTGCCCAGCAGATAGACCAGCGCGGCGCCCGCGGTGCCGATCACGGTGGCGCGCCCCACGTTGCGGCGGGCGTCCCTGACCTCACCGGCGCTCACGGCGGCGGACTCCACCCCGAGGTAGGAGAAGAGCAGCAGGGCGGCGGAGGCGGAGACGGCTCCGATCGCGCTGTGCCCGCTCGTGTTGAACGGCCCGAGCCGGGACGGGTCGAAGAAGAACAGGCCGCCGACCGCGACGAGCAGCAGCGGCACGAACTTCAGCACCGTCGACACCAGCTGGACCGCGCCCACGTACCGGGTGCCCGCGAAGTTGGCGAGAGCGGGCAGCCACTGCAGGGCCAGGGCGGCCAGGCACGCGCTCCACTTGTGGTCGTTCACCGGGATCAGCACGTCCAGGTAGCCGACGGCGGCGACGGCGAGCGCCGCGTTCGACACCCAGGTGGTGATCCAGTACGCCCAGGCGGCGAGGAATCCGGCGAAGTCGCCGAAGGCCTCGCGGGTGTAGACATAGGGGCCGCCGGTACGGGGGTCGCGCGCGGCGAGCCGGCCGAAGACCAGCGCGAGCGCGATGGCCCCCACGGTCAGCACACCGAAGGCGATCAGACTGACCCAGCCGTACGGGGCGATGGAGGCGGGGAGCAGGAAGATCCCGCCGCCGATGATGTTGCCCATGACCAGCGCGGTCGCGACCGGCAGGCCGAAGCGGCGGGCGTGCTTGCTGGTGGTGCCGTGGGCGTCGGCGACGCCGATGGTGTCGCGAAGGTCTCCGACGACGGCCGTGAGGTCCTCGGAAGGAGCCGGAGCCGGCTGCGGGGCGGTTCCGGTGACGTGCATGGGTGGTGCGCCTCTCATCGAACAGATGTCCCAGGGTCGCCGGGACGCTGCAATGGTCCGGTATGCCCGTACCCACCGCAAAATCGCCGCTTCTTGTGCCGTCCGGCCCCGCTGACGGTGGAAAATGTGCACGAGGACGGCGCTTGCACCGCGAGATGTTCGGCGCCCGAGGGGTGGACGCGCGCTCCCTCCTCCGACAGCCCGCGCGCCCCCGCGCTCGGACCGGCGGCCTCGGCTAACCGCGGTCCGCGCCCTCGGCCCACAGACTGCGCACATGCCCCAGATGCCGGGTCATGATCGTGTGTACGGCCTTCTCGTCCCGTTCCAGCAGGGCGTCGAGGAGTTCCAGGTGCTCCTCGGCCGAGGCGAGCAGCCGGCCCGCCTCCACCAGTGCCGTCAGACCGTAGAGGCGGGAGCGTTTGCGCAGGTCGGCGACCACCTCGACCAGATGGGCGTTGCCCGCGAGGGCGAGCAGGCCCAGGTGGAAGCGGGTGTCGGCCTCGACATAGGCGATCAGGTCGCCCGCCACCGCCGCCGTGACGATCTCGCGGGCCGCCGGACGCAGCGCCTCCAGCGAGACGCGGTCGGCGGTGCGGGCCAGTTCGACCACGGTCGGGATCTCGATCAGGGCGCGGATGTGCGTGTACTCGTCCAACTGCTTGTCGGAGACGACGGTGACCCGGAAGCCCTTGTTGGGCACGGTGTCGACGAGGCCCTCCTTGGCCAGGTCCAGCATCGCCTCCCGCACCGGCGTCGCCGAGACGCCGAAGCGGGCGGCGAGCGAGGGCGCGGAGTAGACCTCGCCCGGCCGCAGCTCGCCGGCGATCAGCGCGGCGCGCAGCGCGTCGGCGACCCGCTCGCGGTAGCTGCTGCGCCGGCCGCCCAGCCGGGGGAGTGCGGGCATCTGCGTGCCGCGCGTGTTCGGTGCCATGTCACGCATCACCGGGGGAGTCTAGAGGACGGGCTAGAGGACGAAGCCCTCCGGGAAGGGGTCGGTGGGGTCCAGGAGGTACTGCGCGGTGCCGGTGATCCAGGCACGGCCGGTGAAACTGGGCAGGACCGCCGGGCGGCCCGCGACCTCTGCCGTGCCCAGCAGCCGTCCGGTGAACCGGGTGCCGATGAAGGACTCGTTCACGAACTCGGTGTGCAGCGGAAGTTCGCCCCGCGCGTGCAACTGCGCCATGCGCGCGCTCGTGCCCGTGCCGCAGGGGGAGCGGTCGAACCAGCCGGGGTGGATGGCCATCGCGTGGCGGGAGTGGCGTGCCGTCGCGCCGGGCGCGTAGAGGTGGACGTGGTGGCAGCCGCGGATGGAGGGATCCTCCGGATGCACCGGTTCGGCCTCGGAGTTGATGGCGTCCATCAGCGTCAGGCCGGCCGCGAGGATGTCGTCCTTGCGGGCGCGGTCGAAGGGCAGCCCGAAGGCGTCGAGCGGGAGGATGGCGTAGAAGTTGCCGCCGTACGCGAGGTCGTAGGTGACCGTGCGCCCGTCGGGCAGGGTGATCTTGCGGTCCAGGGCCACGGCGAACGACGGCACGTTCTTCAGGGTCACGTTCCGCGCGGCCCCGTTCTCCACCGCCACCTCGGCGACCACCAGCCCCGCCGGGGTGTCGAGCCGGATGGTGGTCACCGGCTCCACCACCTCCACCATGCCGGTCTCGACCAGCACGGTCGCCACCCCGATGGTGCCGTGCCCGCACATCGGCAGATAGCCGGAGACCTCGATGTAGATGACGCCCCAGTCGCAGTCGGAGCGGGTCGGCGGCTGCAGGATCGCGCCGCTCATCGCGGAGTGGCCCCGCGGTTCGTTCATCAGCAACCGCTTGATGTGGTCGCGGTGTTCCCGGAAGTACAGCCGCCGTTCGTTCATCGTCGCACCCGGTACGGTGCCGATCCCGCCGGTGATCACCCGGGTCGGCATGCCCTCGGTGTGCGAGTCGACGGCGTGCAGGACGAGTTTGCTGCGCATGGTCCGACTCCCTTTCCCGGCTTATGCGAGGCCCGCTGCGACGGCCTTCTCGGTGGCCGCGCGGACCGCCGCCTCCTGCTCGGGAAGCAGCGGCACGCGCGGCGGGCGCACCGGGCCGCCGTACCGGCCGACGACGTCCATGGACAGTTTGATCGCCTGCACGAACTCCACCCGTGAGTCCCAGCGCAGCAGCGGGTGCAGCTGCCGGTACAGGGGCAGGGCGGTGGTCAGGTCCCCGGCCGTCGCGGCACGGTACAGCTCCGCCGAGGCCCGGGGGAGTGCGTTCGGGTAGCCGGCCACCCAGCCCTTGGCGCCCGCCACGGCCAGCTCCAGCAGGACGTCGTCCGCGCCGATCAACAGGTCCAGTTCCGGGGCGAGTTCGGCGATGCGATAGGCGCGGCGGACGTCTCCGGAGAACTCCTTGACGCCGTGGATGTGGCCCTCGCCGTGCAGCCGGGCGAGGAGTTCGGGCACCAGGTCGACCTTGGTGTCGATCGGGTTGTTGTACGCCACCACCGGCAGCCCCGCGCGGGCGACCTCGGCGTAGTGGGCGAGGACGGAACGCTCGTCAGCGCGGTAGGCGTTGGGCGGCAGCAGCATCACCGAAGCGCAGCCCGCCTCGCCCGCCTGCTCGGCCCAGCGCCGGGCCTCGGCCGAGCCGTACGCGGCGACACCCGGCATCACCCGATCGCCGCCGATCGCCGCCACGGCCGTCTCCACCACGCGGGCGCGCTCCTCGGGGGTGAGCACCTGGTACTCGCCGAGCGAGCCGTTCGGTACGACACCGTCACAGCCGCCCGCCACCAGCCAGGCGCAGTGCTCGGCATAGCGGTCGTAGTCGATCGAGAGGTCGTCGCGCAGCGGGAGGGCGGTGGCGACGAGCACGCCGCGCCAGGGGCGGTTCGGTGACTGGGCCATGCGGGGATCCCCCATTCAATGAGGTGTGACATATTACTGAGTGCCGTGACCTGTGGACAGGTCTTGGTCCGGCTCGGTAGGGGTGATTCGGTCCGGGTGTTCAGTCCTCCGGCAGCGCGGCCAGGACGCCGAGCGGTACAGGCCGGGCGAAGGGCCGGCGGCCCGGAGTGAGCGGGCATCCGGTCAGGCCGGCCACCGCGGGTGCGCACATCCGGCCCTGGCACCAGCCCATCCCGGCCCGGGTGAGCAGTTTCGCGGTGCGCAGATCACCCGCGCCGAGCTTGCCGGCGGCCGTACGGACCTGACCGGCGGTGACCTCCTCGCACCGGCACACCACCGTGTCGTCCGTGATCCGGTCCGCCCAGCCCGGCGGCGGCGCGTACACCGCCTCCAGGGCCGCGAAGAACGCCCGCTGTCGGGTCCTGGCCCGGGCGGCCGCCGCCCAGGACCGCGGGTCGGGGGAGGTGCCGCGCAGGCGGGCGGCGATCGAGCGGCCCGCGATGTGTCCCTCGGCGAGCGCGAGGGCCGCGCCGCCGATCCCGGTGGTCTCGCCCGCGGCCCAGACCCCGGGCACGTCGGTGCGCTGCTCGTGGTCGACCCGTACGTCCGTGCCGGTCAGGGCGCAGCCGAGGGTCTCGGCGAGGTCGGTGTGCGGCAGCATGCCGTGTCCGACGGCGAGGGTGTCACAGGGGATGCGGCGAGCGCTGCCGGTCCTGATCCGCCCCTCCCTGTCCAGCGCCGCGACGGTGACCGCCTCCAGGCGGTCGGTGCCATGCGCCTCCAGCACGGTGTGCCGGGCCAGCATGCGCACCTTGTGCCGCACCAACTGCCCCGCGTACCAGGCGGCTTCGGCGAGCTTGCCGGGCTCCGCCGCCAGGGCCGGTGTACGGCGCAGTACGGCCCCGGGGTCGGCGGCCTCGACCAGCGCGGCCACCCGCGCCCCGGCCGCGGCGAGCCCCGTGGCCACCGGCAGCAGCAGCGGTCCGGTGCCGCCGACCACGACCCTGCGGCCGGGCAGCACCAGGCCGCCCTTGAGCATGGCCTGCGCGCCGCCCGCCGTGACGACACCGGGAAGCGTCCAGCCGGGGAAGGGCAGCACGCGCTCGTACCCGCCGGTGGCGAGCAGGACGGCGTCGGCGCGGACGGCGACCCCCTCGTCCTGGTCGGGACCGCGCAGGGCGTGCACCGCGAAGGTGCCCGACTCGCGTACCACGCACCACACATGGTGGTCCGTCAGGTGCGTGATGTGTCCGGCGGCGATGTGCCGGTCGATGCCGTCCCGCAGCCGCTCCCAGGTCTTCCACTGATGGTGCAGGGCCTCGGGGCGGCGAGCACCGAGGGCCCGGGCGGGCTGCCGGTAGAACTGGCCGCCCGCCCGCTCGGCCGCGTCGACGAGGGTGACCCGTACGCCCCGTGCGGTCGCCGCCAGTGCCCCGGCGAGCCCCGCCGGGCCCGCCCCGAGGACGGCGAGATGCGCTCGCTCAGTCATCGTCCCGTCCCGTTCCCTCCTGGGTGCGGATCGCATCGCCCGGCCGCACCGGCACCAGGCAAGCCCGTTGGTTCACGCGTCCGTTGACGGTCACCAGGCAGTCGAAGCACACCCCGATCCCACAGAACACCCCGCGCGGCCGGCCGGCCCCGCGGGTGCTGCGCCAGGCGGTCACCCCCGCCGCCCACAGCGCAGCCGCGACCGTCTGCCCGGGCAGGGCTGCGAGGGGCCGCCCTTCGAAGGTGACGGTGAAGGCCTCGCCGGGGCGGGCCCGGGCCAACTCCAGGGGATTCACGGTGCGTCGCCTCCGTCGGTGTCGTATCCCTCGAACCGCTCCGGCCGGAACGGCGTGAGATCCAGCTCCGGTGTCTTCCCGGTGAGCGCCTGCGCGATCAACTGCCCGGTGCCGGGGGCCAGTCCGATGCCGGCGCCCTCGTGTCCGCAGGCGTGGAACAGCCCCGGCGCGCGGGGGTCGGGGCCGATCGCCGGGAGGTGGTCGGGCAGATACGGCCGGAAGCCCGCGTACGTCCGCAGCGCGCGCACCCGCTCCAGGAACGGGAACAGCCCTATCGCCCCGGCCGCGAGCGCCCGTACCGCCGGAAGCGACAGCGAGCGGTCGAAGCCGACCCGCTCCCGGCTCGCGCCGATCAGGACAGGACCGGCGGCCGTGCCCTCCACCACCGGCGAGGTGCGCAGGGCCGCCGAGTCGCTCGCGACGTCGGCCACATAGTCCGCGGCGTACACCTTGTGCCGCACCATCCGGGGCAGTGGCTCGGTGACCAGGACGAAGCCGCGCCGAGGGAGCACCGGCAGCCGGACGCCGGCCAGCGCCGCGAGGTCGCCGCCCCAGGTGCCTGCCGCGTTCACCACCGCCGGTGCGTGCAGCTCGCCCTGGTCGGTGCGGACGCCGGCCACCGTGCCGGCGGCCGTGCGCAGCACCCCGGTCACGGTCCACCCCGTGTGCAGGCGGGCGCCGGAGGCGCGGAGCAGATGGGCGGCGGCGAGGGCGGGCATCACCTGGGCGTCCTGCGGATAGTGCACCCCGCCTGCGAGGCCGGGGGCCAAGTGGGTTTCGAGGGAGGGGAGTCGGTCTGCGGTCACCGGGTCGGCCCTGACTCCCGCAGATCGCTGGCCGTCCGCGAACGCGTGCAGTGCGGCGAGGGTTTCGGGGGAGGAGGCGACCACGAGGCCGCCCTTGGGCTCGTACTCGACCGCCGCTCCCAGCTCGTCGCCCAGCCGTGTCCACAACCGGGCGGACAGCAGGGCGAGATCCAGCTCGGGGCCCGGTTCCTTGTCGGAGACGAGCAGGTTGCCCTCGCCCGCGCCGGTGGTGCCGCCGGCCACCGGGCCCCGGTCCACCACCCGCACATCGAGCCCGGCCCGTGCGGCGTACAGGGCGCAGGCCGCGCCGACCATGCCGGCTCCGACCACCACGACATCGCAGGTCAGTCCCTTTGCCACGGCAGTACTATGTCACATGGTGCCGATTCTGAGGAGACCTCGCACACTCTCGGCCGGTCGCGCACATGTCCCAGGCGTGGACGCCCCCTTGACGTCGCCTGATGCCGGATCGACACTCCAGGGTGGGAACCCTAGTGAACGGGTAGGGAATGATGACGCGCCTCGGAACGGTCACCGGCCTAGCGGGCCGTACGCCGTTGCGCGCGCCCCTGCTCACCTCCCGCCGGCACATCGACCTGCTGCGCGTCTGCAGCGCGATCAGCGCCCACCGCTGAGCCGAGGCGCTGCGCGCCCATCGGCCGACGCCGCACGTCCGCACGCCCACCACCGGGGAGACGCATGTCCATCACTCCGCTCGCCACCCTTCCGTCCGCCCACCGCACCGCCCCCGTCTTCCGGGGCCGGATCGGGCGGGACGCACGCAGCGGCGGCCACTACGCCGTGCCGCACCGCTACCGGCTCCATCTGTCGACCGCCTGCCCCGACGGGCTGCGTCTCGCCGTCGGGCACAGCCTCCTCGGTCTGGACGGCAGTTGTCCGGTCACGGTCCTGCCCGCCGTACCGGACTGTCCCGGCGGCGGCCACTCCGCGCTCCGCCCGCTGTACGAGGCGAGCGCCCATCGCTACACCGGCCCGGCCCTTGCGCCCGTGCTCAGCGACGACTGGTCCGGGCGTATCGTCAGCACCCAGGCCCGGGACATCCTGCGCGACCTCGACCGTTTCCCGCACGAGGGCCGCGCCGCCCTGTACCCGAGCGGCCTGGAGTCGGTGATCGAGGCCGTCGAGCGGATGTGCGCCGAGGGGATCGAACAGGCCGCGCAGCGCGCCGGGCAGGCCGGCGTCGACCCCGCGGGGCGGGCCGCCGCCCTGGACGTGCTCCTGGGCACCCTGGGCCGGCTGGAGAACCGGCTGGCCGGAGAGGAGCACCTGGTCGACGACCGGCTCACCGCCGCCGACGTCGAACTATGGGTCAGCCTGGTGCAGTTGGACACCGTCCACCGCTGTCACCTCGACGCCTCCGCCGTCCAGCGCATCGCCGGCCACCGCGCCCTGTGGGCCTACGCTCGCCGTCTGGCCGCCCATCCCGCCCTCGGCCGCCATCTCGACCTCGACGGCATCTCCCGCCGCCACCACGGCCGTTGCCGGGGTCTGGAGGCCGCCGGGGCCGCCGTCCAGATCCTGGACTGGGCGGGCCACGCCGCGGACGCCGAGGACACTTCCCGCAGGTGAGAAACGGTCGGGAGGCGTCCACTCCGCGGACGGTTGTTGACATTCGAACGGACAACTGCCTTACTTACGGCTCAGAACGGTCATGAGCGTCAGCGCCAAGCCCTGGCTCGCTGACCGGCAACCCTCGCATCGCGGTGGGGTGCCCCAGGTGACGACCGGACCGGAATGACGTTTTCGGTAAGCGCGAGGGCCCCGCGGGGCCGGAACAGTGACAGGTGGTGCCATGTACGCAGCTCTCAGGACGGCCGCGAGCCGCGCCCAGGGCTGCGTACGGTCGTACGCCGGGCTCCTCGTCGCCGACCGCGCCGTCGATCTGCTCCGCGTCAACAGCGCACTGTGTACCGCACCGGGCTCTGCCCGCTGCCGGGGCTGACGACCCTTTCCAGCCCTGCATTCTCCAGCCGCCGTGTTCCTGACGCACACCGCTGCGCCGGTGTGCCGTTGCCCGCCCTGCCCACGGTTCCCGTCCGCCGCCGTGCGCCGCCTCGTGCCGTAGTGCCGTCGCGGCGCCCGCGCCCGCGCGCCGCGACCGGGGTGTCCGACTCCGCCGGAGCCCGCCATGAGTGAACCCCCAGGCGCCGCCGTCTCCCTCGCCGAGGCGCCACCAGCCGACATACAGTCAAAATTTCTAAAGCCACAGCGAGTTCAGCCGTTGAGTCGTCCCGGCCGATGGATCGCCGGCGCCGTCGTCCTCGTGCTCGTCGCGCAGTTCCTGCACGGACTGGCCACGAACCCGTTCTACCAGTGGGACCGCTTCCGCTACTGGTTCCTGCGCCCCACCGTCCTGGACGGACTCCTCGTCACCCTCGAAGTCGCCGCGCTCAGCGCCGTCTTCGGCCTCCTCGGCGGCATCCTGCTGGCCCTCGGCCGGCAGTCCGGCAGCCCCGTGCTGCGCGCCGTGAGCTGGACCTACACCTGGCTGCTGCGTTCGGTGCCGCTGATCGTCGTCCTGATCTTCCTCTACAACTTCTCGGCCCTGTACAAGACGGTGAGCCTCGGCATCCCCTTCGGCCCCGCCTTCGTCACCTTCGACGAGTCCAGACTCGCCACCGACATGACGGTCGCCGTGGTCGGGCTCAGCCTCAACGAGGCGGCGTACGCGGCGGAGGTCGTCCGCGGTGGCATCCTCTCCGTCGACCAGGGCCAGCACGAGGCGGCGGCCGCGCTCGGCCTGCCCAGGGGCTACCAGTTCACCCGGATCGTCTTCCCGCAGGCCCTCAGGTCCATCACGCCGAACTACGTCAACCAGCTCATCGGCCTGATCAAGAGCACTTCGCTGGTGTTCTACGTGTCGCTGCTCGACCTCTTCGGCTCCGTGCAGACCATGGGCAGCACCTACCCCGGCGACATCGTGCCGCTGCTGCTGGTCGCCACCGTCTGGTACCTGATCCTCACCAGCGCCGTGTCCGTCGTCCAGTACTACGTCGAGCGGTACTTCGCGCGGGGCGCCACCCGCGCCCTGCCGCCGACCCCGCTTCAGAAGGCGCGCGCGGGCCTCGCCGAGTTCCGGGCCCGGCTGCGCAGGGAGGCCGCCGTATGACCGCCACCGCCACCCTGGAGACCACCCCGGCCGCGCTGGAGGTCCACGACGTCCACAAGTGGTACGGCACCCATCGCGTCCTGGACGGCATCGACCTGACCGTGCGGCCCGGCGAGGTCACCGTCGTCATCGGGCCCTCCGGGTCCGGCAAGTCCACGCTGCTGCGGGTCATCAACCACCTGGAGAAACCCGAGGTCGGCCACGTCAGCGTCGGCGGCGAGCTCATCGGCGTCAAACGCGGCAACGGCGGCCGGCTCAAGGAGCTCAGCGAGCGCGCCATTCTGGCCCAGCGCGGCCGGATCGGCTTCGTCTTCCAGAACTTCAACCTCTTCCCGCATCTGACCGTCCTCGACAACGTCGCCGCCGCGCCCGTCGCCACCGGCCGGCTCGCGCGGTCCGAGGCCCGCGAACTCGCCCGGGAACTGCTCAGCCGGGTCGGCCTCGGCGACCGTACCGGCGCCTACCCGCGCCAACTCTCCGGCGGACAGCAGCAGCGCGTCGCCATCGCCCGCGCCCTCGCGCTGCGCCCCGGCATCATCCTCTTCGACGAGCCGACCTCCGCGCTCGACCCCGAGACGGTCGGCGAGGTGCTCTCCGTCATCAAGGACCTGGCCACCAGCGGCACCACCCTGGTCATCGTCACCCACGAGATCGGCTTCGCCCGCGAGGTGGCCGACCGGATCGTCTTCATCGACGGCGGCCGGATCGTCGAACAAGGCCCGCCGGAAGAGGTGCTGGACCGGCCCCGCCACGAACGGACCCGCGACTTCCTCGCCAAGGTCCTCTGACCTCCCCGTGACCCCCGTAGCTTCCGAACGACAAGGACAGCCATGCGCAGCCACCTCTCCCGAAGCAGCCTGACACGCGGCATCACCGCCGCGACCGCCGCCGCCACCCTCGCCACCGGGCTCGCCGCCTGCGGTGGCAACAGCGACGCGGCCACCACCACCGACAGCGCCAGGTCCGACGAGGTCGTCGTCGGTCAGGTCTCCAACGGCGCCGCCAGGCAGACCGCCATCAAGGTGTCCGAAGTGAAGTCCATCAGCGCCGAACTGCCCGCCTCCATCCGCAAGAGCGGCAGACTCGTCATCGGCGAGGGCGCCCTGCCGGCCGGGTTCCCGCCGCTGGCGTACGTGGGCAGCGACCAGAAGACCCTCACCGGCTCCGAACCCGACCTCGGCCGCCTGGTCGCCGCGGTTCTCGGCCTCAAGCCGGAGCTGAGGAACTTCACCTGGGAGAACCTCTTCGTCGGCATCGACAGCGGCAAGGTCGACGTCGCTTTCTCCAACGTCACCGACACCGAGGAGCGCAAGAAGAAATACGAGTTCGCCTCCTACCGGCAGGACAACCTCGCCTGGGAGGTGCCGAAGAAGAGCACCTGGAACTTCGACGGCAACTACGAGAACCTCGCGGGCAAGACCGTCTCCGTCGGTTCCGGAACCAACCAGGAGAGGATCCTCCTGGAGTGGAAGGCCAAGCTGGCCAAGGAGGGCAAGAAGCTCGACGTCAAGTACTACCAGGACCACAACAGCACCTACCTGGCCCTCGCCAGCGGCAAGATCGATGCCTACTTCGGCCCCAATCCCGGTATCGCGTACCACATCACCCAGGTCGCGAACACGCCCAACGCCACCCGCAACGCGGGCAAGTTCTCCGGCGCGGGCGAGACCCTCCAGGGCCTGATCGCGGCGACCGCGAAGAAGGACAGCGGTCTCGCCAAGCCGCTCGCCGACGCCATCAACTACCTGATCAGGAACGGTCAGTACGCCGAGTGGCTCAAGGCCTACAACCTCTCCAACGAGGTCGTCGCCAAGTCCGAGGTGAACCCGCCGGGGCTGCCGCTGGACAACTCCTGACCCACACAGCCCCGTTCGAGTCAAGTGGAGAGGACTCCGCCTCCGTGCCCCAGCAGACCGACCTCCGCGGAGGCGGAGCCCCGTCCGGCACCCATGTGCTCGACAACGCAGTCTGGGCCGCGCTGTCCGGTCCGCACGCCCACCTGGCCGAACGCCTCGGCCGTGCGGCACGCTACCGGGACGGCCTCTACGCCTTCGCCGCGCTCGCCGACCCGGCGGACCCGGCCGCCTGGGACGACCTGCGTGTCCTCGTCGGCCCCGGAACCGCTGTACGGATCAAGCCCGTCGACCGGGTGCCCGACGGCTGGCGGGTCGAAGTCAGCGGGGAGGGCGTGCAGTTGGTCGACACCGCGCTGCGCGCCGAACCCGCCCCGGACGCGGTACGGCTCGGGCCCGCCCACGTCCCCGAGATCCTCGGCCTCGTCGCCCGGACCCGGCCCGGCCCGTTCCTGCGGCGGACCGTCGAGATGGGCACCTACCTCGGCATACGGCACGAGGGGCGGCTGATCGCGATGGCGGGGGAGCGGCTGCGGCTGCCCGGCTGGACCGAGATCAGCGCCGTGTGCACCGACCCGGACCACCGCGGACGGGGGCTGGCCACCCGGCTGGTGCGGGCGGTCGCGTGGGGGATCCGGGAGCGCGGGGACAGCCCGTTCCTGCATGCCGCCGCGGACAACACACCGGCGATCCGGCTGTACGAGTCGATCGGGTTCACCCTGCGCCGCCGCTCGCGGATCGTGCGGGTCCGCAGCGAGGACACACGCGAGCGGGTTCGCGGCGTGGGAGCAATCGCGGACGGCCGGGTGGGAACAACCGCGGTCGGCTGCGCGTTGTGACTCATGACGAGATCCGCGAGGCGGTCGCCCAACCGGCCCGCCCCGCCCGACGGACGGAGGTGACGGGCGTGACACGTGTACTCCTGCTGCGCGCTCCGCGCCCGTACCGCTCCGTCCGTCTGATATCCCGGCCGCACATAGATCTCCAGCGCGTGTCCGCCGCGCTCTGTCGCCACTGACCTTCTCCCCGGCCTGACGAGCCCCAAGGCCCGGGTCCGCCCCTGCCGCGCTCACCCTCGCCGACGTCTGCCCTCGCGAGCCGGTGTTCTCGCCACGGACATCCGTCATGGACATCAAGGAAGGCACCGACGTGTCCTCAACTCCCGCTTCCCCTCTGCATCTTGCCGTCGCCCTGGACGGCACCGGCTGGCACCCCGCCTCCTGGCGTGAGCCGGTCGCCCGCCCCCGGGACCTGTTCACCGCCGGCTACTGGGCCGATCTGATCGCCGAGGCCGAACGCGGCCTCCTCGACTTCGTCACCATCGAGGACGGCCTCGGGCCGCAGTCCGCGGACTTCCTCGACCCCGACGAGCGCATCGACCAGGTGCGCGGCCGGCTGGACGCGGTCCTCGTCGCCTCCCGAGTGGCCCCGCTCACCCGGCACATAGGTCTGGTCCCGACCGTGGTGGCCACGCACACCGAGCCGTTCCACATCTCCAAGGCGATCGCCACCCTCGACTACGTCAGCACCGGCCGCGCGGGGCTGCGGGTGCAGATCAGCGCCCGCCCGAACGAGGCCGCCCACTTCGGCCGCCGTACCATCGGCCGGATCGAGGCCTACGACAGCCCCGCCGCACAGGACATCGTCACCGAGCTGTTCGACGAGGCCGCCGACCATGTGGAGGTGGTGCGCCGGCTCTGGGACAGCTGGGAGGACGACGCCGAGATCCGGGACGCGGCGACGGGCCGCTTCATCGACCGGGACAAGCTGCACTACATCGACTTCGAGGGCCGCCACTTCAGCGTCAAGGGCCCCTCGATCACCCCCCGCCCGCCCCAGGGCCAGCCGCTGGTCACCGCCCTCGCCCACTGGACCGTCCCGTACCGCCTCGTCGCCCGCCAGGCCGACGTCGGCTATGTCACCCCCCACGACGCCGAGCAGGCCCGGGCGATCGTCGCCGAGATCCGCGCCGAGCAGCGGGCGGCGGGCCGTATCGGGGACACCCTGCACATCTTCGGCGACCTCGTCGTCTTCCTCGACGACAGCCGGGCCGAGGCCGAGGCCAGGCGGGAGCGGCTGGACGCGCTCGCGGGGGAGCCGTACACCGGCGACGCCCGGATCTTCACCGGTACGGCCAGCCAACTCGCGGAGCTGATGGGGGAGTTGGCGGCGAGCGGTCTGACCGGGTTCCGGCTGCGGCCCGCCGTCGCCGGGCACGATCTGCCCCGCATCAGCCGTGACCTCGTGCCCGAACTGCAGCGCCGGGGCCGCTTCCGGGAGGCCTACGAGGCCGACACCCTGCGCGGCCTGCTCGGCCTCGCCCGCCCCGCCAACCGCTATGCCGCAGCAGCCATCGCCTGAGCAGCCGGAGAGGACGACCGCACCATGAGCAAGCCGCTGAAGCAGATCCATCTGGCCGCCCACTTCCCCGGTGTCAACAACACCACCGTGTGGAGTGACCCGGCCGCCGGCAGCCACATCGAGTTCAGCTCATTCGCGCACTTCGCGCGGACCGCCGAACGCGCCAAATTCGACTTCCTGTTCCTCGCCGAGGGACTCAGGCTGCGCGAACAGAGCGGCAAGATCTACGACCTGGACGTCGTCGGCCGCCCCGACACCTTCACCGTGCTGGCCGCACTGGCCGCCGTCACCGACCGGCTCGGCCTGACCGGCACCATCAACTCCACCTTCAACGAGCCCTACGAGGTGGCCCGCCAGTTCGCCAGCCTCGACCACCTCTCCGGCGGCCGTTCCGCCTGGAACGTGGTCACCTCCTGGGACGCCTTCACCGGCGAGAACTTCCGCCGCGGCGGCTTCCTGCCGCAGGAGGAGCGCTACTCCCGCGCCAAGGAGTTCCTCGCCACCGCGCACGAACTCTTCGACTCCTGGCGTGGCGACGAGATCGTCGCCGACCAGGCCACCGGCACCTTCCTGCGGGACGCCAAGGCCGGCGCCTTCGTCCACCAGGGGCAGCACTTCGACATCCACGGCCGGTTCAACGTCCCGCGTTCCCCGCAGGGCCGCCCGGTGATCTTCCAGGCCGGCGACTCCGACGAGGGCCGCGAGTTCGCGGCGTCCGACGCGGACGCGATCTTCAGCCGCTACTCCACGCTGAAGGAGGGCCAGGCCTTCTACACCGACGTCAAGTCCCGCCTCGCCAGGTACGGCCGCCGCCCCGACCAGCTGCTCATCCTGCCCGCCGCCACCTTCGTCCTCGGCGACACCGACCAGGAGGCCGCCGAACTCGCCCGCGAGGTGCGCCGGCAGCAGGTCAGCGGTGCGACCGCCCTCAAGCACCTGGAGTTCGTCTGGAACCGGGACCTGTCGGCCTACGACCCGGAGGGCCCGCTGCCCGACGTCGACCCGGTGGTGAGCGAGGAGCACATCTCCCGGGGCCGCGCCCAGGTGCGGATGTACCGGGACCCGATCGCCATCGCCCGTGAGTGGCGGCAGCTCGCCGAGGCCAACAAGTGGTCCATCCGCGAGCTGGTCATCAACACCGGCAACCGGCAGACCTTCGTCGGCTCCCCGGCGACCGTCGCCCGGACCATCAACGACTTCGTGCAGGCGGACGCCTCCGACGGCTTCATCCTCGTCCCGCACATCACCCCCGGCGGCCTCGACCCCTTCGCCGACAAGGTCGTACCCCTGCTCCAGGAACAGGGTGTGTTCCGCGCCGACTACGAGGGCACGACCCTGCGCGACCACCTCGGCCTCGCCCACCCGGACGCGGACTCCGGCGCCTCGCGCCCACGGGCCGCATCCTGAGGTCCTCGCGGTCACCGCGCACAGCGTGGTCGCGGTCGTCACCTCCCCCGTAGGTGACGACCGCGACCGCTCCCCCGGTGCCGGACATGTGGTCGGTGTCGTCCGTGTGCTGTCACCAGCACATGACCGCCGTCTCCCCCGAACCCCAGGTGGAGTAGAGGCGGACGCGGACGACATAGCGGCGGCCCTTGACGAGCCGGACCCCGACGGCGGCGTTGTCCGGCGTGCCGCCGTCGTCGTGGCCCGCGAGGAAGCGCGGCACCCCGTCGCGCTCCTCGAAGACCACGAGCATCGCGTCGGCGTCGCCGAAGGTGCCCACGGTGTAGTCGCGGGTCTCCGGCGGCTCGACGGTGAAGTCGGCCTGCTCGCCCGGCCCGAGGCCGAGCGGGGCCGACCGGAACGGCAGCAGCTCGGCCGGCCCGGCCGGGTCGGCGGGCGGGTACCAGCGCAGCACGAACTCCTTGTCGGCCGGGGACGGGTCACCGGACGGAGACAGCCCCCCGCGGTACTGCTCCGGCTCCAGCACCAGCCCCGGCCCGAACGGGAACGTCATCACCGACTGCGGATCCCACACCGAACCGCTCGCCTCGCCCGCGTCCAGCTCGCGCAGGACGTTCGTGTACGCCGTCTCCCGGCTCCAGAAGTTCGGCGGGCCCGCCAGCTCGGCGTACACGGCCTCGTCGTCCCAGTGCAGCCCGGCGTACGGGCTCTGGTGCTCGTGCACCATGCCGAGCGCGTGCCCGATCTCGTGCAGCACCGTGCCGCGCTCCCCGGGCCCGGCCACGTCCCAGCCCAGGTTCATGGTGCGTTCGCTCCGGCCGACCGACAGCGCCTCCCGGCCCACCGCCGACCAGGAACCGCCGCCGGCCTGGAAGCCGATCCGCAGCTCAGCCTCGCGCGGGTCGCCGACCTCGGCGAACGTCACGCCGATGCCGAGTCCCTGCCACTCGCGGAAGGCTTCGCGGACGATGTCCCGCTGCTCCTCGCCGCCGGCCCACGGCACCCGGCGCAGCTCACCGGTCCCGGGGACCGGGATCACCGAGGCGTCGGAGCCGCCGTAGAGGTAGTAGTGCAGGACGGTGCCGTTGACCCACATCCGCCGCCCGGCGAGCAGCGCGTCCTGCCGCTCGGCGGTCAGCCCCGGTGCGAAGCACGGGGCCGGCCGCCGTGGGAGCGAGCAGAGGCGTCGGGTCATGCGGCCAGCGTGCCCGCCCCCGCGGCCGGGCGCTTGAGTCGGGGGCTACTCAAGTCGCCCTGTATCAAACCTGAGTACCCGCGCTCTGCATGGTGTGAGGACTTACGAGCAGGACGCCAAGACGCTTCAGCTGCCCTGGCCGTTCACCGGGCGGGAGGACGAACTGGAACTGGTCCGCGCCTCGTCGGCCGGCGGCGGGCACGGCATCGTGGTGACCGGGCCGGCCGGCCACGGCAAGACCCGGCTGATCAGGGAAGCGGTCCGGGGCACGGAGCACGCCCTGGTCACCGGCACGCCCGAGACCCGGGGCCTGCCCTTCGCGGCGTTCGCCCACCTGCTGCCCGACACCGTCTCGCTGCACCGCGCGGTGCGGATCCTGTCCGGCGTACGGTTCCTCGTCGTGGACGACGCGCATCTGCTGGACGAGGCCTCCGCCGCCCTCGTCCACCAGCTCGCCGTGCACGGCCGCACCCGGCTCGTCGTGGCCGCGGTGGACGGCGTGCCCGCGCCCGGCGCGGTCTCCCGGCTGTGGACCGGTGAACTGCTGCCCCGGCTGGCCCTCGAACCGCTGCCCGGCGAGGACGTCGCCCAGCTGCTCGCCGCCGCCGGGCTGGAACCGCTCACCGTCCGCCGCCTGCACCGGATGTGCCGGGGCGATCTGCGGCTGCTGCGCGACCTGGTCGCCGCGCTGGGCAGGACGGGGCGGCTGATTCCCGTGCCTGGTACGCAGGAACGGGCCTGGCGGGGGCCGCTGCCGGTCACCGCGGCCGTACGGGAGCGGCTCGCCCCGGTGCTCGAACGCTCCCGCTCGGATGAACGGGACACGTTGGAGCGCCTGGCCTTCGCCGAGCCGCTGCCCCTGCCGCTGGACGACCTCGAACCGGAGGTCCTGGAGCCGCTGGAGGCCGACGGGCTGATCCATGTCGACGACCAGGACGGCGCGGTCACCCTCGCCCACCCCCTGCACGGGGCGGCCCTGCGCGCCACGGTCGGCCGGCTGCGGGCCCGTCGGCTGGCCGGCGCGCCGCGCGACCACGGTCCGGCCCTTGAGGCCGAACGGCGGCTCCTGGTGCGGGCGATCGAGCGGCTCGATGTGCGGTCGGTGCCCACCCCGATGGGGGAGTGGCTGGTGGCGGAGGGTGCGGTGCTCCCGGCCGGGTACGCCGCCGTGCGCGCCCGGTTCGCATGGCTGCGAGGGGAGGTCCGGGACGCCGCCGCCTGGGCGCGGGAGGGGCTGCGGGGCGCGCCGGGAGATGACGGATGCCGTGCGGAACTTCGCCGGGCCGGTGGGGAGTCGGGCCCGAGCGGGGAGGACGACGTGTACGCCCGGTACGACGCCGTACGCCTCGGTTACCCGGAACGGGCGGCCGGGCGGTTGCCTGCGGGGAGCGTGTTCGCGCGGCACGCCGACGCGCTGGCGCGAAGGGACGGGGACGGCCTGGACCGGGCCGCCGAGGCCCTGGGAGAGCACGGCTTCCTGCTGTTCGCGGCCGAGGCCCGGGCGCAGGCCGTGCGGGTGCACCGCGATCCGCGTGCCGCGCGGGCGTCCCGGACCCGCGCGGTGGCGCTCGCGCGGCGCTGCCAGGGCGCACGGACGCCCGCCTTGGCCGGGCTGGTCCTCGGCGAACTCACCGCCCGGCAGCGGCAGATCGTCGCGCTCGCGGCGGCGGGGCTGAGTAACCGGGAGATCGCCGAGCGGTTGACCCTGTCCGTGCGGACGGTGGGGAATCATCTGTACAGCGCCTACAGCCGTCTCGGCACCGCCGATCGGGGAGCGTTGCCGTTGCTCTGTGCATCGGCGTGAGGGCGTTCTCACGCCGCCCCGAAGGCCGCGAAGGCCCATCCCGTCGCCTGGTGCACCGCGTCTCCCGGCAGCGCGCTGCGGGCATCCCGAAGTGCCTCCGCCAACGAGAGCCCCGCGCCCAGGCCCTTGTGCAGCGCCAGCATCAGGGGGACCACGGCGGCGTCGTTGACCGGTGCGCTGCTCGCCACCACCCCGGCCGTGCCGAGCGGCAGCAACGCGGTGACGAGACCGAGGAGTTCGTCGGCGCCGACGGAGGCGAGGCGGGCGGTGTCGCAGCTGGAGAGAATGATCCGGTACGGGCTGCGGGTGAGCCGTTCGAAGTCGTGCACGATCAGCGGGCCGTCGGCCATGCGCAGGGCGGAGAACAGCGGGCTGTCGGCGCGGAACGTGCCGTGGGCCGCGAGGTGGGCGAGTGCCGCGCCGTCGAGGTGTTCCAGGACCCGCGGGACCTGGGCGGCGTCGCCCTCCAGGACGGTCGCCGTGCCGTAGCGGGCGGCCAGTTCCGGTACTTCCGCGCCGCCGGTGGCGAGGCCCGGTCCGCGCACCAATACATGCCGGCCGCCCGGCGGCGGCTCGGTCTCGCGGGCACGCAGCCAGCTGCCCGCCGACGGGGACACGCTGAGCACCCTCTCGCGCAGCGCGGGCAGCAGCGCCCACGGCACCCGGTGCAGCGACCCCGGTGGCACGACCACCACCGGGCCCGGGCCAAGATGCGGTACAGCCCCGCCAAGCAGCAGTTCCTGCAGCCGCAGCCCCGCCGCCTCCACCAGCGGCAGCCGGGCCTCGGCGCCGGGGTGGGCGAGGCGCCGCAGCCCGGCCTGGACGTACTCGGCCTCGGCCACCGCCTCGGCCAGCGGGCCGCCGGTGAACCGCCGCACCCGGCCCTGTCCGCACAGCAGGACGTGCACCCGCCCGCCGACCACGGCGAGTTCGACCAGGCGTGCCTCGCCGAGCCGGTCCAGCAGCCGGGCCACCTCGAAGCGGTCGCCCTCGTGCGGCGCGGAGCCGCGTATGTGGTGGGTGCGGGAGCGGATCTCCCGTTCCAGGCGCCGCTGTTCGCGCTCCAGCGCAGGCACCGGACGGCCCTCCATCCGGGCCTCCTCGGCGCGGGCCGCGATCTCCCGGTAGGCGGTCAGACCGCTCAGCAGTGCCGGGTCGGCGGGCGGCCGGGTGGGCGGGGCGGACAGCACGGTCGCCCGCCAGCGCTCGCTCCATTCCAGCAGCCGGCGGGGACCGCCGTGGGCGAGGCTCACCTCCTGGGCGAGCGCCGCCAGTTCGGCGCCCTGCGCGGTGGCGTGCGCCCGCAGCTCGGAGGCGCCGAGGGTCATCCGGTGGTCGTCCAGCACGTCCAGGCCGCGCCGGCAGGCCTCCAGCACGCCCCGCCGGGACCCGGCCGCGCGCGCCCGGAGCGCCTGCGCCGCCCAGCCCGTCACCCGGGCCGGCGGCGGGCCGCCGTACCGGCTGCGCGCGGCCACCGCCAAGTGGCGTTCGGCGTCGGCGGTCCAGCCCAGTGCGAGCGCGATCCGGCCCGCGAGGAGGGAGGCCTCCGGTGCCGCGGGGGAGCCGAAGGAGGCCAGCTTCTCGGCGACC
The DNA here is from genome assembly GCF_042868225.1 of Streptomyces sp. NPDC007856. Lineage (NCBI taxonomy): Bacteria > Bacillati > Actinomycetota > Actinomycetes > Kitasatosporales > Streptomycetaceae > Streptomyces > Streptomyces sp. NPDC007856. The sequence goes on along the minus strand of NZ_JBIAEC010000007.1, from coordinate 87,865 downwards.
GCCGCCGCGTCCGCCACCAGCCGCCCCGAGCGGCGCCCGGCCGCCACCCGCGCCTCGATCAGCACCAGCCGGGCGTGCTGCTCCCACCACATCCGGCGCTGCGCCGCGAACAGCCGTACGGCGACGGCGGCGCGGGCCACGGCGGTGTGCGCGTCCCCGGCCGAACGGGCGGCCCGCGCGGCGGCCAGCAGCAGCTCGGCCTTGCGGGTGGACTGCCCGCCGATCCGGTCCAGCAGCGCGATCGTCGCGTCCGCCTCGGCGAGCGCCTCCGGGGCGAGGCCGGCCGCCATCAACACCTCGCAGCGGCGCAGGGCCAGCATGTAGGTGGGCGTGCCGAGTTTCGCGTACCGCTCCTCCGCCTCGTCCAGCAGCCGCAGCGCGGCCGGGATGTCCCCGGACCGGAAGGCGGCGAGCCCGCGGCTCTCCACCGCGTCGGCCTTGTCGTGCTCCTGGCCGGTGGTGTCCCACAGCCGCTCGGCCGCCGTGAAGTCGGCGACCGCCCGGTCCACCGCGCCGAGCGCCAGATGCACGGTGGCCCGCAGGGTCAACGCCCGCGCGGTCCAGATGTCGTCCCCGAGCTGCCGCAGCACGGGTAGCGCCCGCCGTACGTCCTCCAGCGCCTCCCGGTGATGCCCCAGCACCCACCACACATATGCCCGCCGGTACAGCACCCGGGCCCGGGTGTGCCCGCTGCCCCGGGCGACCCCGCGCTCGAAGGAGGTGAGCCCCTGCCGCGTGCGCCCCGCGTGCACCAGTGCGACCCCGAGCGTGGCGAGCACATCCGCCTCGCGGTCGGCCGACTCGGCGCGCGCGGCCAGGTCCCGGGCTCGGCGCAGATGACGGAGCGCGATCCGCAGATCCCCGAAGTCCCGCTGCCAGATGCCGAGCACCTGGTGGGCGACGCTGGCGTGCAGCGGCGGCGGACCGGCCCCCAGCACCTGTTCCGCGCGTGCCCGGGCCTCGCCCGGGTCGGCGAACACCAGGGGCAGCAGTTCGAGAACCGACTCGCTTCCCGCCGTCACGTCTCGCATGGTAGTGGCCACCTGTATCAGACGGTGGCCCCGCGACTCTCACTGTCGAACACCGTCTTCAGGGGGAGGACAGGCCATGGCTCCACAGCGGTTCCACGAGCAGTTCGAGCACATCCAGCGCTCCATGCCGGACACATCCCTTGCCATGGGGCCGGATGACGACGCCCACTTCCTCTACGAGAAGGGCGTCGTCCTGGCCCGGGACGGCGAGGAGGCCCGGGTCGTCGAGGACGCCGTGCGCGCCCACTTCACCGCGACCGAGGGGCTGCTCCCCGACCATGTCCGGCGGGACGGCCCGGAGAACAACCGCACCGGCGTCACCCGCATCCGGGTCACCGATCCGAGTTCCGGTGACGACACCGTCCCGCACGCGCTGCGCGCCGTGCGGGAGGCCGAGGACCGCCAGGGGCGCCGGCTGGTGAGCCGCAACCATGTGGTGCACGTCGCGGTCAACGCGTGCCCCGGCGACGAGCCGGTGCCGGTCGCGCGCACCCAGATGGCCAACCCGGCCGCCGCCGACGGCGGTTACGACGCGGACAGCGCCGTCGGGGTCCTCGTGATCGACACCGGCCTGGTGCACGACCACGGCTCCTGTTCGCTGCTCGCCCACACCACGGGCGACGCCCAGACGGCCGAGACCGACGCCGACGGCGTGCTGCGCCAGTACGTCGGCCACGGCACCTTCATCGCCGGAATCCTCGCGGCCGTCGCGCCCAGCACCGACATCACCGTCCGCGGCACCCTGAACGACGCCGGGGCGATCCTGGAGTCCGAGTTCGGCGCCCGGCTCTTCGAAGCGGTCGACCAGGGCGGCTGGCCCGACATCATCAGCCTCTCCGCCGGCACCACGACCGAGAGCGGCGACGGCCTGCTCGGCCTGGACGCGTTCATGCGCGAACTGCGCGAGCGGCGCACCCTGCTGGTGGCCGCCGCCGGCAACAACGCCAGCGACACACCGTTCTGGCCCGCCGCCTACGCCGCCCTGCCCGAGTACGCCGACAGCGTGCTCTCGGTCGGCGCCCTCCGCGCCGACGGCGACGGCGCGGCCTGCTTCAGCAACCACGGCCCCTGGGTGCGGGTCCACGCCCCCGGCGAGCGCCTCACCAGCGCCCTCACCGGCTTCGACACCCCCGTGCCGTACATCTACCAGCACTCCACCTACGACGCCTGCCGGTTCGGCTTCGACTACCCGTGCACCTGTCAGTTCCCGCGGCACACAGGCGTGCTGAGCGAGGGCCGGGAGAGCACCGGGGCCAAGCCGGACCAGGTGATGTTCGACGGCCTCGCGCAGTGGAGCGGCACCTCCTTCGCCACTCCGGTCGCCGCCGGTCTCGTCGCCGCGCTGATGGCGGCGCAGGGGGAGCGCGACCCGCGCACCGCGCTCGCCCGGCTGCTCGCGGCCACCACCGACACCGCCGTGGTGCGGGGGGCGCATGTCCCGGCGCTCCGGCCGGCCGGCTGGCTCCCGGTCCCGGTCGTGGCCCCGGCCGTGCCCGTATGAGGTCCGGAACGCTCCGCTCCACGGCGTACGATGACGTGCCGTACACGAGGGGTGGAGCCGTGGACCGAACAGAGGTCGGCGCGCTCGTCCAGTCCGCCGTCGACGGGGACGCCGCGGCCTGGAAAGCGCTGGTGGAAGGGATGAGTCCGCTGGTGTGGTCGGTCGTGCGCGCACACCGGCTCTCCGACGCCGACGGGCACGAGGTCTACCAGACCGTGTGGTTCCGCTTCGCCCAGCATCTGGGCCGGATCCGCGAACCCGACAAGGCGGGTTCCTGGCTGGTCAGTACGGCCCGCCACGAGTGCCTGAAAGTGCTCAAGAGCCTGACCCGGCTGACCCTGACGGACGATCCACGGGTGCTGGACCGGGCCAGCGACGAGCGGACCCCGGAGGAGTCGCTGATCGACTCGGAGGAGGCGGCGGACCGGGCCGAGCGGGTGCGCCGCCTGTGGCAGGAGCTGGACGGCATGGGGGAGCGCTGCCGGCAGCTGCTGCGCGTGCTGGTGGCCTCCCCGCCGCCCAGCTACGGTGAGATCTCGGCCGCGCTCGGTATCGCGGTCGGCAGCATCGGACCGCTGCGCCAGCGCTGTCTGCGCCGGCTGCGGGCCCGGATGGACGCACGGGGTGCGGCGTGAACGACGACCATCGGTTTCCGGAACCGGGCACGACGGACGAGGAGTTGGCGGACTCCCTGCTGGAGGAGGAGCTGCGCCAGGCGGCCGCGGTGCTCGACCCGGTCCCGGACACTCTGCTCCAAGTGGCCCTGGACGCCTATGTCTTGCACGACCTGGACGCGCGGATCGCCGAGCTGACCTTCGACTCGCTGGTGGACGCGCTGCCGGTCCGGGGTATGCCGGACACCCCGCGGATGCTGACGTTCAGCGCGGGCGAGGTCACCGTCGACGTCGAGGTCACCGAGGACGGGCTGATCGGCCAGGTGCTGCCGCCGCAGTCCGCGCGCATCGAGGTGCTCGGCGGCCCGCGGACCGCTCTCCCGGTCGCGGTGGACACGCTCGGCCGCTTCACCAGTGACACACCACCGGCCGGCCCGTTCGCCCTCAGGCTGCGGACCGGCACGGAGGTGATCGTCACCGAGTGGCTGCGGGCCTGACCCCGCTCAGGACGTCACGACGTCACACGGACCAGGTCACGGGCAGCGTCCGCGGCCCGCGGATCATCGTCCTGTGCCGCCATCGCACGTCCTCGGCCGGCACCGCGAGCCGCAGCCCGGGCAGCCGGTCCAGCAGGGTGTCCACCAGCAGCTCGGTCTGCAGCCGGGCGAGCAGCGTGCCGGTGCAGAAGTGCGGGCCGTTGCCGAACGCCACGTGCGGGTTGGGATCGCGGTCGGGGTCGATGCGGTCCGGGTCCGGGAAGACGGCCGGGTCGCGGTTCGCGGCGAGGTAGGAGACGTAGACCGGCTCGCCCGCGGCGATCCTGTGACCGGCGATCTCCACGTCCTCCAGCGCGATCCGGGCGAGCCCGACCGAGCTGCGGTGCGGGATCCACCGGAACAGCTCGTCCAGCACGGGACCGCGGGCCTCGGGCCGCGCCCGCATCCGCTCCATCAGCTCCGGCCGGGTCAGCATCAGGTACAGCATCTGCCCGCAGTTGTGCGTGACCGCCTCGCCGCCGATCTGCAGCGGGCCGGCCAGCCCGACGGCCTCCTCCTCGCTGATCTCCCCGCGCGCCACGGCCCCGCCCAGCATCGAGTAGACGTCCTCGCCGGGGCTGTGGGCGCGGGCCCGGACGGTCGTGGTGATCCACCCGTACAGGCCCTCCTTGGCCCGGCCGGCCGCCTCGGCCCCGTTGGTGGAGATGATCTCGCGGGTCCAGGCGTGCACCTGCGCCCGGTCCGCGGCGGGCACCCCCATCACCTCGCTGACCACGGTGAGCGGGAACGGCTCCAGCACCCGCTCCATCAGATCGGCCGGCGGGCCGTCCCGTACGACGGACTCCACCAGCTCGTCCAGGACCGCCTGCGCGCGGGGCCGCAGCCGCTTCATGGCGCTCACCGTGAAGGCGCCGGCGACCGGCTTGCGCAGCCGGTTGTGGTCGGGCTGGTCGGCCCAGGCGAGCGAGCCCGGGCGGGGCGCGAAGTTCGGCGCCATGCGGGTCACCTGGCGGCCGGTCACCTCGGCGCGGCTGAAGCGCGGGTCGTTGGTGATCAGCTTCACGTCGTCATGGCGGGTCGCCAGCCACGCCCAGCCCTCGCCGAACGGCAGCCGGATCCGGGTCAGTGGACCCTCGCGCATCAGTCCGGCGAGGACCGGGTCGAAGTCCGTTCCGTCCAGGTCGGGTGTGGGCCAGTCCCGTACGGGCGGCGGGGCGTGGCCGGTGAGCGTGGTCTCCTCGGTCATGCGCACCACATTGGTATGGGGGCGGGGCGTTGTCCTGTCGGAGTGCGCCAGGTGGGGGGCCGGGCGCCTGATGGAGTGCCGCTGGGGCGCTTCAGACCGCGTCCACGAGCCCGGCCAGCGCGCCCGCCAGCCGTTGAAGTCCCGGGCCGGCCGGTCCGCCCGGCTCCGCCATGTAGGTGTCCCGGCGGATCTCCACCATCAGGGCGGTGACCCGTGCATCGGTGCCGTAGAACTCCAGGGGCACGTACGTCCCGGCGAAGGGGCTGTCCAGTCCGATACCCCCGCAGTCCGCGAACGCCTTGCGTGCCGCGTCCGTCAGCTCCGGCGGGGTGTGGAAGGGATCGGTCCCCAGGCACACCGGTGGACGCGGCCCGGTGCCGTGCAGCTCGTAGGGCAGCGGCTGGGTCGGATAGGAGTGCACGTCGATGATGACGGCCCGCCCGGCCGCCGCCAGCCGTTGTGCGACCGCCTCGGTCATGGCCCGCGCGTAAGGCCGGAAGTACCGCTCCAGCAGCGGCCCCGGATGGGTGTCCGCGGGCCGTAGTTCGCTCCGGTGCGTGGTCCGCGTGTATACGGCGCCCATGCCGACGGCCGTCATCTCCTCGCGCTCGTCCGGGAACCGCTCCGGGTCCACGACCAGGCGGGACAGCCGGTTCACGAGCCGCCATGGCGTGACGGCTGCGAGGCCCGCGGCCCGCTCGGCGAGCTCGGCGGTGTGCGCGTCCGTGATGTGGTCCAACTCCCGCTCCAGCGCGGCGTCGTCCAGCACGATCCCGCCGCGCACGTCCTTGGGGATCGCCCGCGCCGAGTGCGGCACGTGCAGCAGGACGGGCGACTCGGGGGCACCCGGCAGGAGTTCGAAGGAGGACACAGGTGGCTCCGGGGGCGTCGTCAGCGGCGTGGTGCGGCAACAAGGTGCCACAGCGGTAACGCGTCTGGGAGGGCGATCCGGCTCGCCTGTGCGAGCGCGGGGCACCTGCTTGGCCCGCCGCCCCGCACATGCCTCCGCCCCGGCCGGTGTTGCTGCCGGCCGGGGCGGAGGGCCACTCACGAGGGCGGTTCAGGCGCCGCAGGCACTAGCGCAGGGACGCCAGCGCCTCGTTCCAGGTGGCCGACGGGCGCATGACGGCGTCCGCCTTGGCCTTGTCGACCTGGTAGTAGCCGCCGATGTCGGCCGGCTTGCCCTGGACGGCGATCAGTTCGTCCACGATCTTCTGCTCGTTCGCGGCGAGGGTCTCGGCGAGCGGAGCGAAGGCCTTGGCCAGGTCGGCGTCGTCGGTCTGCCGCGCCAGCTCCTGCGCCCAGTACAGGGACAGGTAGAAGTGGCTGCCGCGGTTGTCGATGCCGCCGACGCGACGGGTCGGGGACTTGTCCTCGTTGAGGAAGGTCGCCGTGGCACGGTCGAGGGTGTCGGCGAGGACCTTGGCACGGGCGTTGCCGGTGGCCGTCGCGTACTGCTCGAAGGAGGGGACGAGCGCGAAGAACTCACCGAGGGAGTCCCAGCGCAGGTAGTTCTCCTTGACCAGCTGCTGGACGTGCTTCGGCGCGGAGCCGCCGGCGCCGGTCTCGAACAGGCCGCCGCCCGCCATCAGCGGGACGACCGACAGCATCTTGGCGCTGGTGCCCAGCTCCAGGATGGGGAAGAGGTCGGTGAGGTAGTCACGCAGGACGTTGCCCGTCACGGAGATGGTGTTCTCGCCGCGGCGGATGCGCTCCACCGACAGCTTGGTGGCCTCGACCGGGGACAGGACGCGGATGTCCAGGCCCTCGGTGTCGTGCTCCGGCAGGTACTGCCGGACCTTGGCGATGAGCTGCGCGTCGTGGGCGCGGTTCTCGTCCAGCCAGAACACCGCCGGGTCGCCGGTGGCGCGGGCGCGGGTGACGGCCAGCTTGACCCAGTCGCGGATCGGGGCGTCCTTGGTCTGGCAGGCGCGGAAGATGTCGCCCTGCGCGACCGGCTGCTCGATGAGCACCGTGCCGGCCTGGTCGACGAGGCGGACCGTGCCCGCGGCCGGGACCTCGAAGGTCTTGTCGTGGGAGCCGTACTCCTCGGCCTTCTGCGCCATCAGGCCGACGTTCGGCACCGAGCCCATGGTGGACGGGTCGTAGGCGCCGTTGGCCCGGCAGTCCTCGATGACGGCCTGGTAGACACCGGCGTAGGAGGAGTCCGGGAGGACGGCGAGGGTGTCGGCCTCCTGGCCGTCCGGGCCCCACATGTGGCCGGAGGTGCGGATCATCGCCGGCATGGAGGCGTCGACGATGACGTCCGAGGGCACGTGCAGGTTGGTGATGCCCTTGTCGGAGTCGACCATGGCGAGGGCCGGGCCCTCGGCGATCTCGGCGTCGAAGGAGGCCTTGATCTCGGCGCCCTCGGGCAGGTTGTCCAGGCCCTTGAGGATGCCGCCGAGGCCGTCGTTCGGGGTGAGGCCGGCCGCCTTGAGGGTTTCGCCGTACTTCGCGAACGTCTTCGGGAAGAAGGCGCGCACCACGTGACCGAAGATGATCGGGTCGGAGACCTTCATCATCGTGGCCTTCAGGTGCACGGAGAACAGGACGCCCTCCTGCTTGGCGCGGGCGACCTGCGCGGCGAGGAACTGCTCCAGCTCGGCGACGTGCATGACGGAGGCGTCGACGACCTCGTCCTTCAGCACTGGCACGGACTCGCGCAGCACGGTGGTGGTGCCGTCCTCGGCGACCAGCTCGATCCTCAGCGCGCCGTCCTCGGCGATGACGACGGACTTCTCGGTGGAGCGGAAGTCGTTCTCACCCATGGTCGCCACGTTGGTCTTGGACTCGGGGGTCCAGGCGCCCATGCGGTGCGGGTGGGTCTTGGCGTAGTTCTTCACCGAGGCCGGGGCCCGGCGGTCGGAGTTGCCCTCACGCAGCACCGGGTTGACGGCGGAGCCCTTGACCTTGTCGTAGCGGGCGCGGATCTCGCGCTCCTCGTCGGTCTTCGGGTCGTCCGGGTAGTCCGGCAGCGCGTAGCCCTTGCCCTGCAGCTCGGCGACGGCGGCGCGCAGCTGCGGGATGGACGCCGAGATGTTCGGCAGCTTGACGATGTTGGCCGCGGGGGTCTTGGCCAGGTCACCCAGCTCGGCCAGGGCGTCCGGGATGCGCTGGTCCTCGTTCAGGTACTCCGGGAAGTGGGCGATGATGCGTCCGGCCAGCGAGATGTCCCGGGTCGTCACGGGCACACCGGCCTGCGAGGCGTACGCCTGGACCACCGGCAGGAACGAATGCGTCGCCAGGGCCGGGGCCTCGTCTGTGTAGGTGTAGATGATGGTCGAGTCAGTCACCGGGTGCTCCGCTCCACGTCTGCAACATTGCTCGACATCAAGATATCTCGTGATCGGGTTCGGCTCGACAGGGGTCCCGGCCGGAAAACGTCGCGCGTCGGCGCAACCGGTAGCCGCCTTTGGCGGCCATGACAAATGATCGCCCGCGGACCACGGGTGATCGTCGCCCGCGGACCACGGGTGATCGTCATCGACCGGCGGCCGGACCGACCGCACGGCCGCCCGAGCAAAGGCGACCATGAGATATCGCAGCAGAGTGACGGTCCCGGCGGCCGCGCTGATGGGGACGGCGGCGGCACTGACGGTGGGCGCACCGGCCCGGGCGCGCCCCTCCGCGCCGGCGTCGGCGGCGCGCATGGCGGCGCGCATGGCGCGGCGCGCACGGCCGTGGCGGCCCCGGGCCCGGAGACCCTCGACGACCCGGTGTTCCCCTCCCTCGGCAACAAGGGCTACCGGGTCTCGTCCTACGCACTGGACTTCGCGTACGACGCCGCGACCAGGAAGGCCGACGCGACCGCCACCCTGAGATCCGTACCGACCGCCCGCTGACCCGTTTCTCGCTGGACGCCCTCGGCCTGGACATACGCTCCGTGCAGGTGGCCGGTGCCGCCGTGTCCTTCGCGCAGGTGGGCGAGAAGCTGCGGATCACGCCCACCACGCCGCTGGACGCCGGGCTCTCGGTCCCGGTCGTCGTCACCTACTCCGTCGACCCCCGCGCCACCCTGGCCCACACCGCCTGGGTGCCCACCCCCGACGGCTTCGCGATCTGCCCGCAGCCGAACTCCGCGCGCACTGTCTTCCCGCCAGCTGGTCGGCGAGGACGTCTTCCACGCCGTCGAGCGCGCCTTCCTGGACCGCTGGGCGACTGGCTGTACGGCACGAAGACCCCGCGCATGCCGGGCCACCCGGACTGGACGGTGACCCCGGTCACCTCGTCGCTCATGGCCCCGCACAGCAGGCGCGGCGGCCACTGGCACGAGAACTCCGCGACGCTCTGACGCGACGTTCTCGGCAGCGGCGTTCTCGGCCGGCGCCGCGATCAGCGCCGGCGGGCGGGGCCGGGGCCGGTCCCGCCCGTCATCTCCCGCTCGATCCACCGGCAGATCACGTCCACCACGTACACGTGCTCGGCACGGGTCAGCTCCCGTCCCTTGGGAATCCCGTGCCAGCGCTCCAGACAACCCCGGCAGCAGGTGGCCGTCGCGTGCTGGGCGACGAAGACCGGGTGGCCGCGGTACGGCGTCTGCTTGCCGTCCTTGTACGGCTCGGCGGGCGCGAGCCGCCTGGCGATCAGGTCGTAGGCGTGCCACCGGATCGTCGCCGGGCCCTTGAGCCCGGCGGTCGCCCGGTCCCGGCCGCGCAGGCGGAACCCGGCCCGGAACGGCTGCCGGGCGAGGGCGTCGAGGCGCTGGTCCAGGGAACGGGGGTCGGGCGAGGTGGTCATGCCGCTACGAGCGTACGTCGGGGGACGCGGCTCAGCCCAGGAGCAGGCGCTTCTGGCTCGCGAACTCCTCGTCCGTCAGGACCCCCTGGGCCTTCAGGTCCGCCAGCTGCTTGAGCTGATCGATCTTCGCGGTCATCTCGTCGGGGGCTGCGGCGGCCGGTGCGGCGGGAGCGGGCGGCGCAGCCTGCTGCGGCTGCTCGTACTGCGGCTGTGTGTACTGCGGTTGCGCGTACTGCTGCTCGTACTGTTGCTGCCGTTCGTAGTCCTGCTGCGCCCACCGGCCGGCCTGCCGGCGTGAGACACGGTTGGACACGGCGGTGGCGGTACCGGCGACGACGGCCGTGCGGGCGACGCCGCGAAGCAGTCCGGGCATGTTCGGTCATCTCCCAAGGGTCGATGCGGCGGGACGCGGGACACTCCGCTTCAGGCGGCCGCGGAGCCGCCGGGCGGCACCGTCTCCTCCGTGGCGTCCAACGCCGCCAGCAGGGCCTGCACCGGAATGCGGCCGCTCGCGACGAGCTGCGCCCCGCTGCGCCTGAGCGCGCCGGCCAGGGGAGCGGCCCACAGGTTCTCGTAGATCAGCACCGCGGCCGAGTTGCCCGGCTCCAGCGCGTTGGCCGCCTCGTCGAGGTCGCTCTGGTCGAGCACGCGGGCGGAGGCTCCCTCGAAGACCGTCAGATCCGTTTCGTCGCCGAGGTCCTGCAACTCCAGTGCGACGACCGAGCTGTCGGTCTCCTTCCGCACGAAGGCGAGGTCGATGATCCGGATGATCCGGCGGTCGACGAGATCGACCAGCAGCGGGAACGCCTCTCCCGTCATTCGGTTGCCGGGGAACTCGATGACCAGGTAGTCGACGGGCCCCATCTCTTCGACGCTGTCCATGACTTCTCCTCATGAGGCGCAGGGGATCGGTTCCGCTCGCCCGCCCGTGGCCCCCCGGCGGCGGCCCGCGGCCGACGCTCGCCCCCCGTTGCCTCTCCAGTCCACCACGGGGCGCGAGGGGCCGCATATGCGGCGGGCGGCGGGCAGCGGCCCACCGGACGACCCCCGGGTGCCGCGGGACGCTCGGCGCTCCACGCTGGTCCCAGCGAAGGGAGCCATGTCATGCCGACCGTCGGGGTGCCGTCAGCGGGCGGGGGCCGGGCGTGCCCGCAGAGTTGCCCCCCGGGACCCTGATGGCGACGGCACAGCGTGCTCGGAAGCTGACCGGCTGGGCGAAATCGGTGCACCGGCGGGCGGAAAGCCGGTTCCCCGTGGTCACCCATCTCGCGGACCGGATGGTGTCCGTGAATATCTTCGACTCCGGTACGCGCCTCGCGGCGCAGTGCTTCCTGACCGCGGTCCCCCTGCTGTTCGTCATCGCGGCGTACGCCCCGGAGACGGTCCGCCACCAGTTGGTCGCATCGGTGACAGCGCTCTTCGGGCTGACGGACGCGACGCGTGCCGAGCTGGAGCAGGCGCTGCAGCCCACGTCCGGCGACCTGAAGCAGACCACCGGTGTGGTGGGCGGACTGATGGTGCTGCTGTCGGCCACCGCCGTCAGCCGGGCGATGCAACGCCTGTGCAAGCGAGCCTGGGAGATCCCGCGCACCGGAACCCGGATCGCTCCCTGGCGGTGGCTGGCCTGGCTGGGCCTGTGGGTCGGAGTCCTGGTGCTCCAGGGCCCTCTGCGTGACGGCTTCGGGGTCGGCGTCTGGCTCGGCATCCCCCTCACCTGGATCAGCCAGGTGGGTTTGTGGTGGTGGACCCAGCATCTGCTGCTCGGCGGTCTGGTCGGCTGGAAGCCCCTGCTGCCGGGCGCCCTGGTCACGGCGACCGTCCTCACCGCGTTGGCCGTGACCGCGCGTGTGTACATGCCGCGGGCCCTCGACCGCGCCCTCGCCGACTACGGCCCCGTGGGGTCCGTGTTCGTGCTTCTGTCCTGGCTGATCGTGGTGTGCGTCGCCGCGGCCGTCGCCGTCAGCGTGGGCGCCGTACTGGCGCAGGAACCCTTCCTGGCGGACCGCCTCGGCAGCCCGCCTCCGCGGCGCGACCGTGCGGCGGGGGACTCGTGAGGCCTCGTTTTTTGGGGGGTGCGGTGTCGCCCGTCCGGTCCACCCGGGGCGCGCAGCGGCCACGAGGCTGACGCAATGGGGGTGTCAGCCGCACCACTGCGCCGGAGGCCCCGTGACCAAGCCGCCCGCCCCCCAACCACCAGAGCCGGACCCGCCCGGGCCGGGGGACGCGCAGGGCCGGGACGCGGCCGGGCACGGGCCGGGGGATGCGCAGGGCGGGGACGCGGCCGAGCACCGGCCGGGGGATGCGCAGGAGCCGGCCGCGGCCGCCCAGCGGACCCCGGACGCGCAGGGCCGGGACGCGGCCAGGCACGGGCCGGGGGACGCGCAGGGCCGGGACGCGGCCGGGCACGGACGGAGGGACGCGCAGGGCCGGGACGCCGCCGCGCATCGGCCGGAGGATGCGCAGGGCCGGGACGCCGCCGCGCATCGGCCGGAGGATGCGCAGGGCCGGGACGCCGCCGCGCATCGGCCGGAGGATGCGCAGGAGCCGGCCGCGGCCGCGCACCGGCCGGACAGCGGCTCGGATCGGTCGAATCCGGGCTCGGATCGGCGGGACGGCGGCTCGGGCCGGGCGGATCCGGGCTCGGGCCGGGCGGACAGTGGCTCGGATCGGCCGGATGCGGGCTCGGATCGGCGGGACGGCGGCTCGGGCCGGGCGGACAGTGGCTCGGATCGGCCGGATCCTGGCTCGGGCCGGTGGGACAGCGGCTCGCGCGGACCGAGCGGGCCGGGTCGGCCAGGCGGGCCGGGTGGCGAGGCGGACAGGCCGGGGCAGGACCCGCAGCGGGCCTACCCGGTGCCACCCGCGTCGGGCCGTGCAGGGCCGCCGGCGGGCCGCCCCGCGGGCTCCGGCGCCGGGCGCGTCGGGCGCAGCGCCGCCTCGGCCGTGCTCCTCGTGCTGACCTGCATCCTCGTACCCGTCGCGCTGCTCGCCACCTGGGTGCACGACATCGCGCTCGACACCGACCGCTATGTGTCCACGGTCGCGCCGCTCGCCACCGACCCCGCCGTCCAGGACGCGGCGGTCCACCGGATCACCGAGGCGGTGGGAGCCCACGTCGACGGCAAACGGGTCGCCGGGGACATCGCCCACTGGCTGCAGTCCCAGGGCCTGCCGCCGCTCGCCGCCGACGCGATCAGCCGGCTCGGACCGCAGATCGACTCCGCCGTCGACACGGCCGTGACCAGGATCGCCACCCGCGTCGTCCACAGCCACGCCTTCGCCACGGTGTGGCTGGGCGCCAACCGCGCCGCCCACAACGCCGTCGTACACGCCCTGACCGGCAAGGGACGCGGGGCGTTCGGGGTCAGCGACGGCACCGTCACCCTGGACGTGGGCACCGCCGTGGACCGGGTGAAGAAGGAGCTCGTCGACGCCGGCCTGAAACCCGCCGCCAGGATCCCGCAGGTGAACAAGCAACTGGTGCTGTTCCACTCCGACGAACTCGTCAAGTTCCGCAAGGGCGCCCGCCTCCTGGACGTCGTCGGGAACTGGTTCCCGGTGCTCGTCGTCCTCTTCGGCGCCACCGGGGTGTTCCTGGCCCGCCACCGGCGCCGGGCCCTGGCGCGCACCGCGCTGGGCGCCGCCTTCGCCTGCCTGGTGGTGGCCGTCGGCCTGGTCGTGGCGCGCGCCTACTACCTCGACCACCTGCCGCCCCAGGTGCAGTCGAGGGCCGCGGCGGCCGCCGTCTTCGACACCCTGCTGGGCTTTCTGCGGGTCAGCCTGCGTACGGCCATCGTCCTGGGCGTCGTCATCGCCCTGGGCGCCTATCTCGTCGGTCCGGGCCGGCTGCCCGTGGCCGTCCGCGGCTACTCCGACCACACGGCGGACTCCGCGGCGCGCTGGGCGGCCGGCCATCACATCAGCGCCGGGCGCGTCGGCGCGTACGCGCTGGCCTACCGCCGGGCCGTCACGCTGCTCGCCCTGCTGATCGTCGCGCTCGTCTTCGCGCTCTGGGACCATCCGACGGTGCTCACCGTCCTGCTGCTGGTCCTCGTACTGCTCGCCGTCCTCGCGGTGCTCACGCTGCTGGCGGCCGCGGGCCGCGTCCAGCTCGACGCGGCCCGCGGCAAGGCGGGTCCGGCGGGCGACCGGCACTGACGGCGTCACGTGCCGCAGCCGACCGACGGCCGCGGCCCCGTCCCGGGACCCTCGGGCGCGGTGCGGGGAGGCGTGCGCAGGGCCGGCCGGCCCTGTGCGATCTGCGGGCGGGCCGGAAAGCTGGGATCCTGATCGGGTGGAGCCCGCTCCGCAAGCCCGACGACAGGGCGGTGACCCTGTGACGAGGCGGCAGAAGCAGACGAGGGGACCGGCTGTCACACCCGTCGATCCCTTGGGCGAGCCGTTTCTGCAGACCCGGTTCGCCCTGCCGGCCACGCCCGTCACGTTCCTGCGCCGCCCGCGGCTCGCCGAACGCCTCGACCAGGCCTTCGAGACTCCCCTGACGATGGTCAACGGCTCGGCCGGCGCGGGCAAGACCCTGCTGGTCGCGGACTGGGCCGCCCGGCTCGGACAACCGGTCGCCTGGTTCACCGACGGGGCGGGCAACCAGGGCTGCGGAGTCTTCTGGGCCTATGTGCTCCAGGCCCTGCGGGCCGCCGGAGTACCGCTCCCCGCCGACCTCGGCTGCCCCGGCGAGGCCCATCGCGTGGACCACAAGCTGCTGGCCCGTCTCGCCTGCGAACTGAGCGGGCGGGAGCGGCCCGTCGTCCTGGTGCTGGACGAGTTCGACCGGGTGACCTCCGCACGGACCGCGGAACAGCTGGAGTTCGTCCTGCACCACTCCGGGCAGGGGCTGCGACTGGTCCTCGTCACCCGCACCGAGCCGCTGCTGCCGCTGCACCGCTACCGGGCGGCCGGGGCCATGACGGAGATCCGGGACGCCGAGCTGGCCTTCACCGTCGACGAGGCCGCCGCGCTCCTGGACCTGCACGGGCTGCGGCTTCCCACGGCGGCCACCCGTGCCCTGGTGGAGCGCACCAGGGGCTGGGCCGCCGGGCTGCGGCTGTGCGCCCTGGCCGCCCGGCAGAGCCCGGACCCCGAGACGTATCTGAAGGACTTCGAGGCCGGCCGCAGCCCGATCGCCGACTTCCTGCTGGCAGAAGTGCTGAAACGGCAGCCGGCCCGCACCCAGGACCTCCTGCTGCGCGTCAGCGTCGTGGAGCGGTTCACCCCGGCACTGGTGGCGGAGCTGACCGGGCGCGGCGGCGCCGAACAGGCCCTCGCCGAACTGCACGGCCAGAACGCGTTCGTGGAGGACCTCGGGCACTCGTGGTACCGCCTGCACCCGCTGTTCGGCGAGATCCTCCGGGTCCATCTCAGGGTCCGCTCGCCAGGGCTGGAGACCGAACTCCACCGGTGCGCCGCGCGGTGGCTGCGCGACTCCGGCGCCCTGCCCGAGGCACTGGCGCACGGCGCCGCCGCGGGCGACTGGAACTTCACCGCTCAGGCCCTCGTCGACGACCTGGCGATCGGCCAGCTCTTCACCGGCCTGCGCGCGAGTGACCTTGCCGAGCTGTTCTCCCGGATGGAGCCCGAGGCGACGACCGCGGCGGCCGACCTCGTGCGGGCCGCGTGCGAACTTTCCGAGTACGACGTGGCACGCGGCCTGGTCCATCTGCGCCGCGCCGAGGAGCGCCTCGCCGCGCGGACGGACCCCGCGGGGCGGCTGAGCTGTGCGCTGCTGCAGTCCCTGGCGGGCCGGCTGACCGGCTCGCCCGGCATGGCCGAGCAGGCCGCGACGACGGCCGGGGAACTGCGCGGCGAGGTCCCCGCCCACCTGCTGGAGAAGCACCCCGAGTTCACCGCCCTGCTGCTGACCCACCTGGGCTCGGCCCGGCTGTGGGCCGGGCGTTTCGAGGAGGCGCGCGCCGCGCTGTCCGAGGTGGCCGGATTCCCCAGTGGTGTCTCCACGGCGCTGCCACGCGAGGACTCCCTCGCACAGCTGGCGCTGATCGACTACCTCGACGGACGGCTGTGCCCGGCGGAACGCAAGGCACGGGCGGCCCTGCGCGAAGCGGAGAAGTACGGCCTAGGCCGCCCCCGGTCCTGCGGCTCGGGCCTCGGCCGACTGGTGCTGGCGGCCGTGGCCGTCGATCGCGGCGAACCGGACCAGGCCCAGGCCCTCTTGGACGAGGTGGCCGAGTCGGGAACCCCGGCCGATCCGGTGACGGCCGCCGGCCGGGCGCTCGCGACGGCACGGCTGCTGCTGTCGCGGGGTGAGCCACGGGCCGCCGCGGCGGCGGCCGACCTCGGCGTACCGGCCCTGGTGGCCTCCCCCTGGGCGGCGGCGCAGACGGCGCTGATCGCCTCCGCCGCCCAGTTGGCGGAGGGCCGCCCGGACAGCGCCCTGAAGATGCTCGACGACGTCTCCTGCGACGACGATCCCGTGTGCGCGGCGGAGCTGGCCTGGGCCCGGTTCGCCGCGGGCGACCGCGAAGCGGCGATCGAGCTGCTCGACCGCGTGCGGACGCAGGGCCGCACCGCTCCGAGAGCGACCGTCCGGGCCGCGCTGGTGCGCGCCGAGGCCGCTCAGGATTCCGACGTCGCCACCGCGCGCACGCTGCTCGCCCAGGCCCTGCGGGAGGCCCGGCGGGAACGGCTGCGGCGCCCCTTCCTCGAAGCCGGACCGCGTATCCGGCACCTGCTGGAGACACCGCCGCTGCAGGGCCTGGCCGCGGGCTGGCTGACCCCGTCCGGCCGGGCCTCGCCCGGCGGACCGGGGACGGCCGTGGAACCCTCGTCCCCGGTCGTCGAGGAGCTGAGCGGGCGCGAACGCGAGGTCGTGGGCAGGCTGGCCGACCTGATGTCCACCGAGGAGATCGCCGCCGACCTGTACGTCTCGGTCAACACGGTGAAGACCCACCTCAAGAGCGCCTACCGCAAACTCGGTGTGAACGGGCGCGCCGAGGCGGTGCGCCGGGCCCGCGAGCACGGACTGATCTGACCGGGACCCGGGCGTCTCGCCCGTGACGGGTGAGGCGCGCGACAGCACCGCACGCTCCCCTGAGAGTGACGGGAGTACGCGGCGAGGCGGTGGACACCATGGGACACTGGCGCACTCTGATGGTGTTGGGTACGGCCCAGTTCCTGATGGTCCTGGACACGTCCGTCATGAACGTCTCCATCAGCCGACTGGTCGAGGACTTCCACACCGAGGTCACCGCCATCCAGGCCGTCATCACGCTGTACGCGCTGGTCATGGCCGCCTTCATGATCATCGGCGGCAGGCTCGGCGACATCCACGGCCGCCGTCGTCTGTTCCTGCTCGGCCTGATCGTCTACGGCACCGGTTCGGCACTCACCGCCCTCGCGCCCACCCTGTGGATGCTCGCCCTGGGCTGGTCGGTGATCGAGGGACTCGGCGCCGCGATGGTGCTGCCCGCGATGGCGGCCCTGGTCGCCGAGGCCTACCGCGGCAAGGAACGGGCCGTCGCCTACGGCGTGATCGGGGGACTGGCGGGTGCCGGCATCGCGGTCGGCCCGCTGCTGGGCGGCTGGGTGACGACGTATCTGACCTGGCGGCTCGTCTTCGCGGGCGAGGTCGTGGTCGTCCTCGTCGTCCTGCTCTGCCACCGGGTGATCAAGGAGGCCGAACGGACCGTACCGCCGCCCCGGCTGGACGTGGTCGGCGCGGTGCTCTCGGCGGGCGGGCTGGGGCTCGGCGTGCTCGCTGTGCTGCAGAGCAGCACCTGGGGCTGGGTGCACCCGCGCAACCCGCCCTTCACCGTTCTGGGCTTCGCGCCCACCCTCTTCGTCGTCGCCGCCGGGGTGGCCGTACTGGCCCTGTTCGTGCGCTGGGACCGCAGGCGGGAGGCCGCGGGCGCCGACCCGCTGGTGCACCTGTCCCTGTTCGGCCGGCCGCCCCTGCGCTCCGGTCTGCTCACCCTGCTGAGCCAGAACCTGATCCTGCTCGGACTGTTCTTCACCATCCCGCTGTACCTGCAGGTGGTCCAGGGATTCGACGCCTTCCAGACGGGGCTGCGGCTGCTGCCGGTGTCCGTCACGATGCTCGTCACCTCCCTCGGAGCCGCCCGGCTCGGCCGCACCATGGGGCCGCGCCGGGTCGTCCGGCTGGGCCTGCTGACGCTGGCCGTGTCCATCGTGTGGCTGCTCGCCACCATCGAACCGAAGATCGACAACGCACAGTTCGCCGGCGCCATGGCGGTGCTCGGCATCGGCATGGGGCTGCTCGCCTCCCAGCTGGGCAACGTCGTCCAGTCGAGTGCCGGTGAGACGGAGCGCAGCGAGGTCGGCGGCCTGCAGTTCACGGCGCAGAACCTGGGTTCGGCGCTGGGCACCGCGCTCATCGGGTCGATGCTCATCGGCGCGCTGGCGCACGCGTTCACCGCCGGGGTGGAGAGCCACCCCCAGCTGTCGGCCCAGGCCAAGCAGCAGACCGGTGTCGCGCTGGAGGCCGGGATCAGCTTCGTGCCCACCGCCCAGGTGCGCGTGGCCGCCCAGCGCGCCGGCCTGCCACCGTCCGAGGTCGACGCCCTCACCTCCGCGTACGCCTCGGCACAGCTCGACGGTCTGAAGGCGGCGATCCTCGCCACCGGAGGCATCACGCTCGCGAGCCTCCTCGTCACCCCGCACCTGCCGACCGCGCCGGCCCGCCGGCCGCAGTCGGCGGAGGGTGGCGCATCGGCGGGAGTGGCCGGTGCCACGCAGTGAGCACGAAGGCAGGGCGATGTCCCCCACCGGCCGTACCGAGGCCCGGGGACGCCGTGCCGAGCGCCGAGCCCACGCCGACTACACGGGTGCCGTGTACGGATCGATGCTCGCGGCGTCGGTGGTGATCGGCGCCGGCGCACTGGGGAAGTTCCCCCGCGTGGAACTGGGCGTCCTGCTGCTGCTCACCGGCCTCGTCTTCTGGGTGGGGCACGTCCACGCCCAGCTGTTCGGCGCTCGTCTGGCACAACAGGCGCTGGACCGGCCGACCGTCCTGCGGGTGTGCCGGGAGGAGTGGCCGATCGTCAAGGCGGCCGTCCCGCCCGCCGTCGCCGTCGCCGTCAGCCCGCTGCTCGGCCTGGGCGTCGACGGCGCGGTCTGGCTGGCGGTCGCCGTCGCCGTGGCCGGTCAGGTGGGCTGGTCCGCGGTCGGCGCACGGCAGGCGGGTGCGTCCTGGCGGCTGGTGGCCGGCACCGCCGCGGTCAATCTGCTGCTCGGCCTGGCGATCACCACGTTCAAGATCGCCCTGACGCACTAAGCCGGAGCCCCCGGATCACCTGTGCCGGGTGAGGCCCGGTGCCGCCGGGCGGAGCAGGATCGGGGGCGAGACCGCAGCAGGCCCGCGGCGGGAGAACGGCCCATGCGCTACGAGATCCGCGTCGATGGACACATGTCGGAGACCCTGACCAAGGCCTTCCCTGAGCTGGATCATGTGACGATGTCCGGCCAGACGGTGCTGTTCGGTCCCGTCATCGACGAGGCGCATCTGTACGGGCTGCTGAACCGGTGCCAGTCGTTGGGCCTTCGGGTCGTGGAGATGCGGCAGCTGCCCGAGTGAGAGCCGCTCGCCGGCCGTCCGAGCGGCCGTCCCTCACAGATCGGCCGCCGCGATCCGGCCCGAGCGCACCGCCTCGCCCAGCGCCTCGAAGTCCCGCTCGGTGCGGTCGGCGTAGGCCTGCGCGAACCCGGTCAGCGCGCGGTCGAAGCGGTCCCCGGCGCCGAGATAGGCGGCGATGGCGACGGGATCACCGGACCGCGCATGGGCCCGCGCCAGGGCGGCCCCGCACACCTGGCCGGACAGATTCAGCAGATCCGGGTCCCAGGTCTCCGGCCGGGGGCTGCCCTTCCAGTCCCACAACTGCCGTACGTAGAAGTCCCGGTCGCACCCGTCGAGGCCCACGACGTGCGTCCAGCCCAGGAAGACGTCACTGGCCGCCTGGAGGAGCCGCTGCCCGGCCACCACCCGGTGGCCCTGGTTGTCGTACCGCTCGCCGCCCGTGTACGCCGCGAGCACCGACTCCTGGGCCTCCTTGGCCTGCAACAGCAGCGGATCGTCGTCGTCGCGGCCGAGCAGCAGCAGGATCCAGCACCGGGTGCCGACACCGCCGACGCCCACCACCTTCCGCGCCATGTCCACCAGCCGGTAGTGCCGCAGCAGGTGCCGCCGGTCCGCGGGCAGGGTGCGCGTGTACGACTCCAGCAGCGCCTGGAACTCCTTGTCCTGCTCACCGGGGGAGGGCGCGCTCCGCAGCTCCCGCAGGGGGGTGAGCAGCGGCGGGTCCGCGGCGATCCGGCGGCCCTCGGGCGTGAGCCGGGTGAGTTTGGCGAAGGCCCGCAGATGCGTCCGGGAACGGGCGCGGGCGGCCGCCTCGGCCGTACGGCGCCTGCTCTCCGCGTCCATCGAGGCGGCCAGCAGGTGGCGCATCCGGTCGGCGTCGTCCCGGGCGTACCAGATGTCCAGGGTGCGCATGCCGGCGAACCCCCTCATCCGTTCCCGGTAGGCCCGCACGCAGGCGCGCACCGCGTCGTCCTGCTCACTCTCCGTGAAGCCGTTGTTCCGCGCCGCGACGGCGAGACTGGCCGCCAGCCGCTTGACGTCCCATTCGAACGGGCCCGGGAACGTCTCGTCGAAGTCGTTGATGTCGAACACCAGATGCCGCTCCGGCGAGGCCAGCAGCCCGAAGTTCAGCAGATGGGCGTCCCCGCACAACTGGACCTGGAGCCCGGTGCCGGGCAGCCGGCCCAGGTCGGCCGCCATGACCGCCGCCGCGCCACGGTAGAAGCGGAAGGGGGATTCGAGCATGCGGCCGTAGCGGATCGGCACCAGCTCCGGTACGCGCGTGGCCGACTGACGCTCCAGGACGTCGACCACGTCCGGACGGTCCGGCGCGGCCTCGAACACGCCGTGGCCCGAGCGCGGCGCGCGCTTGCGCGCCCTCCTGCCCCAGGCCGCGCGGTCGGCCGGAGACGAGGCGACGGTGTCGGCACTCGGTGCGGTCATGATCCACCCTCCTGGTCCTGCGGCCTGCCTCCCGCCGGGGGGCTTCCGGCTCTCGCGGCGACCGGGGAACACCGGCCGTGGGCCCGTCCGCTCCACCCCACCGCCCGGTCCGCGCGGAGGGATCACCCGCGGTGGGTGATCCGGCGCACCAGCCGCCGCGGGAATGCTGTCGGCTCCGGGGCCGCGGGCCGCCCGCGGGCAGTCCGTGCGCGGCCCGCGCCGAGCGCGCGAGGAGGAGCCATGACCGAACCGCGTGGACAGGAACCGCGGGCCGGGCTGTCGTATCCGCCCGGCGGGACGGGCACCGGCGCCGCACAGGCCATGACGGTGATCGCCCGTTCCTGGACCTGGATCCTGGCGTCGGCGATCCTGACGTTCGCGGCGGGCGTGCTGGTCCTCGTCTGGCCGGGCGAGACACTGCATGTACTCGCCGTCCTCATCGGCCTCTACCTGCTGCTCGGCGGCGCGATCCGGTTCGTGACGGCGTTCGCGCGGGAGAACCACGGAGACCGGCTGCCCGGACTGCTGGTCGCGGTGCTGTACGTCCTGGCCGGCGTGCTCTGCCTGCGCCATCCGCTGCAGACCATCACCGCGCTGGCGCTGGTCGTCGGGCTCGTGTGGCTGGTGTCCGGCCTGCTCACCCTCTCCACCGGGATCGCCGCCCGGGACCTGCCGCACCGGGGTGTCGTCCTGGGCGCCGCGCTGCTCGGCATCGTGGCCGGGATCGCGGTGCTGGCGCTGCCCGCCGAGTCGGCGCGGGCGCTGACCCGGCTGCTCGGTCTGTGGCTGGTGCTGCTGGGCCTGGTCGAGCTGGCGGTCGCCTTCGCGTGGCGGGCGGCGGTGCGCGGGAGCGGGGCGCTGCCGGGCGTTCGCGGCCCGATGGACTGACCGGGCGCACGATCACCCGCCTCGGGTGAGGACGTGCCGCTGCGAGCGTGTGCATGGTGAGAACGGCGGAGACCGGCCCGGCGAACCCCCGCGAGCCGGTGCCCTGGATGGAGGAAAGACATGAGCGCGCAGAACTACCTCGCGTACGACTATCCGGTGCTGGGTGTCTTCTGGTCCATGCTGGTGTTCTTCCTGTGGATCATGTGGTTCGTCCTGCTGTTCCGGGTCATCGTCGACGTCTTCCGTGACGACGGCATGAGCGGCTGGGCCAAGGCCGCCTGGACGCTCTTCGTGGTCGTGGTGCCCTTCCTGGGCGTCCTGGTCTATCTGATCGCCCGCGGCAAGGGCATGGGGGAGCGGGAGGTGGCGCAGGCGCGCGCCCAGCAGGAGGCCTTCGAGTCCTACGTCCGCCAGACCGCGCAGGGCGGGACCGGCACCAGCAGCGCCGACGAACTCGCCAAGCTCTCCGAGATGCGCTCCCGCGGTGACATCACCGACGAGGAGTTCCGCAGGGCCAAGCAACTGGTCCTCAGCGACACCGGCCCGGCCCGGCGCTCCGAGAACCTCCACGCCTCCTCCGGGGGCTGACCCGCGCCCACGAGAACGACACGAACGAATCGAGGCCCCCTATGACCACGACACCCCGCGCCCATGCCCATACCCGCACCGCCAAGCAGGCGTGGGCGGGTGGCCTGACCTCCTTCGCGGGCGTCATGCTGCTGCTCGCCGGGCTGCTCGGCGTGTTCCGGGGCATCATGGCGATCGCCCGGGACAACGTCTTCGTGACGACACCGAACTACGTCTTCAAGTTCAACCTCACCAGCTGGGGCTGGATCCACCTGGTCCTGGGCGCGATCGCCGTGATCGTCAGCTTCGGCCTGTTCACACCGTCGATGTGGGCACGCGTCGCCGGCGTGGGCATCGCCGGGCTGGTGATCATCGCCAACTTCCTGTCCCTGCCGTACTACCCGGTGTGGTCCGTCGTGATGATCGCGCTGTCCGGGTTCATCATCTGGGCCCTGTGCGTGGTCCAGGGCAGGGAATCCGCCGAGAGCCCGTAACAGGGTCCTGACCCGCACGACCGGCACCGCACGGAGTGGCACCGGCTCGTGCGGGCCGGCCTGTGCGGGCCCGGCCAGGATCCGCGAGTCGCTGCTTCTTCCTCGACGAGCTTGAGGCGATCATCCGCGAGTGGATCACTGGGATCCATCACCGGCGCCACCACCGCGGACTGTGCATCCCGGAGGTGCCGGGGCTGAAGCTGAGCCCTACCGCAGCCCAGGAATCAGGCACCACCTCCTGCGGATCGAGCGCATGGTCGGCTTCACCATCATCGAACGCACCCGCCCGCTCACCGCAACACCGCGCGGACAGGCGTACCTGGGGAGAGCCGCACAAGTCCTCGCCCCGCCCTCATTCGGCTGCGGAACAGCCGTTCGCGCTGCGGAGGCGTGATCGTCTGGCTGCCGGGTTCGGCGGAAGACACGGGCTTCCCGACGCTGCGGCTGTGCTGCTGAGCGCCGTCAGGTGTCGTGAGCCAGCCCGTGGCGCCGTCACTCAGTCAGCCGTTGTGCGGAGTGCCGCTTCGGCTTGGCGGATGCGCCATTCCTCCACGGTGTCCAGCTGTCGTCGGGCTCGCTCCAGCAGCCTGTCGAGCAGGGCTGGATCGAGGCGTTCGTCCGTCCCGGTGAGCCGGCGCAGGGTCTGCCATCCGGCCGCCTTGCCCTCCACCCCCAGCCGCAACGCCTCCAGCTCCAGCACGGTGCTCAGCGGAGAGCGTCGCACCAGGCGGCCGTTGCCCTTCAGCCGTGCCAGTTTTTCCACGACCCAGCCCGCGGAGACCTTGTAGCGGTGTACGGGGACACCCAGGTCCCGCATGATGCCGACAAGCGCCGTGCGGTCCTGGGCGATGTCGGTGGCGACGGGCCCGAGCGCGCGGCCGAGCGCGGAACCACGGGTGACACGTGCCAGGTGGCCGGCCCGCTGGGTGCCCGCGGTGGCGCCGGCGAGGTGGTCGTTCAGATAGATGCCGAGCAGCTTCATGTCGGCGCCGCGTGCGGGCGGGTGGCGCCGAGGTGAGCTCCGTGGTGGGGCGTTCATCAGAAGCCTCCTTCTTGTGCGGGTGGCTGCCGTGTAGCCGGGGATGCAAGAGGTTCGGGTGTGCGCGGTGTACTCACCGTCGTCGTGACGCGTACGAGACAGGGCGGGCGGGGCGTGGAGCCGAAGCCGAACCGTACGGGCGGTTCCACCGCGGTGAGGGCGCCGAGGTGGCGGCCCTGGAGGATCACGGTGGCCGCGGTGATCAGATGCAGATCGCGGGTGCCGTACCACTCGCGTCGGCCGGCGCCGGCCGTGCCACGGGTGCGCACGCCCAGGAGGAGGCGGGCGAGCGGGTCCGTCACCACCGTCCAGAAGGGCCGGGCGGCCAGGACATCGGGGACCGTCCGCAGGAGCAGCCCCACGGGGCCGCGCCGGCCGCCTGTGAACCGGAGGTCGAGGAGCGGGCCTGCGGTGACCGTCCAGTCGGCGCCGGTGACGTGGACGCGTACGGGTTCGATGCGGACCTCGTCGAAGGCGTAGGTGCCGGCGATGAAGTCCGCCGTCTGCCGGGTGGGTGCCAGCAACAGGCGGTGGCCGTCGGTCCGTTCGAGCATCACGTCGCTGAATGGCCCGAAGGAGGAGCGGGGCCAGTGGCCGAGGATCAGGCGGGCGCCGGACGCCGTGCCGATCCCGGCGATCCAGCCGTCGAAGCGCCACCGGGTAGTCCGCGGGGATCGGCGCATCAGGGTGCCTCGGGGGTGGTCGGGTTCATCCGCCCGCGGGCGGCCCGAGTCGGCCGCACCGGCGCCATGCCAGGAGCCATCCGGCCTGCATCGCCGCGTCCAGCAGATAGGTCGGACGGATCCGGCCGATGGGCACGTACACCAGGTCGACGGCCAGGAGGGTCACGGCCGTCCCGAGGCCCGTACGGCGGGCCTGGCGCACCGCACCGGCCGGGGTGAACAGCATGCTCCAGCCTGCCGTGGCCAGCAGCCCGGCTGTCGTGCGCTGGAGCCATTCCTCGGACTTGGGTCCGAAGACGCACTCGAAGCTGCGCAGGTGCAGCAGCGGCCAGCCGCCCCCGACCAGGTTGAACAGCCCCTGGGCCCGCGCCACGAGCACCGGGTTCATCCCTGTCTCCTCACTGTCGGCCGCACCGGGCGCGAGACCCCGAAGCGGACCTTGTGGACGCCGTCGGAGAAGTGCACCAGCGGCGCCTGTGCGGGCGGCGGCAGCCCGGCCGCCCGGGTGAGGGTCTCTTGGAGGTCTTCCAGGCGCGCCGCGCGCAGCGGCCAGGGCTCGTGCTCGACGGGCGTCTGCCAGAGCACGCCGCAGCCCCGTGTGAAGGCCCGCCACCGCGACCTCAGCCACACACCCCGCGGGCTCGGCCGGACCGGCTCGCCCGGACGGACCACCACGCGGTACGACGGCCCGCCACGCCCCCGCGCCCCGGCGTAGGTCACTACATCACCGCCCCGCGACAGCGTCAGGTGCCCGAGGTGGTACGGCGCACCGATCGCACGGGCGGCCAGCATGACCGGGGAACTCACCTCGAGGGTCAGGAACCACAGGCCGACCCTGCCGCCCCGTTCACGTACACATGTGCGCAGGTTGGTCTCCGCGAAGGAGGGCAGAGCAGCAGGTACACCCGGCGGGCGCACACGGGCCATCACGAACGGCGTGAGGCTCACCCACGCCCACTGATCATGGGTGTCCACCGTCAGCCCGTCCGGCAGCAGACGCTGTACCTGCTCGGGAGAGTAGGCCCAGTGCACGAACGTCTTGGTGAGCCAGCCAGCGCGAAGTGCCCGGAGATACACACGATGCTCTGGGTCCATAGGACACCACACGCACCGACTCCCCAGGAGGTCCGCATCAAAACTCGACACGACCCGATGCGGACATGGGGTGTCTGGGCCAGCAGGGCCCCCACTGCGCTTCCGCACTGAGCCGTCCTCGCCCGGCACCTGGGGGGATGGCCAAGCCGTCACCTGCGCCCGGATCCCGCGAGTTGCGGCGGGGTCCGGTGGTGCGACGGCTGGTGCCGGGTGGCGCCGATATTGATCATCCCTCGAAGCGACGGGTGGCTTGGAGACGGTGGCCGTGCGCGTGCCCGACCACCCCGTCGCCCTCGCGCTGCTGTCCGCCTTCGGCGGCGGTGTCACGGCCCCCTCCCCCAACCGCTTCGGCCAGGTCAGCCCCACCACCGCGGACCACGTCCGTGCCGAGCTCGGCGAGGCGGTCGACCTCGTGCTGGACGGCGGCCCCTGCGAGGTCGGCGTCGCGTCCACCATCGTCGACGCCACGGGCGAGACCCCGAGCATCCTCCGGCCCGGCGGAGTGACACTCGAGGCCCTCGAAGCGGTGCTCGGGCACCCGCTCGCGGTCCCCTCGACGAGCCGTGTCCGGGTGCCGGGCCGGCATCCGTCGCACTACGCGCCGCGCGCGCGAGTCGTCCTCGTCGAGCCCGAGAAGGTGATCGCCGAAGCGGAGCTCGCGCAGGAGCTGGGGCACCAGGTGAGTGTCTTCCTTCCCCCAGCCTTCGCCGATGCTGCGGTGAAGGCGCACGCCGTGGTGGCTCTCCCGGGTTCGACGGCCGCCTACGCGCGCAGCCTGTACGGGTTCCTGCGCGACCTCGACCAGCAGGGGTGCGACCTCATCGTCGCGTCCTTGCCGACGGAGGAGGGCCTGGGACTGGCGATCGCCAACCTGGCTCCGCCGCGCCGCAGGGCCCCGGCCCTCCTCGGTCACCGACCCCCAGCAGCACTGAACAGGGTGGCCGGCCGCGGGTTTCACCGTGTGGGGGCAGCAGCCCTGCTCAGGCCGTGGGAGGCGACCAGTTGCGCACTGCCGTCGGCCAAGCGATAGGACAGACCCACCACGGCAAGTCGGCCGGCGGCCACTCGCTCGGCCAGCACGCGGGAGCGTTCCATCAGCAGATCGACGGTGAGCCTTATGTGCTCGGCCAGGATCTCCTCGGGCTGCTCGCGTCCGGCGGCACGGGCCGCCAGCACACTCGGGGTCACCCGCTCGACGACGTCACGGACGAAGCCGGCGGGCACCTGGCCGCCGTCGGCGGCAGCGCGGGCAGCCGCGATGGCCCCGCACGAGTCATGGCCCAGCACCACGACCAGCGGGCAGTCCAGCACACTCACGCCGTACTCGATACTTCCCAACGCCTCCGCACCGACGACATGCCCGGCGTTACGGACCACGAAAAGATCCCCGAGCCCCTGGTCGAAGATGATCTCGGCGGCCAGCCGCGAATCGGAGCAGCCGAACAGCACCGCGAAGGGATTCTGGGCCGGGGCGGTCTCGGCGCGGCGTGCGGCGTCCTGGTTGGGATGCTCGGGCGAGCCGGCCACGAACCGGTGGTTGCCGGCCAGCAGCATCTCGAAGGCATCCTCGGGAGTCGGCGTCAGGGTCTCAGTCATGGTGGAAGGCTACGGCCGACCCCGCCAAATCGCGCGGCCGGGTCCACGCGTGGCGGCCTGCACACCCTCCGCAGCCGGCACTCCCAGACGCAGGGCGGTGTCGCTCTTGGTGGCCGGCTGCGGTGCGCCGCGCAGCCGCTCCACCCACAACCGCCCGCACCACCTGGCCCTCAAGCCTCTTCCCGCGACGCTGTCACTCGCCGATAGGCGAGGTCCCGCAGGGCAGGGGGTGTACGCCATAGGAGTGGAGCTGCCGGGGCGGCCGGTGGCCTCCCGCGCGGGGCCGAGACCGCCGGGCCAGGAGACCACACAGCGAGACGGTGCGCACGCCGGATGGGGGTACGCAGCCGCCAGCCCCGCTTGCCCCTGAGGAGCTCGGCGGGCGCGGGGGCAGGGACTTTCGTAGATTGAAGAGGGGCAACTCGCTGGGGCACACGTGTGACGGCACCGGAGATCGACTACACGGCGGTGTTCGCCGTCCTTCCGAGCCCGTGCCTGATGCTGGGCACGGACCTGGTGATCGCCGCTGCCAACCCGGCCTTCTGCGAGGGGACCGCACGTAGCCCGACTGAGCTGGTCGGGCAGTACCTCTTCGACGTCTTCCCGGACAACCCCGCCGACCCGGAGGCCGACGGGATGGAGACGCTGAAAGCCTCACTGCACAGGGTGCTGTCCTCGGGCCGGACGGATCACATGGCGCTGCAGAGGTACGACATCCCGGTCGTCGGCAACCTCGAGGTGTTCAAGGAGCGGTGGTGTACCGCGATCAACGTGCCCCTCCTCGCCCCCGACGGCAGGGTCGCCTGGATCCTCCACCGGTCCGAGGACATGACCGACGTCGTCCGCGCCCGCCGGACGACACACCTGCCGTCGGTCCGCCCTGGCCGGGAAGCGGCCATGGAAGCCGAGCTGTACGCCCGGGCGCGGCAGCTGCAACAGCTCAATGAGGAACTGCAACAGGCGCACGCCCGTGAGCGGCGCATCGCCGTCGCTCTGCAAGAAACCATGCTCCACACTCCGGACCTTGGCCGGCACCCGGACATCGCCGTGCGCTACCTGCCCGCCGTCGGAGCGCTGAATGTGTGCGGTGACTGGTACGACACGGTCGACCTGCCCGCGGACCGCTTCGCCGTCGCGGTCGGCGACGTGGTCGGCCACGGACTGATGGCCGCCACCGTCATGGGCCGACTGCGCAGCGCGCTGAGCGCCGCCACCCGCACCGTCCACGGCCCCGCCCAAGCACTGGAGGTCCTCGGCCTGTACGCCCGCTCGGTCGAGGGAGCACTGGCCGCCACCGCCGTCCAGGTCCTCGTCGACTGCCACAGCCACCTGCTCATCTACAGCAGCGCCGGCCACCCCCCGCCCGTCCTGCTGCACCCTGACGGCACCTGCGAACTCCTCGACCAGGCCACCGACCCCCCGCTGGGCGCCCGCCCCGAACACGTCCCCCGCCCCCAGGCCAACAAGACCTACGCCCCCGGAGACACCCTCATCCTCTACACCGACGGCCTGATCGAACGCCGCGGTGAGGACATCGACGCCGGCCTGACCCGCCTGACCGACATGCTCGCCACCTGCACCGAGTTCGGGGCGGAACACCTCGCCGACGCCCTCCTCGCCGGCCTGGACCTCGCCAGCGGCGCCGACGACGACATCGCCATCGTCGTCGTCCGCCTGGACCGAACGACCCGACCGTACTGACCGGGACGGTGCTGGAGATTGTGAAGGCCGTCTGCCCGCGGCCGGTCGGCAGATGATGTGATCAAGCGTCAAGTCGGCATGGGCAGCCGGGGGCCGGCCGCGTCTTCGGGGAGTACAGCCGGCCCAGCCGCATTCCTTGCCGCCTCTCCGTCATGCACACGAATCGGAATCAGCAACTCACGGTCAGTCGCAGGCCTATTGGCGATCACGACCAGCCTGGCGGCCAGTGCGGCGAAGCGGGGGCATCTGCGCCACCCGGCGCCCCAGCTTGTCTGTCAGGCACGCACAGCCCTGGATCCGGCGGACCGACTCACAGCACCTGGCGGCCGGCAAGGTCTCCGCCGGGATCATCGGCGAGGACGACAGCCGCCGTGATCCGCTTGCCCACCTGTTCACGGTGGACGGCGAAGCTCCGGCACACCGCCATCACGATCTCCAAACCGTGCTGACCGATCCGGTCAGGGTCCGCTGCCAGCACCGACGGCAGCATCGTGCTGCTGTCCCAGACACTGACCTCGACGGTTCCCTCCTCGATCTCCAGCGTCAGCAGGCAGGGGCCAGGCGCGTACTTGCGGGCATTGGTCACCAGCTCGCTGACCACCAGCTGGACCATGCCCATCGCCCGGCCGGAAACCGGCAGCCCATGAACGGCCTGCAGGTTCATGAGGAACGACCGGGCCAGGTCACGGGCCTCGGCGATCCCCTCACTGCCCTCGAACGCCGCAGCCACCAATACCGGCCTGTCGACCAGCGACTCTCTGCCGTCGCCTTCCGCCGCCTCGTCCATTCAGCCGCCTCACACTGACCCCGCCGCCTCACAGCGCATACCCCCTCAACCCCGCCACGGGCACGGCCACTGAGCGGATGGTCTCGACGGCATCTCTTCAGGGCCCGGGCGAGAGGGCTGGGCAGGCGTTGTGAATGATCTACGCCACGAAGCCGCCGATTGCGCATCAAACGACGACAGTCCTGCGCCGCCCCGCTGCGCACGTCGGCAACACAGCAGGCCGAAGGTTCGCCGTTGCCAACGATTCCGCGGACCCTGGACCCGGCCTAGTCGCCCCGGCCGGGCCCCGGTGCCAGTTCCTCCCCGCTGCGCTGCTGCGGGATCACCACCGCGCCCTGCTGCAGCGCCACCGTCCGGGTGGGGGCCGGGATGCTGATGCCCTCCGCGCGGTAGCGGCGGTGCAGGCGCTTGATGAACTCGTGCTTGATGCGGTACTGGTCGCTGAACTCGCCCACGCCGAGGATCACCGTGAGGCCGATGCGGGAGTCGCCGAAGGTGTGGAACCGGACCGCGGGCTCGTGTTCCGGTACGGCGCCCTCGACCTCGCGCATGGTCTCCGCGACGACCTCCGCCGTCACGCGCTCCACGTGCTCCAGGTCGGCGTCGTAGCCCACCCCGACCTGCACCAGCACCGTCAACCGCTGCTCGGGATGCGTGTAGTTGGTCATGTTGGCCTTGGCGAGCTGGCCGTTGGGGATGACCACCAGGTTGTTGGACAGCTGGCGGACCGTCGTCTGACGCCAGTTGATGTCGACGACGTACCCCTCCTCGCCGCTGCCGAGCCGGATGTAGTCGCCCGGCTGGACCGTCTTGGAGGCCAGGATGTGGATGCCCGCGAAGAGGTTGGCGAGGGTGTCCTGCAGGGCGAGGGCGACCGCCAGACCGCCGACGCCCAGGGCGGTCAGCAGGGGCGCGATGGAGATGCCGAGGGTCTGCAGGACCACCAGGAAGCCGATGGCGAGGACCAGGACCCGGGTGATGTTGACGAAGATGGTCGCCGAGCCCGCCACGCCCGAGCGGGACTGGGTGACCGTGCGGACCAGACCCGCGATCACCCGGGCCGCGGACAGGGTCACCACGAAGATCAGCCACACCTCCAGGGCCTGGTTGGTGTGGTGCTGCACGGTCCGGGTCAGCGGCAGCACGGCCGCGGCCGCCGCCCCACCGCTCGCGATCGCCGCCCACGGCACGACCGATCGCAGGGCGTCCACGATGACGTCGTCGCCGCTCCAGCGGGTCCGCTTGGCGTGTTTGGCGAGCCAGCGCAGCAGGGTGCGGGACATGAAGGCGAGCAACAGGCCCGCCGCGAGGGAGATGCCGGCGAGGACGAGGTCGTCCAGGGTCAGCGCGCGGTTCACCGGACACCTCCGGGGCACGCCCGTGCTGCGGAGTTGCGAAGTCTCGTCACGTAGTCACCTGCTCGATGTGCGGGATGTGCGATCGCGCCGGCCGGGGAACCCCGTCGACCGGCGCGATCGCTCATCCTGCCGTATCCGCAACACCAGTTCGTACCTGGACCGGCACTCTCGGCGCGGGTGGCTCAGACGATGCCCTCCGCGAGTTCGGCCTGGTCGCGGTCGCTGCCGTACGCGGCGGCGGTGGGCGTGCCGTACGAACGGCGGGCGATGTACCACCAGACGGTCGCGAGGACCAGGACGACGGCGAGCGCCACCGACGCGTAGTTCATCGTGTCGACGGTGACCGGCGAGGCCTGCGGCAGGCAGAACAGCACGGTCACACAGGCCACCCAGATCACCGCGATCCAGCCGATCGGCCGGCTCCAGCGGCCCAGATGCCACGGCCCCGGCCGGAAACGGTCGCCCGCGCGCAGCCGCAGCAGCACCGGGATGGCGTAGGCGGGGGTGATGCCGATGACGTTGACGGCGGTCACCGCGTTGTACGCCGTCGTCGAGTACAGGGACGGCAGGGCGAGGACACCCGCCACGACGACGGACAGCCACACGGCGGCGACCGGTGTCTGGGTGCGGCCGCTCACCTTGCGCCACAACTGCGAACCGGGCAGCGCGCCGTCGCGGCTGAACGCGAACACCATCCGGCTGGCCGCGGCGACCTCGGCGTTGCCGCAGAACAGCTGAGCGACGATCACCACCAGGAGCAGCGCGCTCGCGCCACCCGTGCCCAGGCCGTCGAGCAGGATCTGCGCGGGCGGCACACCCGTGGCGGTGTTGCGCGTGGCGTCGTAGTCCTGGATGGCGAAGGTCAGACCCGCGAGCAGCACGAAGCCCGCGATCCAGGACGCCCAGATGGACCGTACGATGCCGCGCGCGGCGGACACCGAGGCCTGCGAGGTCTCCTCCGACAGGTGCGCGGAGGCGTCGTAGCCGGAGAAGGTGTACTGCGCGAGCAGCAGGCCGATCGCCGCCACGTAGATCGGATTGTGCCAGCCGGTCTCGTTGACGAACTTCGTGAACACGAAGGACGCCGACTGGTGGTGGGCGGGGACGATCGCGAGCGCGCCCACGATGAGCGCGACGCCCGCCAGATGCCACCACACGCTCACCGAGTTCAGCAGGCTCACCAGACGGACACCGAACAGGTTCAGCACCGCGTGCAGCAGCAGGATGGCGCAGAAGATCAGCATCGTCCTGCCGGGCGTCGGCGTGAAGCCCCACTGCAGGTTCGCGAACGCGCCGGTGAACAGCGCGGCGCCGTAGTCGATGCCGGCGATCGCGCCGAGCAGACCGAGCAGATTCAGCCAGCCGGTGTACCAGCCCCAGCGCCGGCCGCCGAGCCGGTCGGCCATGTAGTACAGCGCGCCGGACGTCGGATAGGCGCTGGTGACCTCGGCGAGCGCGAGACCGACGCACAGCACGAACAGACCGACGCCCGCCCAGCCCCACAGCATCACGGCGGGGCCGCCGGTGTTCAGGCCGAAGCCGTACAGGGTCATGCAGCCGGACAGGATCGAGATCACCGAGAAGCTGATCGCGAAGTTGCCGAAGCCGCCCATGCGGCGGGCCAGCACGGGCCGGTAGCCGAGTTCGCGCAGCCGCTGCTCCTCGTCCTGCTGGGGCAGGCCCGGGGAGGGCGCGGGATCGGGGGTGGGGGACATGCGGGGGACCTCCGGGTCAAGAAGGGCGGGGACAGGGGCCGTTCACGTGCGTGAGCCGTCCGCGGCCGCCCGGCAACGGTCCCGGGCCTGGACGAAGACCTCCACGGCACGGTCGCGGCCGGGAGTGCGGTACATCCAGGGCGGCGGCGTGAAGTACGGGCCGATGGCGTCGAACACCCTTGCCGCGTCGGGGAATTGCAGCGAACCCCACAGGGCGTGGGCGAGGTGGTTGAGGTCGGGCAGCGAGCGATCGGCGCGAGGGGTGTGCTCGAACCAGGAGTGCAGGGCGCGCCGCGTCTCGCGGGCCGCGTCCTCCGCCACCCAGTGCAGGTCGAGCGCCGCGTCGTGCCCGCTGTCGCGCCGGTAGCGCTCGACGCGGACGTACAGCGGCAGCAGATGCAGCGCCGAGCCGGGCGGGGCCTGCGCGGCGGCCCACTGGGCGTAGCCGGTGGCCTCCGCGATCCGGCCCGAGCCGCCGCGCGCGTACAGGAACTGGAGCATCCGGTGGTGGGCCTCGCGGTTGTACGGGTCGCGTTCGTGGGCCTCGGCCAGCAGCCCCCAGGGGCCCGGCGGCAGCATCGGCTCGGGCGCGGGCGCCCGGTGCTCCTCCCAGCGCTGCTCCGGATCCAGCTGGGCCAGCGCCAGCAGGCACACCCAGGGCACCGGGTCCCGCGGGGCGATCCCGGTGGCGGACTGGGCGGCGTCCCAGGCCTCGATCCACAACTCGTGGGTGCGGCGGTGCCTCTCGCGCCGGGCGCGCAGGGCCCGTTCCACCCCGACCCGCGCCTGCATCACCGCGGCGTGGACGCTGTCCGGCTCCTCCATGAGCCAGGCGCGCACCACGTCGGTGCCGGCGGCGGCCGCCGCGAGGACCTGGGTGCGCTGGGTCCACTGCCGGCCGGGCGGGGTGTCCGTGAGCAGCGTGCGCATGGCCATCCAGCGGCCGGTGCGCAAGTCCTGGAGGGCAGCGCGCAGGGCGTGGTCGGGGCCGGCGGGGTCGTAGGAGGGACGGGGTCCTTCTCTGGCCATCAGCCGTCTGCCCCGGGCCACTGGCACGCGGGCGAGCTGGCGGGGTGGCGTGGCAACAGCCCTCCTGTGGGCGGTGATCGAGGGGTGAGGCGCTGGTCGGCGGTCACTATAGAGGCGCGCGTTCCGCCTTGCCATTGTTGCCAACTCAACCACTTGTTCAGGGCAGTTGGAGACCCGAGGGTGCTTGACGCCGCCTCGCCGCAGCGGCAGGCTGGCGCGGTGATCTTCGGTGCGGAGTGGGGTAAGGCGCGATGACCGGTCCGGTGCTCGCCGTCGACCAGGGCACGTCCGGCACCAAGGCCCTGGTGGTCTGTCCGGAACGCGGCGTCCTGGGTTCCGCCTTCGCCGAGGTCCGCCCCCGGTATCTGCCCGGCGGGCTGGTCGAGGTGGACCCGGCCGAGCTGTACGACTCCGTGGTCGACGCCGGCCGGCGGGCGCTCGCCGAGGCCGGCGAGGACGTCGTGGCGCTGGGCCTGGCCAACCAGGGCGAGACCGTCCTCGCCTGGGCCCCGGCCGACGGCCGCCCGCTCACCGACGCCCTGGTGTGGCAGGACCGGCGCGCCGAGACCGTGTGCACCGAACTCGCCGACCACGCCGAGGAGTTGCGGCAGCTGACGGGGCTGCCGCTCGACCCGTACTTCGCCGCGCCCAAGATGGCCTGGATCCGCCGCCACCTCACCCGCGAGGGCGTCGTCACCACCTCCGACGCCTGGCTGGTCCACCGCCTCACCGGTGCCTTCGCCACCGACGCCGCCACCGCCGGCCGTACCCAGCTCCTCGACCTGGACCGCGCGCAGTGGTCACCGAGGGCGCTGGAGATGTACGGCCTGGCGGGCGAGCGCCTGCCCGAGGTGACCGACACCGCCGGGCCGGTCGGCACCACCACGGCGTTCGGCCGCGAGATCCCGCTCACGGGGCTGATCGTCGACCAGCAGGCCGCCCTGCTCGCCCAGCGCGTCACCGCACCCGGCGCCGCCAAGTGCACCTACGGCACCGGCGCCTTCCTGCTCGCGCACACCGGCGACCGGCCCCGGCGCGGCACCTCCGGACTGGTCAGCTGCGTCGCCTGGCGGCTCGCCGGAACCACCGCCTACTGCCTGGACGGCCAGGTCTACACCGCGGCCTCCGCCGTCCGCTGGCTCCGCGACCTCGGGGTCATCTCCTGCGCCGCCGACCTCGACCCCGTCGGCGGCGCCGTCCCCGACAGCGGCGGCGTCACCTTCGTCCCCGCCCTCGCCGGACTCGCCGCCCCCTGGTGGCGCGGCGATCTGCGCGGCTCGCTCACCGGACTCGGCCTCGACACCGGACCCGGCCACTTGGTGCGCGCCCTGTGCGAGGGCATCGCCGCCCAGGTCGCCGAACTCGCCGACGCGGCCGCCGCCGACCTCGGTGCCCCGCTGCACAGGCTCCGCGTCGACGGCGGCCTGACCCGCTCGGCCCTGCTCATGCAGACCCAGGCCGACCTGCTGCAACGCCCGGTCGAAGTCTCGCCGCTGCCCGACGCGACCGCACTCGGTGCGGCCGCCCTCGCCCGGCTCGGCGCGGACCGTACCCTGGGCGTCGAACAGGCCCTGCCCGACTGGAAGCCCGCCGCCGTGTACGAACCCCGCATCACCGCCGACCAGGCCGCCGAACGCCGCGCCGGCTTCCGGGCCGCCGTCGCGGCCCTGCTCGGCTCATGACCGTCACCACGGAAGGCCCGCTGCCCGCACGCACGTACGACGTCGCGATCGTCGGCGCCGGGGTCGTCGGCTGCGCCATCGCCCGCGAGCTCGCCCGCCACCCGAGCCTGGGCGTCGCCCTGGTGGAGGCCCAGGACGACGTCGGGCAGGGCACCTCCAAGGCCAACACGGCGATCCTGCACACCGGTTTCGACGCGGCCCCCGGAACCCTGGAGGCCCGGCTGGTCCGCGAGGGCTACCACCGGCTCGGCGCCTACGCGGCCGAGGCCGGCATCCCCGTCGAACGCGTCGGCGCCCTGCTGGTCGCCTGGGACGAGGAGCAGCTCGCCGCTCTGCCCCGGCTGGCCGCCAAGGCCGAGCGCAACGGCTACCACGACACGCGCCGGCTCGGCCCCGAGGAGCTGTACGCCCGCGAGCCCCACCTCGGCCCCGGAGCGCTCGGCGCCCTGCACGTGCCCGGCGAGAGCATCATCTGCCCCTGGACGACGACCCTGGCGTACGCCACCCAGGCGGTCCGCGCCGGAGTGGATCTGCATCTGAAGACCGCCGTGCACGACCTGAGCCGGGACGCGGGGCATCTGCTGACCACCTCCCGCGGCACCCTGCGCGCCCGCTATCTGGTGAACGCCGCCGGACTGCACGCCGACACCCTCGACCGGCTGCTCGGCCGCGAGGACTTCACCGTCACCCCGCGCCGCGGCCAGCTCCTGGTGTACGACAAGTTCGCCCGCCCGCTCGTCCGGCACATCCTGCTGCCCGTGCCGACCGCGCTCGGCAAGGGCGTCCTGGTCGCGCCGACCGTCTACGGCAACGTGCTGCTCGGCCCCACCGCCGAGGACCTGGACGACAAGCGGGCCACCGGCTCCACCGCCGACGGCCTGGACGGGCTGCGGGCCAAGGGCCGGCGGCTCCTGCCCGCCCTCCTGGACGAGGAGGTCACCGCCGTCTATGCCGGGCTGCGCGCGGCCACCGGGCAGGAGGACTATCGCATCGCCGCCCACCCCGAGCAGACGTACGTCACCGTCGGCGGCATCCGCTCCACCGGACTGACCGCGTCCCTGGCCATCGCCGCCCATGTCACCGGCCTGCTGGCCGACACCGGACTCGACCTCGGCCCGGTGCGCGAACCGGAGCCGGTGACCATGCCCAACCTCGGCGAGGCCTACCCGCGCCCCTATCAGCGCCCCGAACTCATCGCCGCCGACCCCGAGTACGGCACCCTCGTCTGCCACTGCGAGCGAGTCTCCCGCGGCGAGATCCGGGACGCCCTCGCGAGCACGATCCCGCCCCACACCCTGGAGGGCCTACGCCGCCGTACCCGCGCCCGTGCGGGCCGGTGCCAGGGGTTCTACTGCGGGGCGGCAGTGCGGGGGCTGTTCGAACGGGGCTGTCCCGAGGGCGAGCCGGGGGCAGAGAAGCCGGCCGGCGGGGAACCGGTGCGGCGCCGGAAGCCGTTCGGGAGGGGGCGGCCATGACGGACGTACGCCGTGTCGACGTTCTCGTCGTCGGTGCCGGCCCCGCCGGACTCGCGGCCGCCGCACGGCTGGCCGCCTCCGGGGCCGGGCGCGTGGCGGTCCTGGAGCGGGAGGCCGAGCCGGGCGGGGTCCCACGGCACTGCGCACACGGCGGCTTCGGCACGCGGACGCGTCCGCTGACCGGGCCCGGATACGTCCGGCGGCTGACAGAGGCCGCCGTGCGGGCGGGCGCGGTGATCCGGACCGGGGTGACGGTCCTGGACTGGGTGGCGGCCGGGCCGTCGGCGAACGTGGAGGCCACGGACGCGGGGGCGGCAGGCGCCTGCGGCGCGGGGCTGGGCGCTGCGGACTCCACGGTCGCCGGGGGATCCGAACCGGGGCCGGGCGCTCGGGACCGCGGCGCGGCCGGGATGTTCGAGGCCCCCGACGGCCCCGCCGGAGGTGCGGTGGTCAGCGCCGTCGGATTCCGTGCCGCTGCGGTGCTCACGGCCGTCGGTCCCGGTGGGCCCGAGATCATCGAGGCGCGGGCCGTCGTGTTGGCCACCGGCGCCCGGGAACGCCCGCGTACCGCCCGGCTGGTGCCCGGCACCCGACCTGCCGGTGTCTACACCACCGGCGAACTCCAGCAGGCGGTCCACCTGTTCGGGCAGCGCATCGGCACCCGCGCGGTCGTCGTCGGCGCCGAGGAGGTCTCGTACGCCGCGGCCGCCACCGTGCGCGCGGCCGGGGCCGAGGTCGTCGCGCTGGTCACGGAACACCCGCGGGCCCAGACCGGCCGGGCCCGCGCCGGCTCGGCCCGGCTGTACGACCGCGTTCCACTGCTGACGCACACCACGGTCACCGAACTCCTCGGCCACGGCCGCCTGTCCGGGGTCCGCGTACGCCATCGCGACGGCCGTACCACCGCACTGGCCTGCGACACCGTCGTGTTCACCGGAGACTTCGTCCCCGACCACGAACTCGCCCGCCGCGGCGCCCTCGCCCTGGACCCCGGCACCCGAGGCCCCGCCGTCGACGGCGCGCTGCACACCTCGCGCCCCGGCGTCTTCGCCGCCGGGAACGTCCTGCACGCCGTCGAACGCGCCGGCACGGCGGCCGACGAGGGCGTACGGGTGGCCGGTGCCGTCCTGGCCTTCCTCGCGGGCGCCCCCTGGCCGGAACGGGGAGTCCCGCTCGCCGTCGAGGCTCCGCTGCGCTGGATCGCCCCGAACCGCATCACCCCCGCCGCCCCGCCCGCCCGTTACCTCCTGCGCACCAGCGCCCAGCTGACCCGCCCGGTCCTCCAGGTCCACCAGGACGGCCGCCTCCTGCACGGGGAGCGGCCGGGCCTTTGGACCGCGCTGCCGAACCGCACTCTGACCCTCACCGCACGCTGGACGGAGCGAGTCGACCCGAAGGGCGGCGAGACAGTGGTGAGCGTGGGCTGAGCGGGCCGACCGCCCGTGCCCTGCGCGGCCCCTCACAGATCCGTGAACGACCCGTGCCGCCCGGACCCGGCGGCGAACCGGGCGGCGCCCTCCGCGCTCTGCGCCAGCACGCCCAGTCCGTACCGGAGTTCGCCGCGCAATGCCGTCTCCTCGTCCAGCCCCTCCTGGTCGAGGACCGACGCGCGGTCGCTGCGCAGGCAGGACTGCGGGAAGCGGGCGATCGCCGCGGCCAGTGCCTCGGCCTCGGCGCGGGCGCGTCCCGTCGGTACCACGCGGCTCACGAGCCCCATCCCGTAGGCCTCGCGGGCCGGTACCGGGCGGCCGGTGAGGATCATGTCCATGGCCCGGCCGGTGCCGATCAGCCGGGGCAGCCGTACCGTGCCGCCGTCGATCAGCGGCACGCCCCAGCGGCGGCAGAACACCCCGAACACGGCGTCCTCCTCCGCGACCCGCAGATCGCACCAGAGGGCGAGTTCGAGGCCGCCCGCGACCGCGTGCCCGGCCACCGCCGCGATCACCGGCTTCGACAGCCGCATCCGGGTCGGCCCCATCGGGCCGTCACCGTCCTCGGTCACCCGGTTGCCGCGCTCGGTGCCGATCGCCTTCAGGTCCGCCCCCGCGCAGAACGTGCCGCCCTCACCCCACAGCACCGCGACCCGAGCACCGTCGTCCGCCTCGAACTCCCGGAAGGCGTCGGCGAGTTCCGCGGCGGTGGGACCGTCCACCGCGTTACGGGCCTCGGGCCGGGAGAGGACGACCGTGGTGACGTACTCCGTGCGCTCCACGCGGACCGGCATGGGAAGCCCTCCTTGTTCTGGTCGGAAGGCCACTCTGCCTCAGATGACCTTGAACCGGACCAGCGC
This sequence comes from Streptomyces sp. NPDC007856, assembly GCF_042868225.1. Taxonomy (NCBI): domain Bacteria; kingdom Bacillati; phylum Actinomycetota; class Actinomycetes; order Kitasatosporales; family Streptomycetaceae; genus Streptomyces; species Streptomyces sp. NPDC007856. The sequence goes on along the minus strand of NZ_JBIAEC010000007.1, from coordinate 48,829 downwards.
CCCCAGGGTCAGCGCCCCCGGCAGCAGCGGCACCCACACGGTGATGATGCGGTAGGCCAGCACCACCGCCGTGGCCACCGCCGCCGGTCCGCCCACCGCGACCAGGGCCACGATCAGGGCCGCCTCGACCGAACCCAGGCCGCCCGGTGTCGGTACCAGCGCCACCGCGACGGTCGCCGCGAGGTAGGCGAGCGCCATGTGCGCCACCGGCACCGGCAGCCGGAGCGCCTGGCCGACCGCGGCGAGACCGGCCGCCTGCAGCGCGGGGAAGGCCAGCGAGCCGCCCCACAGGGCCAGGGCGCGGGCCGGCCGGGTGTGCACCGACCGTGCCTCGCCGAGGGCGTCGCGGAGGAAGCCGTACACGCGGGTGCGCAGCGGTCGTACGAGGGGCACGACGGCCGCCGCGACCACCAGCAGTCCGGCCGCGCCCAGCAGCAGCGGCACGGCCGAGCCGTCCGGCAGCAGGGGGCCGAGCCGCAGCGCGTCCGGGAAGGCGAGCAGCAGCACGGACAGCAGACCGAGCCGGCCCACGGACTCGGCCAGCAGATACAGCGCGAGCGCGGCCGAGGAGCGGGCCAGTGGCACCCCGCACACGGTCATGAAGCGCAGGTTCACCGCGCCCGCGCCCAGCCCGGTGGGCAGCAGATGGTTGGCCGAGGCCGCCGCGAACTGGGTGGCCAGCAGCCGCCCCTTCGGCAGCGGCTGCACCACCGCGCCCTGCCGGGTGAACGCGGCGGCCACCCAGGTCAGACAGGTGGCCCCGGCCGCCGCGAGCAGCCATGGCCAGGAGGCGGTGCGCAGCTGGCCGAAGCCCTCGGCGAGCAGGGAGCGGTTGCGCACGGCGACCAGGGCGACGAGTGCGAGCGGCACCAGGCACACCGCCTGGCGGACGGGGACGCGACGGGGGAGTCGTCCCCCCGGGGGCGGGGGAAGCGGGACGGCAGTCACATCAGCAGAGGTTCTCCGCGCCGCCCCAACAGCGGGTGAAAAGGCAGGAACATTGACCTCAACGAAGCTTGAGGTTCTACGTTCGTTCCCATGAGCATGGAGACCACCGCATGGATGCAGCTGCACAGTGTCATGAGCGCACAGGCCGAGCGCCGTCCGCTCGCCCGCGCCACACTGCGCCGTATCGCCACCTTCGCCCGCCCGCACCGCGCGGGCATCGTCCGGTTCGTACTGCTCGGGGTGGCCACGGCCCTGCTCGCCGTGGCCACCCCGGTGCTCGCCGGCCGCGTCGTCGACGCGATCGTGGCGGGGCACGACTCCGCCACGGTGATCCGGCTCTCCCTGCTCATCGCGCTCGTCGCCTTGGCGGAGGCGGGGCTCGGCGTCCTCGGACGGCGCCTGTCGGCGACGCTCGGGGAGGGACTCATCCTCGACCTCAGGACGGCTGTGTTCGATCATGTGCAGCGCATGCCCGTCGCGTTCTTCACACGGACTCGTACGGGAGCGCTGGTCAGCCGTCTCAACAACGACGTGATCGGCGCCCAGCGGGCCTTCGCCAACACCCTGTCGGGCGTGGTCAGCAACCTGGTCACCCTGCTGCTCACCCTCGCGGTGATGCTCACCCTGTCCTGGCAGATCACCCTGCTCGCACTGGTGCTGCTGCCGGTGTTCGTGCTGCCGGCCCGCCGCATGGGAACCCGGATGGCACGCATGCAGCGCGAGGCGGCGGCGCTGAACGCGGCCATGGGCACCCGGATGACCGAGCGCTTCTCCGCACCGGGTGCCACCCTGGTCAAGCTGTTCGGCCGCCCGGAGGAGGAGTCGGCGGAGTTCGCGGCCCGCGCCACCCGGGTCCGTGACATCGGCGTCCGCACGGCCACGGCCCAGTCGGTCTTCATCACCTCCCTCACTTTGGTCTCCGCCCTCGCTCTGGCCCTCGTTTACGGCCTCGGCGGCTGGTTCGCGCTGCACGGCACCCTGCAGGCGGGCGCGGTCGTCTCCCTCGCGCTGCTGCTGACCCGCCTGTACGCCCCGCTTACCGCCCTCGCCGGGGCCCGGGTCGAGGTGATGAGCGCGCTCGTCAGCTTCGAGCGGGTCTTCGAGGTGCTGGACCTGAAGCCGCTGATCGAGGAGAAGCCGGACGCCCGCGAGGTCCCCGAGGGCCCGGTCGCCGTCGAGTTCGACGACGTCCGCTTCTCGTATCCCTCGGCCGACCAGGTCTCCCTCGCCTCCCTGGAGGAGGTCGCCGCCCTCGACACCCGCGGCGGCTCCGAGGTCCTGCACGGCGTTTCCTTCCGCGCCGAACCCGGCCAGACCGTCGCCCTCGTCGGCTCCTCCGGCGCCGGCAAGTCCACCATCGCCCAGCTGCTGCCGCGCCTGTACGACGTCGACGCGGGCGCGGTCCGCATCGGCGGGGTCGACGTCCGCGACCTGACCGCCGTCTCGCTGCGCGGCACTCTCGGCATGGTCACCCAGGACGGGCACCTCTTCCACGACACGGTCCGCGCCAACCTGTGGCTGGCCCGCCCGGGGGCGACGGACGACGAACTCTGGGACGCCCTCGGCCGCGCCCGCCTGGCCGACGTCGTACGGTCCCTGCCCGACGGCCTCGACACGGTGGTCGGTGAGCGGGGCTACCGCCTCTCCGGCGGCGAACGCCAGCGCATGACCATCGCCCGCCTCCTGCTGGCCCGCCAGCGCGTGGTCATCCTGGACGAGGCCACCGCCCACCTGGACAACACCTCCGAGGCGGCCGTCCAGGAAGCCCTCACCGAGGCCCTGGAGGGCCGCACCGCCGTGGTCATCGCCCACCGCCTGTCCACGGTCCGCGCCGCCGACCAGATCCTGGTCGTGGAGTCCGGCCGGATAGTGGAACGCGGCACGCACGAGGAGCTACTGGCGGTCGGGGGCCGGTACGCGGAGCTGTACCGAACCCAGTTCGCGGCACGGGAGGACGACCTGACCGCACCGCCGGAGGCGACGGAAGCGCTGGACGAGGCGGTTGAGTTGGCGTAGGGGGCTGTGGTGAGGGGGTGCGGGGGCGGTCGGTGGAGGGGACCGCGGTGTTCGGCGCCCGACGTCCCGGCGTGCGTGGCGAGTTGCTGCCGTACCACTTGACTGCACTGGTCCGGACCTTTAGTTTCACGCCTTAAACAAAGCCTGCGCACGCCCCAACGTCCTCTCTGTTCACCGGCGTTGGCGCGTACCCCCCACGTGAAAGGCCCGCTCCCACCCATGGCCAGACCTCTTCCCGCAGCAGTCTCCCTCGGTGTCCTCGCGCTGTCCGCCGGACTGCTCACCGCTTCCCCCGCCCAGGCCGCCACCGGTGCCATCACCGGGCTCGCCGGCAAGTGTCTCGACGTCGCCGGGGCCAACTCGGGCGACGGCACGCCAGTCCAGCTCTACGACTGCAACGGCACCAACGCCCAGCAGTGGACGGTCGGCACCGACGGCACCATCCGCGCCCTCGGCAAGTGCCTCGACGTGACCGGCAATTCGACCGCCGACGGCGCCAAGGTGCAGCTGTGGAGCTGTACCGGCGGCGCGAACCAGAAGTGGACCGTCACCGCCGCCCACGACATCGTCAACCCGCAGGCGAACAAGTGCCTCGACGTCACCGACGACAACTCCGCCAACGGCACCCGGACACAGATCTGGAGCTGCAGCGGCGGCGCCAACCAGAAGTGGAACGCGCCCGGGAGCGGGGGCGACGGCACCCCGTCCGCGCTCATGGCCGTCGCACCGTACCTCTACAACGGCTGGGGCAGCCCGCCCAACCCGGCCACCATCACCCAGGCCACCGGCGTGAAGTGGTTCACCCTCGCCTTCGTGCTCAGCAACGGCTACTGCAATCCGCAGTGGGACGGCAGCCGTCCGCTGACCGGCGGGGTCGACCAGCAGACGATCAACACCGTGCGGGCAGGCGGCGGTGACGTGATCCCCTCCTTCGGCGGCTACAGCGGCAACAAGCTGGAGAGCTCCTGCTCCAGCGCGAGCGAACTGGCGGCGGCCTACCAGAAGGTCATCAACGCCTACGGCCTGAAGGCGATCGACATCGACATCGAGGCCGACGCCTACAGCAGCGCGACCGTGCAGCAGCGGACCGTGGACGCGCTGAAGACCGTGAAGGCGAACAACCCGGGGCTGAAGGTGTACATCACCCAGGGAACCGGGCAGAGCGGGCCCGACACCAGCCTCATCGACCGGGCCGCGTCCTCCGGGCTGACCGTGGACGCCTGGGCCATCATGCCGTTCGACTTCGGCGGCGCCGGACAGAACATGGGCAACCTCACCACGCAGGCCGCCGAGGGCCTGAAGAACGCGCTGAAGAACGCCTATCACTACAGCGACGACCAGGCCTACCGGGACATGGGCATCTCGTCCATGAACGGCGTCACCGACAACAACGAGACCGTCACGGTGAACGACTTCCGGACCATCCTGGCCTACGCCCAGGCGCACCACCTCGCCCGGCTCACCTTCTGGTCCGCCAACCGCGACCGGCCGTGCACCGGCGGCCCCGCCGACAGCTGCTCCGGCGTGAGCCAGTCCGACTGGGACTACACCCGCGTCTTCGCCGCCTACACCGGCTGATCCCGCCACCCCCCACCAGGAGAATCCGTGTTCGCTCGTCCACGCCGCAGACCGACGGCCGTCGCCCCCGGGAACCAATCGTCCTCGGCCTCGGGCTCGCCACCTTCGTCCCGGACAACGGCATCACCGCGTTGAGCGTCGCCGACGTCGACGGCGTCAAGATCGAGGACCTGTTCTTCGACGCCGGCACCACCGGCTCGAAGACCCTGGCCGAGGTCACCAGCCTCCTCGTGGACAGCAAGAACGTCATCGGCGACCACATGTGGATCCGGTGCGCCGACCACGGCAGCGACGTCGATGTACGGCCTGTTCGTGGAGCACTTCCAGAGGCCTCCCGGACGTGTGAGGCGCCGTCGCGTGGATACGCGGACTGGACGGACACCAGGGCCCGTCCGGAAGGCCAACCCTGCCATGACCAGCGAAAACCAGCTCTCTCCCGAGTCGGAGATCACCCTCCGGGTCAACGGGAAGCCCCACACACTGCACGTCGACCACCGGCGTGTCCTGCTGGACCTGCTCCGTGAAGACCTCGGTCTCACCGGGGCGAAGAAGGGCTGCGACCACGGCCAGTGCGGTGCCTGCACCGTGCTGGCCGACGGCCGTCGCGTCAACAGCTGCCTGCTGCTCGCGGTCGCCCTCGACGGCAGCGAGATCACCACCGTCGAGGGCCTCGGCGGGGACGGCGAGGAGCCGCACCCGCTGCAGCGGGCCTTCCTCGACCGCGACGCCTTCCAGTGCGGCTACTGCACCCCGGGGCAGATCTGCTCCGCCGTCGGCATGCTCGCCGAGGCCGCCGCCGGCCACCCCTCCCACGTCACCGACCCCGCGGCCCCCTCCGGCCGGCCCGTCCCGCTGGACCGGCCCGAGATCCGCGAGCGCCTGAGCGGCAACCTGTGCCGCTGCGGCGCCTACCCACGCATCGTCGAGGCAGTGGAGGACGTGATCCGGTGAACGGCTTCGGATACCTCAGGCCCGGCAGCGTCGAGGAGGCCGTCGAGGCGTACGCCACCCACCCCGGCGCCCGCTATCTGGCCGGCGGCACCAACCTGGTCGACCTGATGAAACTCGGCGTGGAGCGGCCCGCCGTCCTCATCGACGTCGGCCGGCTGCCGCTGGCCGGCATCGAGGAGTTGCCCGACGGCTCCCTGCGCGTCGGCGCCACCGTCCGCAACAGCGACCTGGCCGCCGATCCGCGCGTCCGCGACCGCTACCCGGTGCTGTCCCAGGCGCTTCTCTCCGGCGCCTCCGGGCAGTTGCGCAACGCCGCCACCACCGGCGGCAATCTGCTCCAGCGCACCCGCTGCCCCTATTTCCAGGACCTGGACAAACCCTGCAACAAGCGTGTGCCCGGCAGCGGCTGCGGCGCCCGGCAGGGCGTGCACCGCGACCACGCCGTCCTCGGGCACTCGGAGCACTGCATCGCCACCAACCCGTCCGACATGGCCGTCGCCCTCGCCGTGCTGGACGCACAGGTCGAGCTGTACGGCACCGAGGGCATCCGACGGCTTCCGGCAGCGGAGTTCCACCGGCTGCCGGGGGAGCATCCCGAGCGGGACACCTGGATCGGCCCGGGCGAGCTGATCACCGGGGTACTGCTGCCGTCGGCCACCGCCGGGCTGCCGTCCGCGTACCGCAAGGCCCGCGACCGTGCCTCGTACGCCTTCGCCCTCGCCTCCGTGGCCGTCGTGCTGCGGGTCGCGGACGGCGTCGTCGACCACGCGGGGATCGCCTTCGGCGGGCTCGCCCACCGGCCCTGGCGGGCCCGGCACACCGAGCTGGCCCTGTTGGGCGGCCCGGCGACCCCCGCCGCCTTCGAGGGAGCCGTGGCGCTGGAGCTCGCACACGCCGAGCCGCTGCGGGACAACGCCTACAAGGTGCCCCTAGCCCGCAATCTTGCCCTGGACGTCCTGAAGCGTCTCGCCCCCGCACCGGCGGTCGCCTGAGCCGGCGCAACAGGAGCGAGCAGACCAGGAGGAACCCATGACCGGCAACTCCCCGGCCACCCCCACCGAACACCGGGCCGCCCGGAACCCGACCCCTGACGGGGCTTTCCCCGAGCACCGGCCGGGTGGGGGTCCGGCCCCCGGCGCCCCCACCGGGGCCCTCGGCGAGCGCCGGCCGGGTGGGGAGCCGGGCCCTGGCAGCGCGCCGGGTACTCCCGGAGAGTGCCCGAACGCCCGCAATAGGGCCTCGGGCGGGGCAATCGCTGGGCGCCGGTCAAGTGGGGACCCGGCCCCCGGCGGCCCCCCGGAAGGGGCCCCGGCCCCGGACAGCGCCCCGGACGCGCGCGTACAGCGCCGCGACGCACGGAGCGTGCCCCCGGGCACCCCCACCGGGTCGCTCGCCGAGCGTCTGTCAGGAGGGCACCCCGGTGGTGCGCTGGGTGTGCCCGCCGAGCGTCGGGAAGGGCGGGAGAAGGTCACCGGTGCGGCCCGCTACGCCGCCGAGTACGCGCTGCCCGGCCGTGCCCACGCCTGGCCCGTGCCGGCCGCGATCGCACGGGGCCGGGTCACCGCCGTCGACACCTCGGCCGCCCTCGCCCTGCCCGGGGTCCTCGCCGTCCTCACCCCCGACGACGCCCCGCGCCTCGCCGCACCCGAAGACGCCACGCTCGCCGTCCTGCAGGGCCCCCAGGTGCCGCACCGGGGCTGGTGCGTGGCGCTGGCCGTCGCCGACACCCTGGAGGCGGCCCGCGCGGCCGCCCGGGCGGTACGCGTCACCTACACGGCCGAACCCCACGACGTCGGTCTGGACCCCGGGCATCCGCACGCCTACGAGCCGGAGGAGGCCAACGCCGGCTATCCGGGCCGGGTCGAGCACGGCGACCCGGAGGCCGCCTTCGCCGCCGCCGAGGTCCGCGTCGATGCCACCTACCGGGTGCCGCCGCTGCACAATCACCCCATGGAGCCGCACACCAGCACGGCCCACTGGGACGGGGACCGGCTCACCGTGTACACCTCCAGCCAGGGCGGTACGACCGTGCGGGAGGTCCTCGCCCAGCTGTTCGAGCTGCCCGAGGACCGGATCACCGTCGTCACCGAGCACGTCGGCGGCGGCTTCGGCTCCAAGGGCACCCCGCGCCCCGACGTCGTCCTCGCCACCATGGCCGCCCGGCGCACCGGCCGGCCCGTCACCCTCGCCTACCCCCGCCGCAACCTGCCCACCACCGTCGGCCACCGCGCCCCCACCGTGCAGCGGCTGCGGCTCGGCGCGAGCGCGGACGGCCGGCTCACCGCCGTACTGCACGAGGCGACCACCCACACCTCCCGGGTGAAGGAGTTCGTCGAGCAGGCCGCGGTGCCCTCCCGCATCATGTACGCCACCCCGGCCCTGCTCAGTACCCACCGGGTGGTCCCGCTCGACGTGCCCAGCCCGTCCTGGATGCGCGCCCCCGGCGAGGCGCCCGGCATGTACGCCCTGGAGTCGGCCGTGGACGAACTCGCCTACGCCCTCGGCATGGACCCGGTCGAGCTGCGCATCCGCAACGAACCCGAGCGTGAGCCCGACAGCGGCAAACCGTTCAGCAGCCGGCACCTCGTGGAGTGCCTGCGCGAGGGCGCCCGCCGCTTCGGCTGGGCCGAGCGCGATCCACGCCCGGGTGTGCGCCGCGAGGGCCCGCTGCTCATCGGCACCGGCGTGGCCGCGGCCACCTACCCGGCCGCGGCTGTCCCGGCCACCGCGACCGCCCGGGCCCTGCCCGACGGCACCTTCGTCGTCCGGATCAACGCCACCGACATCGGCACCGGGGCCCGTACCGTCCTCGCCCAGATCGCCGCCGACGCCCTCGGCGCGCCCCTCGACCGGGTCCGCACCGAGATCGGGCACAGCGACCTGCCGTCGGCCTGGCTCGCCGGCGGCTCCATGGGCACCGCCTCCTGGGGCTGGGCCGTGCACGAGGCGTGCGCCGAGCTGGCCTCCCGGCTCGCCGCACACACCGGGCCGCTGCCCGCCGAGGGCATCGGGACCCACGCCGACACCGCCGGAAAGGCCGACGCCGACAGCCCCTACGCCCGGCACGCCTTCGGCGCCCACTTCGCCGAGGCCGCCGTCGACACCGTCACCGGAGAGACCCGGGTACGGCGGCTGCTCGGCATCTTCGCCGCCGGGCGGATCCTCAACTCCCGCACCGCGCGCTCGCAGTTCACCGGCGGCATGACCATGGGCCTCGGCATGGCGCTCACCGAACACAGCGCGATGGACCGCGCGTTCGGCGACTTCACCGAGACGGACCTCGCCTCCTACCACCTGCCCGCGCACGCCGACGTGCCCGGCATCGAGGCCGACTGGATCGACGAGGACGACCCGCACCTCAACCCCATGGGCAGCAAGGGCATCGGCGAGATCGGCATCGTCGGCACCGCGGCCGCCATCGGCAACGCCGTCCACCACGCCACCGGCATCCGCTTCCGTGAACTGCCCCTCACCCCCGACCGGATCCTCACCGGCCTGTTGTCCGAGGAATGACCGTGACGGGGCCGACCTGGGAGTACGAGGGCTACCGGCCCGAGGAGGAACGCCTGCGGGAGTCCCTGTGCACGCTGGGCAACGGGTACTTCGCCACCCGCGGGGCACTGCCCGAGTGCATCGCGGACGACGTCCACTACCCGGGCACCTATGTGGCCGGCTGCTACGACCGGCTCACCTCCGAGGTCGCCGGACGCCGGGTCGAGAACGAGGACATGGTCAACCTCCCCAACTGGCTGCCGCTGCGCTTCCGCCCGGCGGGCGCCGCCTGGCTCACCCCGGACTCCGACCCCGTCACCGAGCACTATGTGACCCTGCATCTCGACCCCGGCCTGCTGGAACGCCGCACCAGCTACGGCCTCGACGGCGGCGCCACGCTCCATGTGCGCCAGCTCCGCCTGGTCCACCTGGCCGACCGTCATATCGGAGCCCTGCGCACCGAGTTCACCGTCGAAGGCCAGGGCACCGAGCTGGAGGTCGAGGCCGCGCTGGACGGACGGGTCACCAACTCCGGCGTGGCCCGCTACCGGGACCTGGACGGCCGGCACCTCACCCAGATCCGGACCGGCCTCGCCGCACACGGCGCGATGTGGCTGCGCTGCCACACCCGCACCTCCCGCATCGAATGCGCCCTGGCCGCCCGGCTGGCCACCGACGCACCGGTGGCGACGGCCCACGAAGCCCTGCGCGCGGTCCAGCACGTGAAGCTGCGCCTGACACCCGGCCGTACCGTCACCGTCGACAAGACGGTCGCGCTGCACACCTCGCACGACCCCGCCATCGGTGACCCGCTGGACGCGGCCGTCGAGCGCGTCGGCGCCGCCCCCGACTTCGACGCCCTGCTGGAGACGCACACCGCGGCCTGGGAGCAGTTGTGGCGGCGCACCGCGCTCGAAGTGCCGGGGGAGGCGGGCAGCATCCTGCGGCTGCACCTGTTCCACGTGCTGCAGACCCTGTCGCCGCACACGGCCGACCTCGACGCCGGTGTCCCCGCCCGCGGACTGCACGGCGAGGCCTACCGCGGCCATGTCTTCTGGGACGAACTCTTCGTCCTGCCCTACCTCAACCTGCACCTACCCGAGGTCTCCCGGGCCCTGCTCCACTACCGGCACCGGCGTCTCGACGCCGCCTGCCACGCGGCCGGCGAACTCGACCGGCGCGGCGCGCTCTACCCGTGGCAGAGCGGCAGCGACGGTCGCGAGGAGGCCCCGGAAGTCCACCTCAACCCCCGCTCCGGCCGCTGGGTGCCCGACCACTCCCGGCTCCAGCACCACGTCGGCTCGGCAGTGGCCTACAACATCTGGCAGTACTGCGAGGCCACCGGGGACACCGACTTCCTGCACGGCGAGGGCGCCGAGATGCTGCTGCAGATCGCGCGCTTCTGGGCGGACTCGGCCGGTTACGACGACCGCCTCGGCCGGTACCGCATCCGGGGCGTGATGGGCCCCGACGAGTACCACGACGCCTACCCCGGCGCGCCCCGGCCGGGACTGGACGACAACGCGTACACCAACGTCACCGCCGCCTGGGTGCTCGCCCGCACCCTGGACCTGCTGAGCACCCTGCCCGAACCGCGCCGCCGCGAACTCACCGAGAGCATCGGCCTGGACGAGGACGAGCCCGCCCACTGGGAGGAGATCTCCCGCACCCTCCACATCCCCTTCCACGACGGGGTGATCAGCCAGTTCGAGGGCTACGGCGACCTCGCCGAGCTGGACTGGGACGACTACCGCAAGCGGTACGACGACATCCGCCGGCTCGACCGGATCCTGGAGGCCGAGGGCGACACCGTGAACCGCTACAAGGCGTCCAAACAGGCCGACGTCCTCATGCTCGGCTACCTCTTCTCGACGGCCGAACTCCGCGCCCTCTTCGACCGATTGGGCTATCACCTGGACGAACACACCTGGATCGCGACCGTCGACCACTACCTGCACCGCACCAGTCACGGCTCCACCCTCAGCGGCCTGGTCCACGGCTGGATCCTGACCCGCGCCCGCCGCGCCGACGCCTGGGCGTTCGTCCAGGAGGCGCTGCGCGGCGACATCGCCGACCTGCAGGGCGGCACCACCGGCGAGGGCATCCACCTCGGCGCCATGGCAGGCACCCTCGACCTCGTCCAGCGCGGACTGACCGGCCTGGAGACCCGCGACGGCGCCCTGTGCCTCGACCCGGTCCCCCTGCCCGAACTCTCCTCGTACGGCTTCGCCATCCGCTACCACGGTCACTGGGGCGTCCATCTCCACCTGCGCAGCGGCCTGCTGGAGATCGCCGTGCCGGACTCCGACCGCGCCCCCATCGACGTCTGCCTGCGCGACCGGGTGGTGCCGGTGGGTCCGGGGGAGGCGGCACGGCTGGTGGTCCCGGACTGACACCGTTCAGCCGTCCGTCACCGGACCGTCACCGGGTACCGGTGCACGGGCGGCAGCCCGGGCAGCAGACCCGGCCACACGGTGTCCAGGACATGTGCGCTCGGCGTGAACAGCGGCCGCCCGAGCCGCGGCAGATCGCCGACCTCATGCCACTCCCAGCGGCGGATCAGCCGCGGCTCGGTGACGACGGGTTCGCCGGTGAAGGCGGTCACCCGGACGGCGGCCGTCACCCTCGGGATGCCGTGCACGTAGTCCATCAGGATCGCCCGCACCCGCGTCCCGGCCGGGTCGGCCTTCAAGGACGTCTCCTCCTCCAACTCGCGGACGGCCGCCGCGGCGAAGTCCTCGTCCGCGTCGTTCTTGCCGCCGGGCAACTCCCAGACGCCTCGCACCGACCAGCCCAGCAGCACCCGGCCCGCCGCGTCCGTGACGACGGCACCGGCGCCGGTGAGGGCGTGCGGGGACGGGCGGCCCTTGCCGGCGTATCCGGGCGTGGTGGGGGAGGGGCCGCGCAGGACCAGCAGCGCCAGGCCGTCGGCGTCGTAGCGGTCGGCGGCCGCCCAGCCGGTGCGCAGCAGACCGATCTCCTGCTCGTCCAGGGCGATGCCGCGCCGGTCGTCCGGCACCGCGTCCACGAGCGGCGTGATCACACACAGCGCACCGCCCGGGCGCAGCCGTTCGCGCAGCCGGTTCAGCACCCGGGTGCGGTCGCGGACGAAGGCCCAGCCGAGCCGGATGGTGATCAAGTCATAGGCGTCGGAAGGAAGTTGACCGAGATCGTCTCGCTCGATGTCCAGGCGGCGGTACGTCACGCCCACCGCCTCGGTGCGCCGGGCCTCCGTGAGCGCGGCCTCGGACCAGTCGACGGCGTCCACCCGGTAGCCGGATCCGGCCAGATGTCGGGCGAGTTCACCGAGTCCGCAGCCGACGTCCAGCGCGAGTCCGCCCGCGGGCGCCGGGACGTGCTCCGCCAGCAGCCGCCGTTCGGTGTCACCCAGCTCCCGGAACCGGCCCCCGCCCGCGTAGTGCGCGTCCCACTGGTCGTGCCTCACGTATGCCACCGGTCCTCCTCGGGTCGCTCGTTTCCCCGGACTTCGGGATCCTCGCCCGGCGGCGCCCGCTGTACACAGGCGTGCGCGATCTCGACGCGGACGGCCCGGCGGACCACCATGCACCGGTAAGCGGTTGGAGCGGGAAGGAGACGGCGGAGATGAGCGCGAGCGACGCTCCCCTGCGTGTGCTGGCGGTGGACGACGAGGAGCCCGCGCTGGAGGAACTGCTGTACCACCTGGAGCGCGATCCCCGGGTCGGCACCGTGGTGCCCGCGGCGGGACCCACCGAGGCGTTGCGCCGGCTCGGCCGGGCCCTGGCGGACGGGCCGGACGGCGAGGAAGCCGTCGACGTCGTCTTCCTGGACATCAACATGCCGGGCCTCGACGGCCTGGAACTGGCCCGTCTGCTGGGCGGGTTCGCCGCGCCGCCACTGATCGTCTTCGTCACCGCCCACGACGACTTCGCGGTCCGCGCCTTCGACCTCAAGGCCGTCGACTACCTGCTCAAGCCCCTCCGCAAGGAACGCTTCGCCGAGGCCGTACGCCGGGTCGCCGAACTGGTACGGGCCGGGCAGGGCCCCCGGCCGGCCGCCGCTCCCGCCACGACCGCGCCCGAGCAGGCACCCGCCTTCGGTGATCAGGTCCCCGTCGAACTGGGCGGGGTGACCCGGTTCGTGCCCATCGCCGACATCACCTATGTCGAGGCCCAGGGCGACTACGCGCGACTGCACACCCCGCACGGCAGCCACCTGGTCCGCGTCGCGCTGTCCACCCTGGAGGAACAGTGGCGCGCACGCGGTTTCGTGCGCATCCACCGCAGCCGGCTCGTCGCCCTCGGCCGCATCGAGGAACTTCGCCTGGACGGCGGCAACGTGACCGTACGGATCGGCGACCGCGTGCTCGCCGTGAGCCGGCGCAACGCCCGGGAGCTACGGGACCTTCTCGCCAAACACGCGGCGGGCAGGGCCCGTTGAGCAAGGGAGGCGGTTGCCGGGTGACGGACCTGTGGCGATTCTCGTCCACCCGCTGTCTCGGCGGGGTCCCGCTGCGTACACTCGCCGCAGCACAAGGTGATCACCGCTGCGTCGGGAGTGCGTCATGGGTGCGGAATCCGTCCCTCGCAGAGAGGTGGTCACCGGACGGCCGCGCCCTTGCGCCGGTACGACCGCCCCGCGCCCGGACCCCTCGCCGCACTCGGAGGAACGGCTACGGCGATTGATGCGCCATCAGTTGCGGGCCGCCCTCGCCGCGATGGCCCTTCTCGCTCTCCTGCTCGGCCTGCTTCCCGTGCTCCTGCGCGTCCTGCCGTTCGCCGACGCCGCACCCCGCGTCCCCCTCGCCGTCTGGCTCCTCCTGGGCGTGGCGCCGTACCCCGCCCTGCTGGCCATCGGCGCCTGGTACGTCCGCCGCGCCGAGCGCAACGAGACCGCCCCGGCCGCCGCCGCTCCCGCGGAACACCCCTGACCATGCGTCGACTTCCCGCCGGGACCGGCCGGTGAACCAGACGTACGGCATCGTGGGCGTGACCGCGGTGATCCTCGCCACGGTCCTCGTCGGCGCGCTCGGCCTGCGCATCTCCCGTACCACCTCCGACTTCTACGTCGCCTCGCGCACCGTCGCCCCCCGCCTGAACGCCTGCGCGGTCAGCGGCGAGTACCTGTCAGCCGCCTCGTTCCTCGGCGTCGCCGGACTCGTCCTCGCCCAGGGCGTCGACATGCTGTGGTTCCCCATCGGCTACACCGCCGGGTTCCTGGTCCTGCTGGCCTTCGTCGCCGCCCCGCTGCGCCGCTCCGGCGCCTACACCCTGCCCGACTTCGCCGAGGCCCGGCTGGAGTCCCGGGCGGTGCGCCGGATCGCCGGTGTGCTGGTCGTCGGCATCGGCTGGCTGTATCTGCTGCCCCAACTGCGCGGCGCCGGTCTCACCCTGCGGCTGCTCACGGGAGCGCCCGGCTGGCTCGGCGGTCTGGTCGTCGCCGCCGTGGTGACCGCGGCCGTCGCCGCGGGCGGGATGCGCAGCATCACCTTCGTCCAGGCCTTCCAGTACTGGCTGAAACTCACCGCCCTGCTGGTGCCCGTGGTGTTCCTGCTGCTCGCCTGGCACGGCGATCACGCCCCGGCACCCGCCTGGGACGACCGGCCCGTCTTCCACCGCTCCACCGAGGTGCGCGTCGACCGGCCACTCACCCTCACCGTGCGCGAGCCGGTCCGGGTGACCGCGTCCGGCACCGTCGACGGCCGTGCGCCGCGCGGGGCTTCGCTGCGGCTCGGCGAGGGCCGGCACCGGATCGGCGCGGGGACCGCCCTGCGCTTCCCGGCCGGCGCCCGCGTCCCCCTGCCGGACCGGGCCGCCGACCGTGCCGCGCCCTCCAGTTGGGCCGAGCCGCTGTCCTCGGACCGCGAACAGCACGGCCTGTACGCGACCTACGGGCTGATCCTCGCCACCTTCCTCGGCACCATGGGCCTGCCGCACGTCGTCGTCCGCTTCTACACCAACCCCGACGGCCGCGCCGCCCGCCGCACCACCGTCAGCGTGCTCGCCCTGCTCGGCGGGTTCTATCTCCTCATCCCCGTGTACGGCATGCTCGGCCGCCTGTACGCCCCCGATCTGCTCCTGACCGGCGACACCGACGCCGCGGTCCTCGTCCTGCCGCAGCGGCTGCTCGGCGGGGTCGGCGGAGACCTGCTCGGCGCCCTCGTCGCCGGGGGCGCCTGCGCGGCGTTCCTCTCCACGGCGTCCGGGCTCACCATGTCCGTCGCGGGCGTCCTCGCCCAGGACGTGCTGCCCACGCTCGGCGTCCGCCACTTCCGCCTCGCCACGCTGCCCGCGATCGCGGTGCCGACCGCCGCCGCGGCGATGGTGAGCGATCTGCCCGTGGCGGACGCGGTCGGACTCGCCTTCGCCGTCTCCGCTTCCTCCTTCTGCCCGCTGCTCGTCCTCGGCATCTGGTGGCGCGGCCTGACCCCGCCGGGCGCGATCGCCGGGCTCGTCCTCGGCGGCGGCTCGGCGTTCACCGCGGTGACGGCCACCATCTTCGGCCGCGCCCGCTCCGGCTGGCCGCACACCCTGCTGGCGTGGCCCGCGGTGTGGTCCGTCCCCGTGGGCTTCGCCACCATGGTCCTGATCTCCCTGGCCACCCGCAGCCGCGTCCCACCCGGCACCGCCTCGACCATGGCCCGCCTCCACCTCCCCGAACCCCCGGCCCCCTCCCGCCCCGAACCGGCGACGACCTGACCGAGGAGCCGTTGTGCAGACCAGCGACAGAGACCAGGACGCCATGGGGCGCACCGGCCGTCCCGCAGTGCGAGTCGGGCGTTCCGGCAGGTGCGCGGCGCTCGGCGGCGCCCTCCGGCACTCCACCACCCACCCCGCCGCCCTGAACCCCCGTCGCCCATGACCGTCCTCGGCACCGCGGCGCTCGCTCTCGCCGCGTTCGCGCTGTTCGTGCTCGGTGCCGCCCTCGGGCACGGGGCGGCGCGCCGGCAGCAGGAGCACTCGCCCGACAGCGAGGGGGCGTCGCGCGCCCTGGCCCACGTCCTGCACACCGCCGCGCTCGCCGCGGCCCCCCTGCGCGCCGGGCTCACCCCGGACACGGCTCGAAAGACGGTCCGCAGACTGCGCGCCCTGCTCGGCACCCCCGCCCTCGCCCTCACAGACGACACCGGCGTGCTCGCCTGGGACGGCGCCGCCGAACACCACCGGGCGGAGGTGACGGCGCAGCTCGCCCACCCGTCCCGCGCCCGGACCTTCCCGCTGCCCTGCGACGACACCGGCTGCCCCGTCCGCTGGGGCGCCCTGGTGCCGCTCCCCGCCGACGGCGGCACCCCCGGCGCCCTCGTCCTGCTCGCCGCCGGCGAGTCCACCGCTCTCGTCCGCGCCGGCGAGGAAGCGGTCCGCCGGCTCTCCCTCGAACTCGAACTCGCCGGGCTCGACCGGGCCCGCACCAGCGCCCACGAGGCCGAGGTCCGGGCCCTGCGCGCCCAGATCTCCCCGCACTTCATCTACAACTCCCTCGCGAGCATCGCCTCCTTCGTCCGCACCGACCCCGAGCGCGCCCGGGAACTCCTGCAGGAATTCGCCGACTTCACCCGCTACTCCTTCCGCCGCGGCGGCGACTTCACCACCCTCGCCGAGGAGTTGCGCTCCATCGAGCAGTACCTGGAACTCGCCCGTGCCCGCTTCGGCCGCCGACTCACGGTCACCCTGCGCATCGCCCCCGAGGTGCTGCCCGTGACACTGCCCTTCCTCTGCCTGCAGCCGCTCGTCGAGAACGCCCTCAAACACGGTCTGGAGGGGTCCGTGGAGCGCATCGGCGTCACGATCATCGCCGAGGACGAGGGCACCGAGGCCCGGGTCGTCATCGAGGACGACGGCATCGGCATGGAACCGGAACGCCTGCGCGCCATCCTGCGCGGCACGGCAGGACCCGCCGCCGGCATCGGCCTGAACAACGTCGACCGGCGGCTGCGCCAGGTCTACGGCGACGACCACGGCCTCGTCATCGAGACCGGCCTCGGAGCGGGCACGAAGATCACCCTCCGCGTCCCGAAATTCCGCCCCGGCATCCAGGCCCGGCCCGCACAGCCCGAGGCTGAAGGAGGGTTCACGGCCTAGGCGTCCCGGCGGCGGTCCCGTCTCTCAGGGAGCTGCTGGAAGCCGGCTGACTTGTAGGTGGCGACGGCGCCGGCATTGGCGCTCGGGGTGCAGACGACCGCGCTCGACGAGCCCAGCTCCCGGAGTGCGGCGGCCGCCGCGACACAGATCGCCCGGCCGTAGCCGTGACCGCGGTGCTCCCCGTCCACGCCCATCGGCTCGAGCAACCCGGGCCTGCCCGGGCCGGCCGACCACACCGTCACCGCCGCCACCGCGTTGCCCAGATCGTCGTACGCGACCAGACACCGGGCGTCGGCGTACGGCAATGCGGCCGCCATCGCGTGCCAGCGCTGGTCCGTGAACGTCGACCTGTCGAACGCGGCCCGGTGTACGGCGGTCCGCGCGTGGACCTGTTCCGGTCCGACCACCGCGATCCGCACGCCCGGATCGGGCACCGGCGCCGTGAGATCGCGGCGCAGCGGCGTCCACGGCTCGTCCCCGTCCCAGCCGTCCTCGAACAGCAGATCCTGGACCAGTGCGCCCGTGGGCGCCTCGACGTACACCCTCCCGGCCGGCAGTACGCCGCGCTCCGGCTCGGTCACGTCCTCGACCAGCCGCTGCGCCAGCTCCTCGTCCCGCTGGGCGTCCGGTGCCGTCGTCAGCCGCAGCAGATCGCGACCGTCCAGCAGCCCGATGGCGAGAATCCGTCCGTCCCGGCGCCAGGTCCGGACCGCCGCGGCCGTCGCCTCCGCGCCGAACCGCCAGAACCAGCCCAGATCGCCCGGATGCAGTTGCATCGGCGCCTCGTCGTACTGCCACTCCCGCAGCACACCCACAGCTTCGCTCAGCCCATCGACTCCCGGCATGCCCAGCACGATCGCCATACGCCCGATCCCACACCAAGGCGCCGACAGTCCGCACCCGGTTTTCGGCCGGGGCGGTCGGGATGTGCTCAGCCGTCGGCGCGGACCAAGACGGGCTTGAGGCGTTTCTCGGGCACGGCCTCGGGGAGTTGCTCCGATCGAAGACGTGGGAGACGACACGGGCGGGGTCCACGCGGCCGGAGCCCATCCGGTCGCCGGACCCGCGCCCTTCTGGCCTGTGGCGCGGCGTCGTCGTCGACAGCGAGTTCCGGGCCGGCTGCCCCGTGCCGGCCGTGTCCGTCGACGAACCGCCGGCCGAGGAGATCCCGCCGGCCCGGGTCGCCGCCGGAGTGTTCGAGGACTGGCAGCGGCTGCTGACCGAGGCGCTCGCGGCGCACGGCGCCGATCCCGGCTGCCGGGCGCCCGTTCTCGCTTCCGTCGTCGTGGCGTCCGTCGAGGGCGCCATCGTCAGGTGCCGCGCCCAGCGCAGCATGCTGCCCCTCGACCGGGTCGCCCGGAAAGTCGAAACGCTGCTCACCGACGCGGTCACTCGCACGGCCTGACGGCTCGGGGCCGCGCATGGACGCACAGCCCCGACCCAGGGGCACGGCAACGGCACCCGACCGGCAGGCCGGGCGCCGCCACCGCTCATGTCAGGCCGGCACGGGGGCCGTTCGGCCGAGATGCCGGGCGAAGAACCGGACCGCGCTGGCGGCCTCGAACCGGGGCAGCTCCTTGTGTCTGCCCGCGTTGGCGTGCAGGGTCTTCTCCGTCGAGGCGAAGGCGTCGAACAGCGCCAGACTGGCCTCGCGCGGGATGTGTTCGTCGTCCCACTGCATGTCGTACTCGATCGGGACGGTGATCTGCTTGGCCTTCTCCGCCAGGACGTCGGGCCAGTGCTGACCGAAGACCGCGGCGGTGATCCTGGGTTCGACCGCCACCAGCGGCACGCCGATGGCGGTGCCCATGTTGATGCCGAAGTAGCCGACCGGCCCGTCGGCGCCGATTTCCGGAAGCTCCTGGAGGGCGTCCAGGGTCGCCTGCCACTCGGGCACGGCGAGCTCCGCCAGGTGGGCGTTGTAGCGGACGACGATCGGGCCCTCCGGCTCGCCCGCCGCCCTCGCCCGGAACAGCTCGGCGATCTCCTGCTCGTCATGTGCCGTGCGCGGCCGGTCGCCGTGACCGGGCGCGTCGATGACCGCGACATGGAAGCCGCAGCCGTTCACCAGGAGTTGGGCACGACCGGCCATTGCCGGATGCTTCTTGTGGTTGCCGCCGCCATGGCCCATCAGGACCAGGGGCGCACGGTCCGCGCCGGAGGCGGGGGACCAGAGGACACCGGGGACCTCGCCCACGGTGAAGTCGCGTTCGATCATGCCGTTGACGGACGACTCGGCGATGAACTTCAAAGATGTCATGGCATGTTGCCTTTCGGGAGTGCCTGGTGTCGAGGCGCTCCCGGCGACACCTACGTCGATCGCCCGACCGTGACGACGAGGGGGAGCACCCACACGAATACAGCCTTCATGGGTCTCACCTCCTCGGCCTTGATCACGGGCAACCGCAAGCTACCAGACCGATGATCAGCCCGCCCAACCTTTTTCCCGCCACGTGCGTGGCGCGCGGACACACCTGGTGGAGAGGAAGATCACTTGGCGGGGAGGCGGTCTTGGCCATGCGCGCGTGGCGCGGTACGGTCGGTCCGATATCGACGACGGCGAAACGGAAGCCGGTGGGAATCCGGCACGGTCGCGCCACTGTATGCGGGACCCGCGAGGGGCTCGTGAGTCAGACCCGTGGTCGTCGTCCTGTGCACCACCGAGATGGGACGCGAACTCCCAGAGGAGGTCCTGCCATGGCGCAGACCGTCGCCCAGCCGACAGCCACCACCCCCGTCGTTCCCGCCAAGCTGCCGCTGAAGGCGATTGCTCCCTGGGCGGTCTTCTTCGGCATCCTCATGCTGGTCCTGCTCTACTTCGTCGGCGCCGAGCAGGGCGCCACCTCCGTGTTCAACGGCACGGACGTCCACGAGTGGGTGCACGACGCCCGCCACCTGCTGGGCTTCCCCTGCCACTGACGCGACGAACACCGCGCGCCCATGAACTCCGCAACCGTACGGAACCTTCTCGTGCGGGGCATGCTCGCCGGCCTCGCGGCCGGCGTGCTCGCCCTGGTCGTGGCCTACGTGCTCGGTGAGCCGAACGTCGACACGGCGATCAGCTTCGAGCAGGCCCACTCCCACGAGCACGAGATGGAGACCGTCTCCCGCTCCCTGCAGTCGACCGCCGGCCTCGCCACCGGTGTCCTCGTCTACGGGGTCGCCTTCGGCGGCATCGCCGCGCTCGCCTTCAGCTTCGCCCTCGGCCGCGTGGGGCGCTTCGGCCCGCGCGCCACGGCACTGCTGCTGTCGGGCTGCGCGCTGCTCGCCGTGTACGTCGTGCCGTTCCTGAAGTACCCGGCCAACCCGCCGTCGGTCGGCAACCCTGACACCATCGGCAAGCGGACCACCCTGTACTTCCTGATGATGCTGCTCGGTGTCCTGCTCGCGGTCGCCGCCACCCTCCTGGGCAAAAGGCTCGCGCCGCGCCTGGGCACCTGGTGGGCCACGGTGGCCGCGGTGGTCGCGTTCACCGTCGTGATCGGCCTGGCGTACCAGTTCCTGCCCGTCGTCAACGAGGTGCCCAAGGGCTTCCCGGCCACCCTGCTGTGGCGCTTCCGGCTCTCGGCACTGGCGATCCAGACCGCCCTGTGGGCCGGATTCGGCCTGGTCTTCGGTGAGTTGGCCGAACGGCTGCTGAACCCCAAGCCGGCGACGGCCGCGAAGCGGCGAGCGGTTCCGGCCGCGCACTGACTCCTCGCGTACGACAGAGGGGCCCGGCGGAACCGTCCGCCGGGCCCTTGCCGTCCCTCCTGCCTAGTCAGCCTCCGGCGTCGGCGTGCCAAGCGGACACCCCAGACGCAGATTCCACCGCCCGGCCCGGCCGCTGAGTTCGGTCAGGGTCAGCGGCAGCACGTCGAGGCGCCAGAAGAGCGCTGCGGGCAGGTCCAGTGCGTCGACGACCGCCGCCCGCACCACCTCCGGCTCGACCACGGCGAGCGTACGACCCGTCAGGTCCTGTGCGCCGGCCAGCCACCGCGCGACCCGCCGGCACAGATCCCGCACGGACTCACCCCCGTGCGGTGCGCACTCGGGATCGGAGAGCCAGCGGCCCACCGCCTCCGGCTCGGCGGCCCCCACCTCTTCCAGGGTGCGCCCGCGCCAGCGGCCCACGTCGAGACCCGCCAACTCCGGTTCCGGCACGCCGTCGAGGCCCAGTGCCGCGGCCGTCTCCCGGCAGCGCACGCCGGGGGAGGCGAGGACACGGGCCGCGGAGGGCAGGGCTGCGGCCGCCGAGCGGGCACGTGCCGCTGCGCTGCAGTCGATCGAGCCGCCGTCGTCGAAGCGGGCCTGCCGCAGTGACGCGCTCATGGCGGGGGACAGGAGAAGAACTCGGCTGGTCACGTGGTTCAGAGGTACCAGCATGGGCGAACGACGCACAAGATCCGGCTGATGAGCGGATCAACCGGGGATGTGTGGCGCACCGCGCGGACTGGCGATCATGGGGCGTTCGGTTCCCCCGGAAGAACAGGTGGCGGCACGTGATATTTCCCGTTCCCTCCATCGACCGGCGCCGGCTGCTCGGCCGCGTCCTTCCCGCCGCGGTCGCGACCCTGCTCACCGGGACGACCGGCATCCGAACGGACTGGCGAACAGCTCGGGCGTCGTGGGCCGGCACTACATGCGCCACAACAACCTCGCGCTGATGGCCGTTTCGAAGGAACCCAACGACACCCAGTTCCAGAAGACCCTCGCCCTGCACGACTGGTACCTGGGCGCGGACGACTGGGACTATCCGCTCGGCGGGATCCAGATGCTCGGCAAGTCGGACGCCGAGCAGATCCACGGCGAGGCGCCCCGCTGGGCCGGATCGGTGGTACCGGACATGCAGTTCGAGGTCCTGGCCCATCACGCCGTCGACTTCTGGCTGTGCGGAGAGGACCTGCCGCAGCCGGACAACCGGGTGACCCTGGAAGGCGACGGCCGGATCCGGCTCACGCTGGACGAGGGGAACAACATCGCCGGCCTGACGCGCCTGCGGCACAAACTGCAGCACATCCTCGGCCATCTGGGCATGCATGAGCACCGACTGCTGTCCCGCAGCATCTACCTGCACAAGGGCATGCCGATCGGCGCCACCGCACACCAGGCAGGCACCGTGCGTTTCGGCACCGACCCGGCGTCCTCGGCCCTGGACGTCCACTGCAAGGCCCATGACCTGGACAATCTCTACGTCGTCGACACGAGCTTCTTCCCGAGCATCGGCGCGGTCAATCCGTCCCTGACGGCCATCGCGAACGCCCTTCGCGTGGGCGACCACTTGCTGGAGCGGCTGGGCTGACCCGCCACGGCGCAGGGAGCCGACCGGGCGAAGATGCTCAGCCGGGCAGCGCAAGACGGTCCACGCCGGGATGCCGCCGCCCCTGCGCGGTGCTTCGGTGATGCCTGGACCTCCGGGCGACGGACCCGGCGGACATGGGCACGCAGTGGAGGAGCAGGACATCGTGAGTTCCACCGAGGGCGCACCCCAGGGCGTGGTCCCCGCCCACCTGCTGCGGGGACAGAAGGCACTGGTGACCGGCGCGAACTCCGGAATCGGCAGGGCGACGGCCATCGCCCTGGGCCGGGCGGGTGCCGATGTCGTGGTGAACTACGTGGCCGGCCGGGAGGACGCCGAGAAGGTGGTCGAGGAGATCACCGGCTTCGGGGTCCGCGCGGCCGCCTACGAGGCGGACGTGTCAGACGAGCAGCAGGTCGTCGCCATGATGGACCGCATGGTCCGGGAGTTCGGCACGATCGACATCCTGGTCGCCAACGCCGGACTGCAGCGGGACGCGCCGGTCACGGAGATGACCCTCGCCCAGTGGCAGAAGGTCCTGGACGTCAACCTCACCGGGCAGTTCCTCTGTGCCCGCGAGGCGACCAAGGAGTTCCTGCGCCGCGGGGTGGTCCCCGAAGTGTCGAGTGCCGCCGGGAAGATCATCTGCATGAGCTCGGTCCACCAGATCATCCCCTGGAGCGGTCACGTCAACTACGCGTCGTCCAAGGGCGGCGTGCAGATGATGATGGCGACCCTGGCCCAGGAACTCGCCCCGAAACGGATCCGGGTCAACGCGGTCGCGCCCGGAGCCATCAAGACCCCCATCAACCGCAGCGCCTGGGAGACCCCCGAGGCGCAACAGGACCTCATGCGGCTGATCCCCTACAGGCGGATCGGCGACCCCGAGGACATCGCCCACGCCGTCGTCGGCCTCGCGTCCGACCTGATGGACTACGTCGTCGGCACCACCCTGTACGTCGACGGCGGGATGACGCTCTTCCCGGGCTTCGCCACCGGCGGCTGACCCACCACCCGTGTCGGCCTCCGGAGACAGCTCATATGCACACGGTCCTGCTGCTGGCGGACGCGCCGGCGCAAACGCTGCCGGCCCGATCGATGATGGCCTTCACCCTGGCCTCGCACATCGTCCTGGTACCCCTCGGCGTGGCGCTGCCACTGATCACACTCATCACCCATGGCTACGGTCTGCGCCGTGACGACGCCACCGCCCTGCTGCTGGCACGCCGGTGGTCGGCCGTCATGGCGGTCCAGTTCGCGATCGGTGTCGTCACCGGCACCGTGCTGTCCTTCGAGTTCGGGCTGCTGTGGCCGGGCATGATGGGCCGGTGGGGCGATGTCTTCGGCATCGGGTTCGGCGTCGAGGCCTGGGCGTTCTTCCTGGAGGCCGTGCTCCTCGCCATCTACCTCCACGGCTGGCGGAGGCTTCCCTCCCGGACCCACTTCCTGCTCGGACTCCCCCTGCCCCTCGTGGCCCTGCTCGGCGCCTTCGGCATCCTGGCCGCCAACTCGTGGATGAACACCCCGCGGGGCTTCACCCTCGACGCCGCCGGCGACCCGGTCGACGTGAGGATCTGGAAGGCGGTCTTCACCCCCATGTTCGGCCCGCAGTACTGGCACTTCGTCATGGCGATGTTCATGACGGCGGGCTATGTCGTGGCCGGTGTCTACGCCGTCGGATGGCTGCGCGGCCGCCGGGACCGCTACCACCGGCTGGGTTTCACGATCCCCTTCACGCTCGCCGCCGTGTGCACACCCGCGCAGTTCGTGCTCGGCGACTCCATCGCCCGGCAGGTCTTCCACAAGCAGCCGGTGAAGTTCGCCGCCATGGAGATCGTCTGGAAGACCGACACACACCAGCCGGAGTACCTCTTCGGCCGGCTGCATCCGGACGGCAGCATCTCCGGCGGCATCCGGATCCCGCAGCTCGACTCCATCCTCGCCGGATTCCACGCGTACACCAAGGTCACCGGACTGACCTCGGTGTCCGCCCATGACCGGCCGACGGCCACTCAGGCCACCATCGCCCACTGGGCCTTCGACATCATGGCCGGGATCGGCTCCCTGCTGGTGCTGCTCGCCCTCTGGTACGCGGCGATGTGGCTGCTGCGCCGCCGGATGCCCGCGAGCCCCTGGTTCTTCCGGGGCGCGGCCGTGGCCGGCCTCGCCTCCGTCGTCGCCGTCGAGTGCGGCTGGATCACCACCGAGGTGGGCCGCCAGCCGTGGATCGTGTACCAGAACATGCGGGTCGCCGAAGCGGTGACGGCCACGCGCTCCACCAGTCTGTGGATCATGTTCGGTCTGGTCGTGCTCGTGTACGTCTTCGTCTTCGGGTCGTTCCTCGCGGTGCTGCTGAAGATGCGCGCCCGCTGGCGGCTCGCCGACCCGCCGGGCGGACCGCGGCCGCCCGAGGAGACACCGGAGACGGACACGCCGTACGGGCCGCGCCCCGCCGGGAGCCGACTGTGATCGCCGGAGCCGTCGCCGTTGTCCTGCTGCTCGCGATCGCCGCCTACGCCTGCGGCGGAGGAACGGACTACGGAGCCGGCTTCTGGGACCTGACCGCGGGCGGAGCGGAGCGCGGCAAGCGCCCGCGCCGGCTGATCGACCACGCGATGGAGCCCGTCTGGGAGGTCAACAACGTCTGGCTGATCTTCGCACTGGTCATCATGTGGACGGGATTCCCCGTCCTCTTCCAGCGGGTGTTCACCACGATGTGGCTGCCCCTGGCGCTGGCTGCCGTCGGCATCGTGCTGCGCGGCGCCGGCTTCGCCCTGCGCAAGCCCGTCCGACGGCTGGCCGGCCGGCGCCTGTACGGCGCGGTCTTCGCCGTCGCCTCACTGCTGACGCCGTTCTTCCTCGGCGCCGCGGCCGGGGGAGTGGCCTCGGGCCGGGTGACCGCCACGACGACGGCGTCGACCGACGCCTGGGCCAATCCGACGTCCCTGCTGTTCGGTCTGCTCGCCATCGCGGCCACGGCGACGCTCGGCGCGGTCTTCCTCGCCGCGGACGCCCGCCGCTACGCAGCGGAGGACCTGGACCGGTACTTCCGCGGGCGGGCCCTCGCCGCCCTCGGCGCCGTTTCGGTGCTCGCCGTCATCACCCTGTTCGTCACCCACGGCGACGCGCCGCACGTGTGGCACGGGCTCACCCACGGCGTGGGGCTCTTCTTCGTCGCCGCGGCCGTGCTGGCTACGCTCGCCACCGTGTGGTCGCTGACCCGTCCCTCCGCGGCGTGGTCCCGGGTCACGGCGGTCGGCGTGGTCGCGTCGGCCGTCATCGCCTGGGGCATGGCGCAGCGCCCCTACCTCGTCCCGACCTCGCTGACCGTCGCCGAGGGCGCGGGCGCGCACACCACACTGCGCTGGCTCGCGGTCGTCACCCTCGTCGCCATCGTGCTCGTCATCCCCGCGGTCGCCCTGCTGTACTGGCTGGACACCCAGGGCGAACTGGAGGGCCTCACCGACGCCGACCTGTGCGGCGACGCCGCCATCGACGAGGTCTGACCCGCTGCCGGGCCGGCCCGCACGCCCGCCGCGCACGGTGAGAGCCCGGTGAGCGCCGACGACATCGGAGGGCTGAACCCCGGTGTGCACTACCGCCGGTCGAGCGCCTCATTCAGGGTGAGGGCCGAGTCGATGAGAGCCAGATGCGTGAACGCCTGTGGGAAATTGCCCAGCTGACGACCCGTCAGGTCGATCTCCTCGGAGTACAGGCCCAGATGGTTGGCGTACCCCATCATCTTCTCGAACACCAGCCTCGCCCGGTCGGTCCGCCCCGCGCGCGCCAGGGCGTCGACGTACATGAACGTGCACAGCGAGAAGGTGCCCTCGGAGCCGCGCAGGCCGTCCGGCGAGGCGTCGGGGTTGTAGCGGTAGACCAGGCTGTCACTGACCAGTTCCCGTTCCATGGCGTCCAGGGTCGACGCCCACATCGGATCCTCCGGCGTGAGGAAGCCGACCGTCGCCATGCGCAGCAGCGCGGAGTCCAGGACCTCACTGCCGTAGTGCTGGACGAAGGCCTGCCGTTCCTCGCTCCATCCCTTCGCCATGACCTGCTCGTAGATGGCGTCCCGCTCGCTGCGCCAGCGCCCGGACGCCGACGGCCACCCCTTCGACTCGGCCAGTCGCAGGGCCCGGTCGAACGCCACCCACGACATGACACGGCCGTAGGTGAAGTCCTGGCGACCGCCGCGGGTCTCCCAGATGCCCTCCTCCGCCTGGTCCCAGTGATCGGCCAGCCAGTCCAGGTCCGCCCGCATCGAGGTCCACCCCCCGTGCCCGACCTGGAAGCCGTGCCGGTGCGCGAAGTAGATGCTGTCCAGGGCCTCGCCGTAGATGTCCAACTGGAGCTGCGTCGCGGCGCCGTTGCCGATCCGCACCGGCGCGGAACGCGCATAGCCCTCCCAGTGGTCGAGGATCTGCTCGTTCAGGTCGGAGGAGCCGTCGACCTTGTACATGATGTTGAGCGGACCCGTGGTCCCCTCGCTGCCGACCCGCTCCTTGACCCGGTCGCTCAGCCAGATGATGAACGCCCGGGCCTCGTCCGTGAAGCCCAGTCCCAGCAGGGCGTACACGGAGAAGGAGGCGTCACGGATCCAGGTGAAGCGGTAGTCCCAGTTGCGTTCGCCGCCCAGTTGCTCCGGCAGGGCCGCCGTCGGGGCGGCCACCACGGCGCCACTGGGGGCGAACGTCATGAGCTTCAGCGTGATCGCGGAACGCTCCACCACCTCCCGCCAGCGCCCGGTGTACCGCGACTGCGCCAGCCAGGAGCGCCAGAACGCCACTGTCTCGTCGAAGAGCCGCTGGTGTTCGTCACGGCGTACCTCCGCGGGCGGCCCCTCGGCGCCCATCTCCAGAACCAGCCCGCGCAGATCGCCGGCCCGCAGGTTCAGCGAGAGGTGCAGGTCGGCGTCCCGGTCCGTGAGCACGTCCACGAGCCGCTCGTCGTCCGGTTCGCGGATCGGGTGCACAGTGAGTTCCGTGCCGTCCGCCGCGGCGAAGACCGCTCCGTGCGGGGTGAGGTGCAGCGCGTGGGGCATGCGCCCGTAGTCGAACCGCGGGGCGATCTCCACCTCGAACGTCATGCTGCCGCGCACACAGCGGACCAGGCGGGACCAGCCGGTGCCGGGCGGTGACCGTCGTACCGGTCACGGGCATGAAGTCGAGCACCTCACCGGCGCCCGCCTCAGTCATGAACCGGGTCACCAGGACCGCCGTGTCGGGGAGGTACAACTGCCTGGTCGCATGGGTCAGATGCGCCGGCCGTACCGTGCAGTGCCCACCCTTCTCCTTGTCCAGGAGCGCCCCGAACACACTCGGCGAGTCGAAACGCGGGGAGCAGAACCAGTCGACCACTCCCGCGGTGGTCACCAGTGCCGCGGTCTGCAGATCTCCGATCAGGCCGTGGTTCTCGATCAGCGGGTAGTCGTCCATCGAGGCGCCCCTTTCGGTGTGCGTCTCACCCGGATGGGCCCACTCGATCAGCGTAAGCCGGGGGTCCCGCTCCGGCCACGGGGCCGGTACGAGGCCCCGGCTACGGCCCGGGTGCTGCGGACGGTCGTCCTCCTCACCGTGCGACTCCGTAGCATCTGGCGGATAGTGAGGAGCGGACAGTGAAGAAGGGACGAGATCCCCGGCAGCTCCCCGCACCTCAGGAGGCGCTCGATGCCCCCTTCACGGTTGTTGGCCGCGCTCACCGGCATCACACTGCTCGGCGTCGCGCTCACCGCCTGCCAGGACCAGGCGTCCGGTCAGATCGTGGCGCGGAACGGCATCAGGCTCGTGGAGACCGTCTCCAACCCGCCGATCCACGGATGTCACCGATTCCCCGAAGGCGTGACCCACGTCAACAATCAGACACAGAGCAGCCTGCTCCTGTACACGACACCGGACTGCACCGTGCCGAAGGGTGAGCAGAGCGACTACCTGGACATCGGGGCGTCGGACCGGTTCGTCAGGAGCACCGGCTTGTGGCGGAGCTTCTCCTTCGCCCCTGGCTGACGTCCTGTCACCATGTCGGCGGGGACGTCGTTACGACTCCGAGGGCGGCCAAGTCGGCGAGGCCGGTGGTGACCTGACATGAATTCAGGCGCGGTCACTGTGATGCCGCGACCGATGCCGCCGTGAGTCTGTCCACGGCCTTCGCGACCGCCTCGGGGCTGGAGATCATCGTCAGGTGCCGGGCGCCGGGGATGAGCGTGGCGGGCGGTGCGCCGATGCGCCGGGCGGTCTGCTGCGGCGTCTGCCGGGTGAACACGTCGTCCTCGGCGCCGAACACCACCGACTTGGGCAGGCGGACCGCGGCGAGCCGAGCCACCTGGTCCGCGGGCAGACCCGGCACGCCCGAGGCTAGCATGCTCCAGAGCGCGCTCTCCGCGCCCGGCACCCGGAGCGGGCGTCGCCACTGATCCAGACCGGCGGCGTCCAGGCGCGGACAGGCAGGTCCGCACTGTGCGTCGTACACGCTGCGGATCAGTGAGTCGATGCCGAGCCCGAGCCGCAGCAGACTGGTGCGGTACGGGTCGACCAGCACGTACTTGAAGGCCGGCGGCGGCCCGGCACCCGCGTCGAGGGCGTCGCCGTCGAGGAGCATCACACCGCCCAGCCGGCCAGGGGCCCTGAGCGCCGCCTCGGTGACCACGGCCGCTCCGCTGGAGTGCCCCACCAGCAGCGGGCGCTCGCCCGGACCGCCGAGGTGCATGGCGTCCAGGAAGCCCAGGAGTTGCCGGGTGAAATGGTCGACGGTGTACGGGCCGTGGCGCTCGCTGTATCCGTCGCCCGTCAGGTCGAGCGCGTACACCCGGTGGTCGCGGGCGAGCAGCGGGGCAAGGCGTGACCAGGTGTCGACGGTTTCGAAGGCGCCGTGCACCAGGACGACCGGTGGGCCCGCCGTACCCCAGGTCTGGTAGCGCGTGCGGATGTCGGCGGCCTGCACGTACCTGAGCCCGCGCGGCGGCGTGGCGCGCCCGGCCGTCACTCCGTTGTAGACGAACGAGGCCACTGTGACGGCGGTCAGCAAGACGGCACAGCCGAGCGCGGCGCGCCGAAGCCACCGCCGCAGCCGGGAGCGGCGTGGCCGATGCGCGCGCTCGGCAGGGAGCGACGGCGGAGCGGATGCCGGAGGGGCGCCCCCGTCTCCGTCGCCATCCCCGGGTTCGGCGCCGACTCGGCGAAGATCAGCTGTCACGGCCCACAGCATCGCCCATGGCACACCCACGGTCATCCTGCGGGGGGAGCCATCGCGACTGCTCCGCCGGGTGTAGTGAAGTGCCGGGCGTACGGGAGGGCCCACCACGAAGGCATTTTTGTACAGCTCAGAGCCCTGTCGGCTTGCAGAGGTCAGCCGCCCACGGCGTCGCCGCCTGGCAAGCCTTGCCTTGGTCGAGTCTTCGCTTGTCGCTGGAAAGCGCGACAATTGTCTATATATCTTCTCCGTCGCCGGAGGGATGTGGGCATTGGTGGTCTGGTGGCCCGGGCGGGGACTGCGGCCGGGCGGCCGTAGGCGCAAGCTCTCGCAGCGGATCCTTCTCGCCCTGCTGCTGATCCTCGCGGTGATGAGCGCTGTCGGATTCGCATTGTTCGCATTCGCCCAGCGCGCTCGCCTGGACGCTCTGTACGAGCAGCGGGCGGTGTCGATCGCGCGGATCGCGGCCGGCAATCCGCAGATTCGCAGCGCGATGGCCATCGGAGCGCCGCCGACGCGTCATGGCGTCGTACAGAACGTGGCCCACCGCATCGCCGCGGACTCCGGTGCCTCCTACGTCGTGGTGATCGATCTGCACCGTGTCCGGCATTCGCATCCCCTTCCTGCCTTGATCGGCCAGCGGATCTCCGATCCGATCGTGGTCCGGGACGGAAAGTCGCACACGAGGATCAACGTGGGCGCGACGGGCCGCTCGGCCAACGGGATAGCGCCGCTGTATGCGCCGGGTAACGGTCACCGTCTGGTGGGAGAGGTCTCGGCCGGCATTCCGGAGGCCCAGGCCTCCGGCGAGCTGGCGCGTGAGCTGCCCGCCTTCGGCATCTACGCCGGGATCGCCCTGGCGGTCGGAGGAGGCGCCGCCTTCCTGCTGGCCGCCCGGCTCAAGCGGAGCACGTTCGGACTGGAGCTGGAGGAGATCGCGGGCCTGCTCCAGGACCGGGAGGCCACGCTGCACGGCATCCGGGAGGGCGTGGTCGGCCTCGACCCGCGAGGCCGGATCACGGTGGTCAACGACGAGGCGCGGCGGCTGCTCGGTCTCACGGGGGATGCCGAGGGACGGCCCTTGGACGAACTCGGGCTGGACCGAGCGGCGGTCGAGCTGCTGGCTCCGGGACGCGTTGTCAGCGACGAGGTGCTCACCGTCGGGGAGCGGTTGCTGGTGGTCAACTGCTGGCCCACGGGGCGCGACGGCGGCCCGCCGGGGAGCGTGGCCACGCTGCGGGACTCCACCGAACTGCGGCTGCTCTCGCAGAAGGCCGAGGCGGCTCGTAGGCGCCTGCAGTTGCTGTATGACGCCAGCGGGTCCATGGGGACCTCACTCGACGTGAAACGTACCGCCGGAGCACTTGCCAGAGTCGGGATACCGCACTTCGCCGACTTCGCCGTGGTCGATCTGGTGGAGGGCGTCCTGCACGGCGAGGAGCCGCCGCCCGACGGTAGCGTTCCGATGCGCCGGGTGGCTGTGCACGGCATTCGCGACGAGCATCCCTTCATCCAGCTCGACGAGGTCTTCGAGCTGGATCTCGCCACACCGCAGGCGTGGGCGTTCGGCCACCGGCAGGCGGTGCTGGAGCGTGATCTCGCTGCCGCGCAGTCGTGGCGAGCCCAGGACCCGGCGCGATCGGAGGCCATCCTCGAATCCGGCGTCCGCTCGCGCATCATGGCCCCGCTGCGTGCCCGTGGTGTGCTGCTCGGCGTGGCGTACTTCTGGCGCATGCGGGAGCGTGAGCCGTTCGACGAGGACGATCTGTCGCTGGCCGAGGAGCTGGTGGCCCGCGCGGCGGTGTCCGTCGACAATGCCCGCCGGTACACCCACGAGCACATGATGGCTGTTGCTCTGCAGCGCAGCCTGCTGCCGCGCGGCATGCCCGACCAGAACGCCGTCGACCTCGCCCACCGGTATCTGCCGGCCCAGTCCGTGGGCGGCGACTGGTTCGACGTCATCCCGCTGCCCGGCGGGCGGGTCGCACTGGCGGTGGGCGATGTCGTCGGTCACGGCCTGCACGCGGCGGCCACCATGGGCCGGCTGCGAACGGCCGTGCGCAACTTCTCCGCACTCGACATCCCCCCTGATGAACTGCTGTGGCATCTGGACGAGCTCGTCGCACGGATCGACGAGGAGGACGCGACCGACGACGGCGTGCCGGGGGTCACTGGCGCATCCTGCGTGTACGTGATCTACGACCCGACCACACGGGCCTGCACCATGGCACGCGCCGCGCATCCGCCGCCCGCGGTGGTGATCCCCGACGGCACCGTGGAGTTCCCGGACGTGCCGGCCGGGCCGCCTCTGGGCCTGGCAGCGCTGCCGTTCGAAACCACTCGGCTGCGGCTGCCCGAGGGCAGCCAGATCGTGCTGTACACCGACGGGCTGATCAAGACCCGCGACCGCGACGTCGACGAGAGCCTGGCCCGGCTGAGCGCCGTCCTCGGCGACGCGAGCCGCACTCCGGACCAGACCTGCACCGCGGTGCTGGACGCGCTGCTGCCCGCACGCCCCAGCGACGACGTCGCCCTGCTCGTCGCCCGGACCCGCGCCCTGGCGGACGACCGGATCGCCGCCTGGGAGGTGCCCTCCGATGCCGCCGCGGTGGCGGATGTGCGGGCCAGGGTCAACCGCCAGCTGTCGGAGTGGGCGCTGGACGAGCTGGCGTTCACCACCGAACTCATCCTCAGCGAACTGGTCACCAACGCCATCCGCCACGCCACCGGGCCGATCCGGGTACGCCTGCTGTACGACCGCAGCCTGATCTGTGAGGTCTCGGACACCAGCAGCACCTCGCCCCACCTGCGCTACGCGGCCACTACCGACGAGGGCGGCCGAGGGCTCTTCCTCGTCGCCCAGCTCGCGACCCGGTGGGGCACCCGGTACCTGTCCACCGGCAAGATCATCTGGGCCGAGCAGGCGATCCCGGCACCAGTGGCGGACACCGCCGCACCACAGGAAGGCGACTGTTGCGACAGCCCCCGCGCGGGTGCGGGTACCACCCCTGGCATCGCCTGCCGGTGTGTCAGCAGTCGTTCCAGGCCTGTGCTGCCTGGGTGGACGACCGCCCAGCGGCCTGCTTGATCTGTTCAGCGTCGGTGGGGTGGTGCTGAACGCGCAGGGCCAGGCGGTCTTCTGGGGTCCGGAGGCGGAGGAGCTGGGCACGGCCTAGCACGCCGCGGTTGTAGCGGGCCAAGGCCGGGGCCGCTGTGTCCCCCCTGCCGATCAGGACCCCAGGCGCCGGCTCCGTGCGGGCCCGGCCTCCGCCGCGGTCGGTACTCGTGCTCACGGCAGTACCTGGATCTTCCGGCCCTTCCCGGCCTGGAACTGCCGCAGAGCATCGGCGTAGTCCGCCAGCGGCAACCGGTCGCTGATGAAGATCTCCGGGTCGAGCACTCCACCGGCGAACAGTTCGGCGGCGCGTTCGTAGCTGTGCAGGACCGCCATCGAGCCGGTGATGGTGATCTCCTCGTTGTAGATCCGGTACGGGTCGATGGTGGCCCGGGTCGCGTAGTCCGCGACCCCGAACTGGAGGTAGGTGCCGCCCTTGCCGACCCGGCCCAGGGCGTCCTGGATGGCACGGGCGTTGCCGGTGGCGTCGATGACCACATCCCAGCCGCGCGGGCGCTCGAGCGCGTCGGCGGTGGTCACGGCGTTGCTGCAGCCGAGCGTGCGGGCGGTGGCGAGCCGGTCCTCGTTGACGTCGACCATGTCGACGGTGGCCGCGCCGGTGCGCTTGGCGAGTTCGAGCATCATCAGGCCCATGGTGCCCGAGCCGTAGATCAGTACATTGCTGGCGAGCGTGCTGCGCAGGATGTCGTAGCCGCGTACCGCGCAGGACAGCGGTTCGATGAGGGCGGCGTCCTGGGTGCGGACGTGTTCGGGGAGTTTGACGCAGTTGGCGGCGGGGGCGGCCGTGTACTGTGCCGCGCCGCCGGGGACGGTGACACCGATGGCGTTCCAGCGCTCGCACATGTTGCCGCGCCCGATACGGCAGTAGTGGCACTCGTGGCAGTACAGAGAGGGGTCGACGGCGACCCGGTCGCCGACGGCCAGGTCGCGTACCCCGGAGCCCAGGGCGACGACCTCGCCGGCGAACTCGTGCCCGGGAACAATGGGCAGGGTGGGAGCGAACTCGCCCTGCAGGATGTGGAGATCGGTGCCGCACAGGCCGCAGGCGGAGACCTCGATCACCACCTGCCCGGGGCCGGGTGTGGGGTCGTCGACGGTCTCGACGCCGACCTGGCCGGGCGAGCTGATGACGGCGGCTTTCACTTGACTGCTCCAAGGGACAGGCCCTGGACAAGCTTGTCCTGGGCGGCGAATCCGGCGATGAGAACCGGCAGGGAGATGCAGACGGCGGCGGCGCACACCTTGGCCAGGAAGAGGCCCTGGCTGGTGACGAAGCCGGTGAGGAACACGGGTGCGGTGCCGGCGACGACGCCGGTGAGCACACGTGCGAAAAGCAGTTCGTTCCAGCTGAAGATGAAGCAGATCAACGAGGTGGCGGCGATGCCGGGGGCGACGACGGGTGCCACGATCCGGGCGAGGACGGTGGGCAGTGCGGCGCCGTCGATGGAGGCCGCCTCCAGGATCTCGACGGGGACTTCGGCGAGGAAGGAACGCATCATCCATACCGCGATCGGCAGGTTCATCGAGGTGTAGAGGATGATCAGCAGCGCGACGTTGTCGAGCAGGCCGCTGTTCTCGGCGATCAGGTAGATCGGCAGCAGTCCGGCCACCGCGGGCAGCATCTTGGTGGACAGGAAGAAGAACATCGCGTCCGTCCACTTGCGCACCGGCTTGATGGACAGCGCGTAGGCGGCCGGGATGGACAGCACCAGCACCAGGAGCGTCGACATGAGGCTCGCGGAGAAGGAGTTGATCAGCGGCGGCCAGGGGGAGACGCCGGTACTCGCGCCGAAGAACTCCCGGTAGCCCTGGAGGGTCAGCGGCGCTCCCACGCTCGGTGGGTTGGTGGCGGCGTCGGACTCGCTGTGCAGCGAGGTGAGCACCATCCAGGCGACCGGGAGGAAGAACACGACTCCGCAGAGCCAGGCCAGCAGGCCGAGTGCGCCGCGGCGGCGCCGGGCCGCGGAGCCAGGGCTGCCCGTGGTGCGCCGGCGGGTGGCGATGGTCCCGGCCATCAGCGGGTCTCCTCTCGGAGCAGGGACGAGACGGTCCTGAGCGCGAAACTGCCCACGAGGAGGGAGCAGACGACGACGATGACGCCTTCCGCGGAGGCCTGCCCGTAGTCATGCGCCTGGTAGAAGGTCTCGTAGACGGTGTAGGGCAGGTTGGCGGTGCCCAGTCCGCCGCCGGTGAGAGTGAAGACGGCGTCGAAGTTCTGCACCACGTAGATGCTGCCGAGCAGTGCGGCCAGCTCCAGATAGCGGCGCAGATGAGGGAAGGTGAGGTAGCGGAAGACCTGCCAGGTGGTCGCACCGTCCACGCGGGCCGCCTCGACGGCGTCCATGGGGCGGCTCTGCAGTCCGGCCAGCAGGATCAGCATCATGAAGGGCGTCCACTGCCAGATCAGCGAGGCCTCCACGGACATCAGCGGCAGTGCGGACAGCCAGTCGGGCTGCGGCGCGTTGTCGCTGCCGAACAGACTCCACAGCCAGGTCAGCGATCCGTTGACCAGCCCGTAGGTGGCGTTGTACAGCGCGTGCTTCCACAGCAGCGCGGAGGCCACGGGCACGACGAGGAACGGTGTGATCAGCATGGTCCGGACGATGCCGCGGCCGCGGAACTGACGGTCCAGCAGCAGAGCCAAGCCCAGGCCCAGTACCAGACTGACCAGCACCACGGTGACCGTCAGCATGACGGTCGTCAGCAGGGACGAACGCAGCTGCGGGTCGGTCACCGCGTCCTTGTAGTTCTGCAGCCCCGCGAAGGCCCGGTTGCCGGGGTCGAGGGCGTTCCAGCGCATGAACGAGATCACCAGAGTGCCGACGAACGGCAGTTGGGTGACCACGATCATGAAGATCAGGGCCGGGAGCAGCGGGGCCCGCCGGGCCCATGCTCCCCGGGATCGCGGTGGGGGTGCCGCCTGCCCGGCGGTCCGCGGTGCCCGGGTACGCCCGGTGAGCGAGTCAGTGAGGGTCATCGGTGTGTCTCCGCTGTGCTCCCGTCCCCCGGTCCCGCGTGGGCGGGACCGGGAGGCCGGGAACGTCGGGTGGGTCGGGCAGGGATCACTTGGCCGCGTACTTGGCGGCGACCTTCTCGGCGAGCGCCTGGCCGGCCTTCAGCGCCTGATCGACACTGGTCTTGCCGGCGATGGCGGAGCTGATCTGCTGGGAGACCTGCGTGCCCAGATCGGTGAACTCGGGGATGCCGACGAACTGGATACCGGGCGCGGGCCGGGGCTGCACACCAGGGTTCTGCGGGTCGGCGGCCTTCAGCGCGCTCGCGGTGGCGCCCGCGAAGGCCGACGCCGCGGCGACGTACTGCGGGTTGGTGTAGGTGGAGCTCCGCTTGCCCGCCGGGACCCGGGACCAGCCGAGCTTCTTGCCCACCAGGTCCTCGTACCGCTTGCTGGACGCCCAGGAGATGAACTTCCAGGCGTCGTCCTGGTGCTTGCTCGCCTTCTGCAGGCCCCAGGCCCAGGTGTAGAGCCAGCCCGAGCTCTTGGTCCGGTCGACCGGTGCGGGCGCGTAGGCCATCTTGCCGGCCACCGGAGACCCGCCGGCTTCGAGCGACCCGGCCGCGGAGGTCGCGTCGTACCACATGGCGACCTTGCCCTGTTCCATGTCGTTGAGGCACTCGGCGAACCCGGACTGCGGGGCGCCCGCTTCACCGTGGGCGCGCACCAGGTCGACGTAGAACCTGGTCGCCTTCGTGAAGGCGGCGCTGTCGACCTGGGCCTTCCAGTCCTTGTCGAACCAGGTGCCACCCATGGTGTTGACCACCGTGGTCAGCGGAGCCATCACCTCGCCCCAACCGGGCAGGCCGCGCAGGCAGATGCCCTTCATCCCGGGCTTGGCGCCGTCGGCCCTGGCGGCCAGGGCGGCCACCTGCTGCCAGGTGGGGTTGGCCGGCATGGTCAGCCCCTTCTCCTTGAAGACGTCCTTGCGGTACATCAGGAAGGACGACTCGCCGTAGAACGGCTCGGCGTATATCTGGCCGGACACCGTCAGGGACTGCCGCATGGAGGGCAGGATGTCGCTCTGGTCGAAGGCGGTGTCCTTCTGCGCGT
Source organism: Streptomyces sp. NPDC007856 (assembly GCF_042868225.1). NCBI lineage: Bacteria > Bacillati > Actinomycetota > Actinomycetes > Kitasatosporales > Streptomycetaceae > Streptomyces > Streptomyces sp. NPDC007856. Next base: position 12,122 of record NZ_JBIAEC010000007.1, on the reverse strand, counting down.
ACGAGGTCAGCGGGGCGAGCCAGCCGTTCTTGGCGTAGATCGGAGTCTCGTAGTTGCTGATCGTGGCCACGTCGTACTGGCCGGCCTGGCTGGAGAAGTCCTGGGTGATCTTGTCGCGGACGTCGTTCTCGGGCAGCACCGTGAAGTTGACCTTGATGCCGGTCTGCTTGGTGAAGTTGGCCGCCGTGAGCTTCTGCAGGTCCGCCATCTGCGGGTTGTTCACCATCAGCACGTTGATGGAGTGCGAGCCGGAGCCACCCCCCGCGCCGCCGGCGCCCGCGCACGCCGTGAGTAGCGCGCCGCACATGGCCAGTGCGCCCAGCGGCACAGCGCGCCGCAGAACAGTCGGTCTCGAAATCATGATCGTCCCTTTCATGAAATGTCGGGTGTGGGCAGCGAAGAGGAAGTGAAGGTGGGATCGGGCAGACGGTGGTGTTCGGCCGTGCAGGCAGGGAGGTGCCGTCGGCGCGGCTCCGGCGGAGCCGTCCCTGGTGGTATGGGGGCGGGCTGAGTTGGTCAGACCCGGTGGACGCGGGGTCCCATCAGTGAGTAGCGGTGCGCCTCGGCGCTGGACAGTGCGGTGTCGGTGACGATCGCCTCGAAGTCGCCCACGCCGGCGAAGCGGCAGAAGCTGCTCGCGCCGAACTTGCTGTGGTGCCCGATGAAGACGCGTCGGCGCGACACGGCCAGCGCCTTGGCCTTGACGTCGGCCACCACCGGATCGGGGGTGGTCAGGCCGAGCTCCCGGGAGATCCCGTTCGACCCGAGGAAGGCCAGGTCGATGACGAATCGCTCGAGCATGGCGCAGGCCCATGAGCCCACCGTGGCCAGGGTCCGCGTCCGGACACGGCCTCCGAGGAGCAACACGGTGACATGCGGGGAGTCCACGATCGCGGCTGCTGTGGACAGCGACGCGGTGACGACGGTCAGGGGCCGGTCGCCCGGCAGGAGCGCGGCGAGGAGCTGGGGGGTGTAGCCCTCGTCCACGAACACGGTCTCCGCGTCACCGAGGAGCTTGACCGCCTCCGCGGCGATCCGGCGTTTGTCCTTGACGTGCAGGGTCTCTCGTTCGGGGAGGCCCGTCTCGAAGCCCGCGCCCTCGACGGGATAGGCGCCGCCATAGGTGCGGCGGAGCAGGCCCCTGCGTTCCAGGACGCTGAGGTCGCGACGGATGGTCTCCGGCGCGACAGCAAGGTCGACGGCCGTGGTGGTGACCTCGACACGCCCCTGGTGACGAGCGAGCGCGAGAATCCGGCTCTGACGCTCTTCGGCGTTCATCGCACTCACCTCGCCTTCCGTACCCGGTCCGGGCGCGGCGTGCCCGGTCTTGCCGCACATTTATACCAATCACCTTTTCGAGCAAACCGGCCCGCAATGGGCCTGAAACCGCCCGATGATGCCTGAAGTGATTGAGCGAAACCCCAGGTCACGACCCTGTCGCGCATTTTGTTCTATTCATTGGCGCCCGTGTGGGCCACCTGCAGTGCCCGGTTCGGGCGGACGGCGAAATGAAATCGACCTCATCAATGCTCGGCAGACGGTGTCCAGGGCCAGGTAGTACCAGCAGTTGTCCAGGACGGGGGCGTCGATGCCGGAGCCCCAGTCCCCCCACCTGCACGGACAGTTCGCTGGCCCGGATGACTGACGGGATCGGCGAGTAGAGCGCCCCGTTGTCCTTCTGCCAGGCGGTCAGCTGGGCGACCGCCCTCGCGCCGAGCGCATGCGAACGGCGCTCATCCAGGCCGGCGCCTCGAACTGCCGTCGTCGCAGTGGTCGGTCTGGATGCCGATCACGAGCCGGCCGGGGCGTCCACCTTCAGTGCCGAGGTTGCCGTCGGGTGCGCCACCGCCGAGCCATATGGCGCCGTAACCGAGCTTTTCGACCTCTACTGCCTGTTCAGGACTGAGCCACATCAAGGGCCGGAAGGCGCAGAGTACTCCGGCTGTGGATCGTGATCCGAGAGAGGCGCGTCGGCGAGGGGCGGCCGTTATTCCAGCCACATCCCGTCGCGCATGATGACTCTCCCGCGTAGTTCCGGCTCGCCGCGCCAAGCGCGCACAGTCCTCGGGACCACGCGTACGTACAGAAAGGAACCCTCTTCCACGCGGGGATCCCACCCGAACTTGTCGGCGAACGCCTCCGCCGCGTCTCCGGGCACCTCCTGGTCCGGGAAGCACTCCGCCTCACCCTGGAGGAGCACCACGTCGAAGGTGTCCGGTAGTGCCAGTCGCACGCGCGGCTCTTCGCGGACGTTCCGCGCAGTCACGGAAGTGGCGCCGGTGCACATCCACACTGCTCGCCCATCCCACAAGAACCACAGCGGCACCTGGTGCGGCCCGTGATCAGGGTGAGCCGTCGACACCCATACATCCCGCTCGGTGACGAGCCGTTCCAGAGCATCGCGCATACGCTCCGCCGTCTGGCGACGAACGATTCCCGTGGCCCCGGTCTCCATGGGGACCGACCCTAGCCAGGCAGGCGCGAAGCGCGCCTGAGGCGCAGGACCTACTCCCAGCGACCGATGAACCCCTCAGCCTTTGGCTCGGAGCGGACGCCGCCAACTCGGGTCAGGGGTTCCTCAGGGGCGAGACCAGGGACAGTCCGGAGGCGTGGATGCCACGAACGGCCCTAGCGTCGGTACGGCGGCTCTCCGAGCGGGCGCTGACGGTCGCCTGGAGGTCGGCATCGGCTTCGCGCACGTCCCGGTCGGCCGATGAGGGCCGACCGGGACGTCGGGCTCAGGCGAGGTCGAACCGGTCGAGATTCATCACCTTGTTCCACGCTGCCACGAAGTCGCGTACGAACTTCTCTCCGGCATCCTGGGACGCGTAGACCTCCGAGACGGCTCGGAGCTGGGAGTGCGCACCGAAGATCAGGTCGACGGCGGTGGCGGTCCACTTGACCTCGCCGGTGGCGCGATCCCGGCCTTCGAACACGTTCTCGTCCGTAGCCGACGCCTTCCACTCCGTGCCCATGTCGAGCAGGTTGACGAAGAAGTCGTTGGTCAACATTCCTGGCCGGTGGGTGAAGACACCGTGGGGGGACCCCTTGAAGCCGGTGTTCAGGGCCCGCATGCCGCCGATCAGCACCGTCATCTCGGGAGCGGTCAGCGTCAGCAGGTTGGCGCGGTCCAGCATGAGGGTCTCCGGCGACAGTTTCTCGCCTGCCGGAAGGTAGTTGCGGAAGGCATCCGCCTTGGGTTCCAGCACGGCGAACGACGCCGCATCGGTCTGCTCCTGCGAGGCGTCCGTACGCCCCGGTGCGAACGGAACCGTGACGTCGTACCCGGCGTTCCTCGCGGCCTGCTCGACGGCCGCGCACCCGCCGAGGACGATCAGGTCGGCGAGGGAGACCCGCGTTCCGCCGGTCTGCGAGAGGTTGAAGTCCTGCTGGATCCTCTCGAGCGTGCGCAGTACCTCGGTCACCTCGGGGAGGTTGTTGAGTTCCCAGTCCTTCTGCGGCGCGAGCCGGATTCGCGCTCCGTTCGCCCCGCCGCGCTTGTCGGTGCCGCGGAAGCTCGCCGCCGACGCCCAGGCGGTGGTGACCAGCTGGGAGACGGAAAGGCCCGAGGCGAGGATCCTGCCCTTGAGGGCAGCGATGTCCTCGTCCCCGACCAGTTCGTGATCGACGTCGGGAACGGGGTCCTGCCACAGCTGCGGCTCGGGAATCCACGGGCCGAGGTAACGCGAGACGGGTCCCATGTCGCGGTGCAGCAGTTTGTACCACGCCTTGGCGAACGCCACCGCGAGGTCGTCCGGGTTCTCGTGAAACCTCTTCGTGATCGGGCCGTAGACCGGGTCCACCTTCAGCGCGAGGTCCGTCGTCAGCATCATGGGGGCGTGCCGCTTCGACGGATCGTGGGCGTCGCGTACGGTGTTCCTGGCCGAGGGGTCCGAGGGAGTCCACTGGTGAGCACCGGCGGGGCTGCTCGTCAGCTCCCACTCGTACCCGTAGAGATTGTCCAGGTAGCCGTTGTCCCACTTGGTCGGCTCGGTGGTCCAGGCGCCCTCCAGACCACTGGTGATCGTATGGGAGCCCGTGCCGCTGTTGTACGTGTTCCGCCAGCCGAGGCCCTGCTGCTCGATGGGGGCCGCCTCGGGTTCCGGGCCGACATAACTGGCATCGACCGCGCCATGACACTTGCCGAAGGTGTGGCCGCCGACGATGAGTGCGACCGTCTCCTCGTCATTCATCGCCATGCGCCCGAACGTCTCCCGCACGTCCCGGGCGGCGGCCATCGGGTCCGGGTTTCCGTTGGGCCCCTCCGGATTGACGTAGATCAGTCCCATCTGTACGGCGCCGAAGGGACCGGCGAGTTCCCTGTCGCCGCTGTAGCGCTCATCTCCGAGCCATGTGTCCTCCGGCCCCCAGAAGATCTCCTCGGGTTCCCAGATGTCCTCTCGCCCGAAACCGAACCCGAACGTCTTGAATCCCATGGATTCCATGGCACAGTTTCCGGCGAAGACCAGAAGATCGGCCCAGGAGATTTTCCGGCCGTACTTCTGTTTGACCGGCCACAGCAGACGGCGCGCCTTGTCCAGGCTCGCGTTGTCGGGCCAGCTGTTGAGGGGGGCGAAGCGCTGTGCGCCGCTGCCGCCACCGCCGCGGCCGTCCTCGATGCGGTAGGTTCCCGCGGCATGCCAGCTCATCCGGATGAAGAGCGGCCCGTAGTGACCGTAGTCGGCAGGCCACCAGTCCTGGGATGTCGTCATCACCTCGAAGACGTCACGCTTCAGGGCGTCGACGTCGAGAGTCGCGAACTCCTTCGCGTAGTCGAAGTCCTCGTCCATCGGATTGGATCGAGGCGAGTGCTGGTGGAGAACCTGAAGGTCCAGCTGATTCGGCCACCAGTCCCGGTTCGTCCTGGGCCGCCGAGTCGGTGTGGGCGTCGGCGAGGGGATTGCCGGATTCTCGCTTTCACTGCCGGACATGCCCGTCCTTCTTCCTGTCTCGGTGTTCCTTCTGCCGGCTGCCGCTCTTGACGTCGTCGGCTTTGCTGGTGTCGAGCACGTCGACCCACACAGTCAGCGCGCCACGGCGCCCACCGGCTGGAAATTGTGCTGTGCCGCGTCCGTATGGTCGCGCATCGCAGACCACACCTCTATGAAACACGCAGAACACCCCGCATGACAGACGTGAGAGAAGGGGCGGCCTTTCCGCTCCCGTGCCGACATCCGACGCAAGCCGAATCGAATACGACAGCCCTTGATCGTCGTCTGCGGCACGCAATACCACTCGCGGCCTCCAGGTCAGCAAACGGTCAGCATCAGCCCGGACGGCTCCCGGCCTGCTGACCTGCACCCGCGGCGGGGACCTGCTGCCCCGCCCGGCGCCCCGCTCGGAAGCTTGACACGTGGCTCGACAGCTCGCTCGTGGATGGAGTCGTTCTTCAAGGAGTGCGGTTGTGCTCTCGGCAAGCAGCGTGAAGAGGCCCGCTACGACACGCAGGACGACGCGATCGAGCGCCTTACGCAGATCCAGTGGCGGCCGCGGCAGCGAATGACGGAGTACTCCACGGGCTGGCACGTCGACAGCTCCATCAACGTGCGCATGATCCCCCCTCTTGGATCGAGGCTTTTGCATGGTACAGGCGTCACGCGTCGCTGACCTGCGTAAACGTGGCCGCGTAGGCCTCGTTGGAGCCGTCGGCCCGGGAATGGTCCGGATCTTGTCCTCAGCGAGACGGGCCTGGTCATCTGTCGACGCCGCACCCGTCGGCTCGTGGACAGCTCCAAGCGGAAGTGTCGGCCCGCCGAGTGCTACATCGAGGTGGGCAGGTGCGGGGAGCGGAGTACGAGCAGGGTGATCTCGCTGGGGGCGAAGACGCGGAAGGGCGGGCCCCAGAAGCCGGTGCCGCGGCTGGTGTAGAGGAGGGTGCGGGTGCCGTGGTGGCTGAGGCCGGCGAGGGCGGGCTGGTCGATGCGGACCAGGTGGTGGAAGGGCCATATCTGGCCGCCGTGGGTGTGGCCGGAGAGTTGGAGGTCGATGCCGGCGGCTGCTGCCCGGTCGACGAACTTGGGCTGGTGTGCCAGGAGCAGGACGGGCAGGTCGGGGTCGGCGCCGTCCAGGGCTCCGGCGAGGTGGGCGCGGTGGCCTGCCAGGCCGGAGGACTCGGCGGTGACGTCGTCCACGCCGGCGACCACGAGGGTGTCGCCTCCGCGTTCGAGCAGCAGATGGCGGTTGCGCAGCGGCTCCCAGCCCAGCTCGTCCATCAGGTCGACCCAGCCCTGGGCCTGGCTGTAGTACTCGTGGTTGCCGGTGACGTATACCCGGGCCCGGGTGGCCCGCACGGTAGCGAGTGGGGCGGCCTGGGCGCGGCGGCGTTCGGCCGTGCCGTCCGCGATGTCGCCGGTGTGGCAGACCAGGTCGGCCTCCAGGGCGTTCACCGTCTCGCACACCCGTGCCGACCAGCGGGCGCGATCGAGTGGGCCATAGTGGGTGTCGGTGATCAGGACGACGCGGATGCCGTCCAACCCGGCACCCAGCCGAGGGAGTTGCACGTCGAGGCGGCGCACGCGCGGCACGCGGCGGGCCTCGGCGTACCCCCAGGCGAGCAGTACGGCGGTTACGCCGAGGACGGCCCACGTGACGATCCGGGCCCGCTCCTGACTCTCGCCGACACCGGCCACGGTCAGGGCGAGCCGCAAGAAGACGCCGAGCAGAACGGACCAGGTGAACAGAACCCAACTGGTGCCCAGCAGGGTGTCACCGACGATCGCCGCCCGGTCCTGCTGGCGCCGGCCGTGGCCGCGCACCATCGCGAGCGGCATACATATGAGGCCGAGGGCGAACAGCACGGTGCCGACCAGCGTGACGGGCAGCGGCCAGCGCTGGCCGCCGTACAGGAGCACCCAGCAGGGCACGGCCCACAGCAGGACGGGGGCGATCAGGGGGATGTAGCGCATCAGGCGGTGCAGCCGGCTCTGCCGCGGCGCTTGCGCCTCACCCTCGGCGGGCCGGGTGTTGCTGGTGGCGGTCACGCTTCCCCTCCCTGACCAGGCTGTCGTTCCGCGCACTGTATCCGGTCGCCCTCGGGCCGGCCGGACCGGCGTTCATGGGAGCGGCCCTGAAGGGTTCTCCAGAGCGTGGGGACGGAGGGTGCCCATCAGGTGAGGGGCGACCGGGCGGAGCTCGAAAACCAGGCGCTGGCGACCTTCGCGGCGCACTCCGGCTCCGGAACCGATTGGCCGGAAGTTCACCGCGTGTACCGGGTGGAGCGGTGCCACCTGTCCGTCTCCGCCCGATCGCCGGGCGATCAGCGGCTGGAGCGCGTCTACACCTCGATGTGTGCGCCCATGATGACCGTGCGGTCGCGGGGCAGGCCGAAGTACTCGGCGGCGTCGGCCGTGATGTAGGAGGTGGCGATGAACAGCCGCTTGCGCCAGGGCGCCATCGTCGGTGACTTGCCGCGCCGGAGATCGATCTTCGACAGGAAGTAGGACGCCTGGTCGAGGTTCAACGGTCCTTCGGTCTGGGCCGGGGTGAGCATGGCCAGGGTGCTGGGTACGTCCGGTGTCTCCATGTAGCCGAACCGGGCGGTGACGTGGATGATCCCGTCGTCGGCGTAACCGAGGTCGTCGACGACGATCCGCTGGTCGGCCGGGACGCGGGGCACGGGCTCTGTCTCAAGCGAGAGGATCACGACCTGGTCGTGGCGCACGTGGTTGTGCTCGACGTTGGCCCGCATGGCCAGGGGCGCGGTCTGCTTGCCCCGGTTGAGGAACACGGCCGTGCCCGGGATCCGGAGCGGCGACACCTTCTCCGAGCGGAGGTCTTCGATGAACTCGGGGAGTGGTCCCTCGAGTTGTGCCCGTTCGGCGGTGACGATCTCGCGGCCGCGTTGCCAGGTCGTCATGACGGTGAACGCGGTGATGCCGATCAGCAGCGGCAGCCACGCGCCGTGGACGAGCTTGGTCATGTTGGCCGCCACGAACAGCAGGTCCACGAAGAGCAGCACGGCGCCGCCGATGGCGACCAGCCATCTGGGCGTACGCCACTTCGCCCGGGCGACGTAGAAGAACAGCAGGGTGGTGATGGTGATGGTGCCGGTGACCGCCATGCCGAACGCGAAGGCCAGCGCCGCGGAGCTGCGGAAGGCGAAGACGAGGGTGAGGACCGAGACCATCAGCATCCAGTTGATCCAGGGGACGTAGATCTGGCCGATGGTCGACTCGGAGGTGTGCGCGATCCGCAGCCTCGGCAGGTAGCCGAGCTGGGCGGCCTGGGAGGTGACCGAGTACGCGCCCGTGATCACGGCCTGGGAGGCGATGACGGTGGCCGCCGTGGCGAGCACGACCATCGGCCACTGTCCCCAGGTGGGCACGAGCAGGAAGAAGGGGCTGCTGGTGTTGTGCGGGTCGGCGAGGATCAGGGCGCCCTGGCCGAGGTAGCTCAGGATGCAGGCGGGGAAGACGAGGAACATCCAGGCGCGGGTGATCGCCCGGCGGCCGAAGTGCCCCATGTCGGCGTAGAGCGCCTCGGCGCCGGTGACCGCGAGCACGACCGCGGCCAGGGCGAAGAAGGCCGTGCCGAAATGGCCGAACAGGAAGCCCAGGGCGTAGGTCGGCGAGAGCGCCCTGAGGATGGCCGGATGGTCGGCGATGCCGGCGACACCACAGGCCCCGATGGCCGCGAACCAGGCGATCATGACCGGTCCGAACACCCGGCCCACCGCGGCGGTTCCCCTGCGCTGCACCAGGAACAGCACCACGATGATCACCGCGGTGATGGGTACGACAGCGCCGCCCAGCGACGGCTGGACGACCTTGAGCCCCTCGACCGCGGACAGCACCGAGATCGCCGGGGTGATCATGCTGTCGCCGAAGAACAGGGACGCGCCGAAGAGGCCCAGCGCGGCCAGTACGGCGGCGGTCCGTCCGGCCCGTCGCGAGCTCCACCGCCGTACGAGGGTGATCAGAGCCATGATGCCGCCCTCGCCGTCGTTGTCGGCGCGCATCGCCAGCAGCACATAGGTGACCAGGACGATGATCACCACCGACCAGAACACCAGCGACACCACCCCGTACACGTTCTGAGTGGTGACGGGGACGGGGTGCGGGTCGGTCGGATTGAACACGGTCTGGAGGGTGTAGATCGGGCTGGTGCCGATGTCACCGAAGACCACACCGAGAGCACCGATGACCAGCGCGATGCGCACCGTGTCGTACGCGCTCGCATGATGAGCCTCGGGCGTGCGCGACGGGAATCCGTCATCCGGCGCGTTTGCCTGTCGGCGGTCGGTCATGGTGATCCTCCTCGTTGCGGACCGCTGCCTACGGGCCCGGTGTATCGGAGCTACATCGCTATTCGTGCATGTCACGGGGCCTGACGTGAAGTGTGTTCGGGGTGCTCGCACAGGTCGCGGAGAGCGGGTCTGCCGACGCGCCGGCAAGCTACTCAGCTCGCCAGGCGTCGTGCGGGCTCACGCCCGCTGGCTTGATGACGACGGGTGTTACCTCGCTGGCCCTTGTGCGGGGGTTCCGGCTCGGCGTGCGGGCCGGTGTGGCCGCCGGCCTTGCCCATGTCGGACAGGCCCTCCAGCATCCATGTCCGCAGGCGGCTGGTACTGGGAGGGTGTTCGGTCGTGGCCATCGGCGCGCTCTCCTGATGTGCGGCTCAGCGTGGGGTTCCGGCCATCACGCGGACGGCGGCACCAGCGTAAGCAAGGAGTGACGCATGGGCCCACGTGTATGTCCTCCTAACGCGTCAAGACCGCGTTAAGGCCAAGCGCGTCGCGTGCCGCGCGCCTTAGGACCGGACACCCAGCGTCATGTCGTACGCATCCGCCCTGCCCTCCTTTCGTGTACCGCGCGTGCGTCGGGCCCAGCGGGCGGAGATCGCCTTGGGCGCCGTACTGGGCCTGATGCTGATCGGCCTGTCGGTGCTGATCGGGCGCTTCCACCTCCAGCCGGTGGCGGGCGTCACGGTGCTGGCGCAGCTCGCGGATGCCTCGCTGGGCCACAACTGGGCTTTCTACGTCATCCAGTTCGCGACGATGATCCTGCTGGCGCTGTCGGCAAACACGTCCTTCGGCGGGCTGCCGGTGCTGCTGAAGCTGCTGGCACGTGACAACTATCTGCCGCATGTGTTCGCGTTGAAGGCCGACCGCCAGGTCCACCGGCACGGCGTGCTGGCCCTCGCCGTCGTCTCGGCCGCGCTCTTGGTCTTCTCCGGCGGGGACACCAACACCCTGGTGCCGATGTTCGCGATCGGTGTCTTCGTCGGCTTCACGATCGCCCAGGTGGGCATTGGCGCCAGGAGCGGGGCCGTGGCCGGCGCGGGAAGGCGCTGCTGAACGGCTTCGGCGCGCTGCTCACCGGTGTCTCGGCGGTCGTCGTCACGGCGAGCAAGTTCGCGGAGGGGGCCTGGCTGATCGTGGTGGCGCTGCCGCTGCTGATCGCCGCCTTCGTCGCCGTCCACCGTGCCTACGACCGCATCGCCGAGCGACTCGGCCTGGGCCGCGTCCCCGAGCCCCCGCACCGCGACCGCTCCCTGGTGATCGTCCCGGTGTCCTCGCTGTCCCGGCTCACCTCCGAGGCACTGACGGCGGCCGCCTCCCTCGGCGACGAGGTCCGTGCCGTCACCGTCGGCTACCCGGACCCGGAGGACCGCGCCCAACTGCACGCCCTGGAGCGAGCCTGGGCCGCGTGGGACCCCGGGGTGCCCCTGGTGCGGCTGTCCTGCGAGAGGCGCAGCCTGGGCCGTCCGATCGCCGCGTACGTCCGTGAGGTGGCCGCTGCCGAGCCGGCCACGCGGGTCACGGTGCTGATCCCGGAGGCGGAGCCGGAGCGGCTGTGGCAGCGGCTGCTGCAGAACCAGCGGGGTGCGGTGGTCGCGCACGCCGTGCGGCGGGAGACGGACGCGGTGATCTGCCGGCTCCGCTTCCGGCTGCTCTGAGGAGAAACGCTCTATTACTGGCCGGTAGGGATCGGTGGCCGTAAGAGTCCCGTCAAAGCCGTGGGCGAGGCCGTAAGGGTGCCGTCAACGAGTGTCCAGATCCGGCCAGGGAGGGGGTTTCCTCTAACCGTCCTTGTTCCACCCCCGAACCTCTTCAGGAGTTCGCGATGGCCGATCTGGCCTTCGTCGTCACCGTGCTCGCGGGTTTCGCGCTGGTGGCTCTCGTCGCCCGGGGGGTGACGAAGCTGTGACCGTCGAGAACGTCGTCGGCCTGGTCGTGGCCGTCGCTCTGCTGGGCTATCTCGTCCTCGCCCTGATCTTCCCGGAGAGGTTCTGAAGCCAGACATGAGTCCAGAAGTCGCAGGCTTCCTCCAGTTGCTCGCCCTCATAGGCGCGCTGGCGCTCGCCTACATCCCGCTTGGCAACTACATGGCCAAGGTCTACTCCTCGAAGAAGCACCTGCGGGTGGAGAAGTGGGTCTACCGGGCCATCGGTGCCAATCCCGACGCCGAGATGACCTGGCCCGCGTATCTGCGCGGTGTGCTGGCCTTCTCCGCCGTCAGCGTCCTGTTCCTGTACCTGCTGCAGCGGCTGCAGGGCGTGCTGCCCGGCTCGATGGGGTTCTCCTCGGTCAATCCGGCGCAGTCGTTCAACACGGCCGTGTCGTTCGTGACCAACACGAACTGGCAGTCGTACTACGGCGAGCAGACCATGGGGCACGTCGTGCAGACCGTCGGTCTGGCCGTGCAGAACTTCGTGTCCGCTGCGGTGGGTATCGCGGTCGCGGTGGCGCTGGTGCGGGGTTTCGCGCGCTCGCGCACCGGTGAGCTGGGGAACTTCTGGTCGGACTTGGTGCGCGGCACGCTGCGGATCCTGGTGCCGGGTGCCGCGATCGCGGCGATCGTGCTGGTGGCGTGCGGTGCGATCCAGAACTTCTCCGGGATCCACGAGGTCGGTCAGTTCATGGGCGGCTCGCAGCAGTGGAACGGCGGCGCGGTCGCCTCGCAGGAGGCCATCAAGGAGTTCGGCACCAACGGTGGCGGTTACTTCAATGCCAACTCCGCCCACCCCTTCGAGAACCCCACCCCGTTCACGAACCTGTTCGAGATCTTCCTGCTCCTGGTGATCCCCTTCTCGCTGACCCGCACCTTCGGCGTGATGGTCGGCAACGTGAAGCAGGGTTACGCGATCCTCGCCACGATGTTCACCATCTGGCTGGGCTTCAC
>NZ_JBIAEC010000006.1:160662-456678 GCF_042868225.1 Streptomyces sp. NPDC007856 | reverse complement strand
ACAAGCAACGGGCCAGGCACCACGACGTCGGCAAGACCGTCAAACGCGCCGAATCAATCAAGGAACACCAAGCCCAGCGAGGTTAAACGCCAAGCTCAGCGGTCGGGCGCCGTGCGCTTCGTGCGCGCGTGCTGACTACGCTGGACGGACCAAGAAAAGATCCGCACGTCAGCAGGGAGCAGCGCCGTGGCGGTACGAGCGGTCCGGGGGGCCGTCCCGGTCGGGCGGGACGCGGCCGGACACAGGGACGAGCAGGTCGCAGCCGACATGAGCCGCGTCTGCCCCGGCGCCGCGGCCGCCCTGCGGGGGGACATCGCACCGTGAGAACCGCACTCGTCATCGGCACCGGCCTGATCGGCACCTCCGCCGCCCTGGCCCTCGTCCAGCGCGGCGTCACCGTCCACCTCGCCGACCACGACCCCCAGCAGGCCCGTACGGCCGCCGCGCTGGGCGCCGGCACCGACGAGGCCCCCGAGGGCCCGGTCGACCTGGCGATCGTGGCCGCCCCGCCCGCCCATGTGGCCGGCGTCCTCGCCGACGCCATGCGCCGCGGTGTGGCCCGCGGCTATGTCGACGTGGCCAGCGTCAAGGGCGGCCCGCGCCGCGAGCTGGAGGCGCTCGGTCTGGACCTGGCGGCGTACATCGGCACCCACCCCATGTCCGGCCGGGAGAAGTCCGGCCCGCTGGCCGCGAGCGCCGACCTCTTCGAGGGCCGTCCCTGGGTGCTCACCCCGACCCGGGACACCGACACCGAGGTGCTGAACCTCGCCCTGGAGCTGGTCTCGCACTGCCGGGCGGTGCCGGTCGTCATGGACGCCGACGCCCACGACCGCGCCGTCGCCCTCGTCTCCCACATGCCCCACCTGGTGTCCAGCATGGTCGCCGCACGTCTGGAGAACGCCGAGGAATCCGCCGTACGGCTGTGCGGGCAGGGCATCCGGGACGTGACCCGGATCGCCGCCTCCGACCCGCGCATGTGGATCGACATCCTGTCCGCCAACCCGGGCCCGGTCGCCGACCTGCTCTCCGACGTGGCCGCCGACCTGGGCGAGACCGTCGAGGCACTGCGCGCCCTGCAGTCCTCCGACGAGGACAAGCGGCGCGAGGGCACCGCCGGCATCGAGGACGTGCTGCGCCGCGGGAACGCGGGCCAGGTGAGGGTACCCGGCAAGCACGGGTCCGCTCCGCGGGTCTACGAGGTCGTGGCGGTCCTGATCGACGACCAGCCGGGGCAGCTGGCCCGTATCTTCGCCGACGCGGGACGGGCCGGGGTCAACATCGAGGACGTGCGGATCGAGCATGCGACGGGGCAGCAGGCCGGTCTGGTGCAGCTGATGGTGGAGCCGAAGGCGGTACCGGTGCTGACGGCCGCCCTCCGGGAGCGCGGGTGGGCCCTGCGGCAGTAGCCCGCCGATGTCCGCGCCCGCGCCCGCAGGGCCGGACGAGTGACCCGCACCCAGTAACCTTGTGCAGGGCGCTCTCGCCCCCGCACCCGCCCACACCGCACCAGGAAGGTGTCCCTCCGTGGAAAACGGCACCGCCCCGACCGCCAAGCCCGTGATCGTCGCGATCGACGGCCCCTCCGGCACGGGCAAGTCGAGCACGTCGAAGGCCGTCGCCGCACAGCTCGGCCTGAGCTACCTGGACACCGGTGCCCAGTACCGGGCGATCACCTGGTGGATGGTGAACAACGGCATCGACCTGGAGGACCCGACCGCCGTCGCCGCCGTCGCGGGCAAGCCGGAGATCGTCTCCGGCACCGACCCGGCCGCCCCGGCCATCACGGTCGACGGCGTCGACGTGTCCGGCCCGATCCGCACCCAGGAGGTCACCTCCAAGGTCAGCGCGGTCAGCGCGGTGCCGGAGGTGCGCGCCCGGATCACCGAGCTGCAGCGCTCGCTTGCCGTCGGCGCCGAGAACGGCATCGTGGTCGAGGGCCGTGACATCGGTACGACCGTCCTCCCGGACGCCGATCTGAAGATCTTCCTCACCGCCTCCCCGGAGGCTCGTGCGGCCCGCCGCAGCGGTGAGCTGAAGGGCGCCGACATCCACGCCACCCGCGAGGCGCTGATCAAGCGGGACGCGGCCGACTCCTCCCGCAAGACCTCGCCGCTCGCCAAGGCCGGCGATGCGGTCGAGGTGGACACCACCGAGCTCACCCTCGCCCAGGTCATCGAGTGCGTCGTCACCCTGGTCGAGGAGAAGCGGGCCGGGAAGTGAGCCTTCCGTCAGCTCCCGCGGAGAAGCTGCCCTCGGTGCGGGGCGCCGAGGTCGGGCGGCGCATCGGCGTCGGCCTGATGCACGGGCTGTTCAGGCCGCGCGTGCTCGGCGCCTGGAAGGTGCCCACGAGCGGTCCGGTGATCTTCGCCGTGAACCACTCGCACAACATCGACGGCCCGATGGTCATGGGCGTGGCACCCCGGCCCACACACTTCCTGATCAAGAAGGAGGCGTTCGTCGGCCCGCTGGACCCCTTCCTGACCGGCATCGGCCAGGTGAAGGTGGACCGCGCCACCGCCGACCGCGCCGCGATCACCCGGGCCCTCGGCGTGCTGGAGGCCGGGGGAGTGCTGGGCATCTTCCCGGAGGGCACCCGGGGCGAGGGCGACTTCGCCTCGCTGCGCGCCGGGCTCGCCTACTTCGCCGTACGCAGCGGGGCACCGATCGTGCCCATAGCCGTACTGGGAAGTTCCGACAGGCGCGGGCGGTTGATGAAGGGGCTCCCGCCCCTGCGTTCGCGCATAGACGTCGTCTTCGGCGACCCCTTCGAGGCGGGCGACGGCAGCGGCCGGCGCACCCGCACGGCGCTGGACGAGGCGACCGAGCGCATCCAGAAGCAGCTCACCAGCCACCTGGAAAACGCCAGGCGCCTGACCGGGCGCTAGGCGACACTTGAGTAGTGGATCAGCCCACCGGGGGTCATCCCGTCAGGGGCCTGTTCCACCGATCACCACGAAGAACGACGAGGTACGGACTACATGAACGACGACATCCAGCCCGGCGACTCGGCTGAGCACGAGTACGACCACGGGGCTCTCGGCGACGCCGAGTACGCGGAGTTCATGGAGCTCGCCGCGGAAGAGGGCTTCGACATCGAGGACGTCGAGGGCGCCATCGAGGCCGCGGGCCACGGGCCGCTGCCCGTGCTCGCCGTCGTCGGCCGCCCCAATGTCGGCAAGTCGACCCTGGTGAACCGGATCATCGGCCGCCGCGAGGCGGTCGTCGAGGACAAGCCGGGCGTCACCCGCGACCGCGTCACCTACGAGGCCGAATGGGCCGGCCGCCGCTTCAAGGTCGTCGACACCGGCGGCTGGGAGCAGGACGTCCTCGGCATCGACGCCTCCGTGGCCGCCCAGGCCGAGTACGCCATCGAGGCGGCCGACGCGGTCGTCTTCGTCGTGGACGCCAAGGTCGGCGCGACGGACACCGACGAGGCGGTCGTACGGCTGCTGCGCAAGGCCGGCAAGCCGGTGGTGCTGTGCGCCAACAAGGTCGACGGCCCGAGCGGCGAGGCCGACGCGGCCTACCTGTGGAGCCTCGGCCTCGGTGAGCCGCACCCCGTCTCGGCGCTCCACGGCCGCGGCACCGGCGACATGCTCGACGCGGTCCTGGAGGTACTGCCGGACGCGCCGCGCGAGACCTTCGGCGGCACCGGCATCGGCGGCCCGCGCCGGATCGCCCTGATCGGCCGCCCGAACGTCGGCAAGTCCTCCCTGCTGAACAAGGTGGCCGGCGAGGAGCGCGTCGTCGTCAACGAGCTGGCGGGCACCACCCGCGACCCGGTCGACGAGCTGATCGAACTGGGCGGCGTGACCTGGAAGTTCGTCGACACCGCGGGCATCCGCAAGCGCGTCCACCTCCAGCAGGGCGCCGACTACTACGCCTCCCTGCGCACCGCGGCCGCGGTGGAGAAGGCGGAGGTCGCCGTCATCCTGATCGACGCCTCCGAGAACATCTCCGTGCAGGACCAGCGGATCGTCACCATGGCCGTCGAGGCGGGCCGCGCGATCGTCCTCGCCTACAACAAGTGGGACACCCTCGACGAGGAGCGCCGCTACTACCTGGAGCGCGAGATCGAGACCGAGCTGGGCCAGGTCGCCTGGGCCCCGCGCGTGAACGTCTCGGCGCGCACCGGCCGACACATGGAGAAGCTGGTCCCGGCGATCGAGACCGCCCTCGCCGGCTGGGAGACCCGCGTCCCCACCGGCCGCCTCAACGCCTTCCTCGGCGAGCTGGTCTCGGCCCACCCGCACCCGATCCGGGGCGGCAAGCAGCCGCGCATCCTGTTCGGCACCCAGGCCGGCACCAAGCCCCCGCGCTTCGTCCTCTTCGCCTCGGGCTTCATCGAGGCCGGCTACCGGCGCTTCATCGAGCGCCGCCTGCGCGAGGAGTTCGGCTTCGAGGGCACCCCGATCCACATCTCCGTGCGGGTGCGCGAGAAGCGCGGCGCGAAGAAGAAGTAACGGCGGTACGACGTGAAGGGCGGCACCTGGTCCTCCAGGGGTCGCCCTTCACGTCGTAGGCCGGTCACACACCGCGGCGCGGCCCCGGCGGCAGCGCCGCCGGCACATGCTGCATCCCGCTGTCCTGATGCTGCCGCCCCAGCGTGCCCACCCGCTGCCACTGCGACTGCTGCCGCGCGCTGTACGCGCCCGCGCTGTAGGCGCTGTACGTGCTGCTGAACGACCCCGCCCGGTGGCCCCCGTAGCCCCCCGTGCGGTCGGGCAGCTGCCCGAAGGGGCTGAACGTCAGCCCCTCCTCCCCGCTGCGGTCACCCGGCAGCGTACGAAAGGTCTTGACCCACTCCGCGTAGAGCGAGTCGTAGATCGGCGTGGCCGAGCCCCCACCGCCTCCGTCCTGCGCCAACCGCGCAGAGGGAACAGAGACGAAGGCGGACCGGCGGGGAGGGGGAGCGTCGTATGCGTGCACGTATGTCCAAACGACCGGGGCCCCAAAGGGATGCGGTCACGGAATCAGGGGCGCCGGACTGTGCTGATATGCGCGCGAAGGAATCACGTGCCCGCAAGAGGAAGCGCCGCCGCGACCAGCTTCCCGTTCGCCGCCGCCTTGTCGAGGGACTCCCGCAGCAGGTCCTCCCGCGGCTGCCGGCCGATGGAACCCACCGGCGCAGCGAACATCAGCACCTGCTGGTGCTTGTTCGCGGCGGCCCGCCAGCTGTCCGCCACCTGCAGCGGCTGATGCGCCTGCCACCAGGCCACCGGCTGCCCGCCGCTCGCCGAGGGCTGCAGCACCGCGTGCAGCTGGCCCACGGCGAGCAGCACCGACCAGCCGTGCAGCACCGGCGGCACGGACGCCAGCTCGGTCAGCGGCATGAACCCCTGCTCGATGAGCAGCGGCAGGAAGTCGTCGCCCGTCCCGGTGGAGCCCGGACGCACGATCGGCGAGGTCGGCTCGACGACGAGCGCGGGGTGCAACTCTCCCTCGATCAGGACGAGTCCGCTGGTCACGCCGAGCACGGCCTGCTCGGGCACGGCCTTCTGCGGCTCACCCGCGGCGGCGGAGCCCGCGGCCCCGGAGCCCGCGGTGCCGCCGCCGATGGACCGGACGGCGCCCTGCAGCTGCTCCTCGGTGACCTGGACGACCTGCGAGGGCAGGCAGCTGGCGTGGGCGAAAGCAAGGACGGCGGTCTCGTCGCCGACGAACAGAACGGTGCTGGTGCGCTCCTGCTCGGAGTCGCCCGGGGTGCGGCAGGACGTGCAGTCGTAACTGCCCGGGGCGTTCTCTCCGGCGAGCAGCCGGTCGGCTTCTTCGTCGCCGATCTCGGCGCGTACGGCGTCACTGACGTCGAGCATGCGCGGCACGGTGGCTCCTCGGGATGCGGTGCTGGGTCGGCCGGGTGGCTCCCGGCCGCTGAGTCCCGGGGTTCCGGGCTCATGAAGAAGACAACGGACGTCCTGTGGTGGGAGTCACGCCCCGAGGGCAACCGGTTCGAACCAAGCGGCGCACACGGTCACCAACGGTCCGGAATTCGCTACTCATGGTCAACTCGTCGCCTCGTCAAGGAACTTGGAGTGGTGAAGTGGGTCACAGATCGCTTCAGTCGTTGGTCGAAAAATCAGGAAATCAGCGGATGTAGTGGGTGGCCGAAAATCGCCGATACTCGCGGTAACGGGCAACTGGCCTGGAATGACAGTGAGTTGGTTGATTCCGACCGCTCGTCCTCCTTACATTCCTCCGCCGTGTGCAACGAGCACCGCTCGGGTACGTCCGACGCCCGGCACCGGCACAGCACCACCGCCGGCACCGGTCACACGGACGGGGCGGGCACGCACGACCGCGGTCCTGCGCGGCGAGGCGTGCTCCGCCCGGGGGAGCCCGGGTTCGTGGAGAGGGAATTACATGTCCGAGTGTGCCGATACCACCCGCAACACCGCCCGTCCCGACGGCGCCCGCAAGGGCCGTACGACGGCCGCGCTGGCCGGAGCCGCACTGCTGGCCCCGCTGGGAGTGCTGGCCGCCACCGGCAACGCCGCCGCGGCGGACAACGGAGTGTGGGACCGCATCGCCCAGTGCGAGAGCGGCGGCAACTGGCACATCAACACCGGCAACGGCTACTACGGCGGGCTCCAGTTCTCCGCCGGCACCTGGCGCGCGTACGGCGGCACCGCCTACGCCCCGACGGCCGACCAGGCCTCCAGGAGCGCCCAGATCGCCGTCGCCACCGAGGTCCAGCAGGCCCAGGGCTGGGGCGCCTGGCCGGTCTGCTCGGCCCGCGCCGGAGCCTTTGGCGCGGCCCCGGCGGCCGCGACCACCGGTACGAGCGTCGACAAGGGCAGCGTGACGACGAAGTCCGCCCCGGCGAAGGCGCCGGAACGCCCGGCCGGCCACACCAACCGCAGCGAGTCCCGCGGCACGGGTGGCTACACCGTCCGCGAGGGCGACACCCTGAGCGCCATCGCCGAGCGGCACGGCACCACCTGGCAGCGGATCTACGCCGCCAACAAGAAGGTCATCGGCGACGACCCGAACCTGATCGTGCCCGGCCAGCGCCTCGCGCTCTGAACACCGAGCACCCGCGCAGAACAGCCGCTGTCCGTCGAGGACAGTGGCTGTCCGCGTTCCCTGACAGACTCGGCCCCATGTTGGAGACCTCGGCACGTCTGCTGCGCCTGCTCTCGCTGCTCCAGGCCCACCGCGAGTGGTCCGGCGCCGAACTCGCCGGCCGGCTCGGCGTCACGACGCGCACGGTCCGCCGGGACGTGGACCGGCTGCGCGAGCTGGGCTACCCGGTCAACGCCAGCCCCGGCACCGGCGGCGGCTACCAACTGGGCGCGGGCGCCGAACTCCCGCCGCTGCTGCTGGACGACGACGAGGCCGTGGCCGTGGCCGTCGGCCTGCGCACCGCCGCCGGGCAGGGCATCGAGGGCATCGGCGAGACCTCGGTGCGCGCCCTCGCCAAGCTCGAACAGGTGCTGCCGGGCCGGCTGCGCCGCCGGGTGAGCGCCCTGGGCGCCTACACCGTGCCGATGCTGCGCGGCGGCCCGCCGGCCGCGGACGTCGACCCGGCGCTCCTCACCGGACTGGCCAACCTGTGCCGGGACGCCGAGCGGCTGCGCTTCGAGTACCGCACGCACGACGGCGCGGACAGCCGCCGCACCGTCGAGCCGCACCGGCTGGTGTGCACCGAGCGGCGCTGGTATCTGGTCGCCTGGGACGTCGACCGGGCGGACTGGCGGACCTTCCGCGTCGACCGCATCACTCCCAAGCCCCCGCACGGGCCCCGCTTCACCCCGCGCGAGCCCCCCGCCGAGGACCTGGCCGCCTACGTCTCCAAGGGCGTCTCCACGCGCGCGTACGCCACGCACTCCGCCGTACGGCTGTTGGTGCCGCTGCACGAGGCCGCCGAGCGCATCTCGCCGTCCGCCGGGACGCTGGAGGCGGACGGGGAGGACGCCTGCGTCCTGCGCAGCGGAGCGCCGAACCTGGAGGTGATGGTCATTCACATCATGATGACCGGCTTCCCCTTCGAGGTGATCGAGCCCGCCGGGCTGACCGGGGAGATCAGGCGGAAGCGCACCTATCTGCAGCGGCATCAGCTCGTTGGCGAAGGCCGCGAAGCTCGGGGTCGCGAAGAGCAGCAGCATGATCGTGCCGTGCAGCGTGAACAGCTGGTTGTACTCCTCGTTGCTCATGATCTGGAGTCCCGGCCGGGCCAGTTCCGCGCGCATGAGCAGCGCCATGACCCCGCCGGCCAGGAAGAAGCCGAACGCCGTGATCAGGTACAGATGCCCGATCTTCTTGTGGTCGGTGGTGGTGAGCCAGTCGACCACCACCCGGTCGGCCCGGTTCCTGCCGCGCGCCGGCCCTGCCGACGCCCCTACGGTCTCGGTCCCCATCGCTCGCCCGCCCCTTCGCATCGTCGCGCCCGGGCCTGCCGCCCCGCGTACCCGCGGACCGGCGCCATGATGCTCGCGGGGTCACCCGTTCCGACAGGGGGCGTGGCGCTGATGTGCTGAATCCGTGAAAATTCCCATGCGGCGTCAGATGGCCCGGCCGCGCTGCCGGATTGCGCGGGGATTCACACCCCCCGGGGCCCGTCCGGATCCCGGCGGCGGAACTTTCCGGCGGGTAATTCGGCGGGTTGCTCAGGGGCGCGTGAATTCTGTTCGATTACCCCGGTGCACCCTGTGGAAACGCCCGTACGTGTGATGGAGTTCGAGGGAAACGCGGTCGGGAAGCTGTGACAGAAGTGTGACGGGAGCCGGATACGACTCTTACCTTGCGCTGCGCGGTAGCGTGGCGGCATGGCACCGATTCCCACTCCGCCAGCGGAGCCCCAGGACAGTCCGGACGGGTACGTCGGCCTCGACGCCGCGCACGCCGAGCGGCTCGCTCGGGAGCGTGGCTGGTCGACCGTACGGTCGCTGCCGCCGGGCGCGATCATCACCATGGAGTACCGGGTGGGCCGGCTGAACTTCGAGGTGCGGGAGGGCGTGGTGGCTCGCGCCTGGAAAGGCTGAGGGCCGCGCCATTTGGACGCGTACCGGGCGAAGGCCCCGTTTCCCTCCTTCGGGAAGCGGGGCCTTCGTCGTATGCGCGGGGCCGTTGTGCGTACCGGGCCCCGGCGTCAGCCGCCCGTCAGCGGCCGGGCCGGCTGGGTCGTGCCGCGCGGCACGCGGTGGTCGGCGTGTGGCGGGCGGCGGCTGCCGGCCGGGGTGACCGGGGTGCGTTCCGAGCGGGTCGTGTGCGGTCCCGGGGCCAGATGCGCCAGCCCTCTGGAGGCACGGGTCGAGGCGGCGGGCTCGCGCGCGGGGGCCGGCTGCCCGGCCTGGGCGCGAGTCGGCCTGAGCACCACCGGCGTGACCGGGACGGCGGGTTCGGGCACGGGCCGGCTGTGGCGGGCGCGCCAGCGGTCGCGCAGGTCGAACAGCGCTGTCTCGGCCCTGGCGATCAGCGGCTCGAACCACGGCAGGGCGAGCAGGATCAGCAGGCCGGCGGCCCAGCCCAGCAGCACGTCGCTCAGCCAGTGCGTACCGAGGTAGACGGTGGTGAGGCCGACGCCCAGCGCCGTGATCGCGGACAGCGCCGACAGCCAGCGGCGCGCTCTCGGGGTGGAGGCCAGATAGGCCAGGATGCCCCAGGTCACGACCGCGTTGGCGGTGTGGCCGCTGGGGAATATATCGCCGCCCAGGCCCATCTCGTTCGAGCCGATCACGGTCGCGTAGTGCGGACCGAGGCGCCCCATGCCGAGCTTGGCGGCGCCGACCGTGATGTTCAGCAGGAGCAGGGAGGTGGCCAGGGTGAGCAGCGGGCGCAGGGTGTGCTGCCGCCACGAGCGCCAGCCGAGCCAGGCCGCGACCATCACCGCGGTGGGGCCGCGCTGGCCGAGCACCACGTAGTAGTCGAGGAAGGCGTGGATCTGCGGCCACTGCTGGTACGGCCGGAAGAACATGACCTGCCAGTCGAGCCGGACCAGCCAGGACGTGATCACCACGGCCCACACGATCGCCAGGTAGAAAGCCAGGGTCGCCGTGAACAGAACGACCCGGTGCCGGCTCATCCTCGGCACATCGATGTGGGCCGGTCGTTCCGGCTCACGGTCGAGTCTGGCGAACACCCGGTCCAGACGCCGGGTGAGGTTTCGTTCGGTACGCACCCAATCGACGTTACAGCGAGTGAGCTGTGTTCCCGGTCGAAACAGCGGCTTTGTGATGACGATGTGATGTGGGAAACCTCTCAAGGGCGCCCCGAATTTCAGGCATTCCGCAATCCTGTGAGGCCGTTCCCTTCAATTCCTTTGATCATGCCGGGCGTTGTTTATATAGCGCTTATGAATGCGTTAACCCGGTCCTGGCGCGGAATTTTCCGGGGCGTCATCGGCCGCTGAAGTCGATCACGGGGGGCCGGAGCCGTTCAGCCAGAAGGCCCCGTAGACCGCCGTGGCGACCGCCAACCCGCCCGTGACCAGCGCGGATCGGGACGTGCGCAGCCGGGCGAGGGCGCAGGCGAGTGGCAGCAGCACGGGGAACGCCGGCATCAGCAGCCGCGGCTTGGAGCCGAAGTAGCTCGACGCGCACAGGGCGAGGGCGAGGACGACACCCGTGTACACCAGCAGTTCGACCGGCTGACGCCGGCGGACGCCGGTCACGTACAGCCACAGCAGCAGGGCGACCCCGATGATCAGACCGGCGCCGGCGAACGCGGACGGAAATGACGTGAACTTGTCGGCCACGAAGCGCGCGAACGCGTAGCCGCCGTCGAACCCATTGCGCCATCCGGCCTGGACGTCCAGGTATCCGAGCAATCCCCTACCGGTCCGCTGTCCGACCCAGAGCACATAACCGGCGGCCCCTAGCGGCGAGATCACCATGCCGAGGGCCCGGCGCCACGTCGGGGCGGGTGGGGCGCTTGGGGCGGGGGTGTCCGCCGGGGCCTCAGGGATATGAGGGTTGTATGAAGCGGCCTCCACGCCGGGCGTGTGCGCCGGGGCGCGCGTGTTGTCGGATGCGCCGGGTGTGGGCGCCGGGGCGTGTTCGGTGTTG
This sequence comes from Streptomyces sp. NPDC007856, assembly GCF_042868225.1. Taxonomy (NCBI): domain Bacteria; kingdom Bacillati; phylum Actinomycetota; class Actinomycetes; order Kitasatosporales; family Streptomycetaceae; genus Streptomyces; species Streptomyces sp. NPDC007856. Next base: position 445,675 of record NZ_JBIAEC010000006.1, on the reverse strand, counting down.
TGTGCGCCGGGCGTGCGCATCGTGCTCCGGTCCCGCACGAACGAGAGCATGCCCGCCACCCACACCGCCGCGACAACCGCAGCCCCCACCGGCCGGGTCAGCCCCGCCAGCGCCGCCAGTGTGCCCGCGGTGATCCACCGGCCGGTCAGCAGCGCGTACAGCGACCAGGCCGCCAGCGCCGTGAACAGCGACTCGCTGTACGCCATCGACTGCACGATCCCGACCGGCAGCACCGCCCACAGCAGTACGGCGCAGATCCCCACCCGGGGCCCGTACACCCGCTCGGCGACGGCGAAGATCCCGCAGGCCGCGGCGAGCGAGGCGAGCAGGCCGACCACGAAACCGGCGTCCGCGTACGACAGCGGAAGGGCCGCGTGCCCCAGCCGCTCCAGCCACGGCAGCAGCGGAAAGAACGCCAGATTGGAGTGCACATCGCCGTTCGGCAGCCGCACCTCGTAGCCGTACCCCAGCTCGGCGACCCGCGTGTACCAGAGCGAGTCCCAGCGCGCGGTCAGCAGGGTGTACGCGCTCTTGCCGCGCGCGGCGCTCCACAACGCCAGCACGACCAGCCCCAGGGCGCGGACCGCCGCATAGCCCAGGAGGGCCGGGATCGCCCGGCGGAGAAGTGGGGCGTGGGCTGGGGCCACACGCGTGTCAAGATCGGTCACGGACTCGATTATCGACGGGCGGCGGAACCGCACCGGCCCCCGGGGCGTGGTCAAGGGGGAACGAAGTGGCGTACGCCACACGGGTTCCGTCCCGCGTGTGAGAGGTCCGCCACGTGCCCCCGTGGCGAACTCGCGTACGCTGACGAGTCACCCGCGTGGGTTGTGCGCGGGCCGGAGACCCCGCTCCTCTCCGGCCGTACGACAGGGAGTCCCCACCCCGTCGGTCCGCCCCACGCGCGGCACATCTGGGAGGTACGTACATGTCCGGGACGACCACGGCTGCCGTACGGCCGCGCCGTAGGACGGCCGGGCCCGGTGCGAACCGCTGGGTCGTCCTCGTCGTCCTCTGCACCAGCCTCCTGCTCGTCGCCCTCGACGCGACCGTGCTGCACGTGGCGGTCCCCGCCGTCACCGAGGACCTCAAGCCCGGCGCCATAGAACTGCTCTGGATCGTCGACGTCTATCCGCTGGTCTGCGCCTCGCTGCTGATCCTCTTCGGCACCCTCGGCGACCGGGTCGGCCGCAGACGCGTCCTGCTGCTCGGCTACGGCCTCTTCGGCGTCGCCTCCGCACTGGCCGCCTTCGCGCAGACCGCCGAGATGCTCATCCTCGCCCGCGCGCTGCTCGGCGTCGGCGGCGCCATGATCATGCCGGCGACCCTGTCGATCCTCCGTCAGGTCTTCCCCGACCGGCGCGAACGCGCGCTCGCCATCGGCGTCTGGAGCGCGGTGGCCGCCGTCGGTGCGGCCGTCGGCCCACTGCTCGGCGGCTTCCTGCTGGAGCACTACTGGTGGGGCGCGGTCTTCCTCGTCAACATCCCGCTGATGCTGATCAGTCTCCCGGTGGGCCGGATCCTGCTGCCCGAGTCGCGCGGTGACCGGCGCGGTCCCTGGGACGTCGTCGGTGCCCTGATGGCGGCCGGAGGACTGTTCGGTGTGGTCCTCGGCGTGAAGCGGCTGGGCGGCGGCGAGGCACCGGCGAGCCCCTTCACCGTGCTGCCGCTGCTGGCCGGCGCGGCCCTCCTCTTCTTCTTCGCACGGCGGCAGCGCAGGCTTGCGCATCCGCTGGTGGACCTGCGGATGTTCCGCCGGCCCGCGTTCAGCACCTCGGTCGGCTGCATCGTGCTGGCGATGCTCGCGCTCGTCGGCCTGGAGCTGATCGCCGCCCAGTATCTGCAACTGGTGCTCGGGCTCTCCCCGCTGCAGACCGGCCTGAGGCTGCTGCCCCTGACCGTCGCCGCGATGGCGGCGGGCCTGGCGGGCGCGCGGTTGCTGCGCCGGTTCGGGCCGCGCCGGATGGTCTGCTTCGGCTTCTGTCTCACCGCCGCCGCGGTCCTGACGCTCACCGCGATGGGCGGCACCGACAACGCGCCGCTGCTGCTCTCCGGTTTCGTGCTTCTCGGCTTCGGTCTGGAGACCACGCTCTTCGGGGCGTACGAGTCGATGCTCAGCGAGGCCCCGGCGGAGCAGGCCGGCGGCGCGGCGGCGATCGGCGAGACCTCGTACCAGCTGGGCGCCGGCATCGGCATCGCGCTGCTGGGCAGCGTGATGAACGCGGCCTACGCACCGCATCTGCGAGCGGTGCCGGGCGTTCCGCGGCACGCCTCGGACGCGGCCGGTCACTCGCTCGGCGAGGCCTACGCCGTCGCCGGGCGGCTGGGCGGATCCACCGGTGCCGCGCTGCGGCGGGTCGCCCGGGACTCCTTCGTGCACGGCTTGCATGTGACGCTGCTGGTGAGCGCGGGGCTGTTGCTGCTGGGCGCAGTGATGGCGCTGCGGCTGCCGCGGGTCATGCAGTGCGCGCAGTCACCGGCGGCGGTGGAGGCGCTGGAGCTGCCCGCGCAGCGGGAAGTGGTGGAGTCCCGCGTCTCCGTCTGACGTGACCGACGTACTGGACGTGCAGGACACCGCACCGTAACGTCGGCGGCACATAAGTGATTAGCGGTGCTAGTTTTCTGTGTGCCGGAGGGTGTCCCATGTCCGCGTCCGCGAAGTTGCCCCCTTTCGATCCCGCCGACCCGCTCGGGATCGACGACCTGCTGGAACCGGAGGACCTGGCCGTGCGGGACACCGTGCGGGCCTGGGCGGCGGACCGGGTGCTGCCGTACGTCGCCGAGTGGTACGAGAAGGGGGAGCTGCCCGGCATCCGTGAACTCGCGCGCGAACTCGGCTCCATCGGCGCCCTCGGCATGTCCCTGACGGGGTACGGCTGTGCGGGGGCGACGGCCGTGCAGTACGGCCTGGCCTGCCTGGAGCTGGAGGCGGCGGACTCGGGCATCCGGTCCCTCGTCTCCGTGCAGGGCTCCCTCGCCATGTACGCGATCCACCGGTTCGGCAGCGAGGATCAGAAGCTTCAGTGGCTGCCCCGCATGGCGGCCGGCGAGGTGATCGGCTGCTTCGGGCTGACCGAGCCCGACCACGGCTCCGACCCCGCCTCCATGCGCACCCACGCCAAGCGCGACGGCGACGACTGGGTACTCAGCGGCCGCAAGATGTGGATCACCAACGGGTCGGTCGCCGGGGTGGCCGTCGTCTGGGCGCAGACCGAGGACGGCATCCGCGGCTTCGTCGTCCCCACCGACACCCCCGGCTTCTCGGCGCCCGAGATCAAGCACAAGTGGTCCCTGCGCGCCTCCGTCACCAGCGAACTGGTGATGGACGACGTACGACTGCCCGCGGACGCCGTACTCCCGGAGGTCACTGGACTGCGCGGACCGCTCAGTTGTCTGTCCCACGCCCGGTACGGCATCGTCTGGGGCGCGATGGGCGCGGCGCGCAGCAGCTTCGAGGCGGCGGTCGACTACGCGAGGACGCGGGAGCAGTTCGGGCGGCCCATCGGCGGCTTCCAGCTCACCCAGGCCAAGCTCGCCGACATGGCGGTGGAACTGCACAAGGGGATCCTGCTCGCCCACCATCTGGGGCGGCGGATGGACGCCGGCCGCCTGCGTCCCGAGCAGGTCAGCTTCGGCAAGCTCAACAACGTCCGCGAGGCCATCGAGATCTGTCGTACGGCGCGGACCATCCTCGGTGCCAACGGGATCTCGCTCGAATACCCCGTGATGCGGCACGCGACCAACCTCGAGTCGGTGCTCACCTACGAGGGCACCGTCGAGATGCACCAGCTCGTGCTGGGCAAGGCGCTCACCGGGCTCGACGCCTTCCGGTGAGCACCGGGGCGGGCAGGGCCGGTGAGCGGCCCTGCCTCAGCTCTGGTTGAAGAAGCCGTCCTCGCGGTGGGCGGACGCCTCACCGCTGATGATCTGGGTGTCGGCCGGGGTGAGCAGGAACACCCGGTTGGACACCCGGTCGATCGAGCCGCGCAGACCGAAGATGAGCCCCGCCGCGAAGTCCACCACGCGCTTGGCGTCGCCGGGCTCCATGTTGGTGAGGTTCATGATGACCGGGACCCCGTCCCGGAACAGCTCGCCGATGGCGCGGGCGTCCCGGAAGCTGTCCGGGGTGACCGTGCCGATCCGGCGGCCCTTCTCCTCGGCCGTGTCCGAGGCCACCTTCACCCGCGGGTCGGTGACCCAGGCGTCCCCGGATTCGGAGCCCTCGGAGTACTCGTCGTCGTAGTAACGCTCGTCATCGTTGTCGTCGACGAGGCCGAGCCACGCACTCGCCTTGCGTACCGATCCCATGGACGCCTCCTCTCACAGCGGTCTTTTTCTGCTTTCCGCGTCCCTATGGTCATCCATGATGCGGACGGCGCGCCAAGTGGATAGACGCCGCGCGGGGGGTTTGTGACGGTACTGGTGCACAGCCGATCCGTCGAGAGCCCTTGTGCCCCAAGGGTCGCGACTCATACGGCTGCTGACTGAGAGTGAAATATGATTGTCGGCGGCGGATGGGTGATGATCGGTGCGTACGGGTGAACGTCAACGTCGTACCACACCACGGGGGATCGTCGTGTTCGGAATCGTCAGACCGTGCTCTCATCGGCTCGGCGAAAGCCTCAAGGCCGAGTGGATGGCGCACTTGTGCGGGCTCTGCCTCGCCCTGCGCCGCGATCACGGGCAGCTCGCGCGCATCGTGACGAACTATGACGGCCTTCTCATATCGGTCCTGACGGAGGCTCAGGCCGGACGGACCGCCGACGGCCGCCGTACGGCCGGGCCGTGCGCGCTGCGCGGGATGCGCACCGCCTCCGTCGCCCAGGGCGAGGGTGCCCGGCTCGCCGCCGCCGTCTCGCTGGTGCTCGCCGCGGTGAAGGTGCGCGACCATGTCGCCGACCGGGACGGGCTGCTGGCCCGTCGGCCCGTGGCCGCCGCCGCGCGCCGCGTCGCCGCGGGCTGGGGCAGGGCCGGCGCCCACAGCGGCGCCGCGGTCGGCTTCGACACCGGCGTCCTCGTCGAAGCCGCAGGCCGGCAGCTCGGCCTGGAGACCCTCGCCGGATACGGCACCCCGATCCTGACGGTCACCGAGCCGACCGAGAGCGCGACCGCCGCCGCCTTCGCCCACACCGCGGTGCTGGCCGGACGGCCGGGCAACGCACAGCCGCTCGCGGAGGCCGGCCGGCTCTTCGGGCGGCTCGCACATCTGCTGGACGCCGTGGAGGACCAGGAGGCCGACGCCGCGTCGGGCGCCTGGAACCCCCTCACCGCCACCGGCACCTCCCGTGCCGAGGCCCGCCGGCTCGCCGACGACGCCGTGCACGGCATCCGGCTCGCCCTGCGGGAGGCCGAGTTCGCCCACGGCAGGCTGGTCCATCTGCTGCTCGTGCACGAACTGGAGCGCTCGGTGGACCGCGCGTTCGGCACGCGCGCGTGCGGACACGCGCCCGAGGCCTCCTTCGGACCGCCGCTCGGCCACCACGCGCCGAAAGCGCCGGGCCACCCGTACGGCAACCCCTTCGGCGGGCAGCCGCCGCACCCTGACAAGCGCGGCTTCTGGGCCGGCTGCGCGGCCGCCCTCGGCCTGTGCTGCACCTGCAAGGTGTGCTGCGCCGACGAGTTCGAGGGTCCCTGGTCGCGGAAGAAGCGCGAGGGGTGCTGTGCCAACTGCGACTGCGACCTGTCGTGCTGCGAGGCCTGCCAGTGCTGCGAGTGCTGTGAGTGCTGCTCGTGTGGTGACTGCGGCCTGTGACGGTGCCCCTGTGACCGTCTCGCTCAGTTCTTCAGTTCCGGCGGACTGATCCGCGACCTGGTGAGGGCCGAGCCCGTCGTGCCCCACTTCCCGAGGATCTTCTCGTACGTGCCGTCGGCCAGCAGCCTGTTCACCGCCGCCCGGAAGGCGGGGGTGAGCCTGCTGCCCTTCTTGAAGGCGAAGCCCACGTCCAGGCGGTGGTACTCGTTCAGGAACTTCAGGCCCGGCTGGTGGGTCACGGCGTAGCGCAGGCCGTTGATGGTGGACATCACCACGTCGCTGCGGCCCTGCTGGACCGAGGACCAGATCGCGCTCGGCTCGGAGTAGGTCTGCACCTGGTAGGGCTTCCTGCCCGCGTCGGTGCACACGTGCTTGTTCTCCTCCAGCGTGGCCTCGAAGGTCGTGCCGGCGCCGGTCGCCACGTTCAGCCCGCAGAGCTGCTTCAGGTCGGTGACCCGCGTCAGCTTGCTGTCCTTGCGGGTGGCGAAGCCCTGGCCGTCGTTGATGTAGGTGACGAAGTCGATGGTTCTGCGGCGCTCGTCGGTGACGCCGAAGTTGGAGGCGCCGAAGTCGTACTTCCCGCTGTCCAGCGCGGGCAGGATCGCCTCGAAGCTCGCCTGCTCCACCTTCAGCCTGACGCCGAGCACCTTGGCGACCGCCTTGGTGAAGTCGACGTCCTGGCCGGTCAGCGTCTTGCCGTCGGAGAGGTACGTGGTGCCGGGCGGGGTGCCGCCGACGCTGATGGCGACGGTGAGGCGGGTGGTGCCGGCGGGCAGCAGCCTGGCCGCCGCCTCGTCCTTCTGCTCGGCGGAGACGACGTCGGCGGTGGGTACGTCGTCGGACTTGGCCGCCACCGGGGCTGTGCCCGCCCCGCCCGAGCCGCAGGCGGTGAGGAGCAGGGCGGCCGACGTAATGCCGAAAAAAGGTACAAAATGAAGCGTGCGCATCGGTTGCGGTCTCCTGGGAGCGGAAAGGGTGCAGAGCGCGAGGGGAGGGGTGCGCGTGTGAAGGCGAGGAAAAGGGAGAACGCGAGTGCGCCCGCCCGAGGGCAGGCGCATGCAGGGGGTCAGCTCAACAGGAAGAGGACCACACGCGACCGAAGTCGATGTGGGAGCGGGTGACCAGCCACTGCTGTGGATGCATGGGCCAAGTGGAACAGGCATCCGGTTCCGCGTCAACTGACTTGAGATGTACGGCTCACAGTTCGGACAGCCTTGACAGCGAAGGGAAACGCCCACGTACTCTCGGTGGACGGCCCTGCTGAGGGGCTCGGCCGTACCCGCGCCGCACGGCGCGTCCGTGTGAAGGCATCACCCGTGTTCTGACGTCTCTTCGCGTCACGGAGCCTTCGCATGTCATCCGACACCCTCGCCAAACCCCCCGCCGCCCCGGGCATTCCCGAGCCCGCGGACGTCCCGCGGATCGTCCCGCAGCGCCGGTACGGCCAGTGGGCGGCAGCCGTCGTCGTCCTCGTGCTGCTCGCCCTCGCCGTCAACTCCGTCCTGCGCAACAAGGCGTTCCAATGGGACGTCGTCGCCGACTACTTCACCACCGGCTCCATTCTGCGCGGGCTCTGGCTCACGCTGTGGCTCACCGCGGTCGTGATGGTCCTCGGCTTCGCGCTGGGCACCCTGCTCGCCGCCTTCCGGCTCTCCGCCAACCCCGTGCTGCGCGCGGTCGGTTGGGGCTACGTGTGGCTGTTCCGCTCGATCCCGATCCTGGTGCAGCTGCTGCTGTGGTTCAACATCGGGGCGCTGTACCCACAGGTGTTCGGCGTGAAGACCGTCAACCTGCTCACCCCGGTCGCCGTCGCGATCGTCGGACTCACCCTGCACGAGGCCGCCTTCGCCGCCGAGGTCGTCCGGGCCGGCATCCTCTCCGTCGACCGCGGGCAGATCGAGGCCGCCCAGGCGCTGGGCCTGAGCCGGTCGCGGCGCTGGTGGCGGATCGTGCTGCCGCAGGCCATGCGCGCCATCGTGCCGCCCGCCGGCAACATGCTCGTCGGCACCCTCAAGGGCACCTCGATCGTCAGCGTCATAGCCGTCGACGACCTGCTGTTCTCCGCCCAGTTGATCTACCACCGGACCTACCAGGTCATCCCGCTGCTGATGGTCGCGACCCTCTGGTACGCGGTCGTCACCTCGGCTCTCGGCCTGGGACAGCACTACATCGAGAAGTACTACGCGCGTGGCACGGAGCACGCCCGATGAGGCCGCAGCTGGTGATCGTGGGAGCCGGGCCGCGGGGGACCGGACTGCTGGAGCGCATCGCCGCCAACGCCCCCGAGCTGTACGCCGGCCGGGGCCTCGACATCCATCTGGTCGACCCGCATCCGCCGGGTGGCGGCCGTATCTGGCGGCAGGAGCAGTCCCCGCTGCTGTGGATGAACTCGCACGCCGAGGACGTCACCATGTTCACCGACGAGACGGTGACCATGGAAGGACCGGTGCGCGAGGGCCCCACCCTGCACGAGTGGGCAGGCCTCGACGGCGGCACCTTCGCCGACCGGCAGCTCCAGGGCCGCTATCTGCGCTGGGTGTACGAGCGAGCCCGGGCCGAGCTGCCCGCGGGCATCACCGTGCGGCACCATCCCCGGCGCGCCCTGCGGATCAGCGGCCCGCGCGAGGGCCGCCAGCAGGTGTGGCTGGAGGGCGATCCGCGTCCCCTTGCCGCCGACCTGGTGATCCTCGCCATCGGCCATCTGGACGCCCAACTCGACGGTGATCAGGCGAAGTTGGCCGCGTACGCCCGCGAGCACGACCTGGTGCACCTGCCGCCCGACTTCACCGCCGACAGCGACCTGTCCCCGCTGAGGCCCGGCGAACCCGTTCTCGTCCGCGGTTTCGGGCTGGCCTTCGTCGACCTGATGGTGCTGCTCACCGAGGGGCGCGGCGGGCGGTACCAGGGCGACACCTACCTTCCCTCGGGGCGGGAGCCGGTGCTCCACGTCGGCTCGCGGCGCGGAGTGCCGTACCACGCGAAGATCGGCTACGACTGGACCGGCGACCGGCCCCCGCTGCCCCGCTTCCTCGGCCCGGCCCAGGTCGAGGCCCTGCAGGCCCGTCCCGGCGGCCTCGACTTCCGGCGCGATGTGTGGCCGCTGGTGGAGAAGGAGCTGGGCTTCGCCCACTATCACCGCCTCTTCACCGCCCACGCCGAGCGTACGGCGATGGCCTGGGCCGACTTCGAGGAGAAGTACGCGGCCGCGAGCGACGCCGCCGAGGTGCAGGCGCTGGTCGCCGCCGCCGTGCCCGATCCGGCCGACCGGCTCGACCTCACCGCGCTCGATCATCCGCTGGACGGGGTGCGCCATGCCTCGCACGAGGACTTCCAGGAGGGCCTGCGGCGGTATGTCGAGGCGGACCTGAGACGCCGTCATGATCCGTCGTACAGCGCGGACCTCGGCGTCTTCCTCGGGCTGCTCTCCGTCTACGGGCAGCTCGTCCGCCTCGGGAACATCGGCCCGTGGTGGCACGGATTCTTCAGCTACCTGGCGTCCGGGCCGCCCGGCCCCCGGCTGCGGCAGATGCTCGCGCTGTCCCGGGCCGGCCTGCTCAGGTTCGTCGGCGCCGACATGTCCGTCACCGCCGCGGACGGGGTGTTCCGTGCCACGAGTCCCACCGTGCCGGGCTTCGTCGTCGAGGCCCGGGCGCTGGTCGAGGCCCGGCTGCCCGAGCCCACCGTCGGCCGGGCCCGCGACCGCCTGCTGCGCGCACTGCACACCGACGGCGCCGCCGAGACGCCCGACGGACTGCTCCGCGTCGACCCCGGCGACGGCCGGATCCTCGACGGCGCCGGGCGACCGCATCCCCGGCGCTTCGCGCTCGGCCCGTACACCGACGCCCGTACCCCCGGCGCCTTCACCCGGCCGCGCACCGGCGGGGCCGCGTTCCGGCAGAACGACGCCACCGCCCGGGCGGCGCTGGCCTTCCTGAGCACCTCACTCGAAAGGGAACCCGCGCGATGAGCGTCATGGTCGACATCAGGTCGGTGCACAAGAGCTTCGGCCCGCTCGACGTCCTCAAGGGCATCGATCTCCAGGTGCACGCCGGTGAGGTGACGGTCGTGCTCGGCCCCTCCGGCTCCGGCAAGTCCACGCTGCTGCGCACCATCAACCATCTGGAGAAGGTGGACCGGGGCGAGATCAGCGTCGACGGCTCGCTGATGGGGTACCGGCGCGCCGGGGACAAGCTGTACGAACTGCCCGAGCGCGAGGTGCTGCGACAGCGCACCCGGATCGGGTTCGTCTTCCAGAACTTCCACCTCTTTCCCCACCTCACGGTCCTCGACAACGTCGTCGAGGCCCCGGTGTCCGCGTTGAAACGGCCCCGCAAGGAGGCGGTGGAGGGCGTCGCCGACACGGTGGTGTTCATGGCCGACGGCAGGATCGTCGAACAGGGGCCGCCGGGCGAGGTGCTGGACCGGCCGCGGCACGAGCGGACGCGGGCGTTCCTGGCGAAGGTGCTGTGAGACATGGGCGCCTCGTACGGCCGTGGGCCGCTGCATCTCGCCGCCGCCGCCGTCGATCTGCCGGACCGCTTCGGTGCCGTACGTCGAGCTGGCGTGTTCCGCACGGAATACCAGGGCGCCACCCTCCGCTCCCATCTCGGGCCGGCACACCCGGCACGGGAAGGCTGATCGCAGATGAAAGGAACGACGGCATGACGACGGACGCAGCCGATGCGTGGAAGCTGTGGCACGAGCAGCGGGTCGAGAAGGTCTCCGCGCCCTACGGGCCGCTCGCGCTGACCGCCACGCACTGGGTCGAGGACCATCCGGAAGGGCGACTTCCGGACATTCCCGGGACCTGGGTGGCCGATGGGGAGGGCGTGGTGCTCACCGCCGTGGAAGCCGCCGGACTGAGGGTGGACGGGCGGCCGTTCGCGGGTGAGGTACGGCTCGCCGCCGACCTCGGGCCGGTGGCGGAGGCGCGCGTCGCGCTGGGGGAGAAGCGGCTGGTCGTGCTGGTGCGCGAGGGTGTGTGGGGGGTGCGGGTCTACGACCCCGGTTCCGCCGCCCGCCGCGCCTTCGAGGGCATCGAGGCCACCCCGTACGACGACCGCTGGTCGGTGCCGGGGCGGTTCACGCGGTACGACGACACCCGCACCGTGCGGGTCGGCAACGCGGACGGGCGCGAGCGGGGACTCGCCCTCGCCGGTGAACTCGCCTTCACCCTGGACGGGCAGGAGCTGACGCTGCGGGTCGCCCAGCAGGGCGACGGGCTGCTGTGGGCGGTGTTCGCCGACGCCACCAGCGGCGACACCAGTTTCCGGTTCCGCTTCCTCTACCCGGCCGCGCCCGACGCCGAGGGGCGCACGACCGTCGACTTCAACCGCGCCCAACTCCCGCCGTGCGCCTTGGCCGACCACTTCATCTGCCCCTTCCCGCCGCCCGGCAACACGCTGGATGTGGCGGTCGAGGCGGGGGAACGGGTGGTGAGCGGGCGGTGAGGGTGCGCTGAGCGTGCGCTGAGCCGGTGTCAGGGGACGTTCGCGTAAAGATGGTTTAAAAGCCAACGGCCGAAAGGCACTCTTGTGGCGACCGGTCGTTCGGCCGAATACTCCCCCTCAGCGCTTGTCAGGGGGTACGCGTGTGCGGAATCCGGCGCCCCCCTCCTGGCTGCGCCTCACGGGCCCCGACCCCACGCGGGCCCCCGACTTCCCCTGGGAGGGAACGAAAAGTGAGGATCAAGCGCACCACTTCCGGCAGCGGCACCGCTAGACGGACCCGGCTGATCGCCGTGGCCACCGGCTTCCTGGCCGCGGCCGCGTTCGCCGCCCCCACGGCAAACGCGAATGACGCCCACACGTTCAGCGCCGCCCAGCTCACCAAGGCCGACTCGGCCGTCCTCAAGGCCGACATACCCGGTACGGCCTGGGCGGTGGACAGCAAGACCAACCGCGTCGTCGTCACCGTCGACAGCACGGTGTCCAAGGCCGAGATCGCCAAGATCGAGCGGCAGGCCGGCGCCGACGCGGGCGCGCTCACCATCAAGCACACCCCCGGCAGGTTCAACAAGCTGATTACCGGCGGCGACGCCATCTACGGCGGTCAGTACCGCTGCTCGCTCGGCTTCAACGTGCACAGCGGCAGCACGTACTACTTCCTCACCGCAGGTCACTGCGGCCAGGTGGCCTCCACCTGGTACAGCAACTCCAGCCACACCACGGTGCTCGGCACCAATGTCGGCTACAGCTTCCCGGGCAATGACTTCGCGCTGGTGCGGTACACCAACTCCTCGATCTCGCACCCGAGTTCGGTGGGCAGCCAGTCCATCACGAGCGCGGCCACGCCGTCGGTGGGCACGACCGTGTACCGGCGGGGTTCCACCACCGGTACGCACAGCGGGCGGGTCACCGCGCTGAACGCCACCGTCAACTACGGCAACGGGGACATCGTCTACGGGCTGATCCAGACCACGGTGTGCGCCGAGGGCGGCGACAGCGGTGGTCCGCTGTACGCGGGGACCGTGGCGTACGGGCTGACGTCCGGGGGCAGTGGTGACTGCACCTCCGGTGGTACGACGTTCTTCCAGCCGGTGACCGAGGCGTTGAGCTACTACGGGGTCACGCTGCCCTGACGCTCCGCTCCCGTCGGCCCCCGCATGCCCTGTGGTGTGCGGGGGCTTCTTGCGTGCGCTCTCCTCTGCGGCTTTGTCGTGCCTGCCGCACCGGGTGGGTGGGCTGCGGGTGGTTGTGTCATGTCCTCACCGTTCTTTTGTGGCGTTTGTGCAGGTGGGATGCTGTCTGATGGATATCGTACACGCGTTCGAGAATGAGGGTATGGTGGGGGTGGAAGTTGGGAACTGATGTTCGAGAGCTGTTCGGGGCTCACGAGTGCGGGAGGTGCGTGTGCCGGGCTTCGCGCATCTGCACACCGTCTCCGGGTTCTCCCTGAGGTACGGGGCATCCCATCCGGAGCGGCTGGCCGAGCGTGCCTCGGAGCGGGGGATGGACGTGCTCGCGCTCACCGATCGTGACACCGTCGCGGGGGCGGTGCGCTTCGCCAAGGCCTGCGCCGGGGTGGGGGTGCGGCCGGTCTTCGGGGTGGATCTGGCGGTGGGCGAGGCCGAGGCCGTGCGGCGTGCGCGGCGGAAGGTGCCGGTGCGGGGTGGGGCCTTCGTGGACGAGTCGGCTCCTCGGGTGACCTTTCTTGCCCGGGACGGGGCCCGGGGATGGGCCGATCTGTGCCGGATCGTCACGGCGGCGCACGGGGGAGAGGGGCTGCCTCTGCTGCCCTGGCCGGACAACCATGGCGACGGCCTGACCGTGCTGCTCGGTCCGGGGTCGGACGTGGGGCGCGCCCTCGCCGCGGGGCGTCCCGACCGGGCCGCGGAGCTTCTCGGGGCGTGGCGTGAGGTCTACGGCGATGCGCTGCGGCTGGAGGCTGTGTGGCATGGGCGTACGGGTACGGGGCCCGGCTCGCTGCGGCTGGCCGCCCGTACCGTCGGGTTCGCCGCCGAGCAGGGGGTCCGGCCGGTGCTCAGCAACGCCGTCCGGTATGCCGATCCCGGCGCGGGGCCCGTTGCCGATGTGCTGGATGCCGCGCGGCGGCTGGTGCCGATCGACCCGCGCGGGGAGCTGGACTCCGGCGAGGCCTGGCTGAAGGACGCGCAGACCATGCTGCATGTCGCCGAGCGGGTGGTGGAGGCCGCCGGGTATCGGCAGGACACCGCACATCGGCTGCTGGAGCAGACCCTGGCCACGGCCGCCGAGTGCCGGGTCGATCCCGAGGCGGATCTCGGTATCGGGACCGTTCACTTTCCCGAGGCGCATCTGGTGGGTGCCGGGCGGCGCTCCGCCCAGCGAGCCCTTGCCTCGCGGGCGGTGGCCGGGATGGTGCGGCTCGGGTACGGCGGCCGGCGCGCGTACTGGGAGCGCATGCACCATGAGCTGGACATCATCGCCCACCATGGCTTTGCCTCTTATTTTCTGACGGTTGCTCAGGTGGTCGACGACGTGCGGGAGATGGGGATCCGGGTGGCCGCTCGTGGTTCCGGTGCGGGCTCCCTCGTCAATCATCTGCTGGGTATCGCGCACGCCGATCCGGTCGAGCACGGGTTGCTGATGGAGCGCTTCCTCTCCAAGGAGCGTGTGGTGCTGCCCGATATCGACATCGATGTGGAGTCCGCCCGGCGGCTGGAGGTCTACCGGGCGATCATCGACCGGTTCGGTACCGAGCGGGTGGCGACCGTGTCCATGCCGGAGACCTATCGGGTGCGGCATGCCATCCGGGATGTGGGTGCCGCCCTGTCCATGGATCCGGGTGAGATCGATCGGGTGGCCAAGTCCTTTCCGCACATCCGGGCCCGGGACGCGCGCGCCGCGCTGGAGGAGCTGCCCGAGCTGAAGCGGCTCGCGCGGGAGCTTCAGCGGGAAGGGGAGCGGTACGGCAGGCTGTGGGAGCTCGTCGAGGCGCTCGATGCCCTGCCGCGCGGGGTCGCCATGCATCCGTGCGGGGTGCTGCTGTCCGACGCCTCGCTTCTCGCCCGTACGCCGGTGGTGCCGACCAGCGGTGAGGGGCTGCCGATGTCGCAGTTCGACAAGGAGGACGTGGAGGACCTCGGGCTGCTCAAGCTCGATGTGCTGGGCGTGCGGATGCAGTCGGCCATGGCGCACGCGGTCGCCGAGGTGGAGCGGGTGACGGGGGAGCGGATCGACCTGGACGCGGTGCCGGCGGGGGATCCGGAGACCTATCGGCTGATTCGGTCCACCGAGACGCTGGGGTGCTTCCAGATCGAGTCGCCCGGGCAGCGGGATCTGGTGGGGCGGCTGCAGCCGAGTACCTTTCATGATCTGGTTGTCGACATTTCGCTGTTCCGGCCCGGGCCCGTCGCCGCCGACATGGTGCGGCCCTTCATCGAGGCGCGGCACGGGCGGGCGCCGGTGCGCTATCCGCATCCGGACCTGGAAGGGCCCTTGCGGGGGACGTACGGCGTCGTTGTCTTTCATGAGCAGGTCATCGACATCGTCGCGATCATGACCGGGTGTGGGCGTGGTGAGGCCGACCGGGTGCGGCGGGGGTTGTCCGATCCGGAGTCGCAGGGGCGGATCAAGGTGTGGTTCGCGCAGCAGGCGGCGGCTCGGGGGTATGGAGCGGAAACGATTCGGCGGACCTGGGAGATCGTGGAGGCCTTCGGGTCCTATGGATTCTGCAAGGCGCATGCGGTCGCCTTCGCCGTGCCGACGTACCAGTCGGCCTGGCTGAAGGCCCATCATCCGGCCGCCTTCTACGCCGGGCTGCTCACACACGACCCCGGGATGTATCCGAAGCGGCTGCTGCTGGCGGACGCGCGGCGGCGCGGGGTGCCGATCCTGCCGTTGGACGTCAATGGGTCCGGGGTCGCCCATCGGATCGAACTGGTGTCCGAGTCGGGGGTGTGGGGGCTGCGACTCGCCCTCTCCGATGTGCACGGCATCAGCGAGGCCGAGGCGAAAAGGATCGCGGACGGGCAGCCGTACTCCTCCCTGGTGGACTTCTGGGAGCGGGCGCGGCCGAGCCGGCCGCTGGCGCAGAGGCTCGCCCAGGTGGGGGCGTTGGACGCCTTCGGTGCCAACCGGCGCGATCTGCAACTGCATCTGACCGAGCTGCACCGGGGTGCCCGGGGCGGTGGAGGCGGACAGCTGCCGCTGGCGGGCGGGCGGAAGACCGCGCCGGCGGGGCTGCCGGATCTGACGTCGGCGGAACGGCTCAGCGCCGAGCTGGGTGTGCTGTCCATGGACGCCTCGCGCAATCTGATGGACGACCACCGGGAGTTCCTCAGGGAGCTGGGCGTGGTCTCCGCGCGGCAGCTGCGCGAGGCGCGGCACGGTGAGACCGTGCTGGTCGCGGGCGCCAAGGCGGCCACCCAGACCCCGCCGATCCGCTCCGGCAAGCGGGTCATCTTCTCCACGCTGGACGACGGCACGGGGCTGGTCGACCTGGCGTTCTTCGACGACTCGCACGACGCGTGCGCCCACACCGTCTTCCACTCGTGGCTGCTGCTGGTGCGGGGAGTGGTGCAGCGGCGCGGTCCGCGCAGTCTGAGTGTGGTGGGGTCCGCCGCCTGGAACCTCGCCGAACTGGTCGAGCTGCGTGCCGAGGGCGGTCTCGACGAGGTGGCGGCGCGGCTCGCGGAGCCCGTGGCCGAGGGCGCGGGCGGCGATCCGACCGGTGGACGGCGGATCCAGCTGCCGACCGGATACCAGATGCATCCGTGGGCCGATCTGCGGCCCGCGGGGCAGGAGGCCGCACAAGGGCCTGCTGCGGTAGGGAAGTTGTGGCACCAGAGTCCGGGGAGTGCGGGATGACCATTCTCTGCGTACGTTTCCAGCTGCCGCCGATGCACGAGGAGGCCCTGCCGGGGCTGCTCGGGTTGCTGGAGGACTTCACCCCGGTCGTGGAGGCGCTGCCGCCGGACGGGGCGCTGGCCGATCTGCGCGGTGCCGAACGGTACTTCGGGCGCAGCGCGGTGGAGCTGGCCTCGGTGATCCGGGTGCGGGCCCTCGCGTTGCACGGTGTCGACTGTGTGATCGGCGCCGGTCCCGGCCCGATGCTGGCCCGTGTGGCGCTGCGCGACGCCCGGCCCGGGGTGACGTGTGTCGTGCCCGAGGATCCGGACGGCATCGCGGAGTTCCTCGCCGAGCGGCCCGTGTCCGCGCTGCCCGGCGTCGGCGCGGCGACCGCCCGCACCCTGAGCGAGTACGGCCTGGACACCCTGGGCCTGGTCGCCGGTGCGCCGCTGTCCACGCTCCAGCGGCTGATCGGCGCGAAGGCCGGCCGTGAGCTGCACGAGAAGGCGAGCGGCATCGACCGGGGGCGGGTCGTGCCCAACGCCGTCTCGCGGTCGCTGGCCACGGAACGCGCCTTCGACCTCGACGAGCTGGACCCCGGTCGGCACCGCAGGGCGCTGCTGTCCGCCGCCGAGGAGCTGGGCGCCCGGCTGCGCGCGGTGCGGAAGGTCTGCCGCACCCTGACCCTCACCGTGCGCTACGCCGACCGGTCGTCGACCACCCGCAGCCGCACCTTGAAGGAGCCGACCGCGCACTCGGCGGCCCTGACCAGGGCGGCCTACGGCATGTACGAGGCGCTCGGCCTGCAGCGCGCCCGGGTCCGCGCGCTCGCCCTGCGCGTGGAGGGCCTGGCCCCGGCCGACCAGGCCTCCCACCAGCTCACCTTCGACCCCGTGGACGAGCGGGTCCGCCGGATCGAGGAGGTCGCGGACCGCGCACGGGCCAAGTTCGGGCCCAGGGCGGTGATGCCGGGGGCGCTGGGGCGTGGCGGCGGCTCCTCGTCGGTCAATTGGCCCAGGGCGGCGTGATGCGGGTGCCGTCGGCCGGCTCCGCCTGCAGGCCGACGGAGGTGGTGACCCAGGACAGCGCGGTGTGATCGGTCGGGTTCTCCCCGGCCAGGGTGGCGCCGGGATTGATGATCACCGTGCCGCCCGCGCCGATGCGGTCGGTGCGGCCGTCGAGGGTGATCAGCAGTTCGCCCACGAGCAGATGGAAGATCTCCTCGCGGTTGACGGTGTGCGCGGTCGCCTTGGTGCCGGCCGGAATCTCCCCGCGCCAGGCGCACAGCTCCTTGCTGCGGAGCCGCTCCGCTGGGTTGCGCGGGGTTGAGGGCCTTCTCGACTGCGGGGGGCGCCCCCACGCGCCGGAAGCGGCGCTGATCGCAAGTACCCGAGAAGCGGTGCCCGTGTTGTCGGCACCGCCCGGGTGCTGCGTTGCCGGGCACCGCCGGACCACGGCGTCCGGGTACAGCGCCGTTGCGGCGGGTTGGGGAGTGGCCGGCGTGGGCCACTCCCCAACCCCGGACACCCCTGACCGTCCGAGTCGCGCAGCGGACTCGTGCGGAAGGGATACGCGGAGCGGCGGCCGCATCCGCAGGACGCGCGGGCCCGGCTGGTCGTGCTCGGGCGGGGCTGGGCCTGCACCCGGGCGGCGGAGGCGGCGGCGGCCGAGGTCGTGGGGGGATGGGCCGAACTGCTGGGCGAGGCTGAAGTGCGCGTGTTGGGGGAGCGTTTGGCGCGGATCGCTCCCTATGGTCCGGTGAGGCCTGCCTGGTGATGATCCGTCAGCCTTCGGCGGCGCACTGGTTATCACTGGAAGTTTTTACTGACGCGTAACTTCACACGTGTGCTACTCGCCCGTAACTTGACGAATGAACAGCATCCTCGTGATCCGGATCACAGGGTAAGGCCCCCACCTCCCTTGAGCCGCAAGGAGATCACACGATGCTGCCCTGGAAGCGAGTGCTCAGACCCCTCGCCGCGCTGCTCCTCACCGCCGCCGTCGCCACCGTTCCCGCCGCCACCGCCGCTGCCGCCGACACCGCCCCCTCCTGGGGGTCCCCCCGCTCGAGCGCAGCCGAGAGTGGGGGAGGCTGGAACGACTTCTCCTGCAAGCCCTCCGCCGACCATCCCCGCCCGGTCGTCCTGGTGCACGGCACCCTGGGCAACTCGGTCGACAACTGGCTCTCCCTCGCGCCCTACCTGAAGGACCGCGGATACTGCGTCTACTCCCTCGACTACGGCCAACTGACCGGCGTCCCCCTCTTCTACGGCCTCGGCCCCATCGACAAGTCGGCCGAACAGCTGTCGGCCTTCGTGGACAGGGTGCTCGCCGCGACCGGAGCCGCCAAGGCCGACCTCGTCGGACACTCCCAGGGCGGCCTGATGCCCCGCTACTACCTGAGGTTCCTCGGTGGATCCGCCAAGGTGAACGCCCTCGTCGGCCTCGCCCCCGACAACCACGGCGCCACCCTGAGCGGCCTCACCAACCTGCTGCCGTACTTCCCCGGCGCCTCGGACCTGATCAAGGCCACCACCCCCGGCCTCGCCGACCAGGTCCCCGGCTCCGACTTCCTCACCGAGCTCAACGCGGACGGCGACACCGTCCCGGGAGTGCACTACACCGTCATCGCCACCAAGTACGACGAGGTGGCCACCCCCTGGCAGAGCCAGTACCTGAGCGGCTCCGACGTCCACAACGTCCTGCTCCAGAACCTGTGCCCGCTCGACCTCTCCGAGCACGTCGCCATCGGCCTGTTCGACCGCATCGCCTTCCACGAGGTGGCCAACGCGCTCGACCCGTCCCACGCCACCGCCACCACCTGCGCGTCGGCCTTCAGCTGACGTGCCGCCGAAGCCTGTCCGGCCTGAGCCGCCGGACAGGCCCCGGAACTCACCGGCGGTGGGCGCCACCCGCCGCGCGCCGCCGCACCGACAGGAACAGCGCCTCCACGAGGTCGCTCGAAGTACCGGCGGCCTTGGGCGCGTTGGGCGCGCCGGAGGGCTGCTGTGCGGGGACGGTCGTCTCGTCACCGCCCTGACCGTGGTGCCGCATCGTCGACTTGTCGGCACCGGCCGCGATCTGCCGGTCGGAGGGCGCGGACGCCGTCGGAGCAGGGCCGCTGCCCGTGCTGCCCGCGCCGGCGCCGCCGAAGTCCACGTCCGAGCAGGAGCAGAACGCCTCCGGGCTGTCCGAGCGCTGCCAGATCGCATACAGCAGCTGCCGGCCGGACCGCTCGGGAAGCGTGCCGGAGAACGTGTGGAAGCCGCCCGATGCGACCGGGTCCGTGACCGTCGCCACCGGGTGCTCCAGATCCAGCTCGGACCAGGCCGGCGGCTTGGCGGGGTCGTAACCGGGCCTGGTGAGACAGCCCTTGAAGGTGCCCTTGTGCGGCGCCGTCACCCGGTACTCGAAGGTGTACGACCCGCTGGGCGTGGCCGCGCGGCGGGCACGAGCGGGCATGCGGAACTCCTCTGCGGACGGTTCTTCTGCGGGGCGGAACCCGGAGGGGGACCCATGGGGAACCCGTGGGGGGTGATCCGAAGCTAGCCCCGAGAAGCCGCGAAATCGCCTGCCGGACGCGGATGGAGGAGATCCTTATGGTCCCGTTAAGGCGGGACTAACCGGGGGCTCAGGAAGGGGGGGATGTGGTGCGCTTGTGGTGCGGCCCGTACGGCGGTATGCCGGGCACTCTTTAGGGTTACGGGCCTGTGGCGGGGCCCTGTTGTACGGCTGTGCCGGTCGGCAGTCGGTTGACTTCGCAGTGAGGCGATCGCGTCTTTGGGGCGTTTCTCGTGAGGGGTAGCCACTGTGATCAACAGGCGGGGTGCGGTGCGGGCAGGCACACTGGGGGCTTTGGGGACGGGAATGGTGGGTTTGCAGGCACCACCCGTTGCTGCGTCACCGACCGAGGTGGTGGAGCGGGTCGGCCCTCGGGACTGGAAGCGGCTGGCCGACGCGTTGTCATCGCGTTCCACCCTCTACCGGCCGAGGGATTCCAACTACTCGCCGCTTGCGCTCCCGTTCAACCACCGCTACGCCGGGATCCACCCCGCTGGAATCGTCGCGTGCGCCACCACCAGGGATGTCCGCACCGCGGTCCGCTGGGCCCGCGCGGTGGGGCTGCCCGCCGTGCCCCGCTCCGGGCTGGGTCACAACTACGCCGGGTACTCCAGCACCAACGGCCTGCTGCTCAACATGGCCCGGATGAAAGGCATCGCCGTCACCCCGCTGCCGGGTGCCCGCTCCCGTACCCGGACCTACGGGCCGATCAAGGTCACCCATGACGCGGGTACGGTCACCGTGGGAGCCGGGGTCAGCAATGGCGACCTGCACCCGCTCCTGGAGAACCAGGGGATTTTCGTGCCGACCGGCCGCTGTCCCACGGTCGGGGTGGCCGGACTGGTGCTCGGCGGCGGTATCGGCTTCAGCGACAAAATGTTCGGTCTGACCTGTGATCGGCTGGTCTCGACGACCGTGGTGCTCGCCGACGGCCGCGTGGTGGAGGCCGGTCCGGACTCGCATTCCGACCTGTTCTGGGCCTGCCGTGGCGGAGCGGGGAACAACTTTGGCGTCAACACCTCCTTTACGTTCCAGTACGAGCAGTTCCAGGGCAACGTGGGCGTCTACCAGTTGCGCTGGAGCCTGGACTCCGTGGTGCCGGTGATCGCCACCGCGCAGCGGATCGCCGTGAACGCCCTGGACGACAAGCGGTTCCACCTTCGCGTCGGCATCGGGACCCATGGGTTTGCCAGGGACCAGATCCGTGCCAACGCCAATGTCAACGCCATCGGCCAGTACTACGGCCCCCTTGAGGAGTTGCGCGACATCCTGGCTCCGCTGCTTGCCATCGGCACGGCCGAGGAGCGCGCCCGCAACAGCGCGTCCGTCCGCGAGGTCACTCCCGGTCAGGCGAGCGTGCTGCTGAGCGCCACCACGCCGGTGGAACAGTTCGCCGCCAAGTCGGCGGTTCTCACTTCCCGGACGCTCCTGACTGACAAGCAGGTCGGTGCCGCCGCCGAGAAACTGCTGGACTGGCCGGGCAGTAGCAACGAGGACGGGGCCGGGTTCGCGATGTTCGCCCTCGGCGGCGAGATCAACCAGGTGCCGCCGGATGCGACCGCGTTCGTGCACCGAAACGCCGTGTTCGTCTTCGCTGCCGAGACCTCCTGGGCGGACTATGACCCACACCGCGTCGAGACCGCCAATCTGCACTGGCTCCGTGAGTTCTATCACGACATTTTCGGCGACATGAGTCCTGGGTATTCGTATCAGAACTTTCCGGATCCGACGCTGAAGGACTGGCGGCGGGCTTACTACGGTGCGAACTACGACCGGCTTGTCAGGGTGAAGCGGAAGTACGATCCGACCGACTTCTTCAGCTATCCACAGGGGATCGGCACCTGACGCTCTCACACCGGCATCGTCTGCTCGGCTCTGCCCGGGTCGACGGCGTACGCCGCCCCGTCACTCCTGGCCGTAGTACAGCCGAAGGAACTCCTCCATCGCCGCGTCGACGCCGGCGCGGTCACCGGTGGCGAGCAGGTCCAGCAGCAGGCCCCGGACGGTGGCGAGGCCCAGCCTGGCGCGGTTTCGGGCCGTGGCGGTGTCCGTCCCCGCGGCGGTCTCGGCGGCGACGAGCGGCTCCAGCCAGTCCTTCACCAACCCTTCGAGGACGGGGACGGCCTCGGGGCGGCCGCGCAGCGCGTGCCCGCAGATCTCGAAGAAGAGCCGTTCCTGACCGGCCAGCCGAGGGTCCGTCAGTCGCCGCCACAGCAGCCGCGCGACCTCGGCGGGCGGGAGCCCGGGCTCCAGGTGGAGCCGGGACAGCAGCTCGCGCTGGCGCCGCTCCGACGTCCGGACGATCTCGACCAGCAGCTGTTCCTTGGAGCCGAAGTAGTGGATCAGCATGCGGTGACTGACGCCGATCGCGGTCCCGAGGCGGCGCAGGCTCAGGTCTGCGATGCCGTGCTCCGCGACATGGTCGACGGCCGCGTCCACCAGTTGCGCGCGCCGGTCCTGGTCCGCGCCGTGCCCGGCCTCGCCCTCGGGACGGGAGTCGCCCGTATTCGCCACGACGCGAGTGTACCAATTGGTACAGGGGGCATGTACCGTGTGGTACATGAAGCCGGTCACCGTGTCGATCGACGTACCCCAGACACCCGACGAGGTCTACGACTTCCTCGATGTCATGGCCCACCACGCGCGATTCACCGACCACTACCTGTCCGACTGGCGCTACAGCGGCCCCCGCCGGGGCGTCGGATCGTGCGCCACGGTCACCGCCGCGCTGGGCGGCGCGCGGACCGACGTCACCATCGAGGTCGTCGAGGCCGAGCCACCCCGGCGGATCGTCGAACGCAATGTCAGCGCGGCCGGCCGCCGCCAGGCCCAAGGCACCTACGTCATCGCCCCCCTGCCCGCCGGTGGCAGCCGCGTCTCGTTCACGTACACCTGGGCGCGCGCCCCGCTGGCCGACCGGCTGCTGGCCCCCGTCGTACGGACCACCATGCGGCGCGCCAACCACACGGTCATGCGGCGCCTGGCCGCCGAGTTGGCCCACCACGTGTCCGCCGCCGGCTCCTGACGGCCGTGGCCCGTTCCGGCTTGCGACAGGGGCTGCTCGGAGCGCGCTCGGGCGGATAGCGTGCGTCCGTGATCGAACAGAACGCGGAGCATGTGCGGCCGGCCGTCGCCGAGGACGTGTCGGCCGTCAAGGCCGTGACGGACGCGGCC
Organism: Streptomyces sp. NPDC007856; assembly: GCF_042868225.1. Lineage (NCBI taxonomy): Bacteria > Bacillati > Actinomycetota > Actinomycetes > Kitasatosporales > Streptomycetaceae > Streptomyces > Streptomyces sp. NPDC007856. The sequence continues at coordinate 422,917 of NZ_JBIAEC010000006.1, read as the reverse complement.
TACCACCACTACATCGAACGCATCGGAGTGGTGCCGCAGCCCATGGAGGCGGATCACGCCGCGAACGTGGCCGCCGGCAAGGTGTTCGTCACCGGAACACCCGTCGACGGACTGGTCGTGATCGAGGCGTTCGCCGGCCATCTCTTCCTGGACAGCATCGCCGTCCGTCCCGGCGCCCGCGGCACCGGCGTGGGACGGCGGCTGCTGCGTTTCGTGGACGCACGCGCGCGTGAACTGGGCCTCGGTGAGATCAGGCTCTACACGAACGCGTTGATGTGGGAGAACCGGAAGATCTATCCGAAGTACGGATACGAGGTCGTGGAACGCCGTGTCGACGGGCCCTACGACCGCATCCACTACCGCAAGCGACTGGACTGACGGCCCCGGCGGGCTCAACCGTCGGGCCACCAGGTGCGGGCGATGTCCTTGCGCACCTCGGGACGTTTCGGGGGGTGTTCCGCCGCCTCTTCGTGGATCCGGCGGCTGTCCGTCTTCTTCAGGGGCTTCTGCACGGTTACGCGGCGCATGGCTGCCTCCTTCAGTGCCTACCGAGTTTCCGTGTTGTCACGGTGGTAGACGCTTTTGGCGAGAGTTCCTCATCGGAGCCGGATTGTCAGTGGCGGCTGTCACTCTTGGGGCATGACGAACGTGAATGACGGCGCGGTTGCGGCAGGTACCCCGGAAGTGGACTGGGACGCCGAGGCCGGCGCCTTCGACGACGAGCCGGACCACGGCCTGCGCGACCCCGGGATCCGCGCGGCCTGGGCGGACCGGCTCCGCTCCTGGCTGCCCGAGCGCCCCGCCGACGTCCTCGATCTCGGCTGCGGCACCGGCAGCCTGTCGCTCCTCGCGGCCGAACAGGGACACCGGGTGACGGGCGTCGACGCGTCCCCGGCCATGGTCGAGCGGGCCCGCGCCAAGCTCGCCGGGCGCGACACCGTGATCCTGCGCGGGGAGGCCGTGGCGCCGCCGGTCGGGGAGCAGCGCTTCGACGTCGTCCTCGTACGGCATGTCCTGTGGACCCTCCCGGAGCCCGCCCGGGTCCTGCGGCACTGGCGGGACCTCCTGCGCCCCGATGGCCGATTCGTGTTGGTCGAGGGAGTCTGGGGCACCCTGCACCCCGTGGGCATCCCCGCCGCCCGCCTCACCGCGCTCCTGGCACCGCTGACCGCGGACATACGCGTGGAGCGACTGTCCGACGACGAGCTGTTGTGGGGGAGGGCGGTGGAGGACGAGCGGTACGCGGTGGTGGCGGTGGTCTGAGGCAGGTGGTGCCTCCCTGACCGGGGTGTCACGCCAGCAGCTTCTCGAAGCCGCCGGTGCGGGCCAGCGTCTCCAGTTCGGCGAGTGCCGCCACGGCGGCGGACGCGGCCTCGGGATCCGACTCCGTCAGGCCGCTCTCCGCGAACTCGTCCTCGTCCAGCCGCCGTACGTCCCTGCCGTCGGCGGAGCGCCACAGGTCCAGGTCCAGGTCCTCCACGACCAGTTCATGGTCGGTGCGGACCGCCGGCCGGGTGATGTCGCAGTACCAGCCCTTCACGGTGGCGTCGGCGGCGCGCACCTCCTTCACCGAGTACCAGCGGTCACGCCAGTAGTACTCGGTGAAGACGTCGCCCGGCTCGAAGCGCACGAAGCCGAAGTCGCGGACGCCGGAGCCCGCCCAGGGCGCGCGTACGGCGATGCGGGTGCCGTCGTCGCCGAGCAGCTCGGCCGGGTAACGGATCTTCGTGCGGCCCGCCTTGACCAGGACGACGTCCAGCCGGGCGGTCGGTTCAGCCGAGTTCACGGACATAGCGCACCTCCGTGGCGCAGATCTCGTAGCCGAGCCACTTGTTGATCGCGAGCATGGGACCGTTGCCGGTGTCGTTGCCCGTGAGCGCCTGCGTGCAGCCGGCGGCGTGGGCGCGGTGCAGTGCGTGGGCCTTGGCGAGCTTGGCCAGCCCCCGCCCGCGGTACGCCCGGGCGGTACCGGTCATGGCCGAGGCGTACCGGGAAGCGCCGTCGGTGTGGGCCACGCTGAAGGCGGCGGGACGGCCGTCGGCCAGCACCACTGTGGTCAGCTCACGATTGAGCAGCGGGTGCCCCCAAGTGCTCTCGACCCAGGCCTGGTAGTCGGTGAACTCGGCGTCCACATCGCTCGGTTCGTCCGCCGTCGTCTCCGCGTCCAGCTCGAACAACGGGCGCGGGTCGGCCATGAAGTCGGCGGCCGTGCGCAGTTCGATGCCGGGCGGGGGAGCCGGCAGCGGCGGCAGCGCCGCCCGGGTCAGATCCAGGCGCAGGAAATGGGCGGACCGACCCGGCCCGTAGCCGCGCCGTTCGGCGAAGGCCCGGTTGGCCGGCTCGTCGAGGAGCCAGGCGAACAACTTCGTCGCCCCGTGCGCGGCCAGGTGCTCCTCGGCCGCGCGGACGAGCAGCCCGCCCGCGCCGCGCCGCGTACGGTCCGGGTGCACATAGATGTTGAGCAGCCCCTGACCCGGCTCCGGGCTGTCATGCGCGAGGGCTACCTGAGCGGTGCCGATCACCTCGCCGTCCTCCTCCGCGACCAGGGATCTGAACCGGGCCTCGGGCGGTGTGCGGGTGAGGTGGTGGAGGATGGCGTCCGGGCTCCACAGGATGTGGGGCAGGGCGAGCTGCCGTACCCGGGTGAAGGCCTCGACATCGGATCGGTCATCGGGGCGCAGGTCGCGCACGATCACTGTCATGGGCAGGCACGGTAGGCGCAGGCGTGCCGGGGATGCCTCTCATTTTCCACCGGGTACGGGACAATCGGCCCGTGAGCCTGAAGATCCGCATCGATGACAGCGCGCCTCCGTACGAGCAGGTACGGGCGCAGATTTCCGAACAGGCGCGGTCCGGGGCACTGCCGGTGGGATACCGGCTGCCGACCGTGCGGGGGCTGGCCGAGTCCCTGGGCCTCGCGGTGAACACGGTGGCGAAGGCGTACCGGGCGCTGGAGAGCGACGGGGTGATCGAGACGCGGGGGCGCAACGGAACGTTCGTGGCTGCCGCCGGCTCGGCCGCGGAACGTGAGGCCTCCTTCGCCGCTCAGGCGTACGCGGAGCGGGTGCGTCGGTTGGGGCTGGGGGAGTCCGAGGCGTTGGCCGCCGTGCGGGATGCCCTGCGGGCCGCTTACGGGGGGTAGGGCGTGGGGGCGGCCGCGGATGAGGATCAGCGCTTGGTGAGCTCCGGGATCCGGGTCACCGTCAGCCCCGCCCGTCCCGCCGTTCGCCCGAACGTCATCGCGTCCTGCACCGCCGCACCGCCCGGATCGTTGTTGAAGTACGCGTACACGTCATCCCCCTTCCGCCACGTCGTCGCGATGCGGTCGACCCACGTCTCCAGGGACCGTTTGCCGTAGCGGGGCCAGGGCTGGGCGCGGCCCTGGTGGAAGCGGACATAGCCCCAGTCGGTGGTCCGCCACAGCGGGGTGACCGGGCGGGCCAGGACGTCCGCCCAGCACAGGGCCGCGCCCCGGGCCGACAGGACCTCCCGCACCTCCCGTGTCCACCAGGAGTCGTGACGTGGCTCGACCGCGACCCGCGTACCGGACGGGAAGCAGGCCAGGCAGGCGTCCAGGAGCGCGGGGTCGGCGCGCAGGGTCGGGGGGAGCTGGAGCAGGACCGGGCCCAGCCGGTCGCCGAGGCCCGACGCATGGCTCATCAGGCGGTGGACCGGTTCCTCGGGGTCCTTCAGGCGCTTGATGTGGGTCAGATAGCGGCTGGCCTTGACCGCGACCGTGAAGTCCTCCGGGACCCGGTCCCGCCACGCCTCGAAGTTCTCGCGGGAGGGGAGGCGGTAGAACGCGTTGTTGATCTCCACCGTGGCGAACAGGCGCGTGTACTCCTCCAGCCACAGCCGCGCCGGGACCCCGGCCGGATAGACGAGGTCCCGCCAGTCCTTGTACTGCCACCCGGAGGTGCCGACGAACAAGGTCACAACACCATCAAAGCACTACAGGTACAGGCCCGCGTCCGCGCCGTCCCGCGCCCCCGGCACCGAGGTCGGTGCCGTGCCCCGGCGCAGCGCGAACAGCTCGGCCAGCGTCGCCCCGTCCCGGCCGATGGCGTCCTCCCGGCCGGTGGCCTCGGTGCCGAGCCAGCTCACCGCCTCCCGGTGGGTCAGCTTGCCCACCTCGATACGGGCCAGGCAGCGGCCCGGGCGGACCACGGCCGGGTGCAGGCGCTCCAGGTCCTCGTTGGTGGTGACGCCGACCAGGACGTTGCGGCCCTGGCCGAGCAGGCCGTCGGTGAGGTTCAGCAGCCGGGACAGGGCCTGCCCCGCCGTGTGCTTGGCCTCGCCGCGGATCAGTTCGTCGCAGTCCTCCAGCAGCAGGAGCCGCCAGCGGCCCTTGCCGGCGCCGTCCTCCTCGCCGATCGCGATGTCCATCAGATAGCCGACGTCGGAGAAGAGGCGCTCGGGGTCCAGGACGCAGTCCACCTGGCACCAGTCGCGCCAGGAGCGGGCCAGCGTGCGCAGGGCGGAGGTCTTGCCGGTGCCCGGCGGGCCGTGCAGGAGGAGCAGCCGGCCCGCGATGTCCTCCGGAGTCGTCTTCATCAGGCGGTCCATGGCCTCCGCCACGGGTGCCGTGTAATTGGCCCGGACCTCGTCCCAGGTGCCCGCGGAGATCTGCCGGGTGGTGCGGTACGGACCGCGCCTGGGGGAGACGTACCAGAAGCCCATCGTCACGTTCTCGGGCTGCGGTTCGGGCTCGTCGGCGGCGCCCTCCGTGGCCAGGTCGAGGACGTTCTTGGCCAGTTCGGCGCTGGTCGCGGTCACCGTGACGTCCGCGCCGCGGTTCCAGCGGGAGACCAGCAGGGTCCAGCCTTCGCCCTCGGCGAGGGTGGCGCTGCGGTCGTCGTCGCGGGCGATCCGGAGCACGCGGGCGCCGTCGGGCAGCAGGGTCGCGCCGGAGCGGACGCGGTCGATGTTCGCCGCGTGCGAGTACGGCTGCTCGCCCGTCGCGAAGCGGCCGAGGAACAGCGCGTCGACGACGTCGGCAGGCGAGTCGGAGTCGTCGACGTGGAGCCGGATCGGCAGAGCGTCGTGTGGGTTCGCAGACATGCGGCCATGATCCGCCACCGTTGCCCTCCGCGCACGGCATTTCCTCCCCTTGTTCCGGGTGTTCCAACACTGTTCCGGGAGTTCCCAAGACCTGCCCGAGGCGCTGCTTCCGCCGTTACTGTTGTCCTTGATGGGACGTCATGGGTGGGATTCGGATACTCGGCGGTGGCGGCTCACCGCCCTGCTCGGTGTGGGCGTCGCCGCTCTGGCCCTGGCGGTGACCCTGTTCAGCACGCTGTCCGGCGCGCCCAGTACGGCCGGCACCACGCGTGACGGCGACAAGGTGCACGGCACCCCCGCCGGTCCCGGCGCGAAACCGGAGCCGTACGTCGGCTGGGGCTTCACCCACACCCAGTACAGCGCCGACGAGGGCGCCGGGGCGGCCACCGCGCGTGTGCAGAAGCTGCTCGCGCAGGACGCCGGGCTGGCGCAGAACCAGCACATCATGGGCTGGGGCGCGGACAATCCCGAACCGGTCGAGGGACACTACGACTTCGGCGCCCTCGACCGCCGGGTCGACTTCGTGCGCGCCTCCGGCGGCACCCCGGTGATCACGCTGTGCTGCTCCCCGGACTGGATGAAGGGCGGCAAGGCCGGCGTCGGCAACACGGACTGGAGCCAGGCCGCCCTGGAGACGGCGCCCACCCCCGCCCACTACCAGGACTTCGCCGACCTCGCCGCCACCGTGGCCCGGCGCTACCCGGACGTGAAGCACTTCATCGTCTGGAACGAGTTCAAGGGCTTCTGGAACGACGCCGAGTCCCGCTGGGACTACGAGGGCTACACGAAGCTGTACAACCTCGTGTACCAGGCGCTGAAGAAGGTCGGCAAGGACATCATGGTCGGCGGCCCCTACCTGGTGATGGACAGCGTCGACCCGCGTGACCAGGACGCCTCCACCGCGCTGAAGGGGCCCTGGGGCGCCATGGACCAGCGGGTGCTCGACGCCTTCTCCTACTGGAACGCGCACAAGGCAGGCGCCGACTTCACCGTGGTCGACGGCTCCAGCTACACCCGCGACGACGTCATGCTGCCGAACGAGTTCGCCGCCACCGACAAGCTGACGGCGGTCAGCTCCTGGGTACGGCGACAGACCCACGGCCTGCCGCTGTGGTGGGCCGAGTACTACGTGGAGCCCGGCGACGGCAACGACGACCGCAAGGGCTGGACCGAGCCGCACCGCGTCGCCGTACAGGCCACCGGGATGATCGCCATGGTCAAGGGCGGCGCGGAGTCCGGCTTCTACTGGAACCCGGAGGAGAAGACGGGCACCGACTGCGCCGGCTGTCTGTGGACGCCCACCGACAGCGCGGGCGGCGGCACGGCCCTGCCCATGTACGGCCTGGTGTCCAGGTTCGCCAAGGCGTTCCCGCCGGGGACGCGGTACGAGAACGTGTCCGTGGCGGCCGACGACGTGCCCGATGTCCGCGTCCTGGCGAGCGACAGGACCGTCCTCGTGGTCAACACGCAGAACCGGACCATCAGCGCCCGGATCGACGGCAAGCGGTTCGACATGCGGCCGTACGAGGTGAAGTGGTTCGACCGCTGATCGGCCGAGCCACCCTCACTTCATGGTCAGGAACCGCTGCACCAGCGAGGCCAGCACCACCGCCAGCAGGGGCAGCGCGAACCAGAACGTGCCCTGGAGCAGCCGCAGTTGGCGCACGCCGGGCCGCACCGCGACCCGTACCACCTCCCGGGCGGCCAGCAGCAGGATCAGGATGACGGCGGCCAGCGCGCCGACCACCGACCACGGGGTCCAGGTCACCTGTGGCCCGATCGGCCCCGGGTGCGGTCTCGGCACCGCGCCGGCCGGCTGCTTGCGCAGCGCGAACACGGTGACATCGTCGTTGACCAGGACCTTCGTCAGCTCCTGCCGGTCGTTCAGGTTCTCGATCAGCCGGGGCTCCCAGGCCGCCGAGTAGCCCGCGTCCAGCTGCAGATAGGTCACCTGACTCTTGTTGATCATCAGATACGAGTTCGGGCCGGCGTCCTTGAGCGCCTTGACCAGGCCGGACACCAGCACCGGGTCGGTCGGCGCGAGCGTCGGCACATAGTTCACCCGCTCCATGTCCTTCGACCCCCACGGCATCGCCGGAGTCACGTCGTTGACCGTGTCCTGGGTCAGCCACAGCAGCCGCAGTGTCGGCTTGTCGTGGGCGTACACCCAGTTCATGGCCGCGACCTCGCCGGGCCGGGTGCGCTCGAACGGCTCGTTGCCCCAGCGGGCCACCAGGAAGCCGCCCATCAGCAGCAGTCCGGCGAGCAGCGCGGCCAGCGGGGCGAGGCTCAGCCGGTCCTTCTCGCGTTCCTGCGCGGTGACGCCGGTGCGCGGGAAGAGGGCGAGGGCGCCGAGCAGGGCCGCGCCGGGCACCGCGAACATGAAGACGCGCAGCGCCATCTCACCGCCGTACGACTGCATGCCGAAGCCCAGGAACGGCACGAAGGTCAGCACCAGCAGCGAGCGTTCGCGGTAGCGGTGGAAGCGCCGGCGCCACCAGCCCCAGCAGGCGAACGCCATGACGGAGCCGGCCAGCAGCACCCGGGTGTACAGCACCAGCTTGTGGGTGGAGTTCCCGCCCTGGATACGGCCGGAGACGGAGGTCGAGACATTGCTGCCGACGCCGCCGACCCCGCCGAACAGGTCGTTGAAGTGCCCCGACCAGTACGGCTCGGCCATGAATCCCACCCAGACCGCGACCAGCACCGCGAACAGCAACGGCAGCCCGCGCAGTTCGGACCGGCCGAGCAGGACGAGGGCGGCGAGCACGCCGAGCATGACGAACGGGGTGAGCTGGTGCGCGGGTACGCTCGCCGCGTAGAGGCCGATCAGCACCAGCAGGAGCACCGCCCGCCGACGGCGGTCGGCGGGTTCCACCTCGGCCTCCCCGGGGCGGAACTTCGTCCAGATCACCCGCGGCGGGCGGAACCAGACCAGCAGGATCGCCACGAACATCAGGTACAGCAGATAGGTGAAGCCCTGCGGCGAGAAGTAGTCCTGGCCGACCCAGCCGCACAGCACGAACAGCCAGACGCCGGTCCACTTCGCCCGCCAGCTCGCCCGCAGGGACCGGGTGAGCAGGAACATCGGTGCCAGATAGGCGAGCTGGATGGCGGTCGGCCACCAGCGGATGACCTCGGTGAAGTCGCTGACTCCGCAGGCCCGGCCGACGAACGCGGCCACCGCGAAGAAGCCCGGCCAGCTCCAGCGGGCGTCCAGGTCCGGTACGGCGGACCCGGTGCGGTCGATGTAGTCGATGAAGCCCAGGTGCTGCCAGGCCGTCGGGAACCGCGGCTCGGTCTCGATCACCGCCGGCAGCGCGTGCAGCGAGACGACCGTCGCGAGCAGCGTGAGCAGCAGCAGCGCCCGGTGCTCGCGGCGCAGCCAGAGCAGCGCGGCGAAGACGATGACCAGCAGGGCCGCGCCGACCAGCGTCGGCAGCGGCAGCACCGAGATCAGCCCGAGCCCGCCCATCCGGTCCAGGTCGGCCTCGCCGAGCCGCAGCGCGGGCACCCAGTACAGCAGCAGCGCGGCGATCAGCAGACAGCCGAGGACGACACCGGTGCGGGTGGGCAGCAGCCGCTGCCGGAGCGGAACGGGGCCCGGCGGTTCGCCGGGCACGGGTTCGTCCGGTACGGGCTCCTGCGCGAGGGACGCGTCGATCTCCGCCACGGAGTCGATTCTCCCGACGGACGCCTCCAGCTCCTCCTGAGTGAACGGCGCGTCGACGTCCGCCGCCGCCTCACGCAGCAGCTCGGCCTCCGCCGGGCCCAGCGAGGCCTCACCGCCGGGCTCCCGCTCCTCGACCGGCAGGCCCAGTGCGGGCAGCGGCGTACCGGCGGGCGGGGTGCCGGGGCCCGGGCGGACGTCCGGACGGCGTTCCACATGGTCGAAGTCGACGTGGATGCCGAGGGCGAGGGTGTCGGAGTCCAGCGCCCAGGCCGGGCCGGGCCGGCGCGCCGGTGAGGGCGACGGGATCTCACGGGCCCCCAGGTCGGCGAGGTCCCCGTCGGGTGCCGCCGTGTCGGGCACGGCGTCGGCCGCGGTACGGATCGTCCTCCAGAGCCTCGGCGCGGCGATCGCGGCGATCACCGCGAGGCTCGCGGCCTCGGCCAGGCCCGCGCCGGTCAGCCCCATCCGGGGCAGGAGCAGCAGGGTCAGGCCCAGCGTCAGGGCGCACAACAGGCCCTGGAGCCAGGCGAGTCCGGCGGTGCGGCTGCGCGCGCGCAGCATCGCGAAGTAGGTCTCGATCACCACCCGCAGCACCGAGCCGATCGCGAGCCAGCGCAGCAGCGGGGTCGCCGCCTGTGCGTAGCCCGCGCCGAACACGCCGAGGATCCAGGGCGCGCCGGTGATCCACAGGGCCGCGATGGGCAGCATGATCCGGGCCATCCGCTTCAGCGCGGCGCGGGTGTAGGCGGCCAGCCGTGCCGGGTCGTGCGAGCCCTCGACCGTGAGCGACGCGCCCATGTTGATGGCGAGCAGGTCGGTCGTGCCGCCGATGGTGGTGGCGATGTAGAAGTACGCGTTCTCCGCGGAGCTGACCTGCGAGGCGACGAGCACCGGAACCAGGTAGATCACCGCGAGGGAGAACAGCGAGCCGGTGTAGTCCCCGGCCAGGAACCTGCCGACCTGCTTCAGCGTCGGCGGCTCGGCGCGTCCCTCGGTCGTCTTGACGTGCCGGGGCGCCAGCCGGCGGAACACCAGCCAGCCCAGCGGCACCACCGAGGTGGCGATCGCGGCCACCCAGGAGACAAAGACACCGGTGGTGGGGACGGCGACGGCGAACGCGACGAGCAGGGCCAGCTTCACCGCCGAGAACACGGTGTTGCCCACCGGCACCCAGGTCGCGCTGCGCAGCCCGGTCAGCACACCGTCCTGCAGGGTGAGCACGTTCCAGGCGATGACGGCCGCGATGAAGCCGAGCCCGTTGACCGTCCCGTGCAGGAAGCGGTACGACGGCCCCCAGGTGTCCAGGGTCAGCAGGAAGACGCCCGCCGCGAGCGCCACGAGCAGGGAACTGCCCGCGTACGTACCGAAGACGAGCCGGCCGGTGCGTCTGCCGGCCACCGGGATGAACCGGGCCAGGGCGCCGGTCAGGGTCACCGCGGTCAGCCCGGCGAGGAACTTCATCGCGGCGATGGCGGCAGAGCCCTGCCCGACCGCCGACTCGGAGTAGTAGCGTGCCGCGGCCAGCCAGAAGCCGAGTCCGAGGACGGCGGAGATGCCGGTGTTGAGCATCAGCGCGTAGGCGTTGCGGAACAGCGGGCTGCCGCCGGCGGACCGGCCGGTGCCGGGCAGCCTGAGGCGGCGCCCGGACTTCTGGGATGTCTCGGCGCCGGTCGTCGTGGACTCGGTCGTGGTGGTCGTGTCAGACACGGGAACGGATGGCCTTCCGGCGGACCTGACGGGCTCTGCGGACGAGGGCGTAGCCCTTGGTGAGGGCGCGGTCCCTGGCGAAGGTGCGGGCGATGGCCCGGCCGTGGAGCAGCCGCTCGAACTCCTCCACACCGGTGGAGCGCCGGACCGTGACCCGCTGGAGGGCGTACGGCCCCTGGCGGCGGCGGGCGAGGCCGTTGCCGACGGCGAGGGCCTGGCCGTACCCCGCCTCGCGCACGGCTTGGCGGACCCTGCGGTCGGAATGGCCGTAGGGGTAGGCGAACGACACCGGCCGGCTGCCGAGTTCGTCCCGGACGATCTCCGTGCAGCGGGTCAGCTCCGTGCGCAGCACGGCGTCGCCCAGCTGGTCGAGTTGCGGATGGGTGTGGCTGTGCCCGCCGATCTCGACGCCGGCGGCGGCCAGTTCGCGCACCTGCCGCCAGTCGAGCATGGTGTCCAGGCCGCCCCCGGTGTCGTGAGCGCCCCTGATCCAGCCGGTGGAGACGAACAGGGTGGCCGGGAAGCCGTGCTTGGCGAGGACGGGCAGCGCGTGCCGGTGCACGCCCTCGTAGCCGTCGTCGAAGGTGATCAGCACCGGCCGGGCGGGCAGCGGGCGGCCGGAGCGCCAGCGGGCCGCGAGGTCGGCGGTGGTGACCGGGGTCAGGTCCAGGTCGCCGATGAGCGCCATCTGCTCCGCGAACGCCTCCGGCGCGACCGACAGGGCACGGGTGGCGTCGTTGGGGGCGGTGGCGACGGAGTGGTACATGAGGATCGGTACGGGCGTGTCACTCACCGGTTCCCCCTTCGATCGGCGCCACCGAGAACGTCGTACCGCCCCGCCGCGCCCGCAGGCTGCCCAGCGCGTAGCCGCCGGCGGCGCTCAGCACCCCGGCGACGATTGCGCCCGCACGTCCTGCGCCGCCCGGCCGGGCCAGCAGCGCGTCCCGCAGGCCACGAGCGACCCCCGCGGGCAGCACCCTGGTGGTGTACCGGCGTTCGGACTCCAGGCCCTTGTCCGCGCCGACGCTCTTCGCGACCAGCGCCTTGGACAGGCCCTCGGCGTAGGTGCGGGTGCGGAAGTAGGCGAAGTGCTCACGGGGCTCGGGCACCCGGTGATGGATCACCGCGCGGTCGTCGATGAGCAGGACGGCGTCGGGGCGGGCCCGGGTGAGGCGGATGCACAGCTCCGTCTCCTCGCAGCCCAGCGGGCGGCGGTCGCCGTCGCGGCCGATCCCGGTGGCGAAGCCGCCCGCCGCCTCGAACGCCGTACGCCGGAAGGAAGCGTTTCCTCCCAGCACGTTGCGGACCTGGACCCGGCCCGGCGGCAGCCCCTTGTAGGTGCAGCCCACCACCCAGTCGAACTCCGCCGGGAACCAGGCCGGCCGCCGGCCCGAGGCCCAGACGGGCTCCGTGCGCCCGCCGACCGCCATGACGCGCGGGTCGGCGTAGCCCTCGGCGAAGCGGCGCAGCCAGTCGCGTTCGGCCACGGCGTCGTCGTCCAGGAAGGCGATGACCTCGCCGTGGGAGGCGGCGATGCCGGTGTTGCGGCCGGCGGACAGGCCGCGCGGGCCCGCGTTGGCCAGCACCCGGACGCCGCCGGCCTCCTTGTACTCGCGCTCCAGCCGGTCCTTCAGGGCCGGGTTGTGGTCCACGACCAGGAGCGTCTCCAGCGCCGGGTACGACTGCGCGCGCACCGAGGAGACCGCCGCGAGGATGTCCTCCCAGCGGTCCTCGGTGTACACGCAGATCACGACGGAGATGCCGGGATCTCTCAAGACACCTCTCCCCCGACCGTATCGAGCATCGGCGAGTGGTGTTCCTGGCGGCGCAGTTCGCGTCGGTTGGAGCGTTCCCCGAGGATGACCCTGAGCACGCGGAAACCGTCGCGCACGGCCCGCAGATTGCTGGTGCCGTGGATGCGCAGGTACTCGTGGCTCGGGATCTCCTGTACCTTCAGGCCGGCCTTGACCACTCTGATGTTCATCAGCGTCTCGACCTCGAAGCCGGTGCAGTCGAGGTCGATCTTGTCGAGGCAGTGCCGCCAGAACGCGTTGTAGCCGTAGCACAGGTCGGTGTAGCGGGCGCCGAACTTGCGGTTGACGACCGTGCACAGCGCCCAGTTGCCGAGCTTGCGGATGAAGGTCATGTCGTCGGTGCCGCCGCCGTTGGCGAAGCGCGAGCCCTTGGCGAAGTCGGCGCCGGAGACCAGCGCGGAGACGTACGACACGATCTCGTTGCCGTCGGCGGAGCCGTCCGCGTCGACCATCACGATGATGTCACCGCTGCACGCCTCGAACCCGGTGATCAGGGCATCCCCCTTGCCCTTGCCCCGCTGTTCGACGACCTTCACGTCCGGCCACAGGGACCGGGCCACTTCGACGGTGTCGTCCGTGGAATTGCCGTCCACCAGGACGACTTCGTGTATCCAGTCCGGAAGCGTCTTGAAGACGTAGGGCAGATTCTGCGCCTCGTTCATGGCGGGAATCACCACGCTCACCGGCGGAGTGATCGCGAGGTGAGAGGAGATCGGCCGGTAGTGCGCGGCGATTAAAGGATCTTGCCCCGAACTCGGCGGGCGCAATACGGAACTCATGAGTCTTTTCCCTCTCGTCCGGTGGACCGCCCACCCCCGGGCGGCCCGGCTCTGTGTCCGGTTCGAAAGGGGGGTTCTCATCTTCGGCGCGGTGAAATGATCTCCGTGCACGCCGATGAGCTGGCAAAGCTGGCCGGTCCGCCGGAGAAGAACGGCAGCCGGTCGCGCGGCACGACTCGGTCACAGTTGCGGTCACCGAGCACGGCACCCCCCTACCGCGCCCCGCGCCGGTGGACGCCGCGGCCCCTGAGCCCTCCCCTGGTGCCGAGTACCGACGTGCCGGTGCGGGTGAGATGTACGACGGTATTGACGATTGAACCCTAAAGGCAACCCCTGTGTGGCTGCCTCACGGTTTTGTTGGTTTGGTCGTTACACAACTTTGGCCGGAGTTGCTCGGTCTTGTGTGCGTTTTCCGGAAATTCGTTCCCGGAGCACGACCAGCAACAGAAACAGCAGGCTCAGTACGGTCATCGCGACCACCCCGCCGCGCACCGACCAGCGGTGGACCGCGAGCATGCCTTGGGCGACCAGCATGTTGACGACGACCGATCCCGCAAGCGCACAGAGTGCACGACTGAAGGCATCCAGCCCGCGCAGAGCCGCGGCGAGTGCCACCGCCGGCGCCGCGAGCAGGAAGAGCAGGGTGCACGGGCCGCGCAGCGGAGAGGCCGCGTCGATGAGAGCGAGCAGCGCGCCGGTCAGTGCCACGGCGGTCGCGGCCCCTGTGAGTAGCGGCAATGAAGAGGTCTTGTTGCGTATGGTCTGCATTGGCGACTTTGCCCCCCGACGCGCCGGATGCCGGGCTTCAATGTGGCGCAGTTCATGTGGGGCCGTCAAGAAGGTGGTTGTCGGACCGTCAGCAGAACTGGCATGTCCATGCAATAGATGAGCAGTGAACGTTTCGCGTTGATCCTGTTGAGGCCGCAAAAGTCTTGGCATGGACACTTCCCGTCAACACGCGTAGTTGCTACGACGGTTGAGGCAGAGATCCTGCTAAAGGGAGGTTCCATGAGACGTTCCCGACTTACCGGATTCGTTACCTCGCTCCTCCTCGCCGCCGGCCTCGGTCTCACGGGCGCCGGCCATGCGACCGCCGCGACCGGTGGCTATGTGGCACTCGGCGACTCCTACTCCTCCGGAGTCGGCGCGGGCAGCTACATCAGCTCCAGTGGCTCCTGCGACCGCAGCACGAAGGCGTACCCGTACCTGTGGAACGCCGCCCACAGCCCGTCCTCGTTCGCCTTCAACGCCTGCTCGGGCGCCACGACGGACGACGTGATGGCGGGCCAGCTCGGCTCCCTGAACTCCGCCACCTCACTGGTGTCCATCACCATCGGCGGCAACGACGCCGGATTCTCCGACGTCATGACGACCTGTGTGATCCAGTCCGACAGCGCCTGCCTGTCCCGGATCGCCACCGCCGAGGCGTACGTCGACTCCACGCTCCCCGGCAAGCTGGACACCGTCTACAACGCGATCAGCGCCAAGGCACCGGCCGCCCGGGTGGTCGTGCTCAGCTACCCCCGCTTCTACTTGCTGGGCCAGACCTGCCTCGGACTCTCCGACACCAAGCGGTCCGCGATCAACGGCGCGGCCGACTACATCGACGCCGCCATCCAGAAGCGCGCCCAGGCCCACGGCTTCGTCTTCGGCGACGTCCGCACCGCCTTCTCCACCCACGAGATCTGCTCCGGCGACTCCTGGCTGCACAGCGTCAACTGGCTCGACATCAGCGAGTCGTACCACCCCACCGCGGCCGGCCACTCCGGCGGCTATCTCCCGGTGTTCTCGAACAACGCGTGACCCGAACGGGCTCACCCCTCAGGGTGAACTCCCCGGTGAGCCCGACGCGGAAGCGGAGGCCCCGCCCGACGGGGTCTCCGTCGCCGTGGCCGTCGTACAGTTCACCGAGAACGGGACCCCGTTCGACGTGGTCTGCACGGGAGCGCGCACCTTCACGCCGATCCGGTCCTCGGTCGTCCCGCTGCCGTGGTACACCGTCAGCGTCACCTGCACCTGCCGGCTCTTCCCGCCGCCGTCCGGGAACGACAGCGTGTGCCATCCGGGGTCGGACACCGATCCGCGTGTCGTCACCCACCGGTACTCCACCTGCGCGGGCAGCCGCCCCACCGTGAACGTCGCCGTGAAGGTGGGCGTCCGCGCGTCCGGCGGCGGGCAGCTCCCGGAGTACGTCGTGTTCGCGCCGGCCACGGTGACCTGCACGGACTGCGCGGGCTGGGTGCTCGCCGACGTGCTGCTGCTCGCCGACGGCGGCGCGGTCGTGCCCGGCTGCGTGGTGCCATGCGCCGTCGGCGTCCGCGCGCCACCGCTCGTCCGGGTGTCGCCGCCCGCGTTTCCCCTGCCACCGCCGTTGTCACGGTTCAGCAGCGCGTACGTCAGCCCCGCCAGCGCCAGCGCGACCAGGAGCAGGCCCGCCACCAGCACCGCGCCCGCCCGCCGGTTGCGCCGCGGCTCGTCGGACGCCGTGGGTGCCGTGGTGCCGGGCAGGGGCAGCGGCGGGGTCGGGGAGGGCGGTCGGTGCGGGGCCGCGACCGTCGGGGTGGCGTACGGCGGCACCGGCATCGTGGCCGCCCGGAGCGCACCTCCTCCGGAAGGGGCACCCCCGGCCGCGACGATCCGCAGCTCGTGTTCCGCCCGCTCGGCGTCCAGCCGCTCGGCGGGGTCCTTGCGCAGCAGCCCCTCGATGACCCGGGTGAGCGGACCGGCCCGGTGCGGCGGCGGCAACTCCTCGTCCACCACGGCGCGCAGGGTGCTGATCGGGGTGTCGTACTGGAACGGCGAGACGCCCTCCACCGCCGCGTACAGCAGCACCCCCAGCGACCACAGATCCGACTCCGGGCCCGGCGTCCGCCCCAACGCCTGCTCCGGGGCCAGGAATTCGGGCGAGCCGATTACCTCGCCGGTCATGGTCAGCGCCGAGCTGCCCTCGACCGAGGCGATCCCGAAGTCCGTCAGCACCACCCGGCCGTCGTTGGCGAGCAGCACATTGGCCGGCTTCACGTCCCGGTGCAGCACCCCTGCGGCGTGCGCGGCGCGCAGCGCGGACAGCACCTCGGCGCCGATGTGCGCGGCCCGCTGCGGCGACAGCGGACCCTCCGCCTCCAGCTGGTCGGCGAGCGACAGCCCGCGCACCAGCTCCATCACGATCCACGGCCGGCCGCCCTCCATGGCCACGTCGTACACCGTGACCACGTTGCGGCCCGCGACCCGGGCCGCCGCCCACGCTTCCCGTTCCAGGCGCGCGTACATCCGCTCCACGTCGGAGGCCGGCAGCCCGGCCGGGGCCCGCACCTCCTTGACGGCCACCTCGCGGTGCAGCACCTCGTCCCGGGCGCGCCACACGGTGCCCATGCCGCCCTCGCCCAGCGTGGACAGCAGTCGGTAGCGGCCCGCGATCACACGTTCGCGGCCCGGCTCTTCGGACACGGCGCCCCCAAGGCAAGTCGCGTGATTTCTCCCCGACGCGTGATTTCACCCCAAGTTAGCTCAGCCGAGCGCGGATGCGGCCCCCTTGAGCACCAATCCGGCGCCCAGAGCCATGACGACCAGGGCCGACGCGAGCGGTACGGAGCGGCGCACGAGCGCGGCCACCGGATGGCTGGTCCAGCGCGGACGCCGCTCCAGCACCCGGCTCATCCCCGAGCCCAGCCGCACCACGGCGAACCCGGCCGCGGTGAGGGTCAGCGCGAGCCCGGCGCCGTAGGCCACGACGAGCAGCAGCCCGAACCAGGCCTTCCCGAGCGCGGCGGCACCGACCAGGACCACCACGGCGGAGGGACTGGGCACCAGTCCACCCGCGAAACCGAGCAGGAGGGTGCCGCGGAGGGTGGGGGCGGTGGGGTGGGTGTGGGTGTGACCGCCGTGGGTGTGGGTGTGGCCTTCATGGGTGTGGGTGTGGGTGTGGGTGTGGGTGTGGGTGTGGCTGTGGGCGTGTCCCCCATGGGTGTGCCCCACATGGTGCGTGGGGTGAAGGTGGCGGGCGGACCACACCCTTCGTACGAGGCCCACACCGGCCACCAGGACCAGTGCCCCTCCCGCGATGCCCAGCCAGGCGATCACCGACGGCGTGGCGGCGGAACCGGCGGTGACGAGCAGGCCCAGGGCGACCACCCCGAGGGTGTGGGTGACGGTGACCGAGGCGGCCAGCGGCAGCACGTCCCGAAGCCTCGCCCGGCCCCCACGGGCCGCCGCCGCCGCGGCCATCAGGGTCTTGCCGTGACCCGGCGCGAGCGCGTGCAGCGCGCCGAGGACGACCGCGACGAACAGCGCGAGCGCGGCGAAGCCGACGGTGAGGTCGTGCCGGGCCACGAGGTCGTCCAGCGCTTGGGTCCAGCGGTCGGCGCCCCGCGGCAGGATCGCGGCACCCGGTTCCGCCTGCCGCTCCTCGGCGAGGGCCGGGCCGCCGGGACGCAGGCGCACGGAGGCGGCGGTGGTGTCCGCCGGAGAGGACAGCAAGTCCTTCGGATACGTGGTCAGTTCGTGCGAGACGGATGTCTTCGGCACGTCGGTCGAGGTGAGCGTCATCCGGTCGCCGCGCGCGGTGACCTCCCGCCAGCCGGGTCCGCCGGTGGCACCCGCGCTGTGGAAGCCGACGGTCACGGTGGCGCCGCGGGGGAGCGGGGCGGTCAGCCGGCACTCCACGCGCAGGGTGTGCAGCCCGGCCTGACCGGGACGCAGCCGTGCCGTGGCGCCGACGGCGGTCAGCGGGGCCGTACGGCCGTCGACCGTGAGCCTGCTGCCCTCGGCGGCCCGCGCACACCGCTGCCGGGCCCATTCGGCCGTGCCCAACCGCTGGAGGTCGGGCCCGGCCTGGGTCGCCGGGATCTCGGCGAGGTCCTCGACGTGGTCGACGCGGAGCTGTCCGGGGGCGGCGACCAGGCCGTCGTAGCGGTTGACGGTGAAGTTCCCGAGCGGGTGCGCGCTCGCCGGGCCGGCCGGCAGCAGCGCGAGCGCGCACCCGGCGAGGAGGAGGAAGGGCAGGCGTCGCTTCACCGCGTGGCCTCCAGGGCTTTGCGGGCCTCGGCCGCGCCGAGCGGGGAGAAGCCGGGGTTCAGGCGCAGGGCCGAGGTGAGGGAGGCGCGGCCGGCCGTTCGGTGGCCCGTGGCCAGCTCGATCATGCCGCGGTGGTACAGGAAGGCGGCGTTGCGGTAACCGGTGGCGGTGGCCCGGCGGGCGTACGGCAGCGCCTCGGCGTCCCGGCCGTTCACATGCAGCGCCCAGGCCAGCGCGTCCGCGGTGTGCACGGTGTGCCGGCGCGCCCATTCGGCGCGAGCCGCCCGCAGGGCGGCCGCCTTGTCGCCGTGGTCGGCGGCGGCCAGCGCGGTGTCGAGATCGGCGTTGACGCCGTTGGCCCGGGCCAGCGCGATCCAGGCGTCCACGAGCGCGTACTGCTGCCTTGCCCTGGCCCGGTCGCCGGCCGCGCCGCGCGCCTGGTACAGCTCGCCCAGTTCGACGAGCGGACCGGGCAGCGGATACCGGGACACCACGGTCTCCATCCCCTTGATCGCCGCCGCGCGGTCCCCGCTAGCCGCCTGGGCCCGCGCCCGGCCCTCCAGCGCGGGCAGGTAGGTGTCGTCGGCGGCGAGGGCACGGGAGTAGTAGGTGAGCGCGGTCCTGTAGTCGCCTTGGTTCCAGGCGAGTTGACCGAGCTGGGCGGACACGTACGCGATGTCGCCCGGGGAGGTGGCGCCCGCCAGCGCCTGCTTGAGGACCCGGCGTGCGGTCACCACGTCACCCTGCAGTTCGTGCACATACGCGTACCGGGTGAAGACCGGCACACCCGGCTTGCGGGCGTCGGCGGTCCCGGCGGCCGTCGAGGCCTCGGCGTACCGGCCGAGTTCGACCAGGGCGTCGATACGCAAGGACAGCGCGCGTTCGCTGTACGGGTTCTGCCGCAGGGCCTGGTCCGCGTAGGTCAGGGCGTCCTTGAAGTCGTGCCGGGCGGCGGCGAGGGCGGCGCGGCCGGCCAGCGCCTGATCGTTGTCCGGCACCAGGGCGAGGGACCGCCCCAGTGCCTTGTCCGCCTGCGGATAGCGCGCGGGGTCCCCCTTGGTCCGCGCCTGCTCGACGTACGCCAGCCCCAGCGTCGCCCAGCCGCCGGAGTCCTTGGGCTGGGTCCGCAGATGCGCCTGAAGCGCCGCGATGCTCGCGTCCAGGCCACCGCCGCTGAGCACCCCGGGATCCATGGCGGTCGAGGCGACCGGCACGGTGACGGGCGTCCGATTGTCCCCGAGCGCCACGGCCCCACCGGTCACCGCCACGGCCAACAGCGCCGCACAGCCAATGAGCCGGGCGGCCCGCCAACGCCGCCCGGCAGCGGCAAACCGCCGCACGGCGGCCACACGCTGATCGGCCCCGGGGGCCGGAGTCGCTTCGGAACCGACCTGCACCCGTTCGGCGTCGGAGCAGCTCTGGTCGGCGCCCTTCGGCACATCACCGTAGCCGGCGCTCACCATCGACCCGGCGCCGTCCTGACCCCCGCCGCTCGCCTCTTGGTCGGCGTTGTCCTCTTGGCCGGCGCTGTCCTGACGCTCGCTGCTTGCTTCCTGCGTGGCGTTGCCCGTCCGCCCGCTGCTCGCCTCTTGGCGGGCGTTGTCCTCTTGGCCGGCGCAGTCCTGACGCCCGCCGCTAGCCCTCCGCTCTGCGTCACCGTCCTGGTCTGCGCCGGCGTTCCGCCCGGTGGCGCCCTTCCGCCCGTCCATGCCGTCGTCCTGTCTGCGCGGGCCCATGCCGTCTCCTGCGTGCGTCGGTCGTGTGGAAGGCGCGGCCCGTCGTGGGGGAGGGGAAGATACGGGCCGCGCCGGTCTGGGGTGCGGGTCAGTACGGGCGGCGTATGCGTCGGCGCCACCAGCCGACGGCCGTGCCGAGGAGCAGGATTCCGGCTGCGCCCGAGGCCGCCGACGCGGCGATCAGCACCGTGTTGCCGGAGCCGCCGGAGGACCCGGCCGGTTGCAGGGCGTCGCCCAGCTGGCTTCGGACGTCCGTGCCTGCCGTGGTGCCTTTGGCGAGCGGGCCGCGCGAACCGGAGGTGGGCTCGGCGACGTACGGGAAGTACTTCTCGAAGCCCTTGTCGTTCTTGTCCACCGCGTCGCCCAAGTCGTTCTTCGAGCCGACCAGTTCGCCCTCGACGACCTGCAACGCCTCGTCGATCACGTCGTCGGTGAGCCGGCGCCCGTTCGGGAAGCCCGCGTTGTCGCCGTCGAGCACGCCGAGTCGCTTGGGGTGCATGGCCGGCTTGATGGAGGTGTTCAGGCGCAGTTCCTCCGCAGGGCGCACGTTCGGCGGCTGGTTGAGGCCCTTCACGCCCTTCAGGAAGACGTCGACCAGGTCGTTGCGCGGCTCACTGGGCGCCTTGATCTTGTAGATCGACTCGATGAGCTTGGGCAGTTCGGGGTTGGTGACGTTCTTCAGGAACTGGGCGTCGTACCAGGGCTGGGAGGCGTTGAACCTGTCCTTGTCCTTCTGCGGGTTCACCACCTCGTTGACCAGCGGGTTGCCCAGACGCGAGACCTGTGTGTAGTACCCCTGCGCGTTGCGGCGCTGCGTGGTGGACCAGATGCCGACGATCGGCTGCCCGGCCGACTCGCGGATCAGGTCGTTCGGCACCTGCAGGGCGATGGTGTTGACGTTGTAGCCCTTCAGGGTGTCCCGGCCGACCTCGCCGAGGTTGCCGCCGTACAGCAGGTCGAAGACGCGCAGGTCAGCGAAGAACGGGTCGTCCGCCTGCCCGGCGAACGTCGCGGCACCGCCCGCCGTCTTGTACACGGCCTGCGCACGCAGCTTGCCGTAGTCCGGCATGGACGCCTTGCCGACGTCCGACGGCGCCACCGGCACATCGTCCGCGAGCTTGGTGTCCGACACCACGTGCTGGTTCTTCAGCCGGATCAGATCGATGTCGTACGTCTGTGTGATGTTGAGGTCGGGGTCGGCCAGGCTGGTGACCGGGCCCGTGTTGTACAGGAACGTGTTCCCGTTCTTCGTATGGGTCTTGAAGGTGTAGCGGAACACCAACTCGCCCTGGGCGTCGCCGTTGTTGTCGATGTGGATGTCGTACTGCGCGTCGTCGGCGAACGTGTAGAAGTTCGGCCCGCCCGCCGGCTCCTCGAACGGGATCCAGTTCGCCACGATCGTCGTCGTGTCGGGCTTGTCCGGGCTGACGAACGCGTACAGGTCGGTGTTGTCGTACTGCGGGGTCCCCGAGATCAGCGGGGCCTCACGGTGGGAGGAGGCGGAGGCCGCCCCGGGTTCCAGCGCGGCGGCGCCGGCCGCCGCGAGCCCTCCGGCTGCCAGCGCACCGCACAGGAGCGCGGCCAGGCCCGTGCGTCCCGTGCCGCTCCTTGCGAAGGGCCCCCTGGAGAAGAGAGGTGTCATGCCGTCCGTCCTCAGTGCCGACTTGCCTTTGACGGACGGGTCTTCGGAGCGGGCCCGCGGATCGGATTGGTCGGACGGCGAAAATCCGCGGAAAACATTGGGCACGCTCCGACCCGCGTTTTCGGTCCGCCGATCCGTATCTCCCGCGGGAGGTGTGCGGTCGTGCGGATGCGTGGAGTGCGCGGTAGGGCCGGCTGTGGCCACGGAGAGGGGGCCCGCATGCGGGCGGACGAGCTGCTGGTGCTCGTCGCGGGCGGCGACCAGCGGGCGTTCGAGGATCTTTACGCACTGGTGTCCGGGCCGGTGTACGGACTCGTACGACGGGTGGTGCGCGACCCCGCCCAGTCCGAGGAGGTCGCCCAGGAGGTGCTGTTGGAGACATGGCGCTCGGCCGCCCGCTACGACCCCGGCCGGGGCAGCGCGCTGTCCTGGATCCTCACCCTCGCCCACCGCCGTGCCGTCGACCGGGTGCGCAGCGCACGCGCGGCCGGCGAACGCGAGCAGCGGGAGGCCCTGCGGGCCGGGGAGCCCGCCTTCGACCAGGTCGCCGAGGAGGTCGAGGCCGGCATGGAGCGCGAGTGGGTGCGCCGCTGTCTGCGCCGGCTCACGGACCTGCAACGCCAGTCCGTGACCCTCGCCTACTACGACGGCTACACCTACCGTGAGGTGGCCGAGCGGCTCTCGCTGCCGCTCGGCACGGTCAAGACGCGGATGCGCGACGGGCTCACCCGGCTCCGCGAGTGCCTGGGAGGTGCCGCGTGAGCTTCCTCGGCAAGCTGCTGCGCCGCGAGGATCTGCACTCCCTCGCCGCGCCCTACGCCCTCGACGCCCTCGAGCCGGGCGAGCGGCGCCGGTTCGAGAAACACCTGCAAGGGTGCGACCGCTGTACTGCCGAGGTGCGGGAGCTGGCCGAGGACGCGGTGCGCCTCGCCTGGTCCACGGCCGCCCACGCGCCCCCCGCCCTGCGCGAGCGGGTACTGGCCGCCGTACAGACGATCCCGCAGGAGCAGGCCAAGGCACCGGTCCGGGAGCGCACGCCCCAGCTGCCGCCGCACGTCTGGGGCACCCAGCCCCCGCCGGGACACACCCGTACGCCCCGCACGCGCCCCCTGTTCGTGCCGTTCGCCACGGCCACCGCGGCGACGGCCCTCGTCGTCGCCTCGCTCTTCGCCGTGCAGGCCCAGCGAACCCAGGACCGGCTGGACGCGGAGCGGGCCCGGGGACGTGAGATCGCCCACGTTCTGGCCGCGCCCGACGCCCGCGCCACCACCAGCAAGGACGCACAGGGCCGGGCGTTCGGAGTGATCGCTTCCGCCTCGGAGGGAGAAGCTGTCGTCACCCTCAGCGGATACGGCAGCCCGCCCGCCGGCCGTGTCCGTCAGCTCTGGCTCATGCGCCCCCGCACGCAACCGCGCTCCCTCGGGCTCTTCGCGGCCGACACGCCCTTGGTCGCGAAAGGTCTCGACACCTCCTCGACGTCACTCGCGGTGACCGTCGAGCCTGACGGCGGCTCAGCGCAACCCACCAGCCAGCCCATTGTCCAACTCACCCTGAAATCGGTCGGATTCGGAGAGTAGTCAAAGAGGGATGGTCAACACCCTTGCAGGGAAGGTGAATCCTGTGGGCGCGATACACGCGTGCCTCTCCGGGGCGATAGGGTTACTCTGCCCGGGCCGGGTGGACTCGTACGGGTGGGGAGTGACATGGAGCAGATAACAGTGCGCAGCAGGGCCAGGGTCCCTGCGATCACCTGCGGCAGCAGCGCGACCAGTTCGCGCCTCGACCGCCATCTGTCGGTGCTGGCGGGTCCCGCCATACCGCAGCGGGAGACGGTCGAGGCGACCTCGCTGATGCGTGAGCTGACGGCGCGTGACACCACGCACGAGCGTACGGGCCGGGGTGCCCGGGTGAGCCGGGTCTCGCTCTTCGCCCCGCTGCGTCGACTGCGCCGTTCGCTGTTCGGCGGCCACCGGCACTGAGCGCGCCGCGCGCTCAGGCCGCCACACCGTCCCGGCGCATCGCCGCGATCTCGTCGTCCGTCATCCCCACGGCACGCAGCAGCGCCCCGGTGTGCTGGCCCAGCGCGGGCACATCACCCATCCGTGCCTCGTCCCCGCCCGGCAGTGTGATCGGAGGCAGCAGCGCCTTCAGCGGTCCGACCGGCGACCCCACCTCCCGCCACCGCTCCCGGGCCGCCAGCTGCGGATGCCCGGCCAGTTCATGCAGATCACGCAGCCGGGCGCAGGCGAGGCCCGCCTTCTCCAGCCGGGCCAGGGCCTCCTCGGCGTCCAGTACGCCGAGGGCCCGTGCCACCAGTTCGTCCGTCTTCTCCCGGTTCGCCACCCGTGACGCGTTCGTCGCGTATGCCGGGTCCGTCCCCAATTCCGGGCGCCCTATGACCTGTTCGGCCAGCCGTCGCCACTCCCGGTCGTTCTGCACCGACAACAGCACGCGTCCGCCGTCCGCCGTCGAATAGGCGTCGTACGGCGCGATGACGGCGTGCGCCAGGCCGGTGCGCGCCGGGGGCTCACCCCCGTGCATCGCATGGTGCAGCGGATGCCCCAGCCACTCGGCGAGCGCCTCCAGCATCGAGACCTCCACCGGCCCGCCCCGCCCGGTGGTGCCGCGCCGGACGAGAGCCGCCAGGACGCCCGAGAACGCGTACATGGCCGCCGCGATGTCCGCCGCCGGGACGCCCGCCTTCACCGGCTGCTCCGGCGTCCCGGTCACCGACACGAGCCCCGCCTCGCACTGCACGAGCATGTCGTACGCCCGCTTGTCCGCGTACGGGCCGAAGGAGCCGTACCCCGAGATGTCCACGGCGATCAGCCGCGGATGCGCCGCACACAGCGTGGCCGCGTCCAGGCCGAGCCGGGCCGCCGCCCCGTGGGCGAGGTTCTGCACGAAGACGTCCGCGTCCGCGATCAGCCGCCGTACGGCCTCCAGGCCGCGTGGGTCCTTCAGGTCCAGCGCGAGGGACTCCTTGCCGCGGTTGCACCACACGAAGTGCGAGGCGAGACCGCGGGCCGCGGTGTCGTACCCGCGCGCGAAGTCGCCGCCGTCGACCCGCTCCACCTTGATGACCCTGGCTCCCAGGTCGGCGAGTTGCCGGGTCGCGAAGGGCGCGGACACGGCTTGTTCGACGGCGACGACGGTGATGCCGTCCAGGGGCAGGGGCTGCTGATCCGTGGGCTGTTCCATGCCCGGATCATGGCCCGTGACCGGCGGGTTTGTCAGCAGCCCGGGCACCGGCCACCCTGGCCGTACAGGCGCACGGATCCCCGCCCGACCTCTGTCGTCAGTCCCCTCGCCCAGATCGAGATCCAGCGCATGATGCCCGTCTGGAAGCCGCTCTGGGGCACCGCTAGATCAGGGCGAACTGGCCTCCCGGGCCCTCCTCGTGATGGTCCAGGACCGAGGCGGGGCGGCGGGACGCCTCCGGTACCGGGATGATGCCCGCCTCCCGGAGGTCGGTTGCCGTGATCGAGGTCGTCAGCTTCAACTCGGCCCGCCGCGGCCGCAGTTCGGCCAGCAGGGACAGGACCGTGATCAGTTCGAGCAGTTCCGACGTCCAGGTCTGCGGCCAGCCGGCCGGGCGGATCGCCGCCAGGGTGCCGGGTTCGGCCGGTGTCGTGCGGGTGGTGAACCAGGACTCCAGGACCCGGGCCCCGGCCACCTCGTAGTCCCAGGCCTCCGGTGGGACGGGGGAGATGCGGCCCTCGTCGACGTGGAGGGTCTCCTCGTCCTGGTCGTAGTGCACGGTGAGGGGCCGGACCGGCAGGGGCGCGCGGACGTAGGGGCGGCGGCCGCCCGGCAGTTTGGGGCGTTCGCCGTCGCGGCGCATCAGCCACAGCATGCGGCGGCCCAGTTCGACGCCGGTCGACCACAGGTCCGGGTCGTCCGTGAGCGGGACGGTCAGGTCGCCAGTGGTGGCCGCCAGGATCCAGGACAGGACATCGACCGGAGTGGGGGGCTCGCCCAGGCGGTCGGCGAGGTGGGCCGTGAGGCCTGACGCGAGGTTCGGTTCCGTGCCGCCGGGTCGGCGGTACAGGGGACGGACGCGGCCCGTGCGCAGGGTGGGCAGCAGGGAGGTCACCAGGAGCGGGACGTTCTCGTCTCCGCTCTCCACCGTGAAGACCTGGTGCGCGTCCGCCACCCGCCACAACTCCGGGCGCGCGGCGTCGATCAGCCGGTGGTCGGGGATCAGCCACTGTTCGTCGAAGGGCGCCGCCAGGACGCGAACCGGCTCGGCGCAGGGGCCCTCGGCGCGGGCCAGCCGCCCGGTGCCGGTGGACTGGCCGGGGAGCTGGCCCACCGCGGAGTTCGGCGTGCGGGCCCGGGTCGGCTCGAAGAGGGCCTCGCGATCCGGTCCCTCGGCCTTGAGCAGGGCCTCCCAGCGGGCCTTCAGGGAGCCGGGATCGGGTGCCGTCGGCCAGGTGCGGCCGGGCCGCAGCGGTGCGACGGACCACGGCATGAGGTCCGCCAGCAGCGGAGCGTCGTCGTGCGTCACGCAGGGCATGGTACGGCCTGTCCCCGACCCGGTATCAGGTTGCATCCAGGGTGACCGTGAACGAGAACCGGTCCCCCCGATACTGAATCACCGCCACGTCCAGCACCCGCCCGCCGCTGTCATATGTCACCCCCGTGTAGTGCAGGATCGGACTGAGCAGCGGCACCTGCAGCAGCCGCGCCGTCTCCGGGTCCGCGAGCCGTGCCTCAACGGTGTCCGTGATGCGGCTGATGTCCGCCCCGACCACGTCCCGCAGCACCTTTGTCATCGGCCAGCGGACCAGGTCCTCCAGGTCGATGCGCGCGGCGAGTTCGGGGCGTACATGGTTGACGGCGTGGTTGGTCGGCTCGCCGGTCTTCTCGTCGCTGCGGAGGCGGTGGTACGTCATCACCTGCGCGAGGCCCGGGAAGTACTCGGTGACACCGGCCGGCACCGGTGTCATGCCGTGGTCCAGCAGTTCCGTCGTCATCCCGGACTGCTGGGCCACGATCGCGTCCACCGAGCCCAGCAGCCGGACGGGCGCGCCCCGCCGCACGTCGGGCTCGATGAACGTGCCGCGCCGCCGGTGGCGGCTGATCAGTCCCTCGTCCTCCAGCTCCTTCAGCGCCTGCCGCATGGTCAGCACGCTCACGCCGTAGTGCTCCGCCAGCTGTTCCTCCGTGGGCAGCCGCAGCGGGTCCTCGGGGGAGCGGCCGAGTATCGAGGCGCGCAGCGACTGCGACACCTGGTACCACAGCGGCAGCTTGCGGTTCAGGACGATCGAATCCGGGGCGAAGGAGGTCACGCGGCTATCCGTACCTGTCGATGAACGTCAGGCGCAACAGAGGCGTCATCCGCGGAAATGGCGCTGGAGCCCCTGCCACACGTCGTCGTAGCGCTGCTGGAGGTGGTCGGCGCCGGCCGCGTGCGGGGTGAGGGTCACCGGCCAGCGGGTCTCGAACATGAAGGCCAGACCGTCGTCGATCTTCTGCGGCTTCAGCTCGGCCGCGCTGGCCCTGTCGAAGGTCTCCCGGTCCGGGCCGTGCGCCGACATCATGTTGTGCAGCGAGCCGCCGCCGGGCACGAAGCCCTCCGCCTTGGCGTCGTACGCGCCCTCGATCAGGCCCATGTACTCGCTCATCACGTTCCGGTGGAAGTACGGCGGCCGGAAGGTGTCCTCGCCCACCAGCCAGCGCGGGGCGAAGACGACGAAATCGACGCCGGCCAGGCCCGGGGTGTCCGACGGGGACGTCAGGACCGTGAAGATGGAGGGGTCCGGGTGGTCGTAGGAGATGGTGCCGATCACATTGAAACGGCGCAGGTCATAGACGTACGGCACATGGTTGCCATGCCAGGCGACCACATCGAGCGGCGAGTGGTCGTAGGTGGCCGTCCACAGGTTGCCGCAGAACTTGTTCACCACCTCCACCGGGCCGGCCACGTCCTCGTACGCCGCCACCGGTGCCCGGAAGTCCCGGGCGTGGGCGAGGCCATTGGCGCCGATCGGGCCGAGGTCGGGCAGCTGGAACGGTGCGCCGTAGTTCTCGCACACATAACCCCGCGCGGAATCATCCAGCAGCTCCACACGGAAGCGCACCCCACGGGGAATCAGCGCCACATGTGCGGGTTCCACAGCGAGCCGGCCGAACTCGGTGTGCAGGAGCAGTCCGCCGTGCTCCGGCACGATCAGCAGCTCGCCGTCGGCGTCGGAGAAGACGCGCTCCATCGAGGTGTCGGCGTGGTACAGGTGCACGGCCATGCCGGCGCGCTGGGTGGCGTCGCCGTTGCCGCCGAGCGTCCACAGTCCGGCGAGGAAGTCGGTGCCGGCCGGCGGCTCGGGCAGCGGGTTCCAGCGCAGCCGGTTGGGGTCGGGCACGGTCTCGGTGAAGGGGGCCGTGCGGATCGTGCCGTTGCCGGTGCGGGTGAACGCCGGGTGCGCGGCCGAGGGGCGGATGCGGTAGAGCCAGGAGCGGCGGTTGTGCGCCCGCGGCTCGGTGAACGCCGTACCGCTCAGCTGCTCCGCGTACAGCCCGAGCGGGGCCCGCTGCGGTGAGTTGCGGCCCTCGGGCAGTGCGCCCGGCACCGCCTCCGAGGCGTGTTCGTTGCCGAATCCGGTCAGATACGACAGTCCCGCAGCGGCCTTGCGCGCTTCCCCACGCTCGAACACGCTCGCGCGGGAGGCACCCCCATCGCTCATGATCGCTCCCTTGCGCTCCTGATCGCGCTGTTGATCGCGCTCCTTATTCCTATGTATCACCGTAGGAATACGCGAGGGCGGGCGCAAGAGGGCCGCCGTACTCCGCCGGCGAGCGGGCGCACGCGGAAAGACCCCTGTTCCGGCCGGACCGTCCCTGACGTGAGAGGGGGCGGGAGCGGTGTGAGACTGGGCGCGGAAGGGGTGATCCCGTGTCGGACCCACCGCACGCGCCCGTCGGCTCCGACGCCGCCGTCGACGAGAGTCGGCTGGAGGAGCTGATCGTCGAGGCGCAGACGGCCCTGCCGGTCGAACTGCCCGCCCTGGCGCACCGGTGCGCTTCGGCTCTCGGCCTGGACAGCGCGCTGATCTACCTCGTCGACCTGCAACAACGGCAGTTCATCCCGCTGGACGAGGCCCTGGAGCCGCTGTCGGTGGCCGACTCGTCGGCCGGCTGGGCGTACCGCACCCTCTCCCCGCGGGTGGCCGACACCGACGACGGCGTGATCATCTGGATGCCTCTGGTCGACGGCGCGGAGCGGCTGGGCGTGCTGGCGGTGCGGACCGCCTCGCCGGACGAGGCACGCATGCGCCGCAGCAGGATGCTCGCCCATCTGTTGGCCATGCTGATCACCTCCAAGCGCGCCTACAGCGACTGGCTCGCCGCCCGCATCCGCACCGCGACCATGGGATTGCCCGCCGAGATGCTGCGGGCCTTCCTGCCACCCCGCACCATCGGCAGCAGGAGGTGTGTCTCGACGGCGGTCCTGGAACCGGCCTACGACATCGCCGGCGACGCCTTCGACCACTCGGTGGTCAAGAACGTGCTGCACACCATGATCCTCGACGCCATGGGGCACGACCTGGCCTTCGGCCTGACCACGTCGGTCGCCATGGCGGCGGCGCGGAACACCCGCCGCGGCGGTGGCGACCTGGCCGACGTCGTCGGTTCCGTGGACCGGGCGCTCGCCCAGTGGCTGCCCGACCATTTCTGCACCGGGGTGCGGTGCCGGCTCGATGCGATCACCGGGGTGCTGCGCTGGGTCAACTGCGGTCACCCCCCGCCGCTGCTGATCCGTTCCGAGCGGGTGGTCCACGGCGCGCTCGACAGCCCCCCGCAGCCCCCGATCGGCCTGGCCGGCGAGCTCGCTCCGGCGGCCCGGCAGGTCCGCGAGACGACACTGGAACCGGGCGACCACGTCCTGCTCTACACCGACGGGGTCGTGGAGGCACGCGACGCGAACGGAGTGGGGTTCGGCCTCGACCGGTTCACCGACTTCATCATCCGCTCCTCCGCCGCCGGGCAACGCCCGGCAGAGGTGCTGCGATTGCTCATCCACGCCCTCCTCGACCACCAGCGCAACCGACTGCGGGACGACGCGAGCATCCTGCTCTTCGAATGGCACCCGCAGTGACTCCGCCCCGACGCCGACCGCGAGTGCGTCCGGACCCGGCCGCGCCTACTCCCCCAGGGGGACCTCGCGGAGCGGGCAGAACCAGACTTGAGGCGGATTCGGGAGACCGGAGGCCTGCTCTACTCTCCGGGGCATGCCGAGGACGTCGTGGACCCGCAGGACGCTCGCCGCGCTCGCGGCGGCCGTCCTGCTGCCGCTCGGCACGGCGGCCTGCACGACCGGGCACCCCCACGGCGGCACGGTCTCGCCCTCGCCGGTCGGCAAGGTCCTGGACGACACCGACTCCACCGGCCGGCATCTGCGCGAGGTCGCCAAGAAGAACGCGCCGCAGGTCGGTGTCGAGGTCACCCCGGACTCCGTCGGCGGCTGGGACGTCCGGCTGACGTTCCACCACTTCCGCTGCTCCGCACCCGGCGCCGGCACCACGGCGGTCCCCGGGCGCGGGCTCGTGTACCTCTTCGTCGACGGCCACCGGATCACCCGGCTGGGCTCCCACGAGTACCACCTGCCCGACGGTCTCGTCCCGCACGGCACCCACCACGTCACCGCCCGGCTGTACGCCGACGACGGCACCGTGTGGGCCGTGCACGGCAAGCCGGTCCAGAGCACCGCCGACATTACGGTGTCGGAGGCGGAGACGGCGCCGGCCCGGCCCTCGACCGGCACGGCGACCCCGGCCGCCGGGAACTGAGTGCACCGGCCACTCTTCTCCGTACTGGAGGGCAAGGTTCACCCGGCCCCGGCGGAGAGGCATCATGAAGTCCGTGCCCCACGCGACATCGCTCCGCCGCGCGCCGGTCCAGCGGCGCAGTGCCGAACGGCTGACCAGGATCCTCGACGCCTGCGCCGAACTCCTCGACGAGGTCGGCTACGACGCCCTGAGCACCCGCGCGGTCGCCCTGCGCGCCGGTGTGCCCATCGGCTCGGTCTACCGGTTCTTCGGCAACAAGCGGCAGATGGCCGACGCCCTCGCCCAGCGCAACCTGGAGCGGTACACCGAGCGGGTCACCGAGCGGCTGAGGAAGGCGGGCGGTGGGGGTGCCTCCCGCGCGAGCGCAGCCGGGCATCGGGGAGACTGGCGGGTCGCGATGGACGCGGTCCTCGACGAGTACCTGGCCATGAAGCGCACCGCGCCCGGCTTCTCCCTGGTCGACTTCGGCAACCAGATACCCGTCGGCGCCCGGCACTCCGAGCCCAACACCCGCGTCGCCGACCGCCTCACCGACCTGCTCTCCGGCTACCTGGGCCGCACCCCCGACGACGACCTGCGCCGGGTCTTCCTGGTCGCCGTGGAGAGCGCGGACGCCCTCGTCCAGCTGGCCTTCCGGACCGACCCGGACGGCGACGAGGCGATCATCACGGAGACCCGGGAGCTGCTGCGGGCGTATCTGGCGCGCGTACTCGACTGACGTTCCCCGCCATCGTTCACGGGAAGAGACCTCCCCTCCATGCGTACCGGTCGGTATGCTCGCTCCGGGCCGTGCCGCGCTCACCAGGCACCGCCGCCGACCCCCGGGAGGACCCGTGCCCCGCACCGCCCTGCGAATCTGCCCCCTGTGCGAGGCCACCTGCGGGCTGACCCTCACCATCGAGGGCACCCGTGTCACCGGCGCCCGCGGTGACCGCGAGGACGTCTTCAGCAACGGGTTCATCTGCCCCAAGGGTGCGTCCTTCGGGGCCGTCGACTCCGACCCCGACCGGCTGCGCACCCCGCTCGTGCGCAAGGACGGCGAACTGCGCGAGGCCACCTGGGAGGAGGCCTTCGACGCGGTCGCCGCCGGGCTCCGGCCGGTCGTGGAGGGCCGCGGCCCGGACTCCGTCGCCGTGGTCCTGGGCAACCCCAACGTGCACACCGTGGCCGGCGCCCTCTACCCGCAGGTCCTTCTCGCCGGCCTGCGCACCCGCAGCCTGTTCACCGCCTCCACGGTCGACCAGATGCCCAAGCACGTCTCCAGCGGGCTGCTCTTCGGCGACGCGAACGCCATCCCCGTACCGGATCTGGACCACACCGACCATCTGCTGCTCATCGGCGCCAACCCACTGGAGTCCAACGGGAGTCTGTGCACCGCCCCCGACTTCCCCGGCAAGCTCAAGGCGCTCAGGGCCCGCGGCGGACACCTCACCGTGGTGGACCCGCGCCGCACCCGCACCGCGAAGCTCGCCGACCGGCACCTGGCGGTCCGCCCCGGCACCGACGCCCTGCTGCTCGCGGCGATGGCGCAGACCCTCTTCGCGGAGGACCTGGTCGACCTCGCCGACCTCGCCCCGCACGTCCAGGGCCTCGACGAACTCCGGGAAGCAGTAAAGGACTTCACCCCCGAAGCTGTGGCGGAGGCCTGTGACGTCGACGCGCGGACCATCCGCACCCTCGCCCGCGAACTCGCCGCCGCCCCCACCGCCGCCGTCTACGCCCGCATCGGCAGCTGCACCGTCCCGCACGGCACCCTGGCCAGCTGGCTGGTGGACGTCCTCAACATCCTCACCGGCAACCTGGACCGGCCCGGCGGCGCCCTCTTCCCGCAGGCCGCCACGGACAGGACGCCCCGCCCGGCGGGCCCCGGCCGCGGCTTCGCGCTCGGCCGCTGGCACTCCCGGGTGCGCAAACTCGCCGAGGCCAAGGGCGAGTTGCCGCTCTCCGCGCTCGCCGAGGAGATCGACACCGGCACCGACGAGGGCGAACCGATCCGCGCCCTGATCGTCGTGGCCGCCAACCCGGTGCTGTCCGCGCCCGACGGCGACCGCCTCGACAAGGCCCTGGACTCCCTGGACTTCATGGTCAGCGTCGACCCGTACCTGAACGAGACCTCCCGCCACGCCGACGTCGTGCTGCCCCCGCCCCCGCCCTCCCAGAGCCCGCACCACGACTTCGCCTTCAACACCCTCGCCGTGCGCAACCAGGTCCGCTACAGCCGCCCCGCCGTCCCGCTGGAGCCCGGCCGTATGGCCGAGAGCGAGATCCTCGCCCGGCTGATCCTCGCGGCCACCGGCATGCACGGTGCCGACCCGGCCGCCGTCGACGCCATGGTCGTCGACCAGACCCTCGGCAAGGCCGTACAGGAGAAGCACTCGCCGGTGTACGGCCGCGACCCCAAGGAGCTCGCCGCCGAACTCACCGGCGAGACCGGCCCCGAGCGCCGGCTGGACCTGATGCTCCGCCTCGGCCCGTACGGCGACGGCTTCGGCGTACGGCCCGACGGGCTGACCCTGGACAGGCTGCTCGCCCACCCGCACGGCATCGACCTCGGCCCACTGCGCCCGCGCCTGCCGCAGCCGCTGAAGACCCGCAGCGGCAAGGTGGAGTTGCTGCCCGAGCCGATCGCCGCCGACCTGCCGCGGCTGCGTCAGGCCCTGCGCGAGCGCCCCGAGGGCCTCGTCCTCGTCGGCCGCCGCCACCTTCGCTCCAACAACAGCTGGATGCACAACGTGCCCGCCCTCACCGGCGGCTCCAACCGCTGCACCCTGCACATTCACCCCGAGGACGCGGCCCGCCTCGGCGTCCGGGACGGGGCGGACGTACGCGTGAAGGGCGCCGGGGGAGAGGTGGTGGCGCCGGCCGAGGTCACCGACGCCGTACGGCCCGGGGTGGTGAGCCTGCCGCACGGCTGGGGCCACGACCGCCCCGGCACCCGCCTCGGCCACGCCACCACCACCCCCGGAGTCAACGTCAACCAGCTCCTCGACGGCAGCCTGCTCGACCCGCTCTCCGGCAACGCGGTCCTCAACGGCGTCCCCGTCCAGCTCACCGCAAGCCTGTGACCTGGACTTTCGCGCTTATTGCCCACACGTCAACATCTTGTTGACGCCGACCGACGGGACCTAACGTCATCGCACCGCCGACCCCCAGGTGGGATGTTCAAGGGCGAACGTTAGGTATCCACTCATATGCTCACCATCCTCGGCTTCGCCATGATCACGACCTTCCTGGTCCTGATCATGCTGAAGAAGATGTCGCCTCGATCGCGGCGCTCGTGCTCACACCCGCGCTCTTCTGCGTGTTCGTGGGCAAGGGTGCCAAGCTGGGCGACTACGTCATCGACGGCGTCACCGGCCTCGCCCCCACCGCGGCGATGCTCATGTTCGCGATCGTCTGGTGGTGCTCGGGGCAGGAATCCTCTTCGGCATCATCTGACTCTCCGGAAAGGGACTTTCCATGGCGCCCCGTGGGAACCGCGGCTGGCTGCTCCGCCTCGTCCTCGCCTTCGGCTTCGCGCAGGGGGCGGTGTCGATGGCCCGGCCCGCCGTCTCCTACCGGGCCCTCGCGCTGGGCGCCGACGAGCGGGCGGTCGGCGTCATCGCGGGCGTCTACGCCCTGTTGCCCCTCTTCGCCGCCGTACCGCTCGGCCGGCGCACCGACCACGGCCGCTGCGCACCCCTGCTGCCGGCGGGCGTGGTCCTGATCTCCGGCGGCTGCGCGCTGAGCGGACTGGCCGGCTCCCTCTGGGCGATGGCTCTGTGGAGCGGGGTGATGGGCCTCGGCCACCTCTGCTTCGTCATCGGCGCCCAGTCGCTCGTCGCCCGCCAGTCCGCGCCGCCCGAACGGGACCGCAACTTCGGGCACTTCACCATCGGCGCCTCCCTCGGCCAGCTCATCGGCCCCGTCGCCGCCGGCGCCATGATCGGCGGCCCCGCCATGGCGCACAGCAGCGCGCTCGCCCTGGTCGTGGCGGGCGCGGGCGCGGCCGTCGCCTTCACCTCGCTGTGGCGCATCGAGGACCGTACGGCCGTCAAGTCCGGTGCGCGGCAGGGAGACCGCGTGCCGGTGGGCCGCATCCTGCGCGCCCGTGGAGTACCCGCGGGCATGCTGATCAGCCTCTCCGTCCTGTCCGCGACGGACATCCTCACCGCGTATCTCCCGGTGGTCGGCGAGCACCGGGCCATCGCCCCTTCGGCGGTCGGCGTCCTGCTCAGCCTGCGCGCGGGCGCCACGATCGCCTGCCGCCTGGTGCTCACCCCGCTGCTCCGGCTGCTGGGCCGCCCCGCGCTGCTCACCCTGACCTGCTTCCTGGCGGCGGTGCTGTGCGCGGGAGTCGCGGTGCCGGTGCCGGTGTGGGTGCTCGGTCTGATGCTCACGCTCTTGGGCTTCTGTCTGGGGGTGGGCCAGCCGCTGTCGATGACGACGGTGGTGCAGGCGGCGCCGGCGGAGGCCCGCTCCACGGCGCTCGCACTGCGCCTGACCGGCAACCGGCTCGGCCAGGTGGCCGCGCCGGCCGCGGCGGGCCTGGTCGCGGGCCTGGCGGGGGTCGCGGCGCCGTTCGTGCTGCTGGGGGCGTTGCTGCTGCTGTCCGCAGGGGTGGCGCTGCGGTCGCCGGAGAAGCCGGAGAAGCCGGAGGAGACGGAGGGCGAGGGGCGGACCGCGCGTCGCAGGCCACCGCGCTCGGCATTGCGCCGCACGAGCGATCTCTGACGACGCGCCGGGTGTCGGTTCGTCAGATATGCGACACATAAAGCACAGTCCAGATGAAAGAGGGATTGTATGAAAATCGTCTGACGCGGAGGAATGTGCATGCCCACCCTGACCTCACCACGTGCCTTCGGTTCCCGTGCGGGCGCCACTGTTGTCCTCACCGCCCTCGCCGCGGCGGTTGTGTCGTGGGTGGTGGCACCGACCGCGGCGGCCCAGGCCGGCGAGAACGGCGACATCAGGATCCATCCCGTGGGCCCGGCGGGCCCCGACAACACGACGGACGCCCCGGTGGTGTGCAAGTTCTACCTGGACGCCATCAACTTCGACGCTCTGCCCACCATCCCCTACACCATCACGG
This sequence comes from Streptomyces sp. NPDC007856, assembly GCF_042868225.1. Taxonomy (NCBI): domain Bacteria; kingdom Bacillati; phylum Actinomycetota; class Actinomycetes; order Kitasatosporales; family Streptomycetaceae; genus Streptomyces; species Streptomyces sp. NPDC007856. Next base: position 387,632 of record NZ_JBIAEC010000006.1, on the reverse strand, counting down.
CGCAGCCCCCGTTGCCCACGGCGGCCACGACCACCGGCACCATCCAACTCGGCGGCGGCGCCGGTCACACGGACACGATCGGGCTCGCCGACGGGCAGTACACGCTCACCTGGGTCGTGTCCGGCGCCACCAAGCAGAAGATCTTCCGGGTCAGCTGCCATGGCAGGAGACACGAGGAGAAACACGAACCGGGCGGTCAGATCTCCGACGACCACCGGGACGACGCAACATGGGGGCGTGGTGACCACTACGACCCGAGGGGCGGCGTGCACGCGGGCGGCGGCGGCCTGATCGACACCGCCGCGGCGTACTCACCGGTGGCCGCCGCGGGCGTCGTGGGCCTGACCGCGGTCGGCGGTGCCGTGTACGTCCGGCGGAACCGCCGGCGGCCCCATGGCGCCGCGTAGGCGCAGACGCAGGCCGTGGTACCGGACCCGCGCCTACCGCCTCACCAGGACGGCCCTGCTGGTGACCGTCCTGGTGACGACCGGGAGCCGGTGCGGGGGACACGGCGGGGCCGGCCAGGCCGGCGACCCGGACGGGGTGGCGGTCGCCGGGCCGGGCGTCTCAAGCGCCGACGGGCGCCCCACGCCCCCGCCCCGTCCGCTGCCCCGGTCCCGGCCGACGTCCTTCCGCATCCCCTCGCTGGGGATCGACGCCCAGGTCGCGGCCGTCCGGCTGGACGGGGAGCGGCAGTTGGCGACGCCGCCGGTCGACCGGCCCAAGCTGGTCGGCTGGTACGAGGGCGGCCCCACACCGGGCGAGTCCGGCACCGCGATCGCCGTCGGCCACCGCGACACCAGGACCGGGCCCGCCGTCTTCGCCGCCCTCGCCTTCGTCAAACCCGGCCAACCCATCGAGGTCAGGCGCGCCGACGGCCGTACCGCCGTCTACAGCGTCGACCAGGTGAAGGTCTTCGACAAGGCGGAGTTTCCGGACCAGGAGGTCTACGGCCGGACCCGGCGCCCCGAACTGCGCGTGCTCACCTGCGGCGGCCTCTACACCCGGCGGACGGGCTACACCAGCAACGTGGTGGTCCTCGCCCACCTGACCGCGACCAAGTGACACGCAGGGCCGCGCGATGTCTTCCCCCGGCCGGGCACATTCCGTTAACTTCCGTGACCCACAGGCCCCGTTCGACCCGCGCGGGGTCTTCGGACCACGGAGCAGCGGCGCTCCGGACAGCCCCCGGGGGCGGCAGGCATGACACGCGCCATCGAACTGCACGACGTGAGCAAGTCCTACGCACGCGGCCCACGCGTGGTCGACGGGCTCTCGCTGGACATCGCCCCCGGCGAGTTCCTGGTCCTGCTCGGCCCGTCCGGCTGCGGCAAGTCCACCGTGCTGCGGATGATCGCCGGACTGGAGGACATCGACGAGGGCGAGCTGCTGCTCGACGGCGAGTACGCCAACCACTGGCAGCCCTCCGAGCGGGGCATGGCCATGGTCTTCCAGAACTTCGCCCTGTATCCGAACATGACCAGCCGTGACAACATCGGTTTCCCGCTGCGCATCGAGGACCCCGGCGCGGATCCCGCTCCCCGCGTCTCGGCCACCGCCCGCATGCTGGGCATCGAGGAACTGCTCGACCGCTTCCCGAGCCAGCTCTCCGGCGGCGAGCGGCAGCGGGTCGCCATGGGCCGGGCCATCTCGCGCCACCCTTCCGCCTTCCTGATGGACGAGCCGCTGTCCAACCTCGACGCCAAGCTGCGCAACCACCTGCGCGCCGAGATATCCCAGCTCACCCGAGAGCTGGGCGTCACCACGGTGTACGTCACCCACGACCAGGCCGAGGCGATGTCCCTCGGCGACCGGGTCGCCGTACTGCGCGGCGGCGTGCTCCAGCAGGTCGGCACCCCGCGCCAGGTCTACGCCCTGCCCCGCAACGTCTTCACCGCCGCCTTCATCGGCACCCCGCGCATCAACCTGCTGCGCGGCCTGGTCCGCGCCCCGCTGGACGGCGCCATGACCATCAGCCTGGGCAAACAGGCCCTGCGGCTGCCCGAACCGCTCTGCCTGGACCACCAGTTGCTGCGCGTGCAGCAGGGCCGGGAGGTGATCGTGGGACTGCGGTCGGAGGCGGTGCGCATCGCCAAGCACAGCTCCGCCCGGCCCGGGGAGGTGGCGATCACCGGGCTCGTGGAGCACGTGGAGTTCCAGGGGCACGAGATCCTGGTCCACTTCGACACCGGTTCCCGGCCCGCCGTCGTACCCGAACTGGAGGCCCCGCGCCCCGCCGCCCGGCCGACGCGACGGCGGCACAGGGAAGGCCCCTCCGCACTGGACCGGCTGCGGGAACGGGCCGGAGCGCGGCGCGCCGGGCCGGTGGTCGTGCTCGAACCCGGGGGAGAGGGCGGGCCCGAGCCCGCGCCCCCGGAGGGCCGGCTCCCCGGCGACCTGGTGGTGCGCACCACCCCGGACCTCCGGCTGCACCACGGCATGCAGGTCCCGCTCCTCGTCGACCTCGCACATCTCTTCGTCTTCGACCAGCAGGGCGACCGCATCTGCCCGTCCCCCGACCGGCTGCCCGACCTGGACGAGTGAGCTGCCCCACCTGCACGCGTGGGCACCGGCCGCCCCGGCGATGATGTCCGGGTACGTCCGGCAACCGCTGGCGCCAAAAAACTAACGTCGCTAGTTTGTGTGCCGGACGACGCAGACCCGCCGGGAGGAAGCAGCATGAAGGCACACGACGGCCTGTACATCGACGGCGCCTGGCGCCCCGCCGAGAGCACGGATGTGATCGAGGTCGTGAACCCGGCCGACGAGCAGGTCATCGCCAGGGTCCCGGCGGGCGGCGCCCTGGACGTCGACACCGCCGTACGCGCGGCCCGCGCCGCCCTGCCCGCCTGGGCCGCTACGCCGCCGGCCGAGCGCGCCGCGCGCCTCGCCGCCCTCCGTGACGTCCTCGTGGCCCGCAAGGACGAGATCGCCGAGACCGTCACCGCCGAACTGGGCGCCCCGCTGCAGTTCTCCCAGGCCGTGCACGCGGCCGTGCCGATCGCCGTCGCCGGCTCCTACGCCGAGCTGGCCGCGACCCACTCCTTCGAGGAGAAGGTCGGCAACTCCACGGTCCTGCACGAGCCGGTCGGCGTGGTCGCCGCGATCACCCCCTGGAACTACCCGCTGCACCAGATCGTCGCCAAGGCCGCCCCGGCGCTCGCCGCGGGCTGCACGGTGGTCCTCAAGCCCGCCGAGGACACCCCGCTCACCGCCCAGCTGTTCACCGAGGCGGTGCACGAGGCGGGCGTGCCGGCCGGTGTGTTCAATCTGGTCACCGGCCTCGGCCCGGTCGCCGGCCAGGCGCTCGCCGAGCACCCGGGCGTGGATCTGGTCTCCTTCACCGGCTCCACGGCGGTCGGCAGGCAGATCGGCGCGGTGGCGGGCGCGGCCGTCAAACAGGTGGCCCTCGAACTCGGCGGCAAGTCCGCCAACGTCATCCTGCCGAGCGCCGACCTCGCCAAGGCGGTGAACGTCGGCGTCGCCAACGTGATGTCCAACTCCGGGCAGACCTGCAGCGCCTGGACCCGCATGCTGGTCCACCGCGACCAGTACGACGAGGCCGTCGAACTGGCCGCCGCGGCCGCCGCCAAGTACGGCGACCGCATCGGCCCGGTCGTCAACGCCAAGCAGCGGGCGAGGGTGCGCGGCTACATCGAGAAGGGCATCACCGAGGGCGCCCGCCTGGTCGCCGGCGGCCCCGAATTTCCGCAGGAGAAGGGCTACTTCATCAGCCCCACGGTCTTCGCGGACGTGACCCCGGAGATGACCATCGCCCAGGAGGAGATCTTCGGCCCGGTCCTGTCGATTCTGCGGTACGACGACGAGGAGGACGCCCTGCGCATCGCCAACGGCACGGTCTACGGCCTCGCCGGCGCCGTCTGGGCGGGCGACGAGGCCGAGGCGGTGGCCTTCGCCCGGCGCATGGACACCGGCCAGGTGGACATCAACGGTGGCCGGTTCAACCCCGTGGCCCCCTTCGGCGGCTACAAGCAGTCCGGAGTCGGCCGCGAACTCGGCGCGCACGGACTCACCGAGTACCTCCAGACCAAGTCCCTCCAGTTCTAAGGAAGTACCCGAGCCATGGCCGTACGAGCCGCCGTCCTGCCCGCCATCGGCGCACCCCTGGAGATCACCGGCATCGAGCTGCCCGACCCGGGCCCCGGACGGGTCAGGGTCCGCCTTGCCGCCGCCGGTGTCTGCCACTCCGACCTGTCCCTGTCCAACGGCACCATGCGCGTCCCGGTCCCGGCCGTCCTCGGCCACGAGGGCGCCGGCACGGTCGTGGCCGTGGGCGAGGACGTCACCCATGTCGTCGAGGGCGACCCCGTCGTCCTCAACTGGGCCCCGTCCTGCGGCAGTTGCCAGGCCTGCGCGCTCGGCGAGGTCTGGCTGTGCGCCAACGCCCTGAACGGCGCCGCCGACGTCTATGCCCGCACCACCGACGGCACCGACCTGCATCCCGGCCTCAACGTGGCCGCGTTCGCCGAGGAGACGGTCGTCGCCGCGTCCTGCGTACTGCCCCTCCCGGCGGGCGTGCCGCTGGTGGACGCGGCCCTCCTCGGCTGCGCCGTCCTCACCGGCTACGGCGCCGTCCACCACTCGGCGAAGGTCCGCCCGGGCGAGACGGTGGCCGTGTTCGGCGCGGGCGGGGTCGGCCTGGCCACCCTTCAGTCGGCGCGCATCGCGGGCGCGTCCAGGATCATCGCCGTGGACGTCTCCCCGGCGAAGGAGGAGCTGGCCCGCGCCGCCGGCGCCACCGACTACGTCCTCGCCTCCGAGAACACACCGCGTGAGATCCGCGCCCTCACCGGCAAGCAGGGCGTGGACGTCGCCGTCGAGTGCGTGGGCCGCGCGGTGTCGATCCGCGCGGCCTGGGACTCCACCCGCCGGGGCGGCCGTACGACGGTCGTCGGCATCGGCGGCAAGGACCAGGAGGTCACCTTCAACGCCCTGGAGCTCTTCCACTGGGGCCGCACCCTGTCCGGCTGCGTCTACGGCAACACCGATCCCGCCCGCGACGTGCCGGTGCTCGCCGAGCGTGTACGCGAAGGCCGCCTGGACCTCTCGGCGCTGGTGACGGAACGGATCGCCCTGGAGGGCATCCCGGCCGCCTTCGAGAACATGCTCGCGGGCAAGGGCGGCCGGGCGCTGGTGGTGTTCTGAGGTTCAGGTGACCTTCTCGGGTCGCGGCTTCTCACCGGCCGCGACCCGCACCGTCCGGCCACCACGGGCGCGGGACCGCGACACCGCCACACCCGCGAGACACAGCACACCGCCGCCCAGCGTGAGCACGCCCGGCACCTCGCCGAGCACCAGCCACGACATCAGCACCACCAGCGCGGGCACGGCGTACGTCGTCACGCCCATCCGGCTGGCGGTCGTGCGGGCCAGGGCGTAGGCCCAGGTGGTGAAGGCCAGGGCGGTCGGGAACACGCCCAGGTAGACCATGTTCAGGGTCGCCGACGCGGGCGCATGGGCCATCTCGTGCGCCAGCTGCCCGGCGAACGGCAGACACGCCACCGCCCCGACCAGACACCCGAACGTCGTCACCTGCAGGGCACTCGCCTGCCCCAGGGCCGGCTTCTGCGCGACGACACCGGAGGCGTACGCGACGGCGGCGAGCAGGCACAGCACCACGCCGAGCACGGAGTTGCGGCCGCCGCCCGACATCGACAGCCCCACGGTCACCGCGCCCGCGAACGACACGGCCATCCCGGCCAGCAGCCGGGGCGGCATCGGATCACCGAGCAGCCGCGCGCCGAGCAGGGCGATCAGCAGCGGGCCGACGTTCACGACGAGGGCGGCGGTACCGGCGTCCACCTGCTGCTCGCCCCAGTTCAGGACGACCATGTAGAACCCGAACCACAGCAGCCCGGAGAGCAGGATGCCGCGCCAGGCGGCCCTGGGTGGCAGCCCCTCCCGGCGTATCGCCCAGATGACCCCCAGCGCGAGGGCCCCCGAGGCCAGCCGCCCCAGGGCCAGCGCGCCGGGGGAGTACTCCTGCCCCGCGCTCCGGATCGCCACGAAGGCCGACGCCCAGAGCACGACGGTCACGCAGGCGGCGCCGGCGGGGAGAAGACGTTGACGTGGGACGGTGCTCATCATGCTCCCGAGGTTAGGTTCCGGTCGTTGCCAGGGCCGGCGGAAATCGGACGGGGAAGCGCCCCGAGGGGGCGCGGGGCTGTATTTGATATGCGGCTACCGCCGCGTGGGCGCGACCAGCCCACCACGGACCGCACCAGGCAGACGACCGAACTCTCCACCCCAGCAGCCGCCATCAGCACAGCTCTTCCCGCGAGATACCCAGCAAGGACGCCAACTCCCGCTCCCCCGACGGAGTCACCTTCACCGCCCGCTCCGACCCGATCCGCACGCACCACCCCGCATCCAGCGCATGCCGGCACAGCGCGGCCCCCGCCGCCCCCGCGAGATGAGGCCGCCGCTCGGTCCAGTCCAGGCACGCGCGGGCCAGCGGACGCCGCCCCGAAACCTCAAAGGCGATCCCCGCCACACGGAACCAGTCCACGCCCGCGTCCGTCAGCGCGAACCCGGTGTCCTGCCGCAGCAACCCCCGCACGGTCAGCGCGTCCGTGACCGCGATCCCGAGCCGCCCCGCGAGATGGTCGTAACAGGTACGCCCCCGAGCCATGGCCGACCCGGCACTCGACTCGCGCAGGGTGCGAGGAGACCGCCGTACAGCCGCCGGAGGCAGGTGCGCGGCGAGATCCTCGACCAACGCCGCCACCCGCGCGTCGGCCAGCCGGACATACCGGTGCCGCCCCTGCCGTTCCTCCGCGAGCAGGTCCCCGGCCACCAGCTTGCCCAGGTGCTCGCTGAGCGTCGACGCGGCGACCCCCGCGCGCCGGGCCAGTTCACCGGCGGTCCAGGCCCGCCCGTCGAGCAGCGCCAGCAGACAGGCCGCCCGGGTCTCGTCGGCGATCAGAGAGGCGAGCGCGGCCAGGCCCGCCGCCTGTGGGTCCTTGGCGGTCATACCGCCCAGCATGCGGTACGGACACTTCGGCGCCCACCGAATTATCGCTGCGTGCCCTGCTGCACCTGCTGCCGTACCTGCTCGTACTGCTGCGCCAGCCCGTCCAGCAGCGCCGTCAGGCCGGTCTCGAAGGCCCGTTCGTCGATCTTCTCCTGCTGCTCGGCGAGCAGATGGGCCTGGCCGAGGTGGGGATAGTCGGCGGGGTCGTACGCGCTCGCGTCGTCCACGAAGCCCCCGGCGAACGAACCGAGCGCGGAGCCCATGATGAAGTACCGCATCAGCGCGCCGATGGAGGTCGCCTGGGCCGGCGGCCAGCCGGCGTCGACCATCGCGCCGTACACGGCGTCGGCCAGTCGCAGTGCGGCCGGGCGGCGCCCCGGACCCCTGGCCAGCACCGGGACGATGTTCGGGTGGTCGCGCAGGGCGGCCCGGTAGGAGACGGCCCAGTCGTGCAGCGCGGTGCGCCAGTCCCGGCCGTCCTCGAACATCGACAGGTCCACCAGCGCGCTCACCGAGTCGGCGACCGCCTCCAGGATCTCGTCCTTGGTGCGGAAGTGGTTGTAGAGCGAGGGCCCGCTCACGCCCAGCTCGGCGGCGAGCCGACGGGTGGAGACGGTCGCCAGGCCCTCCCGGTCCACGAGTTCCCGGGCCGTCTCGACGATCCGGTCGGTGCTGAGGAGGGGCTTGCGCGGTCGGGCCATGGCGCACATAGTAGGGCTGCGACCAGAAACTAGCAGTGCTAATTTAAATGTACGGCTTTCAAGATCCGTCGATGGATCCTTTCTGTGTGGGGTGATCACGTGGTGAACCTGGAGCTGAGCGAGGAGCAGGCCGCCGTACGGCAGCTCGCCCGGGACTTCGTGGAGCGCGAGATCGCCCCGCACGTCGTGGCATGGGACCGGAGCGAGGCGGTCGACCGGGACATGGTGAAGAAGCTGGGCGAGGTCGGCTTCCTCGGGCTGACCGTCGACGAGGAGTACGGCGGCTCGGGCGGCGACCATCTCGCCTACTGCCTGGTCACCGAGGAACTGGGGCGCGGCGACTCCTCCGTGCGCGGGATCGTGTCCGTGTCCCTCGGACTCGTCGCCAAGACGATTGCCGCCTGGGGTGACGAGGAGCAGAAGCGGCGCTGGCTGCCGGGGCTGACCGCGGGCGAGTACGTCGGCTGCTTCGGCCTCACCGAGCCCGGCACCGGTTCCGACGCGGGCAACCTCACCACCCGCGCTGTACGCGACGGCGACGACTACGTCATCAACGGCGCCAAGATGTTCATCACCAACGGCACCTGGGCCGATGTGGTGCTGCTCTTCGCCCGCTCCACCGACGCCCCCGGCCACAAAGGCGTCTCCGCCTTCCTGGTGCCCACCGACACCCCCGGCCTGACCCGCCGCACCATCCACGGCAAGCTCGGCCTGCGCGGACAGGCCACCGCCGAGCTGGTCCTTCAGGACGTGCGGGTGCCGGCGACGGCGATGCTCGGCCAGGAGGGCAAGGGCTTCTCCGTGGCCATGTCCGCACTGGCCAAGGGGCGGATGTCGGTGGCCGCGGGCTGCGTCGGCATCGCCCAGGCCGCACTGGACGCGGCCGTGCGGTACGCCGGTGAGCGCGAGCAGTTCGGCAGGCCGATCGCCCACCACCAGCTGGTGCAGGAGCTGATCAGTGACATCGCCGTCGACGTGGACGCCGCCCGGCTGCTCACCTGGCGGGTCGCCGATCTGATCGACCGCGGTCAGCCGTTCGCCGTCGAGTCCTCCAAGGCCAAGCTGTTCGCCTCCGAGGCCGCCGTCCGCGCCGCCAACAACGCCCTGCAGGTCTTCGGCGGTTACGGCTACATCGACGAGTACCCGGCCGGCAAACTCCTGCGCGACGCCCGTGTGATGACCCTCTACGAGGGCACCAGCCAGATCCAGAAGCTGCTCATCGGCCGTGCCCTGACCGGGGTTTCGGCGTTCTGAGCGCCGCTGTCTGAGTACGCGTCTGAGTACTTCGGCGGATGTGGCGCGGACCACGTCCGCCGATGCTCCTCCCATGAGTGACACACCGGTCAAGCAGCAGAGCACGGCCGCCTTCTACGGTCAGGCCGTCGCCTCGTTCTCCATCGCCATGGCGGCCACGGCCGTCGGCATCTACCAGCTGGACACCAGTGCCTGGGTCCGGGCCTTCCTCGCGATCGCGGTGCTGTACCTCGTCACCTCCGCCTTCACCCTCGCCAAGGTGATCCGGGACCGCCAGGAGGCCGGGCAGATCGTCAGCCGGGTCGACCAGGCGCGGCTGGAGAAGCTCCTCGCCGAGCACGACCCTTTCGAGAAGATCTGAGCAGGCGCGCTAAGCGCTCGCTCACCGTCGGCGGTATGGTGGTGTTCCTGTCACCGAGAGGGGCGAGCGAGCGATGAGTACGGCGGAGGAGACGACCGGCGGCGAAGTGGAGCCGTGGGAAGAGGTCACCCCGGACGCGGCCCGGCGGCTGCTCGTCGCCGCCGTCGAGGCCTTCGCCGAGCGCGGGTACCACGCGACGACCACCCGGGACATCGCGGGCCGGGCCGGCATGAGCCCGGCCGCGCTCTACATCCACTACAAGACCAAGGAGGAGCTGCTCCACCGGATCAGCCGCATCGGTCACGACAAGGCCCTCGACATCCTGCGCACGGCTGCGCGGCGGGAGGGCACCGCGACCGAGCGGCTGGCGGACGCGGTCAGCTCCTTCGTCCGCTGGCACGCGGGGCGGCGCACCACCGCCCGGGTCGTGCAGTACGAACTCGACGCCCTCGGCCCCGAGGCCCGCGCCGAGATCGTCGCGCTGCGCCACCAGGTCGACGCCGCGGTGCGCGGGATCATCGAGGACGGCGTGACCTCGGGCGAGTTCGACGTGCTCGACGTCAAGGGGACCACGCTCGCCGTGCTGTCGCTGTGCATCGACGTGGCCCGCTGGTTCAACGTGGACGGCCCGTTCACCCCCGACGAGGTCGGCGCGCTCTACGCCGACCTCGTGCTCCGGATGGTGGGCGCCAAGTAGGGCGCCCGCCGGGTCACAGGTAGTACCGGGCCACCGACTCCGCGACGCACACCGGCTTGTCGCCGCCCTCGCGCTCCACGGTGAAGGCGACCGTCACCTGGACGCCGCCGGCGACGTCCTCGACGCCGCTGATCGTCGCGGTGGCGCGCAGCCGGGAGCCGACGGGGACGGGGGAGGGGAAGCGGACCTTGTTGGTGCCGTAGTTCACGCCCATCCTCACGCCCTCGACCCGGATCAGCTGCGGGCCGAAGAGCGGGAGCAGCGAGAGGGTGAGATAGCCGTGCGCGATGGTCGTCCCGAAGGGGCCCGCGGCGGCCTTCTCCGGGTCCACGTGGATCCACTGGTGGTCGCCGGTGGCCTCGGCGAACAGGTCGATGCGCTTCTGGTCGACCTCCAGCCAGTCGGTGTACCCCAGCTGCTCGCCCACGGCTGCCTTCAGCTCGTCGGGGGAGGTGAAGGTCCTCGGTTCTGCCATGTTCCCGGCCTCTCGCTCGCGTCTCGGTCGCGTCTCTCGCGCACCTAAGCAACTGCTTAGCATGGTCGGGTGAGGGGCGCCTGTCAACGGATCGCGACCGGCGCCGGGCGCAGGGCCTAGGCTCTGAGGGGTGCCCCAGATCCCCGAGAAGATCCACGAGCTGACCGTCGGCCAGTTGTCCGCGCGCAGCGGCGCCGCCGTCTCCGCGCTGCACTTCTACGAGTCCAAGGGCCTGATCAGCAGCCGCCGCACGCCCGGCAACCAGCGCCGGTACAGCCGCGACACCCTGCGCCGGGTCGCCTTCGTACGGGCGGCGCAGCGGGTCGGCATCCCGCTGTCCACGATCCGGGACGCCCTGGCCGAGCTTCCCGACGAACGGACACCGACCCGGGAGGACTGGGCGCGGCTGTCGGAGAAGTGGCGGTCGGAGCTCGAAGAACGCATCAGGCAGCTCAACCGTCTGCGCGACCACCTGACCGACTGCATCGGGTGCGGGTGTCTGTCCCTGGAGAACTGTGTCCTGTCCAACCCGGACGACGTGTTCGGCGACCGGCTCACGGGCTCGCGGCTGTTCGCGGAGGGGCGGTGAGATCCGGCGCCCGGCCACCGCGCCGGGCGACCGGTCACTCGTACTCGGTGCCGCCCTTGCGCGTCAGGTACGCCGGGCTCACCGCCTTCGCGATCGCCCGCCCCCCGGTCACCGTGCTGTACCGCTCCACGGCCGGCCGTATCACCACGCCCTCCCGCAGATGCAGCCCCCGCCCGGACACCGTCTCCCGTCCGCTCGCGAACTCCAGCACCCGCTCGATGTCGTACGGCCCCGCGTACAGCCGGGGCACCACCGGCAGTTCCCCCTCCAGCACCTCCGCCGCGTCCAGCCAGCGCACGGTGCCGTCCACGTCCGCCGAGACGTCGAACGCCGCGTACCCCAGCGTGTCCCGGCGTCCGTCCGCGCCGTACGACAGGTCCTGCACCCCCGCGCCGTACACCTCCCCGAAGATGCCGACCCGGCGCGCCCCGAGCCGCTCGGCCAGCCGGGCCGCCGCCTCGGCGACCCCGTGACCCCGGACCGCCCGCCAGTACAGGTTCCGCGGATCCTCCTTCAGGGCCAGCGACCTGGCGCCGAAGCCCTTGGAGGAGACGTACACCCGATCCTCGCCGGCGACGTACGTCAGCAGGCAGGCCGAGCCGTGGAGCTTCTCCGTCAGGACGACGGGCTCGCCCGGGGTGAAGATGCCCGGGTAACGCTGGATGTTCTCGATGTCGACCCACGGCAGCAGGCCGGGAGCGGACTCCACCTCGCCGCTCATGGTCGGCGGGATCGGCGGCACCCACTTGGCGATGCCCAGCCGCTCGGCGAAGTCCGTCCCCTCGGCCGCCGCCCGCGCCAGGTCCACGTCCGCCAGCGCCTTCGGCCGGCACACGATGCCCTGCGACAGCTCGCCGCGCAGCCGCACCGCCTTGACCCTGATCGCCTCGCCGCCCGCGAGCCGTCCGGTCAGCCCCAGCTCCTCGATCAGCTCGGCCGGGAGCACGGACTGCTCGGGGATGTAGACGGCGGCCTCACCGGTGCGGTACGCACCCTTGGCGACGACGGCCCGGTACAGACCCACCTGGGCCAACTCCAACGCGTCGGCGTTCGGATGCTCGTGGACGGTCAGCACTTCGGCGGTGACCCGCAGCGTGGACATGGGACTCCCCGTGTTGTTCATGGGTTCGGCTTCATCGGCTCCACTGTCCGGACGGGAATCGGGTGGAGCGAGCCGATTTACGGCTGATAGCGTCGGCCCCTTCGGCCGGCCCCGGTGCCGCGCACGGAGTACCGAACGGGGCCCGACTCCCTTGCCCACGCCGGCCCTTGCCGCCGCGCTCGCGGACATCGACACCGTCTTCAACGGCTTCTCCAGCCCCACGGAGACCGGCTGCGAGCGCTGTTACGCACCGGAGGAGACGGCGTATCTGCGTACGCCCTGCACCGGGCTCCCGTCGGAGCTGCTGAGCCGCTTCGTCCACGAGGTGCCCGGCCACTTCGAGGACCAACCCGCCGTCATGCGGCGCCTGCTGCCCCAGTGCGCGCACGCGATGGCGGACGGCACTTTGGACGACGTCGGCTGGGCTCCGCACGGGCTCAGCCGGGTGGACTGGCGATCCTGGCCGGCCGAGCAGGCCTCGGCCGTCGAGGCGTTCGTGCTCGCCTGGTGGGAGGACGTGCTCGCGGCGCCCGAGCCGCCGTACAGCCCCGAGCACGTCTTCGAGACCTGCGCCTCGATCCTGCGCACGATCACCCCGCTGCTCGACCGGTGCCGGCCGGTCCCGTCGCCGACGCCCACCTCGTCGGTTGCGCCCGCTCCTGGCTGTACGACCTGGTCAGCGACGACTGGCCGTTCACCTGGTGGGAGCCGGAGGACGAGGCCGCCGCTGTCGCCGAACTGCGGTCCTGGCTCGCCCGGCACGCACCCGAGCGGTTGCGGGCCCGGGGTGAGCCGGATCTGGCGAGCGACCCGTGCCCGGCTCGTCGGCCTGCCCTACGACGAGCGCTGGAACGACCCGTACTGGACCAGACCCTCCGCGACCAGCTGAGCATTCCCTGTCGCCCGTGTGCCGTCCGGCAGGAAAAGCGTGTCCTCCAGCCCGATGCGGGTGGCCAGGCCCAGGCGTCCGGCCAGCCGCAGCACCGGCCAGGTGCCGCCCTCCTCGCCGTGCAGCAGCACCGGGCGGCCGTGGGCGGAGTCCAGCTCGGCCAGCAGGGCCCGCGCCGAGGCCTCCGCGGTCGCCGGGTCCTGGTCGGTCACCTCCGCGAGCACGCGCAGCACGCACGGGCCGAGGGGTGAGGCCGCGAACCGGGTCGCGCCGTCGGTGCCGGACCAGATGCCGGCCTCTACGCCCACGCCCATGGCGATGAGCTGTTCGGCGACCGCTTCGGCGCCCGGCTCATGCCAGTTGACCGAGGCGAAGTCGGGCAGCACGGACCAGCTGCGCACTCGTGCGAGCCTTTCTGCCGGATCGGGCTCCGCCCAGGCACCGGTGGTCACCCCGACCGGCACCGGCACCCGCGCCCGTATCGCCTCCAGGGTGGGGGCGAGGACGCGCGGCGAGAGGCTGTCGTGTCCGCACGGCGTCTTCGGGTGAACGTGGACCGAGGTGGCCCCGATCGCCACGGCCTGCGCCGCGGAACGGGCCATCTCCTCGGGCGACATCGGCAGCCCCGTGCCGTCGGCGGCCGAACGGCTTCCATTGAGACACACCTGCACCATGCCGTCGATGGTGCCAGCCGGCACCGACAACGGCTCCGGTCACCGCACAGCAGGGGGCGCGGCATCCCCCAACGCACCCCCCGGACATGCCCCCCGTTGGTACCTCGCTGCTCAGGCCGACATCAGCAGCCGCCCCCGCCTCGCGAACTCCAGCGCCTGCGGCGTCAGTACCGGACGCGGCACCAGGATGCCGCAGTCCGTGCAGACCGGGCCGGACGACGGCTCGTGGTCCAGGCCGTAGCGCCAGACCAGGCGGTGCCCGCCGCACACCGGGCAGCCCGAGCCCGGTTCCCGCTCCAGGGCGGCGATCAGCCGGCGCAGCACCTCGGCCAGCGGCTCGGCGGGGTGGATCCGCGGGTCGTCGCACCAGGCGACCCCGAACCCTCCCCAGGTCAGCCGGTGCCAGTCGTCCACGCTGCCCGGCCGGCGCAGCCCGTCGTGCTTCTCCTTCCTGCGCCGCTCGGTGAAGTCGGTCTCATAGGCGAGCCAGACGGACCGCGCCTCCTCCAGCTCCTCCAGTGCGGCCACGAGCCGCGCCGGGTCGGGGGAGCGGTCCTCGGGGCCGAAGCCCGCCCGGGAGCACAGATGGTCCCAGGTCGCCCGATGCCCGTAAGGGGCGAACTTCTCAAGGCACTTGCGCAGTGAGTAGCGCCGCAGTGCCAGATCGCAGTCCGGATCGCGTACCTGTCTCGCCAGACTCCGGAAACCGGCCATCGCCCTGCACCTCCGTCACACCTGCACCTGTACTTCGGTCACTTCGGCGTCGTCGCACGGACGTCGCCGAATAGACGTATCGACAGGCGATTCGGCTCCATCTCTTCTCGTGGTCTTCTCATGCGTTCTCCTTGCGGACTCCGGAAACTGACGCATGTTCATCTTCAAAGCTGGGGATACCGGCGGTAACCTTCGGCCACCCCTGTCGCTAGGAGCTGCCATGCCACGGCGAACCCCACGTATCCCCCTTGACAGACTGAGAACGTCCCGCCGCTTCTCCGGGTTCCTGAAGACGGCGTCGATATGCGTTCTCGTCGCCGGACTTCTCTCGCCCCTCACCCAGACGGCGACCGCCGCGACCGCCACCGCCTCGAACGACTACTGCGGCGGCCAGTGCTCGGACATCCTGCCGCCCGGCGAGAACGGCAACGCCACGCTCGCCCAGATCCTGCTCAACCAGGCCTTCGGCACCCAGCCCTCGCACGCCGAGGACCAGCTCGGCCCGTACGCGAACCTGGCGACCGGCTACTCGGGCCTGACCGACTCCACGATCGACAACTTCTTCAACGACGCCTCCTTCGGCGTACCTTCCGACCAGGTCGCCTCCACCGAGAAGCCGGGCGGACGCGGCGACGTGACGATCGTCCGGGACAAGAAGACCGGTGTGCCGCACATCACAGGCGCGACCCGCTACGGCACCGAGTACGGCGCCGGCTACGCGGCGGCCGAGGACCGGCTGTGGCTGATGGACGTCTTCCGGCACGTCGGCCGCGGCCGGCTGACCTCCTTCGCCGGCGGCGCGGCCGCCAACCAGGGCCTGGAACAGCAGTTCTACCGCAGCGCGCCCTACACCGAGGCCGACCTCCAGGCGCAGATCGACAACGCCGTCGCGAAGAACGGCGCCCGCGGCCGGCAGGCCCTCGCCGACGTCAACGCCTATCTCGACGGCGTCAACGCCTACATCGACGCCTCCGACAGCGGCCGTTACTTCCCCGGCGAGTACGACCTGACCGGCCACAAGGACCCGATCACCAACGCCGGCACCATCGATCACTTCAAGGTCACCGACCTCGTGGCACTGGCCTCCGTGATCGGCTCGCTGTTCGGCTCCGGCGGCGGCGGCGAGGTCACCAACGCACTCTCGCTGCTCGCCGCCCAGCAGAAGTACGGCGTCGAGGAGGGCACCAAGGTCTGGGAATCCTTCCGCGAGCGCAACGACCCCGAGGCCGCCCTGACCGTCCATGACGGCACGAGCTTCCCGTACGGCGGCAAGCCCGCCGACGCCAAGGGCCAGGCCCTCCCGGACGCCGGCTCGGTCACCCAGGAGCCGCTGGTCTACGACCGTACGGGCAGCGCGGCCACCGCGGCGGCCAAGAGCACCTCGGCCACGGCCGCCAGGACCACGCTCGGTTCCGCCAAGCGCGGGATGTCCAACGCGCTCGTGGTCAGCGGCAAGTACACCGCCAGCGGCCATCCGATCGCCGTCTTCGGACCGCAGACCGGCTACTTCGCCCCGCAGCTGCTCATGCTCCAGGAGATCCAGGGCCCGGGCATCAGTGCCCGCGGGGCCTCCTTCGCGGGTCTGAGCATGTACGTCGAACTCGGCCGCGGGCAGGACTACTCCTGGAGCGCCACCACCTCCGGCCAGGACATCATCGACACCTACGCCGTCGAGCTGTGCCAGGACGACCACCACTACCTGTACCACGGCACCTGTACGGCCATGGACGAGGTCGAGCAGAAGAACTCCTGGTCGCCGACCACGGCCGACAGCACACCGGCGGGGTCGTACACCATGCGGGTGTGGCGGACGAAGTACGGCCCGGTGGAGTACCGCGCGACGGTCGGCGGCAAGAAGGTCGCCTACACCACGCTGCGCTCCTCGTATCTGCACGAGGCCGACTCGATCATAGGCTTCCAGATGCTGAACGACCCCGACTACGTCAAGGGCCCGAAGGACTTCCAGAGCGCGGCGCAGCACATCAACTACACCTTCAACTGGTTCTACGCCGACTCCCAGCACACCGCGTACTACAACAGCGGCGACAACCCGGTCCGGGCGGCCGGCGTCGACGCCGAGTTCCCGGTCTGGGCGCAGCCGGCGTACGAGTGGCAGAACTGGGACCCGGCCACCAACACCGCCGACTACACCCCGGCCTCGGCCCACCCCAACTCCATCGACCAGGACTACTACATCTCCTGGAACAACAAGCAGGCCAAGGACTACACGACCGCGTCCTGGGGCGACGGCTCCGTGCACCGCGGCAACCTGCTCCAGGACCGGGTGAAGAAGCTGGTCGCGGCCGGCGGGGTGACCCGCACCAAGCTGGTGCAGGCCATGGCGGACGCGGCCCTCGCCGACCTGCGCGCCGAGGACGTGCTGCCGAAGCTGCTCAAGGTGATCGACTCCTCGACGGTGACCGACTCCACGGCCGCCGCGGCGGTGAGCAAGCTGCAGGCGTGGGTGGACAAGGGCGCCAGGCGCACGGAGACCTCCACCGGTTCGAAGGCGTACGCCGACGCCGACGCGATCCGCGTCCTGGACGCCTGGTGGCCGCTGCTGGTCAAGGCGGAGTTCGAACCGGGCCTCGGCAGTGACCTGTACACGGCCTTCACCAACGACCTGCCGATCGACGAGGCACCGTCCGCCGGCCACGGCCCGACCGGTTCGCACGCCGGAAGCTCCTTCCAGTACGGCTGGTGGAGCTATGTCGACAAGGACATCCGGGCGGTGCTGGGGGAGAACGTGCAGGGCGGGCTCGCCGAGAAGTACTGCGGCGGTGGCAGCCTCAGCGCCTGCCGGGACGCCCTGATCAGCACCCTCGACCAGGCGGCCCAGATGACCGCCGCCCAGGTCTACCCGGGCGACGACCAGTGTTCGGCCGGCGACCAGTGGTGCGCCGACTCGATCGTCCAGCGCACCCTGGGCGGCATCAAGCACGGCAAGATCAGCTGGCAGAACCGGCCGACGTTCCAGCAGGTGGTGGAGTACACGTCGCACCGGTGACCAAGCGGTGGCAAACCGGCGCCGGCAAAAAGCTGTTGGCCGACGCCGGTCTGCCGACGCCGGTGGGCCGACGCCGGTGGGCCGACGCCGGTTTGCCGACGCGGGTGGGCCGACGCCGGTTTGCCGACGCGGGTGGGCCGACGCCGGTTTGCCGACGCGGGTGGGCCGACGCCGGTTTGCCGACGCCGGTGGGCCAACACCGCTGCGCCGTCGCCCATCAGGTCAACGCTTGTCGGCCGACGTCGGCAGCCCACGGCCGTTGGCCAACACCAGTAGGCCATCGGTCGTTGGCAAACATCAGTGGGCCGACGACGCCCGCGGCGGGTCAGGTGACGCGGCCCGCGGCCAGCACCAGCCGGGCCAGTTCGGGGTGGACGATGTCGCTGTGCGCCCCGGACGGCGGGCCGCCGTGGCAGACGACCGCGGCGGCGTCGACGTTCACGCACCCCGACGCGGGCAGCGGTCCGGCGAGGGCCGTCGCGAGGTCCAGCCGGGCGGTGCCCGGCACCGCCTGCACCCCGTCGTGCCCCATGGCGCCCCACTCCGGCCCCAACACGACCGCGATCTCGCTGCCCGCACACGAGCGGTCGTCCCCGGACAGCCGGGAGGCCAGCGGATAGAACGTGCCGAGCGCCGCGTCGAAGTGCGAGTAGCAGCACACCAGCGGGCCGTCGATCCGCTGCTGCCGGTCCTTGAGCGCCCCCGCCTTGGCCGGGTCCTGCGGCAGCCGGCCGGCGAACGCGTAGTGCGAGAAGGCACCCTGGAGGAGGGTCACGGACTTCACCGTGTCCACCCCGTCCGGCAGCCCGCGCAGCGCGAACGACACCAGCCGCCCGCCGAAGCTGTGCCCGATCAGATGCACCCGCACCCCGGCCGCCGCCTGCGCCAACTGGCCGATCACCGGCCCGAGCCCGTGCTCGCCGACCGTCCCGGCCCGCCGTTTCATCGTGTAGTACGTCGCCTGCCGCAGCAGCTCCTTTGCGCCCTCCCAGGGGTTCGGGATGCTGAACCCGGCCGGTGCGCCGGGCGACCGGACGGCGGCCAGCGCCTCGGCGAACTCGTCGCAGGCGGTCGCCGGATCCTCGGTGAACACCGTCGGCTCGCCCTCCTCGTCGGTGTCGGCCACGCCCCGCTGCCGCCCGTCGTCCACCAGCAGCCGCACCAGCCGCCCGAACTCGGCCAGACGACCGGCGCCGCCCGGGCGTTCGTCCAGCATCCGGGCCAGCTGGTCGATCACCGGGGCCCGCCCCGGGAAGGTCTCCAGCAGGGCGCGCCGGGTGTCCTTGTCCAGCGCCGGACCCGGTGCCGGTTCCGCCGCCACGGCCGCCACCGACTTCGGGAAGTCCGGGATCGGCTCGTCGCTGAACCGCATCGACGGCCAGATCACGCCGACGTACCCGAGCCGGGCCTGTGGCGCGAGCGCCGGGACCGGTGCGTAGAAGCTCCGGTACAGGGCGGTCGCGCCCGAGCGGTCGTTGTTCCAGCCGTGTGCGAAGACGAGCAGGTCACGGACGCCGTGCGCCGTGACCTGGGTCATCAGGCGGTCGCGTTCGGGACCGTCCACGTCCCCGTCCGCGTCGAAGGTCAGCTCCCAGTAGGGAGTCACGCTCATCCCGGGATCCGCCATGCCAGGCTCCCTCGTCCCGCCGGAAACGATGCGTAACGCTGTGCTGCGGACGCATCGTCCTGCTCCGGGGCAAGGTTGGCCATACACCGCGCCTCACCTGTAGAGGAGATATTCCTTTCGAACCCGCCGGAACGCGGCCAGCTCCTCCTGCCAGGCGCCGGTCACCTCGTCGGTGCTCGCCCCCGCGTCGACCATCGTGCGCACCCGGGCGGAGCCGGTGAGCTTGTCGATCCAGTTGTCCGGCCGCCACGCGAAGCCGTCCCAGACCTTCCTGACGGTCACCAGCAGCGCGATCCCGGTGCGGACCGGATCGTAGGCGGCCCGGTCGTCCACATGGATCTGCACCCCGCCGACGGTCTTGCCCTGGAACTTGGAGAAGGTGGGCGCGAAGTAGGCCTCCCTGAACCGCACGCCGGGCAGCGCCAGTTCGTTCACGGCGGCGGCCCAGCGGCCATCGACGCCCTCGGCGCCGAGCAGCTCGAACGGCCTGGTCGTGCCCCGGCCCTCCGAGACGTTGGTGCCCTCGAACATACAGGTGCCGGAGTAGACGAGAGCGGTGTCCGGGGTCGGCATGTTCGGGCTCGGCGGCACCCAGGGCAGTCCCGAGGCGTCGTAGAACTGCGTCCGCCTCCAGCCCGTCATCAGCACGGTGTCCAGCGGTACGGGCTTGCTCAGGAACTCCCCGTTGAACAGCCGCGCCAGCTCCGCGACGGTCATCCCGTGCGCCTGTGCGATCGGCTGCCGGCCGACGAACGTGGCGAACTCCTTGTGCAGGACCGGGCCCTGGGTCTCACGGCCGGTCACCGGATTGGGCCGGTCCAGGACGACGAACCGCTTGCCGGCGAGCTGCGCGGCCTCCATGCAGTCGTAGAGCGTCCAGATGTACGTGTAGAAGCGGGCGCCGACGTCCTGGATGTCGAAGACGACCGTGTCGACGCCGGAGGCGGTGAAGATGTCGGCGAGCTGCTGTCCGTTCTTCAGGTATGTGTCGTACACGGGCAGTCCGGTCGCCGGGTCGTCATAGCGGCCCTCGGAGCCGCCGGCCTGTGCGGTGCCCCGGAAACCGTGCTCCGGGCCGAAGACGGCTGTCAGGTTCACCCGGGGGTCGGCGTGCATGACGTCGACGATGTGCCGGACGTCACGGGTGACGCCGGTGGGGTTGGTGACGATGCCGACGCGCCGGCCCTTCAGCAGGGAGTAACCGTCGACGGCGAGTCTCTCGAAGCCGGTGCGCAGTTCTTCGCGGTGTTCGGGGGCGGCCGGCAGCGCGGCCGGCAGGGCCGCCAACGAGGCCGATGCGAGGAGGTTCCGTCGAGACAGATGCATGGCTAGAGGTTGGAGCGGTGGCCCTTCCTTCACACATACCGACCGGTTAGTCTGACTCGACCAGAGCCGATGCGCGCCGCGCTGAGTCGTGTCGAAGGAGACCGATGGTGGAAGCCGTGCAGGATGCGGGAGTGGTCGTCACCGGGGCCGGCGGGGGGATCGGAGCCGCGTTGGCCCGGCGGTTCGCCGCCGAGGGGGCCCGGGTCGTCGTGAACGACCTCGACGGCGAGAAGGCCAAGGCGGTGGCCGGGGAGATCGGCGGGATCGCCGTGCCGGGCGACGCCTCCGCGATCGTCGGCGACGCCCGTGACGCGCTCGGCGGCACCATCGACGTCTACTGCGCGAACGCCGGTGTCGCCTTCGAGGACGGCGACGCGGGCGGGCCGCTCGACGAACGGTCCTGGGCGGTCGCCTGGGACGTCAATGTGATGGCGCACGTCCGCGCCGCCCACGAGCTGCTGCCCTCCTGGCTGGAGCGGGGTGCCGGGCGGTTCGTGTCCACCGTGTCCGCCGCCGGGCTGCTCACCATGATCGGCGCGCCCTCCTACAGCGTCACCAAGCACGGTGCCTACGCCTTCGCCGAGTGGCTGTCCCTGACGTACCGCCACCGGGGCCTGAAGGTGCACGCGATCTGCCCGCAGGGCGTGCGCACGGACATGCTGGCCGCCACCGGCAGTGCCGGGGACCTGGTGCTGCAGCCGACCGCGATCGCACCGGAGGCCGTCGCCGACGCCCTGTTCCGGGGCATCGAGGAGGACCGCTTCCTGATCCTGCCGCACCCCGAGGTGGCCGGGTACTACCAGGCGCGGGCCGGCGATCCGGACCGCTGGCTGAGCGGCATGAACCACATCCAGCGCAAGTGGGAGGAGGCGCGGTGACCACCTCCCGGTACGCCGCACGGCCCTGGCTGGCCCTGCTCGACGACGCCCAGCGTGCCCCGATCGACCCCGCGGACTCGCTGGTGCACGCCCTGCGGGCGGCCGTGGCCGAGGCACCCGAGCGCGCGTTCCTCGCCTACTTCGACGCCAGGCTGAGCTACCGCGAGGTGGACGAGCTGAGCGACTCCGTCGCCGCCCACCTCGCCGGGCGGGGGCTGGAGCGCGGGGACCGGGTGGCGGTGCTGCTGCAGAACTCCCCGCACTTCGTGCTCGCCGTCCTCGGCGCCTGGAAGGCCGGCACGACCGTCGTCCCGGTCAATCCCATGTACAAGTCGGCCGAGATGGGGCACATCCTGCGGGACGGAGATGTCGCCGCGCTGATCTGCTCCGAGCGGGCCTGGGAGTCGTACCTCAGGCAGACCGCGGCCGACTCGCCGGTGCGGGTCGTGCTCACCGCGAGCGAGTTGGACTTCCAAACTCGCAACGACGCGCGCGTGCTCGGCTTCGAGCGGCTGCCCCAGACGCCGGACGCCGACGACCTCGTGGCCGTCGCCCGCCAGGGCTGCAAGGCGCCCGAGGGCCGTGACCCGCGCCCGGACGACATCGCGCTGATCAGCTACACCTCCGGCACCAGCGGCACCCCCAAGGGCGCCACCAACACGCACGCCAACATCATGCACAACGCCGAGCGGCAGCGGACCGGGCTCGCGCTGCCCGAGCCGCCCGTCTACTACGCGCTCGCGCCGCTGTTCCACATCACCGGTATGGTGTGCCAGTTCGGCGCCTGCCTGAACAGCTCCGGCACCCTCGTGCTCACCTACCGCTTCGAGCCCGGACTCGTCCTGGAGGCCTTCGCCGAGCACCACCCGCACTACACGGTCGGCCCCTCCACCGCCTACATGGCGCTCGCCGCCCACCCGGACGCCACCCGCGAGCACTTCGCCTCCTTCGTGAACATCTCCTCCGGCGGCGCGCCCGTACCCCCGGCCCTGGTGGAGAAGTTCCGCGAGCGCTTCGGGCCGTACATCCGGGTCGGCTACGGACTCACCGAGTGCACCGCCCCCTGCGCCTCGGTCCCGCCCGGCCTGGAGGCACCCGTGGACCCCGTCTCCGGGACGCTGTCGGTGGGCCTGCCCGGCGCCGACACGGTCGTCAGGATCGTGGACGAGCAGGGCGAGGAGGTGCCCTTCGGGGCGCAGGGCGAGATCGTCGTGCGCGGGCCCCAGGTCGTTCCCGGCTACTGGAGGCGCCCGGACGCCACCGCCGAGTCCTTCCCGGACGGCGAGCTGCGCACCGGCGACATCGGTTTCATGGACGCCCAGGGCTGGCTCTATGTCGTCGACCGCAAGAAGGACATGATCAACGCGTCCGGCTTCAAGGTGTGGCCCCGCGAGGTCGAGGACGTGCTGTACACCCACCCGGCGGTGCGCGAGGCGGCCGTCGTCGGCGTCCCCGACGGCTACCGTGGCGAGACCGTGAAGGCGTACATCAGCCTGCGTCCGGGCGCGGAGGCGGCCCCGGATGAACTCGCGGTGTACTGCAAGGAGAGACTGGCCGCCTACAAATACCCGCGTCAGGTGGAGATCCTGCCCGACCTGCCCAAGACGGCGAGTGGGAAGATCCTCCGGCGGGAACTGCGATCCCACGCGCAGGACCTCGCGCAGGACATTCGGTAAGCATCACGGAAAGGCAGGTGGCGGCAGTGCCCAGGACGACGGACGGAGACGGGACGCCCGTTCCGCAGCGGCTGCTGGCCGCCGCCACCCGGCTCTTCGCCGAGCGGGGTTACGACCGCACCTCCGTGCAGGAGATCGTGGAGGCGGCCGGCGTCACCAAGGGGGCGTTGTACCACTACTTCGGCTCCAAGGACGACCTCCTGCACGAGGTGTACGCGCGCGTGCTGCGCGTCCAGCAGGAGCGGCTCGACCACTTCGCCGAGATGGACGCGCCGGTGGAGGAACGGCTCAGAGCCGCCGCGGCGGACGTGGTCGTCACCACGATCGACAACCTCGACGACGCGATGATCTTCTTCCGGTCCATGCACCACCTCAGCCCGGAGAAGAACAAGCAGGTGCGCGCCGAGCGCCGGCGCTACCACGAACGGTTCCGCGCGCTCATCGAGGAGGGCCAGAAGACGGGCGTCTTCTCCACGGCGACCCCGGCCGACCTGGTCGTGGACTACCACTTCGGCTCCGTCCACCACCTGTCCACCTGGTACCGCCCGAACGGCCCCCTCACCCCTCAGCAGGTCGCCGACCACCTGGCCGACCTGCTGCTGCGGGCACTGCGTCCGTGAGGTGACGGACGAGGGCCGCGGCAGCCGGGTTCCGGGGCTGTGGGCCGCGTCCCGCGAGAACGACCGTACGGCCGGGCTCCGGCTGCCGTATCCGCACGCACGGCAGCCCGGCCCGCTCGCCGATGGCCCGGGGCACGAACGCCACCCCGATCCCGGCCCGGACGAGGTCCACCAGCAGCCCGATCTGGGTGACGTCACAGGTGATACGGCGGTCCAGGCCGCAGTGGGCGGCGAGGCGCCGTACGGCCGTCTCCAGCCCGGTGCCCGCGCGGAAGTCGACGAAGGGCTCCTCGGCGAGGTCCTTGATGAGCGTGCGGCCCGCCTCGGCCAGCGGATGACCCGGTGCGGTGATCAGCACCAGCTCCTCGTGCCAGCGGGCGTACACGTGCAGCCCCTCGGGCAGGTCCCGCGCCTCCGGGGCGACGAACGCCAGGTCCAGCTCGCCGGCTCTCAGCGCCTCGGTCAGCTCGGCGACGGTCGCGTCCCGCACGGACACCTGGATGCCGGGGAACTCCCGGTGGAAGGCGGCCAGTTCGGCGGGCAGGTCGACGCAGGTCAGCGTCTGGATCGTCCCCACGGACACCCGGCCCACGGCCAGTCCCGCCACGGCCGCGACCGCGTCTCGGGCCGCCTCGGCGCCGGCGAGCAGCGCACGCGCCTGGGGGAGCAGGGCCCGGCCGGCCTCGGTGAGCACCACTCGGCGGCCCGCACGGTCGAACAGGTCGGCGCCCAGCTCCCGTTCCAGGTTCCGGACGGAGGTGCTGAGCGCGGACTGCACGATGAGCTCGGCGCGTGCGGCGGCGGTGAAGCTGCCCTCGTTCACCACCGCCATGAAGTGGCGCAGCTGACGCATCTCCATCCATCCATCCTAGAGATGCGAGCCAGCGAATCCATCTGTTGGACCGGTGGACGGCCCGCGGGCCACGCTGGACGCATGACATGCGGACCGATTCTCCTGCACCGGTTTCTGTCCTTCCTCCGGGCCCTCGCCCGCGCGGACCACCACTACTCGGGCGGCTACTAGAGGCCCCTCAGAGGTACTGCTTCAACTCCCGCCGCGCCAGCGACCGCTGGTGCACCTCGTCCGGGCCGTCGGCCAGCATCAGGGTGCGGGCGCTCGCGTACAGCTCGGCCAGCGGGAAGTCCTGGCTCACCCCACCCGCGCCGTGCAGCTGGATCGCGCGGTCCAGGATGCCGACCACCGCACGCGGCGTGGCGATCTTGATGGCCTGGATCTCGGCGTGGGCGCCCTTGTTGCCGACGGTGTCCATCAGCCAGGCCGTCTTCAGCACCAGCAGCCGCAACTGCTCCACGGTGACCCGGGCGTCGGCGATCCAGTTCTGGACCACTCCCTGCTGGGCCAGTGCCTTGCCGAACGCCGTACGGGACACCGCCCGCCGGCACATCAGCTCGATGGCCCGCTCGGCCATGCCGATCAGCCGCATGCAGTGGTGGATCCGGCCGGGGCCGAGCCGGGCCTGGGCGATGGCGAAGCCGCCGCCCTCCTCGCCGATGAGGTTGGTGACCGGCACGCGCGCGTGGTCGAAGACCACCTCGGCGTGGCCGCCGTGCGAGTGGTCCTCGTAGCCGAAGACCTGCATGGCGCGCTTGACGGTGACGCCGGGGGTGTCGCGCGGCACCAGGACCATCGACTGCTGGCGGCGGATGTCGGCGCCGTCCGGGTCCGTCTTGCCCATCACGATGAAGATCTTGCAGTCCGGGTTCATCGCGCCGGAGATGTACCACTTGCGGCCGGTGATCACATAGTCGTCGCCGTCCCGCTCGATGTGCGTGGTGATGTTGGTGGCGTCCGAGGAGGCCACCTCCGGCTCGGTCATCGCGAACGCCGAGCGGATCTCACCGGCCAGCAGCGGCTCCAGCCACTGCTTCTTCTGCTGCTCGTTGCCGAACTGCGCCAGCACCTCCATGTTCCCGGTGTCGGGCGCGGCGCAGTTGGTCGCGGTGGGCGCGAGGTGCGGGGAGCGGCCGGTGATCTCGGCGAGCGGCGCGTACTGGAGGTTGGTGAGCCCGGCGCCGTACTCGGCGTCGGGCAGGAAGAGGTTCCACAGGCCCTGCCTGCGGGCCGCGGCCTTCAGCTCCTCGACCACGGCCGGGGTGTCCCACGGGGAGGCGAGCGCGGCACGCTGCTCCTCGGCGACCGCCTCCGCCGGGTAGACGTACTCGTCCATGAAGGCGAGCAGCTTGGCGCGCAGCTCCTCGGTGCGCGCGTCGAACGCGAAGTCCATGTCCGGATCAGCCTTCCTGAAGAGTGGTCAGTCCGTGGTCGATGAAGACGGGCACGAGGTCGCCGATCCGGTCGAAGCCGCGGCCGACCGTCTGGCCCAGCGTGTACCGGTAGTGGATGCCCTCCAGGATCACGGCGAGCTTGAACCAGGCGAACGCCGTGTACCAGGAGACGCCGGAGACGTCGCGTCCCGAGCGCTCGGCGTACCGCTCGATCAGCTCTCGCGGGGACGGGTGCCCCGCGGCCTCGGCGGTGGTGGAGACCGGGGACTCGGCCATGCCCAGCGGCTGGCTGTACATCACCAGCAGGCCCAGGTCGGTGAGCGGGTCGCCGAGGGTCGACATCTCCCAGTCGAGGATGGCCTTGATCTTGTCGTCGTCGCCGATCAGGACGTTGTCGAGCCGGTAGTCACCGTGGACGACGGCCGGGGCGGGAGAGGCGGGCAGCGAGCGGCCGAGGGCGGCGTGCAGTTCGTCGATGCCGGACAGTTCGCGGTTGCGGGAGGCGTCCAGCTGCTTGCCCCAGCGGCGCAGCTGCCGGTCCAGGAAGCCCTCGGGGCGCCCGAAGTCCGCGAGTCCGACTTCGGCGGGGTCGACCGCGTGCAGTTCGACCAGCGTGTCCACCAGGGACAGCACCGCGTTCCGGGTGCGCCCGGGGCCCAGCGGGGCCAGCTGCTGGGCCGTGCGGTACGGGATGCCCTCGACGAACTCCATGACGTAGAAGGGCGCCCCGAGCACCTCCTCGTCCTCGCACAGCAGCACCGGGCGGGGGACCGGAACCCGGGTCGGGTGCAGGGCGCTGATCACCCGGTGCTCACGCTTCATGTCGTGCGCGGTGGCCAGCACATGACCGAGCGGGGGCCGGCGTACGACCCACTTGGCGGTGCCGTCGGAGAGCGCGTAGGTGAGGTTCGACCGTCCGCCCTCGATCAGCCGGCCGGTGAGGGGGCCGGTCACCAGTCCGGGGCGCTCGCGGTCGAGGTGGGCGCGCAGCCGGTCCAGGTCGAGTCCGGGCGGGTGGTCGGCGCTCATACATCACTCCTACGAACGGGTGAACAGGACCCGACTCATGATGCCGACCGGTCGGTATGTAGTCCAGTGCGCGGAGCGATCACGCGGCCAAACGTGACCGGAGCCACGATAGGCCGACGGCCCCCCGGTGCGCTGCCCGGGGAGCCGTCGGTCCTGTCGCGGTCCCGCGTCAGTGGTCGTCCCAGTGGCCGTCGTGCTCGGCGTGCCGGTGGCCGCCGTGCAGATAGTCGATGTGATCGCCGTGCGGCACCTGGGCGTGCCCGCACTCGTCGTAGTGCACGTGCTCATGGCCCTCGTGGACCAGGTGTCCGGCCGGCTCGCACTCGTCCCAGTGGCCCTCGTGCTCGCGGTGCAGATGCCCGTCGTGCGCGTAGTCCAGGTGGTCGCCGTGGGGTACGGCGTTGTGCCCGCAGTCCGGGCCGTGGCAGTGCGCGCCGTGTTCGGTGTGTTCGTGGTGAAGGGTGGTCATGGTGCTCACCTTCGGAGGCACGGGGTGTCGGCGACGGACAGGCTATGGGGTGAATCAGTGCATATCGGTTCATACGGCTTGCGTGGCGTCCGAGTACCCCGGAGGGTCGAGGACATGAAGGCCATCAGCTACCGCCACTACGGCGGACCCGAGGTGCTGGAGTACGGCGAGGTGCGCGACCCGAAGGTCGGCCCCGACCAGGTGCTCGTCAAGGTCCGTGCCGCGGCCGTCAATCCGGTCGACTGGAAGTGCCGCGAGGGCCATCTCGACGCGATCCTGGACGCCGTCTTCCCGGTGATCCCCGGCTGGGACGTCAGCGGGGTGGTCGTCCAGCCCGGTGCCTCCGTCACGGAGTTCGGCGTCGGCGACGAGGTCATCGGCTACTGCCGCGAGGACTTCCTCTGCCGCGGCACCTTCGCCGAGTACATCGCCGCGCCCGTGCGCGCCCTGGCCCGCAAGCCGCGCAACCTGTCCTTCGAGGAGGCCGCCGGCCTGCCGCTCGCCGGGCTCACCGCCTATCAGGTTCTCGTCAAGGTGCTGGAGGTGGCGCGCGACGAGACCGTGCTGGTGCACGCGGCGGCCGGCGGGGTCGGCTCCCTCGCCGTCCAGATCGCCGCCCACCTCGGCGCCCGGGTCATCGGTACGGCGAGCGAACACAACCACGACTTCGTGCGCGGCCTCGGCGGCGCGCCGGTGACCTACGGCGAGGGCCTGGCCGAACGGGTGCGCGCGCTGGCCCCGGACGGCGTGGAGGCGGTCTTCGACACCGTCGGCGGGGACACCCTGAAGACCTCGGCCAACCTGCTCGCCCCGGAGGGCCGGCTGGCGTCGATCGCCGACCCGGGGGTGGTGAGCCTCGGCGGCCGCTACTACTTCGTCCGCCCGGACCCCCAGGACCTGAGCACGCTCTCCCGGCTGGCCGAACGGGGTGTCGTCTCGGTGCACGTCCAGGAGATCTTCCCGTTGGAGCGGGCGGCGGACGCGCACCGGACGAACCAGACGGGCCGCACCCGCGGCAAGATCGTGGTCACAGTGGGCCGGGAGGAAGAGGAGGGCGCCATCTGGACCAGGGGAGAAGAGGGCACCCTCTACAGCAGGAGTCAGGAGGGCACCTTCTAGACCACCAGCGCCGCCGCGCACAACGCCAGTGCCACCGCGCACAGCGCCGCCGCCGTCGCGTGCCGGGGAGCGAGCGCCCGCGGGCGGCGACCGGTCGCAAGGGCCCGGATCCGGCGGTGGGCCACCGCCAGAAAGCCCAGGAAGAGCACACAGCACAGGGCGCACACGGTCACTTCGGTGGCCGAGGCACCACCGTGCAGGGCGGTCTTGACGGCGAGTACGGCGGCCACGGCGGCCGAGAGGGTCGTACGACGCCAGGCCAGCCGGGTGCGCTCCGGTTGCAGCCCGGGGTCGCGCCCGGCCGTGCTCACCCCGCCCATCCGGCCAGCACCACCACGACCATGGCCACCGCCACCACCGCGACGACCAGGCTCAGCAGCGCCGGGAACCGGGATGCGGGCAGGTCCTCACCGCGCCGGATCGCCCGCTCACAGCGCACCCAGTGGTTCACCGCGCGCAGCGAGCACAGCACCCCGGCGCCGAGCAGGGCGAGCGCGAGCCCGACCCGCCACGCCCAGCGCAGCTCCGGCAGGAACTGGTCCACCGCGAATCCGCCGCCGATCAGCGCGAGCGCCGTACGCAGCCAGGCGAGAAAGGTGCGCTCGTTGGCCAGCGAGAACCGGTAGTCGGGTGTGCCGCCCTCGTCCCGCACCTGCTCCGGCGCGAACCACAGCCGGATGTTCCGTACGAATTCGCTCACGCGGCCGACCTTACCCGGCGGTCACCGGCCCGCCCGGAACGCCCTCAGCCTCTCGTACGCCGCCAGCCCGTCCGGCACCCACTCCCACGTGCCGAGCCGCCCCTCGACCTCCTCCTCGGGCAGGAAATCGTGCCACTGGACCTCCTCCACCTGCGGATGTACGGGCAGCTCGCAGCGCACCTCGTACACCGCCGACCACCAGCTGTTCCCGGCCCCGTCGTCGTACAGGAACTTGAAGAGATACGTCGGCCGGGGGAGCCCCGTCACCCCCAGCTCCTCCTCGGCCTCCCGCAGTGCCGCCTCGTCGTAGGACTCGCCCGCTCCGACGACGCCGCCGACGAACATGTCGTACAGCGCCGGGAAGACCAGCTTGGTCGCGGTGCGCCGGTGGACGAAGAGCCGGCCGGACGCGTCCCGGGCCTGGATGAACACGCACCGGTGGCGCAGTCCGCGGGCGTACGCCTCGCCGCGCGGGGACTGGCCGAGCACCTGGTCGTTCTCGTCGACGATGTCGAGGATCTCGTCAGCAGGGTTCATGCCCCACATCCAAGCAGGCCGCTCAGCGCCGCTGGAGGTCCCGGGCCGACGGTTCCGTCTCCCCCGCGCCGCACGGCATCGCCGGATGCAGCCCGAGCAGCACGATGCCCGCGACCACCGCCGCGAGCCCGGCCGCCTCCCAGGCCAGCGCCCCGGTGTCGGTGCGCAGCCGGTCACCGAGGAAGCCGACGCCGCACAGGATCCCGGCGAGCGGCTCGGCCGCGGTGAGCGCCGGCAGCGACATGCGCAGCGGGGCCGTCTCGAAGGCGCTCTGCACCAGGACCAGACCGGTGACCCCGCACACCAGCACGCCGTACGGCTGCCAGCCGGTGAACAGCTCGGTGAGGCCGCCCTCGGAGAAGCGGGTGCCGCTCACCCGGGTCAGCGCGTCCTGCACGCCGTACAGCAGCCCGGCGGCGGTGGCCAGCAGCACCGGGCCCCAGCTCAGCCGGGAGCGCTTGCCGTACGTCGTGAGCACCAGGGCGGCGCCGACCATCGCCCCGATGATCAGCCAGTGCCGCAGCGGATCCGAGATGGCGCTGCCGGCCCGGGGCTCGCCCGCCATGATGAACGCGCTCACCCCGCCCGCGAGCAGCAGCAGCCCCGCCCAGCCCTGGCGGCCCAGGGGCTGTCTGGTCTGGTGCCGGGAGAGGGCGAGCGCGAACAGCAGATTGGTCGCGAGCAGCGGCTCGACCAGGGAGATCTCGCCCCTGCCGAGGGCCATCGCGCCGAGCACCATGCCGGCGATCATCAGGCCGAGCCCGCCCAGCCAGCGCGGCACCCGCATCAGGTCGAGCAGCAGCCGGAAGGACAGGAAGTCGCTCAGTGGTGCCTTCTGCGCCGCGTTCTGCTGGAGTACGAACCCGAAGCCCAGACAGCAGGCAGCACTCACGGCGAGAAGGAGAACCAGAACGGACACGCTGCGTACCTCGATCATCCGGCCGGACCACGGGTGCGTAGTGGCCGACTGTAGCGCCCCCGGGACGGCAATGACCCGTAAGTGCGCGGAACAGGGCGGTTGACTCGCCATGCTCCTGGGCCGGTCCGCTCCGCGCCATGGCGTACGCCACAGCGGGCCGCCCGCACCCCCGCCCGGGCCCCGGCCCACCTGTGCGGACTTCCTCAACTTCCCTGCAGGTCAATGTAGTTGAACCCGTTAACAGCCCGGTTCCGCTTGACGCAAACCTTGGCTGAGGGTTTGCTGTGCGTGATCGGCCGATGGCAGCCCGAGAAACAGGAAGTCCCGCGGTGCCCCCTCTCCCACCCCTGCTCGGCGACCGCCGGGCCTCCACGGACCAGTCCGGCGACACCGCCCCGGACGACTCCGGCGCCTTCGACGGCGGCTCTGACGCCGTCTTCGACGACACCTTCGACGACGCCGAACTGCGCACCGCACGCGCCGCGTTCACCCAGGGCCGGCGGCAGGCCGCCCGCTCCCTGCTCCGGCACACCGGCGACGACTGGGACCGCCGCGGCCACCGCCTCACCGTGCTCGCCCGGGAGCCGTACGCCGTGGCCTGGGCCCGCGACTGGCTGCACGCCGAACCCGGCTCCGCCGACGCCGCCGCACTGTACGCCCTCGCCCTGGTCCAGCGCGCCCTGCGCGGCAAGGAGGACCCCGACCGGGCCCGCGAGGCCTGCGCCACCGCCGCCGCGCTCGCCCCCGACGACCCCACCCCCTGGCTCGGCTCACTCCTGCTGGCCCGCACCCTCGGCCCGGAGCGTGAGGTGCTCGGCACCTTCACCGAGCTGCGCCGCCGCCACCCCGAGCACCACCACGCCCACCATCTGCTCCTCGCCCGCCTCGCCGAACGGCCCTCCGGCGGCCGGGCGGCCGAGGACCACGAGGTGTACGACCTGGCCGAGCTGGCCGCCGCCGAGGCCCCGGCCGACTCCCCGCTGGCCGTCCTGCCGGTCGTCGCCTACGCCGAGCGCTACCGGGTCCTCGCCGCCGCCGGACTGGCACCGGCCGACCCGCCCGCCTCCGGGCACTGGTCCGGCCCCCGGGCCCGCCGCATCCTGCGCGCCTGCTTCGACTGGTGGCTGGAGTGGGAGCACGACGAACACCCCCGCCGCCACATCGACCTCAACCACCTCGCCTTCGCCCTGTCCTGCGCCGGCCGCCCGGCCGAGGCGGCGGCCCTGTTCCGGCGCATCGGCCGGCACGCCACCCCGGCACCCTGGTCCTACGCCCGCCGCGACCCCCGCGCCGCCTTCCGGACGGCCCGCACGCGTGCGCTCGGGCATTGAACGGCACGCCCCTGCGGCAGGTACGCAAGAAGTGATTACAGAACCCTGACCACTGACCGGATCCCCTGGCCCCCTCGGGCCCCGAGTGCTCGAATGAACGCGTGAACTCTGAACAATCCGAGGAGCGGGACGGCAAGCCCATCGGCCGCCGGGTCTTCCTCGGCACCCTCGGCCTGGGCGCGCTAGGCGTGGTCGCCGCGCCCTCGCTGCAACGCGGCCTGGAGGGCTTCCTCGGCTCGGTGGCCGGCAAGGACCCCACGGGCCTGACCGGCCTGCTGCCCAACGGCGGCGGCTTCCGCTACTACTCCGTCGCCGCGTCGGTGCCGCGTCTGAACGCCACCGACTACCACCTGAAGATCGGCGGCCTGGTCGACCGCCCGCACACCTACACCCTGGCCGATCTGCGCGCCCTGCCGCAGACCCGGCTGGTCAAGGACGTCCAGTGCGTCACCGGCTGGCGAGTCCCCGGCACCCCCTTCGAGGGCGTACGCCTCTCCCACCTCCTGGACGCGGCCGGGGTCCGTTCCGGTGCGAAGGCGATCCACTTCACCTGCTTCGACGGCACCTACACCGAGAGCCTCACCCTCGACCAGGCCCGCCGGCCGGACGTCCTGGTGGCCCTGCGCATGCAGGACAAGGACATCTCCCACGACCACGGCGGCCCGGTCCGCCTCTACGTCGCCCCCATGTACTTCTACAAGTCGGCCAAGTGGCTCTCCGGCATCACGGTCACCGACAGCGTCGAGCCCGGCTACTGGGAGCGCCTCGGCTACGACGTCGACGCCTGGGTCGGCCGGTCGAACGGACGGACCGATGAGCCTACGAACTGACACCCCGGCCCCGCCGAGCGCCCGAATCCGCCGCTTCGGCCCGGTCCAACGCTGGGTCCACCGCACGACGGCCGCGCTGATGGGGATCTGCGTGGTCACGGCGGCCGTGCTCTACATCCCCGAGCTGGCGGTGATAGTCGGCCGCCGGGAACTGGTCGTCCGCGTCCACGAGTGCGCCGGGCTCGCCCTCCCCGTGCCGGTCCTGCTGGGCCTCGCCTCCCGCGCCTTCCGCGCCGACCTGCGCTTCCTAAACCGCTTCGGCCCGCACGACAAGGTATGGCTGCGCGCCGCGCTGGTCCGCGACAAACGCCGCTCCTCCCGCCCGGCGGGCAAGTTCAACGCCGGCCAGAAGGTCTACGCCGCCTGGATCGCCGGCGCCACCCTGGTCATGCTCGGCACCGGCCTGCTGATGTGGTTCACCCACCTCGCCCCGCTGGTGTGGCGCACCTCGGCGACCTTCGTCCACGACTGGCTCGCCCTGACCATCGGCGTGGTCCTGGCCGGCCACATCGGCATGGCCCTGGGCGATCCGGAGGCGAGACGGGGCCTGCGCACCGGGACGGTGAGCAGGGAGTGGGCGAAGCGGGAACACCCGCTGTGGCGGCCCTAGTTCCCGAAGTCCAGCAGCACCTTGCAGGACCGGCTCCTGTCAGCGGCCAGCGCAAACCCAGCGGCAGCGTCCCGCACCGGAACCACCGCGCTGACCAGCCCGTCGAACTGGTCCCGTGCGGCCAGCAGTTCCAGCGCGTCGTCGAACTCGGCGTCGAACCGGAACGCCCCCCGCAGCTCGATCTCCCGGCTCACCAGCAGGTTCCCGGCGAACGGCGACTGCCCCGGCGGCAGCATCCCGAGCTGTACGACCACACCGCCGCGCCGCACCCGCCGCAGACAGGTGTCCAGCCCGGCCGCGACCCCCGACGCCTCGACGGCCGCGTCCACCTCGACCGGCCATCCGGCATCACCGGGATCGTCGGCCCGTACGAGCGTGTCGGCGCCGGCCGCGGCGGCGTGACCCAGCGCCTCCGGCACCGGATCCGTCACCGTCACCCGTGCCGCGCCCGCCGCCTTCGCCGCCGCGACCACCAGGCACCCGATCGGCCCCGCCCCGGTCACCAGCACATGCCGGCCGGACAGGTCCCCGGCCCGCCGCACCGCGTGCAGCGCGACCGACAGCGGCTCGGCGAGCGCGGCCCGCCGCAGCCCGAGCCCGTCCGGCAGCGCCCGTAGCTGACCGGCCGGTACGGCGATCCGCTCGGCGAAGCCGCCCTGGACATGCGGAAAGCGGGCCGCGCTGCCCAGATACCGGGTGTCCCGGCACACGTTCGCCCGCCCGTCGGCGCACTCCGGGCAGCGCCCGCACGGGGTCGCAGGGTGCACGGCGACGGCCGTACCCGGCTTGGGACCGCCGGCCCCGGCGCCGTACGACACCACCGTGCCCACCACCTCGTGCCCGAGCACCATCGGCTCCCGGAGCCGGAAGTCCCCGACGCCGCCGTGCCGCCAGTAGTGCAGGTCGGAGCCGCACACCCCGCCGTAGCGGACGGCCACCACGGCCTCGCCGGGCCCGGGTTCGGGCACCGGCAGCTCCTGCACCCGCAGCTCGCCCGCGCCGTGGATCACACAACCAAGCATCCCCGCAGCCCCCTTCAGAGCACGCTCGTCATTCCGCCGTCGACGTACAGGATCTGTCCGCCCATGAAGTCGGAGGCCGGTGAGGCGAGGAAGAGCAGGGCGCCCACCAGGTCCCGGGTGCGGCCCCAGCGGCCCGCCGGGGTGCGCCGGCGGACCCAGGCGCTGAACTCCTCGTCCGCCACCAGCGGCCGGGTCAGCTCGGTCTCGATGTAGCCGGGGCCCAGGCCGTTGACCTGGACGCCGTACGGCCCCCAGTCCGCGCACATGCCCTTGGTGAGCATCTTCAGCGCGCCCTTGGTGGCGGCGTATGGCGCGATGCCGGGCCGGACCACCTCGCTCTGCAGCGAGCAAATGTTGACGATCTTGCCGTGGCCGCGTTCCGTCATCCGCCGGGCGGCCTCGCGGCCGACGAGGAACGCACTGGTGAGGTTGGTGCCCAGGATCCGGTGCCAGTCGGCGTCGGTGAACTCCAGCAGCGGGGCGCGCAGTTGCATGCCCGCGTTGTTGACGAGGATGTCGAGCGGGCCCACCCGCTCCTCGACGTCCGCGATGCCGGCGGCCACGGCCGGTCCGTCGGTCACGTCGAACACCGCCGTACGGACCCGGTCGCCGGGAAGTTCGGACGCGGCCTTTGCCAGCCGGTCCGGGTCGCGCCCGTTGAGGACCACCGTGCAGCCGGCCTCGGCCAGGCCCCGGGCCAGCGCGAGGCCGATGCCCCGGCTGGAGCCCGTGACCAGGGCGGTGCGGCCGCTGATGTCGAAGAGAGGGTGAGCCGTCATCGTCGTACCGCTCCTATATGACCAGTGACAGCAGCAGCACCAGACCGCCGGCGACCACCGAGATGATCGTCTCCATCACCGACCAGGTCTTGACGGTCTGCCCGACGCTCAGCCCGAAGTACTCCTTCACCAGCCAGAAGCCGGCGTCGTTGACATGGCTGAAGAAGAGCGAGCCGGCGCCGATGGCCAGGACCAGGAGGGCGGTGTGGGTGGTCGACATGCCGGCCGCGAGGGGAGCCACCAGGCCCGCCGCCGAGACCGTCGCCACCGTCGCCGAACCCGTGGCCAGCCGGATCGCGACCGCGATCAGCCAGGCCAGCAGCAGTGCCGGGATCGACCAGCTCTTGGATATGTCCAGGATCATGTGGCCCACACCGGAGTCGATCAGCGTCTGCTTGAAGCCGCCGCCCGCGCCCACGATCAGCAGGATGCCGGCGATGGGCATCAGGCCCTTGTCGACGGTCTGCTGCAGCCGCTCCTTGCTGAAGCCGGCGGGCCGGCCCAGCGTGAAGAAGCCGACGATCACGGCGGCGAGCAGCGCGATCAGCGGGGAGCCGATGATGTCGAAGACCCGCTGGTTCATGTTCGTGGGGTCGTCGACGACGATGTCCACCAGCGCCTTGGCGAGCATCAGCACCACCGGCAGCAGCACGGTGGCGAGCGTCGCGCCGAAGCCGGGACGGCGCTCCAGCTCGTCCGAGGCGCGCTGCGGCAGCATCCGGTCGGGCGCCTGGACGTCCACCCAGCGGGCGGCGACCTTGGAGAACAGCGGACCCGCGATGATCACCGTCGGGATGGCGACCAGGATGCCCAGCGCCAGGGTCACGCCCAGGTTGGCCTTGACCGCGTCGATCGCGACCAGCGGGCCGGGGTGCGGCGGGATCAGACCGTGCATCACGGACAGACCGGCGAGCGCCGGGATGCCGATGCGCATCAGGGAGTAGTTGCCGCGCTTGGCGACCATCAGCACGACCGGGATCAGCAGCACGATGCCGACCTCGAAGAACAGCGGCAGGCCGATCACGGAGGCGATGAGCACCATCGCCCAGGGCATGGCGCGCCCGCCGGCCTTGGCGAGGATCGTGTCGACGATCTGGTCCGCGCCACCGGAGTCGGCGAGGAGCTTGCCCAGGATCGCCCCGAGCGCGATCAGGACGCCCACGCCGGCCACGGTGGTGCCGAGCCCGGTGGTGAAGCTGGTGATGGCCTTGTCGAGCGGCGCTCCGGCGACCGCCCCGAGCGCCAGTGACCCGATGGTCAGCGCCAGGAAGGCATGGAGCTTGAACTTGGTGATGAGCAGGACGATCACGGCGATGCCCACCAGCACCGCGATGCCCAGCTGGGCGTGTCCGGCGGAGGTGATCGGCGGAGGTGTGTCCGCTGCCAGCATCTCGACGCTGAGTCTGGTCACGGGGGTTCCCTTGCGTTACGGGGGGACGGGGGTGAGTGCTACGCGGTGGTGTCGGGAAGCGCTTCGAGTGCCTTCACGGCACGCTCGGTGATCTCCTCGGGGCTGCCGCTGACATCCACGGCGACTCCCGCCTCGTCCGGCTCCAGGGGCTGCAGCGTCGCGAACTGGGAGTCCAGCAGCGCGGTCGGCATGAAGTGCCCCTGCCGCTGTGTCATCCGGTCCTCGATCAGCTTCCGGTCGCCGGAGAGGTGCACGAACACCACTCCGGGAGCGGCGGCCCGAAGCCGGTCGCGGTACGACCGCTTCAGCGCCGAGCTGCTGACCACCCCGCCCAGTCCGGCCCGCCCGTGCGCCCAGTGACCGATGGCGTCCAGCCAGGGCCAACGGTCGGTGTCGTCGAGCGGGACCCCGGCCGACATCTTGTCGATGTTGGCCTGCGGGTGGAAGTCGTCGCCCTCGGCGTACGGGACGCCCAGCCGCGCGGCGAGCAAGGGACCGATCGTGGTCTTGCCCGTCCCCGCGACGCCCATCACGACGACGACCTGGGGGGTTCGCATTACTGCCTCGCTGTCTTCCTCGACATCCGACGCCGCAGCGGCGTCGCCACACTGAAACCCATTAGGTACGACGAATTCAAGACTCTGTGACATATAAGTCTGACTTTTTCCGTCGGTGATCCACGCCGTACGCTGAGTGCATGACCACACCGGGCCGGGGGCTGCACGGCCATGTACTGGACACCCTCGGCCCCGCGATCACCGCGGGCGAGTACCCGCCGGGCAGCGTGCTGCGCACCGACGAGCTGGCACAGCACTTCGAGGTGTCACGCTCCGTGATGCGGGAAGCGGTCCGGGTGCTCGAATCCATGCACCTGGTCGAGTCCCGCCGCAGAGTGGGGGTGACGGTCCGCCCCAAGTCCGAGTGGAACGTCTACGACCCGCAGGTCATCCGCTGGCGCCTGGCCGGCGCCGACCGCCCGCACCAACTGCGCTCGCTGACCGTGCTGCGCTCCGCGATCGAACCGGTCGCGGCCGGCCTCGCCGCCAAGCACGCCACGGCTCAGCAGTGCGCCGAACTCACCGAGTGCGCGCTCGGCATGGTGGCCAACTCACGCGGCCACAAGCTGGAGGCGTACCTGGTCCACGACATCGCCTTCC
The DNA here is from genome assembly GCF_042868225.1 of Streptomyces sp. NPDC007856. Lineage (NCBI taxonomy): Bacteria > Bacillati > Actinomycetota > Actinomycetes > Kitasatosporales > Streptomycetaceae > Streptomyces > Streptomyces sp. NPDC007856. Next base: position 349,888 of record NZ_JBIAEC010000006.1, on the reverse strand, counting down.
ACCGGGTCATCCTGAACGCCTCGGGCAACGAGATGTTCGCCCGGCTCGGCGACGTCGTCGCGGAGGTGCTGGCCGGCCGCACCCATCACGAGGTCATGTTCGAGGACCCCGACCCGGCGGCGGTCACCCTGCATGTGCAGGTGGCGGAGGCGGTCCGCGCGGGCGATGCGACCCGCGCCGAACAGCTGACCAGGGAGATCACCGTGGGCGCCCTGCACGAACTGGACATCCTGGCGCCCTAGTTCGGGTTGTTCGCGCAGGTCTCAGTCCAGGAAGTCCCCGTCCACGTACACCCACGCCCCGTCGACCCGCTCGAACCGGCTCCGCTCGTGCAGCGAGCCGCCCCGGTAGGAGGCGCGGAAGGTCACCGTGCCCGTGCTGTGGAAGGCGGACCCGTCGGTGGTGCCGAGGATCTCCAGTCCCGTCCACTTCATCGGCGGGTCGAGGTCCAGCCGCCCGGGCCGGGTCCGCGGATGCCAGGTGCGCATCAGATACCCCGCGTCCCCCTTCACGAACGCGCTGTACCGCGAGCGCATGAGCAGTTCAGCGGTCGGCGCGCTCGCGGCCCCCGAGTGGAAACGGCCGCAGCAGGCGTCGTAGGGCTGGGGGAGTCCACACGGGCAGGTGCGCGAGGTCATGGCCATCATTGTGCCCGCACCAGGGGAGGCGTTCGTCCCGGGCGGGGTGCACAGTGGAAGGGCAGTGCAGCCCAGGGAGGCGGACCATGACCCGACCCGTGACCAGCCGTCCTCCGACCGTCAAGGAGTGGCGGCTGAACCTGTACCTCTCCGAGCACGACCCGGACACCACCGCCCGGATCGTCCTGGACACCGGCGACAACGTCCTGGAGAGCCACGCGGAGGCCCGCCGCAACCCCTACGACCCCGATGTACCGGAGATAGGCGACGAACTCGCCGCCGGACGCGCCCTGGTCGCCATGGGCCGCAGGCTGCTGCGCGCCGCGGACGGGGACATCAAGGCGGTGGGAGCGGCGGACACCGAGGAGGACCTGTCACCCCTGTGGCTGGACCGGGAATGACGCCCCTCACCCGCCCTTGCGGCCCTTCTGCAGGAACCGCCGCAGCCGGGTCAGCGGCCAGGTGTTGATCACGTCCTCCCCGGTGAGCCAGCCGCGCTGCGCGGTGCCGACGCCGTAGCGCAGCTGCGCGAGGTGCGGGACGGAGTGCGCGTCGCTGTTCACGGCGAACTTCACGCCCTGCTCCCGGGCGCGCAGGATGTCCTCGTCGCGCAGGTCGAGACGGTCCGGCTGGGCGTTGACCTCCAGCGCGGTGCCGGTGCGCGCGCAGGCCGCGAACACCTCGTCCCAGTCGGCGTCGACGCCCGGCCGCTTGCCGATCAGCCGCGTCGTCGGATGCCCGATGATGTTGACGTACGGGTTCTCGCAGGCCCGCACCAGCCGCCGGGTCATGGCCTCGCGGTCCAGGTCGAAGTGCGAGTGCAGCGAGGCCACGCACAGGTCGAAGCCGGCCAGGAACTCCTCGGGCCAGTCCACCGAGCCGTCCGGGTCGATGTTGAGCTCCGTGCCGTGCAGCAGCCGCATCCTGTGACGGGTGCCGTCCAGCTCCCGCACCCGCTCCCGCTGGGCGAGGATCTTCTCGTCGGTCATGCGCTGCATGTACAGGTTGGGCGCGTGGTCGGTGACCGCGTAGTACTTGTGACCCCGCTCGGCGGCCGCCGCCACCATCTCCTCCAGCGGGGCGAGACCGTCGGTGAGGTCGGTGTGGGTGTGCAGGTCACCGCGGATGTCCTTCTCGGTGACCACCTCGGGCAGCCCGTCGTTCAGGGCCGCCTCGATCTCCCCGCGGTCCTCCCGCAGCGTCGGTTCGATCCACGGCAGCCCGAGCCGGGCGTACACCTCCTCCTCGGTGCGGGAGGCCAGCGAGTCCCCGCTCTCGGCGTCGAACAGGCCGTACTCGGACAGCTTCAGACCCTGGTGCACGGCGACGGTGCGAGTACGGATGTTGTGCGCCTTCGAGCCGGTGAAGTACTGGAGCGCGGCACCCCACGACTCCGGCGGCACCACCCGCAGATCCACCTGGAGCCCCTTGCCCGTGCGGATCGACGTCTTCTTCGAGCCCCGCGCGATGACCTCCGCGGTGGCCGGCAGCTCGCACAGCGCCGCCATGAACGGCTCCGACTTCTTCGCCGCGACCAGGACGTCCAGATCCCCTACGGTCTCCCGCATCCGGCGCAGCGACCCGGCGTACGCGCAGCGCTTGCACCCGGTCACCGCGGACAGCTCCGCGACGATCTCCTCGGCGGTGTCCAGGGCCAGCGACAGCGGCACCCGGGCGCCCGCCCGCTGCAGCAGCTCGATGCCGTGCCGGATGTTGTCCTGCGTCTTCTCGCCGAAGCCCTTCAGATCGGCCAGCGCGTCCGCCTCGATCGCCGCGGCCAGCTCGTTCACCGACGAGATGTGCAGGTCCTCGTAGAGCCGCAGCGCCTTCTTCGGGCCCAGCGTGGGGATCGTGATCAGCTCCCGGACCCCGGCGGGGATCTTCGCCCGGCGCTCCTCGACGACCGCCATCTTCCCGGTGCGCAGGTACTCGGCCACCTTGTCGGCGATCGACTTCCCCACGTTCGGGATCTCCTTCAGGCCGCCCTCGTCCAGCTTGGAGATGTCGGCCGGATACCCGCCGATGGCACGCGCCGCCTTCTCGTAGGCGCGCGCCTTGAAGGCGTCGCCTCCGGTGATCGCGATGAGGTCCGCGTACTCCCGCAGGAGCGCCTCGACCTCGTCGTTGGGCCGGGCCACCCTTCAAGTCTAGGAAACTCCCCCGAGCACCGGCAGTGACGGCAGCTTCGCCTCGTGCACCCACTCCTGGAACAGCCCGTCGAGCGGCTCCTGAGCGAACCGGGCCACGTGCCCGGTGAACGCCTCCGTCGTCACCGACCCGTTCCGGTGCAGCCGCACCCAGCCGCGCAGCATGCGGAAGAACGCGTCGTCACCCAGCGCGCAGCGCACCGCGTGCAGGGCCAGGCCGCCCCGCTCGTAGAGCCGGTCGTCGAACATCGCCTTGCGGCCCGGATCGGCCAGCCTGAGGTCCTGCGGCAGCGTGGCCAGCAACCGGTGTGCCGCCGCGGCCAGTTGCTGCGCGCTGCGGCCGCCCGAGCGCTCGGACCACAGCCATTCCGCGTACTTGGCGAAGCCCTCGTTCAGCCAGATGTGCCGCCAGTCGGCGATGGTCACGCAGTTGCCGAACCACTGGTGCGCCAGCTCGTGCGCCACCAGCCGCTCCGAACCCCGGGCGCCGTCCACGTGGTTGGAGCCGAACAGCGACAATCCCTGTGCCTCGACCGGCACATCGAGCTCCTCCTCGGTCACCGCGACCGCGTAACCGTCGAACGGGTACGGCCCGAACAGCTCCTGGAACAGCTCCATCATCGCGGGCTGCCGCGCGAAGTCCCGGGAGAACTCCGGCAGCAGCCGCGCCGGGATGTGCCCGTGCTGCGGCACGCCCCCCGGGCCGGGGTCGCCCAGCAGCACCGTCTGGAACCGGCCGATCGCCAGGCCCACGAGATAGCTGGACGTGGGCGCGGACTGCTCGTACACCCAGGTCGTCGTCGAGGCCTTCGTCGTACGGGTCAGCAGGCGCCCGCCCGTGACGACCGCGTACGCGGACGGGACGGTGACCGAGATCAGATAGGAGGCCTTGTCGGCGGGCCGGTCGTTGCACGGGTACCAGGACGGCGCCCCGATCGGCTGGCTCGCCACCAGCGCCCCGTCGGCCAGCTCCTCCCAGCCCAGCCCGCCCCACGGGCTGGCCACCGGCTTGGGGTTGCCGGACCACTGGACCTCCACCGTGAACGCAGCACCGGCCCGGACGGGCTTGGCCAGGCGGATCCGCAGCCGTCCGCCGCGGTGCGTGAAGTGCGGCTGCCGGCCGTCCACCCGGACCCGGCCGATCCTGAAGCCCGCCAGGTTGAGCTGGAACTCGGTGAGCGGCGCCGGTCCCGCTATGGCGTTGATCCGGGCCGTGCCGGACAGCCGGTTCGGGCCGGGGCGGTAGTCCAGCGCGAGTTCGTAGCGGTGCACCCGGTACCGGGCGTCACCGTTGTCCGGGAAGTACGGGTCCCGTCCGGCCGACTGCTGAACTGCCACTGCTGTGTCCGCTCCCTGCGCTGTGCCACCACTGGGTGCCGGGGCCGGAACCGAGTGGCCCGCGCTCAGGGACGCCATGCCTCGATCGGATTGCCGAGCCAGCGGGTGTCGTCCGGGACGGACTCCGCGGCCATGACGAGCGACGCGGGCCCCAGGGTCGTACGGGCCCCGACCGTGCTGCCGGGCAGCACGATGCCGCCAGGGCCCAGCGTGGCGCCCTCACGGAGGACCACAGTATCCGTCCGCAAGATCCGGTCGTGGAAGAGGTGTGTCTGCAGCACACAGCCACGGTTGACGGTCGCCGCGTCCTGAAGGGTCACCAGGTCCGTCTCCGGCAGCCAGTAGCTCTCCACCCACACGCCCCTGCCGATGCGCGCGCCGAGCCCGCGCAGCCACGCCGTCAGCACCGGCGTCCCCGGCACGGCCCCGGCCAGCCACGGCACCGCCAGCACCTCGACGAACGTGTCCGCCAGTTCGTTCCGCCACACGAAGGAACTCCACAGCGGATGCTCCCCGGCCCGGTGCCGCCCCACGAGCAGCCACTTCGCGACGACCGAGACGACCGCCGCGACCACACCCGCCCCGAGCAGCACCGCCCCCGACAGGGCCCAGGCCCACGGCCCCAGCGCACACAGCGCCGCCACCGTCGCCGCGGCCAGCGCCGCCGAACACAGCACCGGCACGATCCGGCACAGCTCCACCAGACCGCGCGCCCACAGCAGCCGGGCCGGCGGCTCGAAGGTACGGCTCTGATCCCCGCCGGCCGCACTGCGCGGCAGCTTCACCGGCGGCAGCCCCAGATACGAGGTGCCCTTCTTCGCCTTCTTCGGCGTCGCCGACAGCACGCCGACCAGACCGCCGTCCGGCACGCTCCGGCCCGGCCCGGTCATCCCGGAGTTCCCCAGGAAGGCCCGCCGCCCGATCTCCGCACGCCCGATCCGCACCCAGCCGCCGCCCAGCTCGTACGGCGCCGTCAGCGTGTCGTCCGCCAGGAACGCCCCGTCGCCGACCGTGGTCAGGCTCGGCAGCGCGAGCACCGTCGACACCTCGGCGCGGCGCCCGATCCGCATGCCCAGCAGCCGTAGCCACACCGGCGTGACCAGCCCCGCGTACAGCGGGAACAGCGTTTCCCGGGACCGGTCCATCAGCTGCGTCACGGTCCACGCCTGCCAGCCCACCCGGCTGTGCGTCGGATACGTGCCCTCGCGCAGCCCCAGACCCAGCACGCGTACGGCGACCAGGATCAGCAGCGCGTACGCCAGCCCGTAGGCGAGCGTGGCCGGCACCAGCCCGAGAGCCGCTCCGCGCAACGCCTTGGTGAGCGAGCCTCCGGGTGTCACGAAGACCCGGGCGACCAGCAGCGCGGCCGCCCCCGCGAGCAGCGGCAGCGCGCTCAGCGCGAATCCGGTGACGCCGTACATCACCCGCCAGTACGTGCCCCGCTGCGGCCGCTCCTTCGGCCAGTTGCGCTTGGCCCTGCCGAGCTTGACCGCGGGCGCGCCCGCCCAGCGCTGGCCGGTCGGGACCTGCCCGCCGACCGCCGAGCCGGGAGCCACCTCGGCCCGCTTGCCGACGCGGGCGCCCGGGAAGAGCATGCTGCGGGTGCCGACGGTGGCGTGCGCGCCGACCTTGACCGGGCCGATCTCCAGCCGGTCGCCGTCCAGCCAGTGCCCGGACAGATCGACCTCGGACTCCACGGCCGCGCCCCGGCCCAGCTTGAGCATGCCGGTGACCGGCGGCAGCGAGTGCAGGTCCACCTCGGGCCCGACCTTCGCGCCCAGCGCCCGCGCGTACCGCTCCAGCCAGGACCCGGTCAGCGAGGTGGCCCCGCTGAACTCGGCCAGCCGCTCGGCCGTCCACAGCCGCAGATGCACGCTGCCGCCGCGCGGGTACCGGCCGGGCTGCACGCCCCGCAGCAGCAGCCGCGACCCGCCCGCCGCGAGCGCGATCCGGCCGGGCGGGGTGAAGAACAGCAGCGCGGCGGCCGCGAGCAGCCACCAGGGGGCGGTCGGCAGCCAGGAGTAGCCGGGCAGCAGGTTCCCGGCGGCGGCCAGGACCACCGTCCAGCGCAGCCCGAGCAGGGTGACCAGCGGAAGCAGCAGCAGGAGCTGGACGGCCTGGGCGCGGACCGGAACCGGCGCGATCGTGCGGGCCCCGCCGTCGTCCTGCGCCGAGGCCTCCAGCCGCCGGGCCAGCTTGCGCAGGGTCGGCTGCTGGTAGATGTCGAGGACGGCGGCGCTCGGGTAGCGGGTGCGCAGCCGGGTGGTGAGCTGGGCGGCGGCCAGCGAGCCGCCGCCGATCGCGAAGAAGTCGTCGGACGCGCCGGTCACCGGGATGCCCAGCACCTCGGCCCACTGCTCGGCCAGCCAGGCCTCGGTGCCGTACAGCTCGGCCTTGGGCGCTTCGACGCCCTCCAGGGGCCACGGGAGGGCGTTTCGGTCCACCTTGCCGGACGTCCGGGTCGGCAGCTCGGCGACGGGCGCGAGCAGCGGCACCAGCGCGGCGGGCAGCTCGGCCCGCAGCCTCTCCACGGCGCCCGCATGGTCCCAGCCGTCCTGGGTGACCACGTAACCGACGAGAAGCTGATTGCCGCCGCGGGCGGTGCGCACGGCGGCCGCGGCCCCGGCGACCCCGGGCAGGGCCTGCAGCGCGGCGTCCACCTCACCGAGCTCGATCCGCCGCCCGCCGAGCTTGATCTGCTCGTCGGCCCGGCCCAGGAAGATCAGCCCCTCGGGCTCGGCCCTGACCAGGTCACCACTGCGATAGGCCCGCTCCCAGCCCAGCGAGTGCAGCGGCGCGTACTTCTCGGCGTCCTTCCCGGGATCGAGATACCGCGCGAGCCCGACCCCGCCGATCACGAGCTGCCCGCTGCCGCCCATGGGCACCGGCTCACCGGCCTCGTCGACGACGGCCAGCTCCCAGCCGTCGAGCGGCAGCCCGATCCGGATGGGCTCGGCACCGGTCAGCAGTGCCGCACAGGCCACGACGGTCGCCTCGGTCGGCCCGTAGGTGTTCCACACCTCGCGTCCCTCGATGACCAGGCGCTGCGCCAGTTCGGGCGGGCAGGCCTCGCCGCCGAAGATCAGCAGCCGTACGTCGTTGAGTGTCTCCGGCTCCCACAGCGCGGCCAGCGTCGGAACGGTCGAGACGACGGTGATCTCCTGCTCGACCAGCCAGGGCCCGAGATCGGCACCGCTCCTGACCTGCGACCGGGGCACGGGCACCAGACAGGCGCCGTACCGCCAGGCCAGCCACATCTCCTCGCAGGAGGCGTCGAAGGCGACGGAGAGTCCGGCCATGACCCGGTCGCCGGGCCCGATCGGCTCCTCCGTGAGGAACAGGGCCGCCTCGGCGTCCACGAACGCGGCGGCGCTGCGATGCGTGACGGCGACACCCTTGGGCTTCCCGGTGGACCCCGAGGTGAAGATGATCCAGGCGTCGTGCTCGATGCCGGGCCGCGCCGCGGGGGAGCCGGAGGTGCCCTGGACGGTGATGGTGTGCCCGGCCCCGATGACGGCCCGCACCTTTGCCTCCCCGAACACCAGGTCGGCCCGCTCGTCCGGGTCCTCGGCGTCGACGGGGACATAGGCGGCACCGACGGCGAGGACGGCGAGGACGGCGACGTACAGCTCGTTGGTCCCCGAGGGCACCCGCACACCGACCCGGTCCCCGAGCCCGACGCCCGCACCGGCGAGCCGCCGCCGCAGCCGCTCCACCTCGCCGGCCAGCGCGCGGTAGCTCAGGCACGTCGTACCGTCGTCCAGCGCCGGCTCGTCCGGATGGGACCGCACGGTCGCCTCGAAGACGTCGACCAGCGTGCGCGGCGAGGCGGCGGGCCCGGCGGAGAAGCGCGCCAGGTCGCCGAACTGCGTGCGGATCTCTTCGTCGAGCAGGCCGAGAGCGCTGCTCTCGTCTATGGCTGCCATCGGGTCCTCACGTCGTGTCCGGCTGAGTGACAAGCCGGAAATATTAGTACGACGTTAGGGTCCACTCCCTTCGTCCGGCCGCCCGAGAGGGCCGTTCGGGTGACTGGCCTACCGCGACTTCGGGGCCCTGACCTGCCGATCCTCACGCCGGGCGAGACATGCCTCACACACCGTCAAGGAGGGGGTGTGCCGGGATGGTTGGGTCTTCCGCGTCTACTCGCGGGCAAAGCGAAGGGCCCCTGCTGAGCAGGGGCCCTCACTGGTGTCCGAGGGGGGACTTGAACCCCCACGCCCGATAAAGGGCACTAGCACCTCAAGCTAGCGCGTCTGCCATTCCGCCACCCGGACAAGGTGTCTGTAGTGCTCGGGGAACCCTTTCGGCGGGGTTTCCCTCGCGGCGACGAAGGAAACATTACCAGGCTTTCGAGGGTGGCTGATCACCCCCCGCCTGCGGCGCCGGCCGCCCGTGAACGGTGTGTGACGGGCCGGGACCGGTCTTGGGCCGCGGGCGGGGGAGAGGGAGGATGAGGACGACCACCAGCAGCGACAGCGCGGGAGGAAGCACGTGAGCGAGACGGACACGGCCAGGAGCGTCACCGGCGAGGACGAGGTCGTGGACCTCTGCCGCGAGCTGATCCGATTCGACACCAGCAACTACGGCGACCACTCCGGCCCCGGCGAGCGCCAGGCCGCCGAGTGGGTCGCCGAGAAGCTCGCCGAGGTCGGTCTCGAACCGGAGATCTTCGAGTCGCACCCGGGCCGCGCCTCGACGGTGGCCCGCATCGAGGGGGAGGACCCGTCCCGGCCCGCGCTGCTGATCCACGGCCATCTGGACGTCGTACCGGCCAATGCCATCGACTGGACCCACCACCCGTTCTCCGGCGAGGTCGCCGACGGGTGCGTGTGGGGGCGCGGGGCCGTCGACATGAAGGACATGGACGCCATGACCCTCGCGGTCGTGCGCGACCGGCTCCGGAGCGGGCGGCGGCCCCCGCGGGACATCGTGCTCGCCTTCCTCGCCGACGAGGAGGCGGGCGGCACGTACGGCGCCCGCCACCTGGTCGACCGCCACCCCGAGCTGTTCGAGGGCGTCACCGAGGCGATCAGCGAGGTCGGCGGGTTCTCGTTCACCGTGAACGAGCAGCGCCGGCTCTATCTGATCCAGACGGCCGAGAAGGGCATGCACTGGATGAAGCTGACCGTGGCCGGCACCGCCGGGCACGGTTCGATGATCCACCGCGACAACGCCATCACCGAGCTGTCCGAGGCCGTGGCCCGCGTCGGCCGGCACAAGTTCCCGGTGCGGGTCACCAAGACCACCCGGGCGTTCCTCGATGAGCTCGGCGACGCGCTCGGTACCGAGCTGGACCCGGAGGACATGGAGTCCACCCTCGTCCGGCTCGGCGGCATCGCCAAGTTCATCGGCGCCACCCTCAGCAACACCGCCAACCCCACCCAGCTGAGCGCCGGCTACAAGGTCAACGTCATCCCGGGCGAGGCCACCGCACACATCGACGGGCGCTTCCTGCCGGGCTACGAGGAGGAGTTCCTCGGCGACCTCGACCGGCTGCTCGGACCCCATGTGCGGCGCGAGGACGTGCACACCGACAAGGCGGTCGAGACCGGGTTCGACGGGGCACTGGTGGAGGCCATGCAGTCCGCACTCGTCGCCGAGGACCCCACCGCCAAGGCGATCCCCTACATGCTCTCCGGCGGCACCGACGCCAAGTCCTTCGACGACCTCGGCATCCGCGGCTTCGGCTTCGCCCCGCTGAAGCTGCCGCCGGAGCTGGACTTCGCCGGCATGTTCCACGGCGTGGACGAGCGGGTGCCGGTGGACGGGCTGCAGTTCGGCGTGCGGGTGCTCGACCGGTTCATCGACGCGTCGTGAGCCCCCGGGCCAAGGCGGGACGCGTGGTCAGGCCGTGGCCCTGGGGATTCGGGCAGTCGTACGAGACCGACTGAGAAGGGTGAATGCGACCATAAGCTCGTAGCCCCATTACTCCCTCCTCGTTACAGGTGATGCGATCCCGCACCTTGGGATCGCATTGCCAACAAGGAGGAAGAATGATCAAGAAGGTCGTCGCTGCTGCGGCTGCCACCGGTGGGCTGGTTCTCGCGGGCGCGGGCCTCGCCGTCGCCGACTCCGGTGCCCAGGGAGCCGCCGTGCAGTCCCCGGGCGTCGTCTCCGGCAACGTCATCCAGGTGCCCGTGCACGTGCCGGTGAACGTCTGCGGCAACACGGTCAACGTGATCGGGCTCCTGAACCCCGCCTTCGGCAACACCTGCGTCAACCACTGACGTCGGCTCCCTGAGGGGGCGTTGGTCCCGAGGGGGCGTCTTCCACGAGCCGTCGGCCTCGTAGCGCGCGCCATGCGCTCCGAGGCCGACCGGTCTTTTCACACGCATTCGGACCCGGTCTCGGGGATTCGAAGAACCGAAACGAAGGCAGGGGGGAACCCACCATGCGACAGAGCACCCGCAAGGGCCTGATGACCATGGCCGCCGCGACCGGTGTGATCGCCGCCGCGAGCGGCTACGCCCACGCCGACGCGGGCGCGTCCGGCGCCGCCGTCGGCTCACCCGGCGTACTGTCCGGCAACGTCGTGCAGGCACCGGTGCACGTGCCGGTGAACGTCTGCGGCAACACCGTGAACATCGTCGGGCTGCTCAACCCGGCCGTGGGCAATGCATGCGCCAACCACAGCGGCACTTCGGCGGGCTCCGGCGGCTCGCACGCGGGCGGCCACACCGGCGGCTCGCCCGGCGTCGGCTCCGGCAACACCGTGCAGGTGCCGATCGACGCCCCGGTGAACGTCTGCGGCAACAGCGTGAACGTCGTCGGGCTGCTCAACCCGGCCGTGGGCAATGCATGCGCCAACCACGGCGGCACTTCGGCGGGCTCCGGCGGCTCGCACGCGGGCGGCCACACCGGCGGCTCGCCCGGCGTCGGCTCCGGCAACACCGTGCAGGTGCCGATCGACGCCCCGGTGAACGTCTGCGGCAACAGCGTGAACGTCATCGGGGCCGGCAACGCCACCATGGGCAACGACTGCGCCAACGGAGGCGGCGAGCACCACGGTCAGCCGCCGGGCGGCGGCCGCAGCAACCCGCCGGGTCAGCCGGGCCACCCCGGACACCCTGGTCACCCGGGCCACCCCGGACACCCTGGTCACCCGGGTCATCCTGGTCACCCGGGTCATCCCGGCCACCCCGGTAAGCCGAGCCACCCGGGGAATCCGACGACCCCGCCCGGCCGGGGCGGTCACACGCCCCAGGGGCCCCACGGGTCCAGCCAGGTCAAGCAGTCGGGCGGCCGCTCGGCCCAGCCCCTGGGCAACGCCCAGCTCGCGCACACGGGAAGCGATCTGCCGCTGGGCCTCGCGCTGCCGGTCGGCGCAGGTGCGCTGCTCGCGGGCGCGGTCCTCTACCGCAAGGCGCGGGCGAGCGCGTAGCCGGCCCGGGTACGCCGGGCCGGAACCGGAGCGGGTCCTGCCAGACCGGCGGGGCCCGCTCCGTCAGGTGACCGACCTCACCATGTGGCACGCACCTGGCGGATGATCCGCCGGCGCAACCGCACCCTGCGGCTGCCGTCGCGCAGCAGGCTCAGTCGGTCCAACTCCCAGTGTCCGTACTCGGCATGGTCCGTCAGCATACGAGTGGCCTCCTTGCGGGACACCCCGCGAGGCACGTACACGTCGACAAATTCGTATTCCGGCATCGCATCTATTGTGCGGGCTGGGGCCCGGTACGGATAGCGTCTGCACTATGTCTGATGCTGCGCAGCCCACCGCTGCCGAGGTACGCGCCGCCGCCGAGGCGATCAAGACCGCGCTCGACCGTCATCTGGCCGCGGTCGAACGCAGGTCGGGTGAGGACGACCCGGCCGTCCTGGAGGCGTTCAACGAGCTGGCCGCGGCCGCCGAGGCGTACGACGAGCTGCTCTACGACCGCTACGACGAGGTCACGCCCTTCGAGATCCCCGGTGCCGAGGAGCTGCCGCCGTACGCGGGCCCCGAGGAACCGAACGCGATCAGCGTGCTGATCCGCCGCGACTACGCCGTGGCGGAACCCCAGCGGCTGCTGGCGCAGGCCCAGCGGGTCGAGGCGGCGGAGTACGAGGCCGCAGGCGGCCTGGCCGAGGACGCCGCCGGTACGGTTCCGGGCGCGCTGGGCATCCTGTTCGGCGAGTTCGAACCGGACGAGATCGCCTCCCGGCACAAGGAGTTCGGCCTGGAGGAGGGCGACTCCACACTCTGGGTCACCGCGGCGGACGAGGCCCCCGAGGCGGGGGAGTGGCTGGAGGCGCCGTTCGAGCACATCGATCCGCAAGGAGTGGTGTGCCGGTTCGATGTGAGCGCGGTGTTCGACGACGAGGACGACGAGGAAGCGGACGAGGACGAAGATCTCGAGTTCGTCGAGGAAGCGGACGAGGACGAGGTCGAGGACCAGGTTCAGGGCGCCCGGGGATGAGGGTGTCCGGCGGTGCCGTGGGCCTGAGGCCGGCACGGCACCGCCGGGTTCCGCCGCTGTGACCGAGCGCCGTCACGGCGGAAGGAGATCCGGACGACCTATGCGGGTACCTGCGTGCGCAGCAGCGACTGCAGGCGGGTCGTGCGGGGCTTGGCCGGTGTCTCCGCCACCGCCTTCGGCAGGGCCTGTTCCACGCCGTGGACCACGGACAGATGCCGCTCGGCGCGGCCGAAGGCCGTGTACACCCAGGGTCTGCTGAGCGCCTGCGCGGCGTCGCCGGGCAGCACGACGACCGCCGCCGGCCAGCGCGTGCCCGCCGCCTGGTGCGCGGTGAGCGCCCAGCCGTGCCGCAGGGCGCCCTCCACCCGCTCGCGCGGTACGACCACCGGGGCACCCGCGCACGACAGGTGCAGCCCGTCCGTGTCGGCCTTCACCACCACGCCCGGCACCGCACGGCCCGGGGCGGGGGAGTAGGCGATCCGGTCGCCGGGGTCGAAGCCGCCGAAGCGGCCCGGGCCGGGGTTGAGGCGCTCCTTCAGCGCGGAGTTGAGGGCGCGGGTCCCCGCGGCGCCGCCGTGCCCCGGGGTGATCACCACGGTCTGGTCGGCCGGGACACCGAGCGCACGCGGCACCGAGTCGGCGACCAGCTGGACGGTCCGGTGCACGGCCTCGCCCGCGTCCCGCACCGGGACGATGACGATCTCCTTGCCCGGAGCGGCGACCTGGTTCAGCTCGCCGATGCCGATGCCGGAGACCAGCTCGCCGATCGGGCCCTGGTCCGGGATGCGGGAGGCGAGCTGCGGGCAGACGCGGGCGGCGAGCAGGTCGGCGAAGACCCGCCCCGGTCCGGTCGACCACAGCAGAGCCGGGTCGCCGCTGAGCACCAGCCGGGCCCCGTCGGGCAGCGACTCCACCAGCATCGCGGCGCTCTCCACGTCGAGCTGCGGCGCGTCCAGCACGATCAGCAGATCGAGTTCCAGCGCGCCTTCCGCGTCCCGGCCCGGTCCCTCGGCGCCTGACAGCAGACCGGCGACCGTGCCCACGCCGTGCTCCGCCGGGTCCGCGCCCAGCAGGGCGGCGAGGCGGTGGCGTCCGTCGGGCGTGTGGCAGACGGCGAAGGCCCGCAGGCCCGCGGTGCGGGCGGCACCGAGCAGCGCGGCCGGTTCGGCGCGGGCCGCCTCCCCGCCGGTGTGCAGCACCAGGCCGTGTCCGGCGACCGCGCGGACCAGCTCGGCCGCGCCGCCGGAGACGGCGTCGACCGCCGCCTGCCAGGCCTGCTCGGTCTCCTTGGGCAGCGAGTTGACCAGCCGGGCCAGGCCGTCGGCGAGGCTCTCCTCGGCCAGTGCGTACCGCTCCAGGCCGACGAGGACCCGGACCGGCCGCTCCTCCTCGTCCTCGCCCTCCTCCGCCGCCTGAGGCGGGGCGGCTCCCGGTTCCTCCAGAGCGTCCTGGAACGCCAGGGCCTCGCCCTGCGCGAGGGTGCTCTGCACCGCCGCGTCCGGGTCCGGGACGCCCTGCTTGTCCAGCGCCGCGGTGAGCGTGGGCAGTTCCAGCGCGGTGTGCCCGGCCAGGGCCGCCTGCTCCAGCAGCCAGACGGTGATCGCGCGAGTCCGCCGCTCGTCGCCCGGGCCGCAGGCGGCGCCGAGCAGGGCCCTGGCGAAGCCGTCGGCCTGGTCGGGCCGTACCCCGCTGATCCGCAGCAGCTGCCAGGGGTCCTCGCGCAGCGTCGCGTCGGCGCCCTCGCCGAGCGCCGCGGCCACCTGGGGAGCCAGGGCCTCGGGCGCGCCGCCCTCCGCCAGCACCCGGCGCACACCCTCCACCGTCTCCGGTGCCGGGGCACCGGGCGCGACGGCGGCGGATGCGGGTGCGGGCTGCGGTCGGCGTACGGGCTCCGGGGCCGGGCGGCGCGGCGCCGGCGCGGGCCCGGCGAACACCGTGTCCACCGGCTTCTCGCCGCTCTCCACCGCCCGCACCGCCGCGAGCAGGTCGGCCGCCTCGCCGCTGAGCTTGGTGCCGCTCTCGATCGGGCCCTTCCTCTCGGCCTTGCGCCGCTCGATCCGCTCCCGCTCGACCCGCTGCGCAGCCAACTCGGCCTCGGCCTCGGACAACTGGCCGGAGCCTGAGCCTTCGCCCTCGGTGCCACCCGCGCCCGCCGCTGCTTCGGCGCCGGCACCGCTCGGGCTGCCCGCGCCGTCACCGCCGTCGGCCCGGCCGGCGCCGGTCTCCTCGGTCCCCGTGTCGCCCCCCGCGCTCTCGCCTGCGCCCGTGCTGCTCTGGCCCTCGGGCGTGTCCGGCGTCCCCGGCCCGGCTTCCTCCGTGGTCTCCGGCTCCGTGCTCACAGCGTGCTCCAGTCGTGATCGGGATAGCGGTGCACGGGCGCCGACACATCGTCCAGCGCCCGGCAGATCTCGTCAGGAAGACTAAGGGCCTCCACTGACAATGCCGCCGTGAGCTGCTGCGCGTTGCGCGCACCGACGATCGGCGCGGCCACGCCGGGCCGGTCCCGGACCCAGGCGAGGGCCACCTGGAGCGGGGTGACGGCGAGTCCGTCGGCGGCCGTCGTGATCGCGTCCACGATGCGGGTCGCCGTGTCGTCCAGGTACGGCTCGACGAACGGCGCCAGATGCTCGGAGGCGCCGCGCGAGTCCGGCGGGGTGGTGTGCCGGTACTTCCCGGTCAGTACGCCCCGGCCGAGCGGGGAGGAAGGCAGCAGGCCGACGCCGAGATCCAGCGCGGCGGGCAGCACCTCACGCTCCACGCCCCGCTGCAGCAGCGAGTACTCCATCTGCGTGCTGGCCAGTCGCGTGCGGATGCCCGGCGCCGCGAGCTGCCAGGTGGCGGCCTTGGCGAGCTGCCAGCCGCAGAAGTTGGAGACGCCCGCGTACCGGGCGCGGCCGCTGCTGACCGCTATGTCCAGGGCCTGGAGGGTCTCCTCCAGCGGGGTGCCGGGGTCGAAGGCGTGGACGTGCCACACGTCGACGTGGTCGGTGCCCAGGCGGGCGAGCGAGGCGTCGAGGGCGGCGAGCAGATGGCCGCGGGAGCCGTCGAAGCGGCGGTCGGGGTCGGGGACGCTGCCCGCCTTGGTGGAGATCACCAGGTCGCGGCGCGGCACCAGGCCGTCCATCAGCTGCCCGAGCAGATACTCCGCCTCGCCGTTGCCGTACACGTCGGCGGTGTCGACGAGGGTTCCGCCGGCCTCCCAGAACGCCTTCAGCATGTCCGCGGCGTCGTGCTCGTCCGTGTCCCGGCCCCAGGTGAGGGTGCCGAGCCCGATCCGGGACACGCGCAGGCCGGTACGGCCGAGATGCCTCTGCTCCATGCGGCCGAGATTACTGGCCAGAACCGGTGCGGTGGGTGGCCTGTGGATAACCGCGCCGGGCCGTGGCACGGTGCTTTCAGGTGCCCTGTGCCTGCCCCGGCATCCGTCCCCGCGCTAGGGTCGCCTCGACAAGGACGTTACTCATGGGTAAGGGGAATCGGCCATGCAGCTCGGGATCAACCTCGGCTACTGGGGTGCCGGAATGGACGGGGACAATCTGGCCGTGGCCCAGGAGGCCGACCGGCTGGGCTTCTCCGTGTGCTGGGCCGCCGAGGCCTACGGCTCCGACGCGGCCACGGTGCTCAGCTGGGTCGCCGCACAGACCGAGCGCATCGACGTCGGCTCGGCCATCTTCCAGATCCCGGCCCGTCAGCCCGCGATGACCGCGATGACGGCCGCGACGCTCGACTCGCTGTCCGGCGGCCGCTTCCGGCTCGGCCTCGGCGTGTCCGGCCCGCAGGTCTCCGAGGGCTGGTACGGGGTCAAGTTCGACAAGCCGCTCGCCCGCACCCGCGAGTACGTGGAGATCGTACGCAAGGCCATGACCCGGGAGCGGCTGACCTACGAGGGCGAGCACTGGACGCTGCCGCTGCCCGGCGGCCCGGGCAAGCCGATCAAGCTGACCGTGCACCCGCAGCGCGAGCACATCCCGCTGTACATCGCCGCGATCGGCCCGAAGAACCTGGAGCAGACCGGCGAGATCGCCGACGGCGCCCTGCTGATCTTCCCCGCCGCAGAACACCTCGAGGAGACCACCCTCAAGTACCTGCGCGCCGGCCGCGAGAAGGCGGGCAGCACCCTCGACGGCTTTGACGTCTGCCCGACCCTGCCGATCGCCGTCGGTGACGACAAGGACGTGGCCCGGCTCGCCGACACCTTCCGGCCGTACACCGCGCTGTACGTCGGCGGCATGGGCAGCGCCAAGCAGAACTTCTACAACCAGCTCGCCCAGCGCATGGGATACGCGAAGGAAGCCGCCGAGATCCAGCAGAAGTACCTGGCGGGGGACAAGCAGGGGGCCGCCGCCGCGGTCCCGCAGGACCTCATCGACAAGACGACTCTGCTCGGTTCCGTCGACCGCATCGCGGACCGGATGAAGGCCTACGCCGCCGCCGGCGTCACCACGCTCAGCCTGTCGCCGGCCGGATTCACCCTGGACGAGCGGCTCGCCTCCCTGCGGGCCGGCAGCGAGGCCCTGGAGCGCGCCGGGCTGGCCTAGGAGCTTCAGCGGCCGTGGTGGGGGCTCGGGGGTCTTCCCCGCCACGGCCGTCACAGGGAACAACGCGCCAGGCGCCGCGCGGTTACGACCGGGAACTCATTCTTTTGGCCGAGCGGACACGCACAGCTGTTGCATGCCCCACCCTGTGCGCATTTGACTCTATTCATGCTTTCGGCCAAGAGTCTGTTCAAGGAGATCCTCGACAACGACGAGGCCTTCCGGCTCTTCTGCTCCATCGCCGCCAGCGGAGAGTCCCAGGGCGGCTGGGAGAACGGGCGCATCGCCGCGCTGGTCCCGCCCGGCGAACGCGCCCTCGCCCCGAAGATCGCCCGGCACGGCGCCGACGAGGACAAGCACGGACGCATCTTCACCGCCCTGATGAAGAAGCGCGGGCTCACCCCCGTCGCCGTACCGCCCGAGACCGACTACACGATGCTGCTGGAGCGGCACGGCATCGGCCTCGCCCACGACAAGCTCAGGCGGGACGAACCGCTCACCGAGCGGGACATCGTCGTCTACCTCTCCCACAGCCGCGTCACCGAACAGCGTGCCGCCGAGCAGATGGCGCTGCTCTTCGGACACTTCGCCGGCCATCCCGAGGTCGGCAGGGCCCTACGCATGATCTCCGACGACGAGGACGACCACCTCGCCTACACCCATGAGGAACTGCTGCGGCTCGCCGCCGCCGGACACGGCCGGCTGATCCAGCGCACCCTGCGCGAGTGCGCCCTCGCCGAGATCCGCGTCCACCGGGACGTCAGCCTCGCCGTGATGGCCCGCATGGGCCGCATCCTGGGCTGGTCCAGGGCCAGGTACGCCCTCCTCGCGGCCGGCATCCACGCGGTGTACGCCTACGAGCGCCTCGCCGGCTGGCGGCGCATGGTCACCCTCCGCATGCCCGAGCGCCGCGACCCCCTCGGCGGCCCCGCCACCCCAGCCCCCGAGTTCGCCTGAGCCGCACCGGTCCTACAGCCAGCCGCGATGCTTGAACAGGCGGTACAGCAGCACCTCCAGAGCCGCCATCGCCAGGATCACCGCCGGATACGACCACAACCAGTGCAGCTCCGGCATGTGGTCGAAGTTCATGCCGTAGATCCCCGCGATCATCGTGGGGACCGCGGCCATCGCCGCCCACGCGGAGATCTTCCGCATGTCGTCGTTCTGCCGCACGCTCATCTGCGCCAGATGCGCCGACAGGACGTCCGACACCAGCCGGTCCAGGGCCTCCACGGACTCGTTCACACGCGTGAGGTGGTCGCCGACGTCCCGGAAGAACGGGCGCGCCTTGTCGTGCACGAACGGCACCGACGCGCCCATCGGTCCGGTGCCGGCCAGCCGGGTCAGCGGGAGCGCCAGCGGGCCGGTGGCCCGGCGGAACTCCAGGATCTGCCGCTTGAAGCCGTAGATCCGGGACGCGGTGCCCCGCGAGCCGCCGCCGTCCGGCAGGAACACCTCCGCCTCCAGCTCCTCCAGATCGGTCCCCAGCTCCGTCGCCACCTCCAGATAGTGGTCGACGACCGCGTCGGAGATCGCGTACAGCACGGCGGTCGGGCCCTTGTCGACCATCTCCGGCTCGTCCTCCAGCCGACGCCGTACGGCGGCCAGCGGCGAGCCCTCGCCGTGACGGACGGTGACCACGAAACCGTCGCCGACGAAGACCATGATCTCGCCCGCCGAGACGGTGTCGCTCTCCGCCTCGTACACGACCGGTTTCAGCACCATGAACAGCGAGTCCTCGTACACCTCCAGCTTGGGCCGCTGATGCGCGTTGAGCGCGTCCTCCACCGCCAGCGGATGCAGCCCGAACTCCTGGGTGACCAGGTCGAACTCCCGCTCGGACGGCTCATACAGGCCGATCCACACGAACCCGCCCTCGGCCCGCGCCTCCGAGAGCGCGTCGGACAGGTCCTCCGGACCCTCGGTGCGGTGCCCGTGCCGGTAGATGGCGCAGTCGACGATCACGGAGCGCATTCTCCCTTCGCCCGGTCCCCGGTGCATGTGCTGATACGCCTACCCTGGGCCGCATGCCCACGCTGATCCTCGTCAGGCACGGACGCTCCACCGCCAACACCTCCGGTGTGCTCGCCGGCTGGACGCCAGGCGTCGCCCTGGACGAGCGCGGCGCCGCCCAGGCCGCCGCGCTGCCCAAAAGGCTCGCCGCACTGCCGATCTCCGAGGTCGTCACCAGCCCCCTGCAGCGCTGCCAGGAGACCGTACGGCCGCTGCTGGAGGCCCGTCCCGGCCTGCGCGCCCACACCGACGAGCGGATCGGGGAGTGCCACTACGGCGACTGGTCCGGCCGCAAGCTCGCCGAGCTCAAGGACGAGCCGCTGATGGAGGTCGTCCAGGCCCATCCGTCGGCCGCCGCCTTCCCCGGCGGCGAGTCCATGCGCGCCATGCAGACCCGCGCCGCCGAGGCCGTACGCGAGTGGAACGCGCGCGTGGAGCGCGAGCACGGCGCCGACGCCGTCTACCTCATGTGCTCCCACGGTGACATCATCAAATCCCTGGTCGCCGACGCCCTCGGACTCCACCTCGACCTGTTCCAGCGGATCTCCGTGGAACCGTGCTCCGTCACCGCGATCCGCTACACCCGGCTGCGGCCGTTCCTCGTTCGCCTCGGCGACACCGGGGATTTCGCTTCGCTCGTCCCGCGCGAGGAACCTGGTGAGGGCGACGCACCGGTCGGAGGTGGTGCGGGCGCACCGTGATCGTCGGCCGCAGTAGGGTGAAGCGATCCACACAGTCGCGCATCCGTGGGCGGCCCGCACCGCCGAAACTCTCGAACTCACTCTCAATGGAGACAGGACGTGTCCCGTCAGGTGTTCCTCTACGACCCGCCGGACCGCTTCGTGGCCGGCACGGTCGGACTGCCCGGACGCCGTACGTTCTTCCTCCAGGCCACCGCAGGCTCCCGGGTGACCAGCGTGGCTCTGGAGAAGACCCAGGTGGCCGCCCTCGCCGAGCGCATGGACGAACTGCTCGACGAGGTCGTACGGCGCAGCGGCGGTAGCGCCGCCGTCCCCGCCATGGCGCCCACCGAGATCGCCGACACCGCGCCGCTGGAGACCCCCATCGAGGAGGAGTTCCGCGTCGGCACCATGGCGCTGGCCTGGGACGGCGAGGAACAGCGCATGATCGTCGAGGCGCAGGCCCTGGTGGAGCTGGAGGCCGACACCGAGGAGGACCTCGCCGAGGCCGAGGAGCGCCTGCTCCAGGACGAGGAGAACGGGCCCCCGATGCTGCGGGTCCGGCTCACCGGTGCGCAGGCCCGGGCCTTCGCCAAGCGCGCCCTCGACGTCGTCAACGCCGGGCGGCCGCCGTGTCCGCTGTGCAGCCTCCCGCTCGATCCGGAAGGACACGTATGTCCGCGCCAGAACGGATACCGCCGCGGAGCGTGACGCCCACCGACGCCGCAGCCGACTCGGCCGCCGCCGAGCTGCTCGCGCGCGGTGAGCTGACCGTGCGCGGCCGGATCCGCGAGGCGTCCAACGCCGCACTCTTCTGCACCATCGCCCTGGACGGCCGGGAAGCCTCCTGCATCTACAAGCCGGTGGCCGGGGAACGCCCGCTGTGGGACTTCCCCGACGGCACCCTGGCCGGCCGCGAGGTGGCCGCCTACGAGGTCTCCGAGGCCATCGGCTGGGGGCTCGTCCCGCCGACCGTGCTGCGCGACGGGCCGTACGGCGAGGGCATGTGCCAGCTGTGGATCGACGTCCAGGCCGAGGCGGAGCTGCTCGCCCTGGTCGACGCCGAGGAACCGGAGCCGGGCTGGAAGGCGATCGGCCTGGCCGAGGTCGGCGAGGGCCGCACCGCGCTCCTCGTGCACGCCGACGACGACCGGCTGCGCCGGCTCGCCGTCCTCGACGCGGTGATCAACAACGCCGACCGCAAGGGCGGCCATCTGCTGC
The DNA here is from genome assembly GCF_042868225.1 of Streptomyces sp. NPDC007856. NCBI lineage: Bacteria > Bacillati > Actinomycetota > Actinomycetes > Kitasatosporales > Streptomycetaceae > Streptomyces > Streptomyces sp. NPDC007856. The sequence goes on along the minus strand of NZ_JBIAEC010000006.1, from coordinate 328,917 downwards.
CCACCACCGATGGCCGGCTCTTCGGCATCGACCACGGCGTCACCTTCAACGTCGAGAACAAGCTGCGCACGCTGCTGTGGGGCTGGGCCGGGGAGCCGCTGACCGCCGAAGCCGTCGAGGCCCTGCAGGGACTGCGGGAGGCCCTCGGCGGGCCGCTGGGCGAGCGGCTGACCGCACTGATCACCGCGGCCGAGATCGACGCCACACGCGCGCGTGTCGAGGCGCTGCTCACCGCGGGAGTGCACCCGGAGCCGAACGGCGAGTGGCCCGCCATTCCCTGGCCGCCGGTGTGAGCGCGATCAGCACATCGGGCGCCGATGTACAAGACCGCGAAACCGGCCATCGGCCGCGATCCCGTTCGTATACGCGGCGGGCAGCCGGTTAGGCTCATGTACATGCATGCCTGGCCCGCTTCCGAGGTCCCCGCCCTGCCTGGTCAGGGCCGCGACCTGAGGATCCACGACACCGCGACCGGCGGCCTCGTCACCCTCGACCCCGGTCCCGTCGCCCGTATCTACGTCTGCGGCATCACCCCGTACGACGCGACCCACATGGGTCACGCGGCGACCTACAACGCGTTCGACCTCGTGCAGCGCGTGTGGCTCGACACCAAGCGGCAGGTCCACTACGTCCAGAACGTCACCGACGTCGACGATCCGCTGCTGGAGCGCGCGGAGCGGGACGGCGTCGACTGGGTCGCCCTCGCCGAGAAGGAGACCGTCCTCTTCCGCGAGGACATGACCGCCCTCCGGATGCTCCCGCCCCGGCACTACATAGGCGCCGTGGAGGCGATACCCGGCATCGTCCCGCTCGTGGAGCGGCTGCGGGAACTCGGCGCGGCCTACGAGCTGGAGGGCGACATCTACTTCTCCGTCGAGTCCGACCCGAACTTCGGCAAGGTCTCGAACCTCGACGCGGCCGCCATGCGGCTGCTGTCCGCCGAGCGCGGCGGCGACCCGGACCGCCCGGGCAAGAAGAACCCGCTGGACCCGATGCTGTGGATGGCGGCCCGCGAGGGCGAGCCCAGCTGGGACGGCGGCTCCCTCGGCCGGGGCCGGCCCGGCTGGCACATCGAGTGCGTCGCGATCGCCCTCGACCACCTCGGCATGGGCTTCGACGTCCAGGGCGGCGGCTCCGACCTCGCGTTCCCGCACCACGAGATGGGCGCCTCGCACGCCCAGGTGCTCACCGGCGAGTTCCCCATGGCCAAGGCCTACGTCCACGCCGGCATGGTCGCCCTGCACGGCGAGAAGATGTCCAAGTCCAAGGGCAACCTGGTCTTCGTCTCCCAGCTCCGCCGGGACGGCGTCGATCCGGCAGCCATCCGCCTCTCGCTGCTCGCCCACCACTACCGCGCCGACTGGGAGTGGACCGACCAGGTCCTGCAGGATGCGGTGGCCCGCCTCGGCCGCTGGCGAGCGGCCGTCTCCCGCCCCGACGGCCCGCCGGCGGACGCGCTGGTCGAGGAGATCCGCGAGGCCCTGTCCAACGACCTGGACGCCCCCGCCGCCCTCGCGGCGGTGGACCGCTGGGCGGCCCGGCAGGAGGAGCAGGGTGGCACTGACACGGGCGCGCCCGGCGTGGTCACGCGTGCGGTGGACGCGCTGCTGGGGGTAGCGCTCTAGTTCCGGCACCTCCGATGGATGCGGAAGGGGCGGTTCCCTCCTTGGGAACCGCCCCTTCCGGTGTCTCACTCCTCAGAGCTGTCTTCGTCGTCACCCTCGGCCGCATCCGGCCTGGGCGGTTTCGGCGGCCGGTTCCTTCCGCCGGGGTTGTCCCTGCGGAAGGCGCCACCGTCCCCGCCGTCGGCCGTCGCGTGGCCGCCCGGCGGGCTGACGTCCCGGCGCCGCAGATACCGCTCGAACTCGCGGGCGATCGCCTCACCCGAAGCCTCCGGCAGTTCGGCGGTGTCCCGGGCCTCCTCCAGCGTCTGGACGTACTCGGCGACCTCGCTGTCCTCTGCGGCCAGCTGGTCCACGCCCACCTGCCAGGCACGCGCGTCCTCCGGCAGCTCGCCCTGCGGGATGCGCAGGTCCAGCAGGTCCTCCAGCCGGTTGAGCAGCGCCAGCGTGGCCTTCGGGTTGGGCGGCTGGGAGACGTAGTGCGGTACGGCCGCCCACAGCGACACCGCCGGGACGCCGGCGTGCGTGCACGCCTCCTGCAGGACGCCGACGATGCCCGTAGGGCCCTCGTACTTGGTCTCCTCCAGGTCCATCCGCTGGGCCAGGTCCGGGTCGGACGTCACCCCGCTGACCGGCACGGGACGCGTGTGCGGGGTGTCACCGAGCAGGGCGCCCAGGATGACCACCAGTTCCACGCCCAGCTCGTGCGCGAAGCCGAGCAGCTCGTTGCAGAACGAGCGCCAGCGCATGGACGGCTCGATGCCGCGGACCAGCACCAGGTCGCGCGGCTTCTCGCCGCCGACCCGCACCACCGACAACCTCGTCGTCGGCCAGGTGATCTTGCGCACACCGGCGTCCATGAACACCGTGGGCCGGTTCACCTGGAAGTCGTAGTAGTCCTCGGCGTCGAGCGCCGCGAAGACCTCGCCCTTCCACTCGCGTTCCAGATGCGCGACCGCCGTGGAGGCGGCGTCGCCGGCATCGTTCCAGCCCTCGAACGCGGCCACCATGACTGGGTCGATCAGCTCGGGAACCCCCTCCAGCTCGATCACCCAGTGCCTCCTTCCGACGTGCCCTCGCTTGACTCACCAACCTTACGGCGTCCGGCGGGGGCGCCCGCAGCCCCTTTGCGTGGGCCAGTGACCGGATCACTGCCCCGTTCGCCACCGTCGAACACCCGCCGTCAACCCGGAGCCCGAGCGGATCCGCACGGGCGCTTGCCCCCTCTCACAGGGTGCTGCGCAGCCACTGTTCCACGCTCGCGATGTGCACGGTCGCCCAGGAGCGGGCCGCCTCCGCGTCCCGGTCGCGCAGCGCGGCCAGGATCGCCCGGTGCTCGCGCAGGGTGCGGCCGACCGCGTCCTCCTGGGTGAGGCCCCGCCAGATCCGGGCCCGCGTGGTCGGCCCCGACAGACCGTCCAACAGCGAGCACAGCACCGAGTTGCCCGCGCCGCGCACGATGCCGCGATGGAACTCCAGGTCGGCGGCGACCAGTTCCTCCACCGAGGGTTGGTCACCAAGGGCGTCCAACTGGGCGGACAGCGCGTCCAGTTGCTGTTCGCCGATCCGGAAGGCCGCCATCGCGGTCGCGGCCGGCTCCAGGATCCGGCGCACCGCGAGGAACTCCAGGACGGTGTCGTCGCGGTGGAAGTCCACGACGAAGCTCAGCGCCTCCAGCAGCAGTTGCGGATCGAGGCTGGTGACGTACGTGCCGTCGCCCTGCCGCACGTCCAGGATCCGGATCAGCGACAGCGCCCGCACGGCCTCCCGCAGCGAGTTCCGCGACAGCCCCAACTCGGCGGCCAGCTCGCTCTCCTTGGGCAACCGGTCCCCGGGCCGCAGCGCACCGGAGACGATCATGCCCTTGATCTTCTCGATCGCCTCATCGGTGACTGCCATGACCGGCCTCCCTGGTCGCCCAGACATCGGATGTCTCAGCGGCCATTATGCGGGCGGCGCGTCGAACCACTCCCTGCCCGCCGCCCAGTGCCGCACCCAGCCGGCGAAACCGGACTCGGCGGTGGTGCACCCGAACTCGGCCCCCAAGGGAAACGCGCCCTCACCGGTGATCTGCCATATCTGGCCCCGGTGGGGACCGGTGACGATCAGATGCCAGTCCATGCCGCAGCCGTCGGTGCCGAGCATGAGCGAGCCGTCGCGGCCGACCTGCTCGATCACTGCGTCCGGATCCTCGTAAGGCCCCTCGTCCTCCTCCCACAGCCATGCGCCGGAGAGCGGGAACGGCTCGGCCAGCTTCTGCTTCGCGCCGCCCTCGACCAGTCCCACCAGCCCGTACTCCGGCGGCCCCTGGTACGACCCGTCCGTCACCTCCGCCACGAACGTCCGGTACGGCTCCGGCAGCACCACCCCGTGCTCCGTCTCGAACGCGCGCACCGCCGCCCAGCCCAGAGCGGACTCGCCGCCGTCGTCCACCGCGAAGGCCTCCCGCAGCGCCGCGAGTTCGCCGGGATCCGCTTGATCGTTGTTCATGCCCCCCATGGAAGCACCCGGCACTGACAACACCCCCAGGGCAGCCGAAAGGGGCGGCCCCATCGGCGTGGGGCCGCCCCTCTCGGTCGTCCGGACCCGATGCGGCGGTCCGGCGCTGCGGTGGCGGCCGGTCCCGGTCAGGGGAGCGGACCGGCCGCCACCGTGGCCTACTTCTTGTCGAGCAGGTCCTGCACCCCCGCGCGGACCTCGTCCGTGGCCAGGCCCCGGATCGTCAGCGTCGTACGGCGGCGCAGGACGTCGTCCGCGGTCTCGGCCCACTCGTGGTCACGGGCCCAGACCACCTGCGCCCAGATCTCCGGCGCGTCGGGGTGGACGCGCTCGGCCAGCTCCGGGTCCTCGTTCGCCAGGCGGGCGATGTCGAAGGCCAGGGAGCCGTAGTGGGTGGCCAGGTGCCTGGCGGTGTCGGCGGCCATCCGCGGACCCGGAGCCGGCCGGTCCACGAGCAGCCGGTGGGCGACCGCGCGCGGGTTGGCGACGCCGGGCAGCGGCAGCTTCTTCGGCAGCGAGGAGATCGGCTCGAAGTCGTCGCCGAGCGGGTGACCCGGCAGCGCCTCCAGCTTCTGCATCACCGTACGGCCGATGTGCCGGAAGGTGGTCCACTTGCCGCCCGCGACGGACAGCATGCCGCCCTTGCCCTCGGTCACCACGGTCTCGCGCTTGGCCTTGGCGGTGTCGCCGGGGCCGCCCGGCAGCACCCGCAGACCGGCGAAGGCGTAGGTGATCAGGTCGCGCTGCAGCTGCTGGTCGCGCACGGAGAACGCGGCCTCGTCCAGGATCTGCGCTATGTCTTTGTCATTGACGGACACGTCCGCCGGGTCGCCCTCGTACTCCTCGTCGGTGGTGCCGAGCAGCAGCATGTCCTCCCACGGGAGGGCGAAGGTGATGCGGTACTTGTCGATGGGAGTCGCGAGCGCGGCCTTCCACGGCGAGGTCCGCTTCAGGACCAGATGCGCGCCCTTCGACAGACGGATCGACGGCGCCGCGTTCGGGTCCTCCATCCTGCGCAGGTGATCGACCCAGGGGCCGGTCGCGTTGAGCACCAGGCGGGCGTTGACGCCGAACTCCTCGCCGGACAGCTGGTCCTTGAGGTCGGCACCGGTGACCCGGCCATTGGTGAAGCGCAGGCCGGTGACCTCGGCGTGGTTGAGGACGACCGCGCCCGACTCGACGGCCGCGCGGACCGTCATCAGCGCCATGCGCGCGTCGTTCATCTGGTCGTCGCCGTACACGGCCACGGCCTTGAGGTTCTCGGTGCGCAGCTCGGGCACGTCCTGCGCCGCCTTGGCGGGGGAGAGCAGATGGCCGACGCCGTCACCGAACGCGGACAGCGCGGAGTAGGCGAAGACGCCCGCGCCGAGCTTCGCCGCGCCGTGCGGCCCGCCCTTGTACACGGGGAGGTAGAAGGTGAGCGGGTTCGCCAGGTGGGGGGCCACCTGGCGGGAGACCGCACGGCGCTCGAAGTGGTTCTCCGCCACCAGCTTCACCGCGCCGGTCTGCAGGTAGCGCAGACCGCCGTGGAGCAGCTTGGAGGAGGCGGAGGAGGTGGCACCGGCGAAGTCGCCGGCGTCGACCAGAGCCACCCTCAGGCCGGACTGCGCGGCGTGCCAGGCGGTCGAGATGCCCAGGATGCCGCCGCCGATCACCAGAAGGTCGTACGACGCCTTGGAGAGTTGCTCCCTGGTCTCGGCCCGGCTCGGGTTGGAGCCGGAGGCCGGGTGCGTCCCCAGGGCAGGCACGGAACTCAGGGTGGACTGACTGGTCATGTCGGGTACTTACTCCTCGTCAGAGATGTCTGAGCTGTGTCGGGCGGCTCAGCTCTCGTCCTCGATCCAGCCCATGGTCCGGTCGACGGCCTTGAGCCAGTTCTTGTACTCACGGTCGCGGGTGTCCGCGTCCATCTGGGGGGTCCACTCGGCGGCCCGGCGCCAGTTGGCGCGCAGTTCGTCGGTGCTGGACCAGAAGCCGACGGCCAGGCCGGCGGCGTAGGCGGCGCCGAGGCAGGTGGTCTCGGCGACCATCGGGCGCACCACCGGTGCGTCCAGAACGTCGGCGAGGGTCTGCATCAGCAGGTTGTTGGAGGTCATGCCGCCGTCGACCTTCAGGGCCACCAGCTCGTCGCCGGAGTCCTTGACCATGGCGTCGGCGATCTCCCGGGTCTGCCAGGCGGTGGCCTCCAGGACGGCGCGGGCGAGGTGCGCCTTGGTGACGTACCGGGTCAGGCCGGCGATCACACCGCGGGCGTCGGAGCGCCAGTGCGGGGCGAACAGACCGGAGAACGCCGGTACGAAGTAGGCGCCGCCGTTGTCCTCGACCGAGAGCGCGAGCGTCTCGATCTCGGCGGCGGTGGAGATCAGGCCCATCTGGTCGCGCATCCACTGCACCAGCGAGCCGGTGACGGCGATCGAGCCCTCCAGGGCGTAGACCGTCGGCTGGTCGCCGATCTTGTAGCCGACCGTGGTCAGCAGACCGGCGTAGGAGTTGATGATCTTGTCACCGGTGTTCATCACCATGAAGGTGCCGGTGCCGTAGGTCGACTTGGTCTCGCCCTCGGAGAAGCAGGTCTGGCCGAACAGGGCCGCCTGCTGGTCGCCGAGCGCGGAGGCCACCGGGATGCCGCCGAGCAGCTCGCCGAGCTTGCCGCCGGTGACCTCGCCGTAGACCTCGGCGGAGGAGCGGATCTCGGGCAGGATCTGCAGCGGCACGCCGATGGACTCGGCGATCTTCTCGTCCCACTCCGTGGTGTGCAGGTTCATCAGCATGGTGCGGGAGGCGTTGGTGACGTCGGTGACGTGCTTGCCGCCGTTGACACCACCGGTCAGGTTCCAGATGACCCAGGTGTCCATGGTGCCGAAGAGGATGTCGCCCGCCTCGGCGCGCTCCTTCAGGCCGTCGACGTTGTCGAGCAGCCAGCGGGCCTTGGGACCGGAGAAGTACGAGGCCAGCGGCAGGCCGGTCTCGCGGCGGAAGCGGTCCTGGCCGACGTTGCGGCCCAGCTCCTTGCACAGGGCGTCGGTGCGGGTGTCCTGCCAGACGAGGGCGTTGTGGACGGGCTCACCGGTGTTCTTGTCCCACAGCACGGTGGTCTCGCGCTGGTTGGTGATGCCGATGGCCTTGATGTCGTCACGCGTGATGCCCGCCTTGGCGATGGCGCCGGCGACGACTTCCTGGACGTTGGTCCAGATCTCGTTGGCGTTGTGCTCGACCCAGCCCGGCTTCGGGAAGATCTGCTCGTGCTCCTTCTGGTCGACGGAGACGATCCGGCCGTCCCGGTCGAAGACGATGCAGCGGCTGGAGGTGGTGCCCTGGTCGATCGCGGCGATGAACGGGCCTGCGGTGTGGGCGTCGGTCACTGTGTGCTCCAAAAGATCCTGGTGATAGGGCGGTGCGTACGGCGCGTGCTTCGAAGTGATTTCTAGGCGAAGGCGACGTTGTATATGCCTGCGGCGATCGCGCCGCCGATCAGCGGACCGACCACGGGAATCCAGGCGTACGCCCAGTCGGAACCGCCCTTGTTGGGCAGCGGCAGCAGGGCGTGCACGATGCGCGGGCCCAGGTCACGGGCCGGGTTGATGGCGTAGCCCGTCGGTCCGCCGAGGGAGAGACCGATCGACACCACCACGAACGCGGTGACCAGACCGCCGAGGACACCGAGGCCGTTGCCCTTGTCGTTCAGGCCCTGCGTGAGGACCGCGAGGATCAGCACGACCGTGCCGATGATCTCGGTGGCGAGGTTCTGCGCCGCGTTCCGGATCTCGGGGCCGGTGGAGAAGATGCCGAGGACCGGACCGGCGCCCTTCTCCTGGGCCTCGACCGCCTTGGCCGCGGTGGCCTGCGCGCCCGGACCGCCGACGATCTCCTTGTCGGTCAGGTGAGCGTGGAACTGGCCGTAGTAGGCGATCCACACCAGGGTCGCGCCGATCATCGCGCCGAGCAGCTGGCCGGCGAAGTAGACCGGAACGTTGCTCCAGTCGCTGTTCTTGATGGCAAGGGCGACGGTGACGGCCGGGTTGAGGTGCGCACCGGAGAGCGGTCCGGAGATGTACACAGCCGTCAGGACGGCGAAGCCCCACCCGAAGGTGATGGCGAGCCAACCGGCGTTACGGGCCTTGGAGGCCTTCAGCGTGACGGCAGCGCAGACGCCGCCGCCGAGCAGGATGAGTATGGCGGTACCGATGGTCTCGCCGATGAAGATGTCGGAGCTGGACACCCGCGACTCCTTTGTCCTTCGTCCAGGGGCCGAACCCCGGGTCCCGCCGGGGTTCTGGCGCCCTCGGGGGTGAGAGCGATGCCGGCCCTTGGCGTTGTCACACTCTAGCGCGTATTGCCGGTAGGTGTTCGACAATGCCGACCGATGGACGGGAGTCTCGCTTCGGCGTTACGCATGCGTCAAGGGTTCTGTTATCGAAAACAGGATCGTTATTGATCGCTGCGGGTTGTCACTCTTCGCATGCTGACGTGGGCATTAGCCTGATATGTCGGTTTCAGGGTATGGCGAGGACCGGAACGCCGCCCGGCGTTCCGGTCCTCCCTGGGAGGAACCCAGGCATCCCCTCGGGGCAGCGGTCAGAACCGTCCCGCGCCCAGGTCCCTCGACACCGCGCGGGCGCAGTCGCGCACCGCCGCGATCAGCTCGGGACGCAGCTCCCCGTCCCGGCGCAGCCGTTCCACGGCCCCGGTGATGCCGACCGCGCCCACGGGCATGCGGCGCCGGTCGTGGATGGGCGCGGCGATCGACGCCACGCCCTCCCAGGTCTCCTCGACGTCGGCCGCGTAGCCACGCGCGCGTGTGATGTCGAGAAGGTGCTCGAAGTCCTCGATGTCGCACACCGTGCGGTCGGTGAAGGGCTTCCGGTCCGCCTCCAGCGCCTCGCTGTGCGCCACCGGGTCGTAGGCCGACAGCACCTTGCCCAGCGCGGTGGAGTGCAGTGGCTGCATGGCGCCGATCTCCAGCACCTGCCGGCTGTCGTCCGGCCGGAAGACGTGGTGCACGATCAGCACGCCCTGCTGGTGCAGGACGCCCAGGTACACGCTCTCCCCGCTGGAACGGGCCAGGTCGTCGGTCCACACCAGGGCCCTGGCGCGCAGTTCGTGCACGTCCAGGTAGGTGGTCCCCAGGCGCAGCAGCTCCGCGCCCAGCTGATAGCGCCCGGAGGTGTCGTCCTGCTCCACGAAGCCCTCCTGCTGGAGGGTGCGCAGAATGCCGTGGGCGGTGCCCTTGGCGAGGCCCAGAGACGAGGCGATGTCCGACAGACCGAGCCGCCGCTCGCCACCCGCGAGCAAGCGCAGCATCGCGGCCGCCCGTTCGAGCGACTGGATGTTCCGTGCCATCGCCGTCCTGCCTCCGTCCCCTTCGACTACCGCACGGCATTCAACACCGTTCGGCAATGTCGAACACTACCGGTCCATGACGACCTCCCGCTAACGGTCGGTCGGCACTTGTTACATCACACGTGACCTGCCCGTGGTGCACGGGCCACCGGCGTCCGCCTCGTGGACGCCGGTGCCCATCCAAGCCGACTCCCGGCTACTCTGGCGCCGTGCGGCCTCCCCGCCTGTCCGGGACACCGCAAAGCCGACAGCCGTCGCACCTAGGGAGCCCCTTCATGGCCTCGTTGCCACCGTCCCCTTCCGCCGACAGCCGGACCCGTGTGTCCGCGCTCCGAGAGGCACTCGCCACCCGTGTGGTGGTCGCCGACGGAGCCATGGGCACCATGCTCCAGGCCCAGGACCCCACCCTCGAGGACTTCCAGCAGCTCGAAGGCTGCAACGAGATCCTCAACCTCACCCGCCCCGACATCGTCCGCTCCGTCCACGAGGCGTACTTCGCCGTGGGCGTCGACTGCGTCGAGACCAACACCTTCGGGGCCAACCACTCCGCCCTCGGCGAGTACGACATCTCCGAGCGCGTCCACGAGCTGTCCGAGGCCGGCGCCCGCGTGGCCCGCGAGGTCGCCGACGAGTTCACCGCCAAGGACGGCCGTACCCGCTGGGTCCTCGGCTCCATGGGCCCCGGCACCAAGCTGCCCACCCTCGGCCACGCCCCGTACACCACCCTGCGCGACGCCTACCAGCGCAACGCCGAGGGCCTGGTCACCGGCGGCGCCGACGCGCTGCTCGTGGAGACCACCCAGGACCTGCTGCAGACCAAGGCCGCCGTCCTGGGTGCCCGGCGCGGCCTGGAAGCCCTCGGCCTGGACCTGCCGGTGATCGTCTCCGTGACCGTCGAGACCACCGGCACCATGCTCCTCGGCTCCGAGATCGGCGCCGCGCTCACCGCGCTGGAGCCGCTCGGCATCGACATGATCGGCCTGAACTGCGCCACCGGCCCGGCCGAGATGAGCGAGCACCTGCGCTACCTCGCCCGCAACGCCCGCATCCCGCTGTCCTGCATGCCCAACGCGGGCCTGCCCGTCCTCGGCAAGGACGGCGCCCACTACCCGCTGACCGCGCCCGAGCTGGCCGACGCCCAGGAGACCTTCGTCCGCGAGTACGGCCTCTCCCTCGTCGGCGGCTGCTGCGGCACGACCCCCGAGCACCTGCGCCAGGTCGTCGAGCGCGTCCAGGGCCGCACCCCGCCCGCCCGCGACCCGCGCCCCGAGCCCGGCGCCGCCTCCCTCTACCAGACGGTCCCCTTCCGCCAGGACACCTCCTACCTGGCCATCGGCGAGCGCACCAACGCCAACGGCTCCAAGAAGTTCCGCGAGGCCATGCTGGCGGGCCGCTGGGACGACTGTGTGGAGCTGGCCCGGGAGCAGATCCGCGAGGGCGCGCACCTGCTCGACCTGTGCGTGGACTACGTCGGCCGCGACGGCGTCGCCGACATGGAGGAACTCGCCGGCCGCTTCGCCACCGCCTCCACCCTGCCGATCGTGCTGGACTCCACCGAGGTCGACGTCATCCAGGCGGGCCTGGAGAAACTCGGCGGCCGCGCTGTGATCAACTCGGTGAACTACGAGGACGGCGACGGCCCCGACTCCCGGTTCGCCAAGGTCACCAAGCTCGCCCAGGAGCACGGCGCCGCACTGATCGCGCTCACGATCGACGAGGAGGGGCAGGCCCGCACACCCGAGAAGAAGGTCGAGATCGCCGAACGGCTGATCGACGACCTGACCGGGAACTGGGGCATCCGTGAGGAGGACATCCTCATCGACACCCTGACCTTCACCATCTGCACCGGTCAGGAGGAGTCCCGCAAGGACGGCCTCGCCACCATCGAGGCGATCCGCGAGCTGAAGCGGCGCCACCCGGCCGTCCAGACCACGCTCGGCCTGTCGAACATCTCCTTCGGCCTGAACCCGGCCGCCCGCATCCTGTTGAACTCCGTCTTCCTCGACGAGTGCGTGAAGGCGGGCCTGGACTCGGCGATCGTGCACGCCTCCAAGATCCTGCCGATCGCCCGCTTCGACGAGGAGCAGGTCACCACGGCCCTGGACCTGATCTACGACCGCCGCCGCGAGGGCTACGACCCCCTGCAGAAGCTGATGCAGCTCTTCGAGGGCGCCACCGCCAAGTCCCTGAAGGCGGGCAAGGCCGAGGAACTGGCCGCGCTGCCGCTGGAGGAGCGCCTCAAGCGGCGCATCATCGACGGCGAACGCAACGGCCTGGAAGCCGACCTCGACGAGGCCCTGCAGGACCGCCCGGCGCTCGACATCGTCAACGAGACCCTGCTGGACGGCATGAAGGTGGTCGGCGACCTGTTCGGCTCCGGCCAGATGCAGCTGCCCTTCGTCCTGCAGTCCGCCGAGGTCATGAAGGCCGCCGTCGCCTACCTCGAACCGCACATGGAGAAGTCCGACGCCGAGGGCAAGGGCACCATCGTGCTGGCCACCGTGCGCGGCGACGTCCACGACATCGGCAAGAACCTGGTCGACATCATCCTGTCCAACAACGGCTACAACGTCGTCAACCTGGGCATCAAGCAGCCGGTCTCCGCGATCCTGGAGGCCGCCGAGGAGCACCGGGCCGACGTCATCGGCATGTCCGGGCTGCTGGTGAAGTCCACGGTGATCATGAAGGAGAACCTGGAGGAGCTGAACCAGCGCGGCCTCGCCGCCCGGTTCCCGGTCATCCTCGGCGGTGCCGCCCTCACCCGCGCCTATGTGGAGCAGGACCTGCACGAGATCTACGAGGGCGAGGTCCGCTACGCCCGCGACGCCTTCGAGGGCCTGCGCCTGATGGACGCCCTCATCGGGGTCAAGCGCGGCGTGCCGGGCGCCAAGCTGCCCGAGCTGCGTCGGCGCAGGGTGCGGGCCACCGCCGCCGTCGAGGTCGCCGAACGCCCCGAGGAAGGGCACGTCCGCTCCGACGTCGCCACCGACAACCCCGTGCCGACCCCGCCGTTCTGGGACACCCGCATCGTCAAGGGCATCCAGCTCAAGGAGTATGCGAGCTGGCTCGACGAGGGCGCGCTGTTCAAGGGCCAGTGGGGCCTGAAGCAGGCCCGCACCGGCGAGGGACCGTCGTACGAGGAACTCGTGGAGAGCGAGGGCCGCCCCCGGCTGCGCGGACTGCTGGAGCGGCTCCAGACGGAGAACCTGCTGGAAGCCGCCGTCGTCTACGGCTACTTCCCCTGTGTGTCCAAGGACGACGACCTGATCATCCTGGACGAGCGGGGCAACGAGCGCACCCGGTTCACCTTCCCGCGCCAGCGCCGCGGCCGGCGCCTGTGCCTGGCCGACTTCTTCCGCCCGGAGGAGTCCGGCGAGACCGATGTCGTCGGCCTCCAGGTCGTCACCGTCGGCTCGCGCATCGGCGAGGAGACCGCGAAGCTCTTCGAGGCCAACGCCTACCGCGACTACCTCGAACTGCACGGCCTCTCCGTCCAGTTGGCGGAGGCGCTCGCCGAGTACTGGCACGCACGCGTCCGCGCCGAACTCGGCTTCGGCGGCGAGGACCCGGCCGACATGGAGGACATGTTCGCCCTGAAGTACCGGGGCGCCCGCTTCTCCCTCGGCTACGGCGCCTGCCCCGACCTGGAGGACCGCGCCAAGATCGCGGACCTGCTCCGGCCGGAGCGGATCGGCGTCCACCTGTCCGAGGAGTTCCAGCTGCACCCCGAGCAGTCCACGGACGCCATCGTGATCCACCATCCGGAGGCGAAGTACTTCAACGCCCGCTGAGCCCTCCGGGGGTTCGGCCCGAGCCGCAGCGCCGGCGGCTCCACGGCACACACCAACGGCCCTCCGGCCTGCGTAAGGGTGATTTTCGGCATACCCCCGGGCGCGAGTGATAAACGAGGCGTTTTGCGCACCGGAGACGTACACTGGTCGGTCCACCAGGCCGGTTCCCTGTCCGGGAACCGGCCTGATCGTCCCTCAAGGAGGTGCGCCAGGATGACCAGCACGGTCCCCGCGCTCGGAACCCTTACGGCCGAAGGCTCCGCCCTGCAGGCGGTGCTCCTCGACATGGACGGCACCCTGGTGGACACCGAGGGTTTCTGGTGGGACGTCGAGGTCGAGGTCTTCGCCGCCCTCGGTCACACCCTGGACCAGTCCTGGCGGCACGTCGTGGTCGGCGGACCCATGACCCGCAGCGCCGGCTTCCTCATCGAGGCCACCGGCGCCGACATCAGCCTCGCCGAACTCACCGTGCTGCTCAACGAGGGCTTCGAGGACCGCATCGACCGGGCCCTGCCGCTCATGCCGGGCGCCGCCCGCCTGCTCGCCGAACTCCACGAGCACGCCATCCCCACCGCCCTGGTCTCCGCCTCCCACCGGCGCATCATCGACCGTGTGCTGAGCATCCTCGGCGCGCACCACTTCGCCCTGTCCATCGCCGGTGACGAGGTCTCGCGCACCAAGCCCTTCCCCGACCCCTATCTGCTCGCCGCGGCGGGGCTCGACGCCCGGCCGGACAGATGCGCGGTGGTCGAGGACACCGCCACCGGTGTCGCCGCCGCCGAGGCAGCGGGCTGCCGTGTCGTCGCAGTACCCTCCGTCGCCCCCATCAGCCCGGCCGCCGGACGCACCGTGGTGACCTCCCTGGAAGAGGTCGACCTGGCATTTCTGCGTGGCCTGATGACGCAAATGCCCTAGCCGTTCACCCAGCGTGAAAAGTCCATTGGCCCGGTTGGACAAATTTCCGGGGAAGTACACCCGAGTGGAATTCACGGCCGGCCGTCCGGCCGAATTCCACTGACTCCCGGCACAGTTGAAAGTGTGACGTTCCCCACCCCGGCCACCCTCGACAACCCGCGTCAAGTGTGCTGAACGGCACTGTTCGGGCCGGAAGGACGGGTCTTTGTGTCCCGATTGATGGGATGCTGCACTAATCCTGCCGCTGTCGGGTTTTCGGTGTGTCCGCACCTGGTTCCACTGCGTGATGGGGGGTCAACTCACGGGGCCGTGAACCCTCCTGCGGGCGCGGACTAATCTCATCGCGAGAACATCGCCGCAACCCCCCGTGATCCGCCGCACCACCCTGCATGCCGGATACACGGACCCGAACAGCTCTGGAGAAACTCCCGCATGAACCGCAAGACTTTGGTGCTGCCGGCGGTGGCCGGCCTGCTCACCCCGGTTCTCGCCGCGTGTGGCGGATCCGGCAGCGGGAGCAAGAGCGGTGACGCCATCGTCGTCGGTACCACGGACCGGTTCACGACCACCAGCGATGCCCCGGCGCCCCTCGACCCCGCCTACGCCTACGACGTAGGCACCTGGAACATCCTGCGCCAGACCGTGCAGACCCTGATGGCCCAGCCGAAGGGCGAGGGCGACCCCGTCCCGGACGCCGCCGAGAGCTGCTCCTTCACCGACAGCGGCAGCGAGCGCTACGCCTGCAAGCTCCGCGACGGCCTGAAGTTCGCGAGCGGCGACCCGGTGACCGCCCAGGACGTCAAGTACTCCATCGAGCGCGCCCTGCGCCTCAAGTCCAGCAGTGGCGTGTCCTCCCTGCTGAACACCATCGACACCGTCGAGACCCAGGGCGACCGCGAGGTGATCTTCCACCTCAAGACCGCCGACGCCACCTTCCCGTACAAGCTGTCCACCCCGGTCGCGGGCATCATCAACCCGAAGGACTACCAGAAGGACAAGCTGCGCGGCGGCTTCGAGGTCGACGGGTCGGGCCCCTACACCTTCCAGGGCGACGTCAGCGGCAACGCGATGACCGCCATGACCTTCACCAAGAACCCCAACTACAAGGGGGCCGTGAAGGTCAACAACGACAAGGTCGAACTGCGCTCCTTCACCGACGCCGACGCCATGGGCGCCGCCATCGACAAGGGTGACATCGACGTCATGACCCGCACCATGTCGCCCGACCAGATCCAGAAGCTGGACGCCGGCGGCACCAACAAGGTCGACCTCGTCGACATGCCGGGCCTGGAAATCCGCTACCTCGCCTTCAACACCAACGCGCCCAGCGTGAAGTCCAAGGCCGTGCGCCAGGCCATGGCCCAGCTCATCGACCGCGCGGAAATCCTCTCCAAGGTCTACGGCACCCAGGCCGAGCCGCTGTACTCGCTCGTCCCGGCCACCGTCACCGGCCACTCCAACTCGTTCTTCAACAAGTACGGCAACCCCAGCGTCGCCAAGGCCAAGGCCCTGCTGACCGGGGCCGGCATCACCGCGCCGGTCAAGCTGACCCTGCACTACACCACCGACCACTACGGCTCCGCCACGAAGAAGGAGTTCGAGGTCCTGCAGAAGCAGCTCAACGACAGCGGCCTCTTCGACGCGTCCATCCAGGGCCACTCCTGGGACACCTTCCGGCCCGCCGAGCAGAAGGGCCAGTACGACGTCTACGGCATGGGCTGGTTCCCCGACTTCCCGGACGCCGACAACTTCCTCGCGCCCTTCCTCGACAAGGACAACTTCCTCGGCTCGCCGTACTCCAACAGCACCATCCAGCGCACCCTGATCCCGGAGTCCCGCCGCGAGGCCGACCGGCTCAACGCCGCCAAGAGCCTCACGGAGATCCAGGACATCGTCGCCGAGGACGTCCCGGTCCTGCCCCTGTGGCAGGGCAAGCAGTACGTCGCCGCACGGGATGACATCACGGGCGTGGCCTACGCCCTCAACTCCTCCTCGACGCTTCAGCTGTGGGAGCTCGGCCGTGGTGTGAGCGGCTGACGGCTCTCTCGTCCGGGGGCCAGGGACGGCTGCCCCGGACTGCCCGGGGCCAGGACGGCGGCCCCGGGGTGACGAACCGACGACAAGGCACATTTCAAGTGAACATGCGCAACCAGTGGCCAGTCCTGCCCATCGTGGCGGGGCTGGCCTCCGGCCTGTTGACCGGCTGCGGCTCGGGATCCGGTGACTCCGGGGGTACCGGCTCCGCCATGGTGATGGGGATGTCCGACGACGTCCTCGCCACGGACCCGGCCTCCGGCTACGACCCCGGCTCCTGGCTGTTGTTCGACAACGTCTTCCAGTCGCTGCTCAGCTTCCCCAAGGGCGGGACCGAGCCCCAGCCGGAACTGGCCAAGGAATGCACCTTCACCGACTCCCGGGCCACCGTCTACCAGTGCACGCTCAAGGACGGCCTGAAGTTCAGCAACGGTGACCCGCTCACCTCGAAGGACGTGAAGTTCTCCTTCGACCGCATGCTGAAGATCAACGACCCCTCGGGGCCCGCGATCATGTTCCCGATGCTGGGCAGAGTCGACACCCCCGACGCGAAGACGGTCGTCTTCCACCTGAAGTCCTCCGACGCCACCTTCCCCAGCAAGATCGCCTCCGGCGCCGGCTCCATCGTCGACCACCGCCAGTACGACGCGAACGGCCTGCGCACCGACCACAAGGCCATCGGCTCCGGCCCCTACAAGCTGGACTCCTTCGACAAGGACCAGGCCGTCTTCTCCGTCAACGGCAACTACCAGGGCACCGCCGAGGTCAAGAACTCCGGCGTCACCCTGAAGTTCTTCCACGACGACCGCGCCGCCCTCAAAAAGGCCCTCCTCGACGGCAAGGTCGACATCGCCTACCGAGGCCTGTCCGCCTCCGACATCGCCGGCCTCGACCAGCAGGAAGGCAAGGGCGTCGACGTCATCGAGGGCAGCAGCGCCGAAGTCCAGCACCTGGTCTTCAACATGAACGACCCGGTCGCCGGAAAACTCGGCGTCCGCAAGGCCATGGCCTACCTCGTCGACCGCGACGCCCTCATCAAGAACGTCTACCAGGGCACCGCCACCCCGCTGTACTCGATCATTCCGGCGGGCATCGTCGGCCACAACACGGCCTTCTTCGACACCTACGGCGCCCGCCCCTCCCAGGCCAAGGCCGCCGCCGCACTGCGCGCCGCCGGCATCACCGGCAAGGTCAGGCTCACCCTGTGGTCCACGCCGTCGCGCTACGGCCCCGCCACCGACGAGGAACTGAAGGCCATCGCCGGACAGCTCAACGCCAGCGGCCTGTTCGACGCCGACGTCAAGTCCGTCGCCTTCGGCCAGTACGAGAAGAACATCGCGGCCGGCAAATACGGCGTGTACGTCAAGGGCTGGGTCCCGGACTACCCGGACGCCGACAACTTCACCGCACCCTTCTTCGGCAAGGGCAACGTACTGGACAACAACTACAGCAACCGCACCATCACCGGCACCCTCATCCCCGACACCGCCGCACAGAGCGACCGGGCCGCCACCGACAAGGACTTCGGGCAGCTGCAGAACATCGTCGCCACCGAACTGCCCGTCCTGCCCGTCTGGCAGGCCAAGCAGTACGCGGTCGTCCGCGACGGCGTCTACGGCCTGGAGTACTGCCTGGACGCCTCCACGGTGTTCCGGTTCTGGGAACTCAGCAAGAGCTGACGCCCGCTGACAGCGAGGGCGCCCATCTCCACGCGGGAGGGGCGCCCTTCGCCGTCGCAGCGGACGCGTCCGCGCTCACTGCGCGCCGGGACGCACCAGACCGCTCTCGTACGCGTACACCGCCGCCTGCACCCGGTCCCTGAGACCCAGCTTGGTCAGCACATGCCCCACGTGCGTCTTCACGGTGGTCTCGCTGACGAACAGGTCGGCGGCGATCTCCGCATTGGACAGACCCCGCGCCACCAGCTTCAGCACCTCCACCTCACGGTCGGTGAGGGTGTTCAGGGTCTCCGGCACCGGCTCCTCACCGGAGGGCAGATGCGTGGCGTACTTGTCCAGCAGGCGGCGCGTGATGCTCGGCGCCAGCATCGCCTCACCCGCCGCCACCACCCGGATCGCCTGCACCAGTTCATTGGCCGGCGCGTCCTTCAGCAGAAAGCCGCTCGCCCCGGCGCGCAACGCCTCGACGACATACTCGTCCAAGTCGAACGTCGTCAGCACCAGCACCTTCGCCGGACCGGACCGGTCGGGCCCGGTGATCTGCCGGGTCGCCTCCACCCCGTCCATCCGCGGCATACGGATGTCCATCAGCACGACGTCCGGCTGCAGGGCCCGCACCTGATCGAGGGCCTGCAGGCCGTCACCGGCCTCGCCCACGACCGCGATGTCCTGCTCGGCCTCCAGGATCATCCGGAAACCCGTACGCAGCAGGGGCTGGTCGTCGACCAGTAGGACACGGATGGCCACCTGACACTCCTTCGCTAGTCCGGGCCCATTCTGCCCTGCGACACGCCCCCGGACTCGCGCGCCCTCACCGGCAACGGATACGGCGGGGGAGTGCCGCCGAACTCCGGGCAGTGCGCCTGGTGGTCGCACCAACCGCACAGCTTCGTCGGCCGCGGCCGCCACTCCCCGCTCTCCGTGGCCTGCCTGATGGCCTCCCACAGCGCGTGCAGCTTGCGCTCCACCCGCTCCAGATCGGCGAGGACCGGGTCGTACGTCAGCACGTCCCCGCTGCCGAGATAGACCAGCTGCAGTCGCCGCGGCACCACCCCCTTCAGCCGCCACACCACCAGGGCGTAGAACTTCATCTGGAACAGCGCGCCCTCGGAGTACTCCGGCCGCGGCGCCTTCCCCGTCTTGTAGTCGACGATCCGCACCTCACCGGTCGGCGCCACATCCACCCGGTCGATGATCCCGCGCAGCCGCAGCCCCGAGTCCAGCTCGGCCTCCACGAACAGCTCGCGCTCCGCCGGCTCCAACCGCGTCGGATCCTCCAGCGTGAACCAGCGCTCGACCAGCCGCTCGGCCTCGGTGAGCCAGCCCGCCAGCAGCTCCCCGTCCGGATCGTCCGCGAACAGCTCCACGAGCTCCGGCCTGCTCTCCCGCAGCCGGTCCCACTGCCCCGGAATCAGCGACTTCGCCCGCGGCGCGGTCCGCTCCGCCGCCGGCGCGTCGAACAGCCGCTCCAGCACCGCGTGCACCAGGGTGCCCCGGGTCGCCGCCGCGCTCGGCTTCTCCGGCAGCCGGTCGATCACCCGGAACCGGTACAGCAGCGGGCACTGCATGAAGTCACTGGCCCGGGACGGGGACAGGGAGGAGGGCGGGATGGCGACGCGCTCGGCACCGGCCTCCGGCGGAGCCGGCACCGCCGCGTCGGGCTCGGCGGCCTCCACAGCCGTCGAGGGCCCCGGCACCGAAGCCGCCACAGGCGTCGGCTGCGGCGCCCCGGCCGGATCCGTCTGCTCGGCGCTGCCCGACAGGGCGCCCGCGTCCTCGATGCTGCTGTCCATGTCCACAGACCTTACGGCCCACCACTGACAGTGACCCAGCCGCCGCCCGAGTCCGGCCCGCGTCCGCGGGGCAAACACAAGGGGTGCCGGGGCGGAACGCGTCACCAAGGCCGCATACCATCGACCAGAGACCCTTCCGGCCGGCAGGTACGGGAGACGCTTCGAACGAGGGGACACCGTGGACGTGAGCGGCGGGAGCGGGCAGCCGCGGTCCGGCAACGAAAAGCCGGCCGAGCACCCCGCAGGTCCAACGGCCCCGACGACCGACCACACCGACCATGCGGGCCCGGAGCCGCAGCCCGCGACGCCCACCGCGGACCACGACACCACCGCGAACCCGGAGGGCGCGGACAGCACCGGCGCCGGTCCGGACACCGCGGCTCCTGCGCAGGGCGCGGACAGCACCGGCGCCGGTCCGGACACCGCTGTGACTCCGGCCGGGACGGGCGGCACCGGCGGCGCCGAGGGAACCCCCGGCGGCCCGGCCGGCACCGGCGGCGCGACGGGTGACACCAGCGGCGCGACGGATGGCACCGGTGGGACCGGCGCCGGCGGCTGGGACGCGGCCGGCGCAGAAGGCCGCCCCGATGTCACCGGCCCCGGTGGTGGCGCGGACGCCGACGGGCGCACCGGCGGCTCGGAGGCCACCGGCACCACCGCCACGACCGGCCACACCGGCGGCTCGCAGACCCCGTCCCGCGAAACGACCGTCCCGCCCGGGAGTCGGCCGGACACGCAGCCCGAGCAGCACCGGACCCTCGCCCACTCCGGAATCGCCAAGGGTGAACCGCCCCAGCCACGACCCAAAGAGCCCGGTGGCGGCATCCTCATGGGCCGCCCCTTCGGCGTACCGGTCTACGTCGCGCCGAGCTGGTTCCTCGTCGCCGCGCTCATCACCTGGGTCTTCGGTGGCCAGCTCGACCGCGTGCTGCCCGAGCTGGGCGCCCTCCGCTACCTGGTCTCCCTGTTCTTCGCCGTCGCCTTCTACGCCTCCGTGCTGGTCCACGAGCTGGCCCACACGGTCGCCGCGATCCGCTTCAAGCTCCCGGTCCGCCGCATCCAGCTGCAGTTCTTCGGCGGCGTCTCCGAGATCGAGAAGGAAGCCGAGACCCCGGCCCGGGAATTCGTCCTGGCCTTCGTCGGCCCGCTGCTCTCCCTCGTCCTCGCCGGACTGTTCTACCTCGCCATGAAACCCGTCCAGCCCGGCACCGTACCCGGCGTCCTGCTGGCCGGCCTGATGATCTCCAACCTCATCGTGGCGATCTTCAACCTCCTCCCCGGCCTCCCCCTCGACGGCGGCCGCATGCTCCGCGCCGTCGTCTGGGCCATCACCGGCAAACCCATGAGCGGCACCGTCGCCGCCGCCTGGGTCGGCCGCGCCCTCGCCGTCGCCGTACTGATCGGCCTGCCGCTGCTCAACCAGTCCGGCGCCCTCGGCGGCAACAGCGAGAACACGGGCGGCATGGACACCGTCACCGACGCCCTGCTCGCCGCCATCCTCGCCGCCATCATCTGGACCGGCGCCGGCAACAGCCTGCGCATGGCCCGCCTGCGCGAACACCTCCCCGAACTGCGCGCCCGCACCCTCACCCGGCGGGCCGTACCCGTCGAGACCGACACCCCGCTCTCGGAGGCCCTGCGCCGCGCCAACGCCGCCGGCGCCCGCGCCCTCGTCGTCGTCGACGCCCACGGCAACCCCCTCTCCCTGGTCCGCGAGTCCGCCATCGTCGGCGTACCCGAACACCGCCGCCCCTGGGTCGCCGTCAGCGGCCTCGCCCAGGACCTCACCGACGGCATGCGCGTCTCCGCCGAACTCGCCGGCGAAGAACTCCTCGACGTCCTGCGCGCCACCCCCGCCACCGAATACCTCGTCGTCGAGGAGACCGGCGAGATCTACGGCGTCCTGTCAGCGGCGGACGTGGAGCGGGCCTTCGTCAGGGCCATGGCAAGGCCCGCCTCATAACGCCGTGCGGAACGGACCGCCGCTCCCCATCACTCCGTCGGCCAAACCCCCGGACGGGACCCGGTAGGCTGGTCACATGTCCGAACCGACCGGTGCCGCCCGCAGGCGCGGGCCCTTCAAGGTCGGGGACCAGGTACAGCTGACCGACCCCAAGGGCCGCCACTACACGTTCACGCTCGAAGCCGGGAAGAACTTCCACACCCACAAGGGTTCCTTCCCGCACGACGAACTGATCGGCGCTCCCGAGGGCAGCGTTGTCCGCACCACCGGCAACGTCGCCTACCTCGCGCTGCGCCCCCTGCTCCCCGACTACGTCCTGTCCATGCCCCGCGGGGCAGCCGTCGTCTACCCCAAGGACGCGGGGCAGATCCTCGCCTTCGCCGACATCTTCCCCGGCGCACGCGTCGTCGAGGCCGGCGTCGGCTCCGGCTCGCTCAGCAGCTTCCTGCTGCGCGCCATCGGCGACCAGGGCATGCTGCACTCCTACGAGCGCCGCGAGGACTTCGCCGAGATCGCCAAGCAGAACGTCGAGCGCTACTTCGGCGGCCCCCACCCCGCCTGGCGGCTCACCGTCGGCGACCTCCAGGACAACCTGTCCGACACCGACGTCGACCGCGTCATCCTCGACATGCTCGCCCCCTGGGAATGCCTGGAAGCCGTCTCCAAGGCACTCGTCCCCGGCGGCATCCTCTGCTGCTACGTGGCCACCACCACCCAGCTCGCCCGGACCGTGGAGTCCATCCGGGAGATCGGCTGCTTCAACGAGCCGACCGCCTGGGAGACCATGATCCGCAACTGGCACATCGAGGGCCTCGCCGTCCGCCCCGACCACCGCATGATCGGCCACACCGGCTTCCTGCTCACCGCCCGCCGCCTCGCCGACGGCGTCGAGCCCCCCATGCGCCGCCGCCGCCCCGCCAAGGGCGCCTACGGCGAGGACTACGCCGGACCCAACGCCGACGGCGCCGGCCGCTGACCCACCCGCACACAGCACAACGCAACGGCGCCGTGCCGGAGTTCCCCCAGACCGACGGGAACTCCGGCACGGCGCCCCTTCGTTGACAGGGCACCAGGAGATTCCCCGGCCCCCACAGCGCGTACGCCCCGCACGCGCGCGGCCCGCCCGCGGGAATCCCCGACCCCGCCGTTCCCCCGCACTGTGACGTGTGGCACCATGCTGGCCACCCCCACCGGTACAGCCCTCACAGGAGACACTCCTAGTGCAGCAATCCGCCGTTCCGGAGCTCGCTCACGACCAGACCCGGCCCATCCACTGGGTCGCCACCGCCACGGCCGTCGCCGGCGTCGTGGCCCTCTCCTCCTTCGTCCAGCCCGGATCGGCCACGGCCGCCCAGTCCGCCACCGGCACACCCACCAAGTCCGCCCCCGCCGCCATCGCACCACCCAGCACCACCGGCGTGGACTTCCCCCTCCAGTGCGGACCCGTCAAAGCCGTGGTCGCCAAAAAAGCCACCGGAGACCTCGACGGCGACGGCAGACCGGAAACCGTCGCAGTAGTCCACTGCGACTCCGCCATGGGCACACCACCCGACGGCGTCTACGTCCTCACCCGCTCCACCGACGGCGACCAACCACGCGTCGTCGCCACCCTCGTCGACCCCAAGAACCGGCTCACCGTCACCGACTTCTCCATACGCGCGGGCACCGTCGCCGCAACCCTGCTCGGCTACTCCTCCGACGCCGTCCCCAACTGCTGCCCCGACCTGAAAACCCCGACCAAGTGGCACTGGAACGGCACCGCGTTCATCCGCTCCACCCCCGCCGACGCCCACAGCGTCTGACACCCGGCCCGGCCCGGACTCACTCCGCGTCGGGCCCGTACACCTCGACCCTGTCCGAAACCCGGCGCACATGAATGCACTCGCCGGGACACTCCCGCGCCGAATCCACCACATCCGCCAGTAGCGGCAACGGCACCGGCACCGTCGCACCCACCGCCTGCAACAGCTCCTCGTCCGCGCCCTTCACATAGGCCAGCCCGTCGATGTCCAGCTCGAACACCTCAGGGGCGTACTGGGCGCAGATCCCGTCACCGGTACACAGATCCTGGTCGATCCAGACCTCCAGCGCCTCCCCGCCCGGGGCCTCCTGCTGCACGGTCACCTCTCCTGCCGTCGGTACGCCGCGCGGAACCGGCACCACCAGGGCCAGCCGGGTCCGCACCAGCGGCTGTTGAACACCCCGACCCTACCCCCGCCCGCATTCCGGCCACCCTCCACCGGCCCCGGGTTTCCACCCCCGCCCCCTCGGGTACCAGCGCTCGATCAGGACAGACACACCCCCGGCTATGACACCCACCACTTCAGGCCAGGCCGGCCGTGACACCCGCCGCCCGCACCGTCGCTCTGCGTGATGACACACGCAAGCGCGCTCCCGGCTGCCCATCTCCGGGCCCACCCGCCCGGATCGGACAACTCCGGCCACTCCTGAAGGGTTTTGACCACGCGATGCCTGGAACAAGCCGCTTCCGTATCACGTTGAGTGGGTATCCCCTCCGTGCGAGGGAGAGCGCAACGGGTGACCGACGACACACCTTGACAGTCTCTGTGATCTAGGGGTTTCAATCGACACCCACCCAGGTAGGGTCTGGAAGCGTCCAGCTCCCCTTGGAGGAGGTGAGGACCGTGGCAGCCCACGACGACGACATGAACCGCGGCATCCGCCCGGGACGAGGGTCCGACGACCCGGCCGGGCAGATCGCCTACCTTGAGCAGGAGATCGCCGTCCTGCGACGCAAGCTCGCCGACTCTCCGCGACACACGAGGATTCTCGAAGAGCGGATCGTCGAGCTGCAGACCAACCTGGCCGGCGTGTCCGCCCAGAACGAACGGCTGGCCAACACCCTCCGCGAGGCCCGCGACCAGATCGTGGCCCTCAAGGAAGAGGTCGACAGGCTCGCCCAGCCGCCCGCCGGCTTCGGCGTCTTCCTGCAGGCCAACGAGGACGGCACCGCCGACATCTTCACCGGCGGCCGCAAACTCCGGGTGAACGTCAGCCCAAGCGTCGACCTCGACGACCTGCGGCGCGGCCAGGAGGTCATGCTCAACGAAGCGCTCAACGTGGTCGAAGCCATGGAGTTCGAGCGCGTCGGCGACATCGTCACCCTCAAGGAAATCCTCGAGGACGGCGAGCGCGCCCTCGTGCTGGGGCACACCGACGAAGAACGGGTGGTACGGCTCGCCGAGCCACTGCTGGACGTCACCATCCGCGCCGGCGACGCCCTACTGCTCGAACCCCGCTCCGGCTACGTCTACGAGGTCGTACCCAAGAGCGAGGTCGAAGAACTCGTCCTCGAAGAGGTCCCGGACATCGGCTACGAGGCCATCGGCGGACTCGGCAACCAGATCGAGGCCATCCGCGACGCGGTCGAGCTGCCCTACCTCTACCCGGACCTGTTCAAGGAGCACGAGCTGCGCCCGCCCAAGGGCGTCCTGCTCTACGGCCCCCCCGGCTGCGGCAAGACACTCATCGCCAAGGCCGTCGCGAACTCGCTCGCCAAGAAGGTCGCCGAGGTCACCGGCCAGGCCGCCGGCAAGAGCTTCTTCCTCAACATCAAGGGCCCCGAGCTGCTCAACAAGTACGTCGGCGAGACCGAGCGGCAGATCCGCCTCGTCTTCCAGCGTGCCCGAGAGAAGGCCAGCGAGGGCACCCCCGTCATCGTCTTCTTCGACGAGATGGAATCCCTCTTCCGCACCCGAGGCTCCGGCGTCAGCTCGGACGTGGAGAACACCATCGTCCCCCAGCTGCTCGCCGAGATCGACGGCGTCGAAGGCCTGGAGAACGTGGTCGTCATCGGCGCCTCCAACCGCGAGGACATGATCGACCCCGCCATCCTCCGCCCCGGCCGGCTCGACGTGAAGATCAAGATCGAGCGTCCCGACGCCGAGGCCGCCAAGGACATCTTCGGCAAGTACCTCACCGAACGCCTCCCGCTGCACGCCGACGACCTCGGCGAACACGGCGGCGACAAGGCCACCACCGTCCAGAGCATGATCCAGACGGCGGTCGAGCAGATGTACGCCGAATCCGAGGAGAACCGCTTCCTGGAAGTCACCTACGCCAACGGCGACAAGGAAGTCCTCTACTTCAAGGACTTCAACTCCGGCGCCATGATCGAAAACATCGTCGGCCGCGCCAAGAAAATGGCGATCAAGGACTTCCTCGAAAAGAACCAGAAGGGCCTCCGCGTCTCCCACCTCCTCCAGGCCTGCGTGGACGAGTTCAAGGAGAACGAAGACCTCCCCAACACCACCAACCCCGACGACTGGGCCCGCATCTCCGGAAAGAAGGGCGAACGGATCGTCTACATCCGTACCCTCATCACCGGAAAGCAGGGCGCAGACACCGGACGCTCCATCGACACGGTGGCGAACACCGGACAGTACCTGTAACAGCAGGGCGGCTGCGGGTGCCCTCACCGGGTACCCGCAGCCCTCGCTTTTTCAGGCCACGACCGGAGCAGCCAATGACGCAAATGATCTCCCCACCAGCGCAAAGGCGTTCTAGGCTCGTTCCTACCGCCGAGTCGCGCAGTGCGGGGACGGGCACCGCACACGCACCGGAGCTCCAGCGGTACGTGAGCGGCCCCACGACCGAGGGTGCCGCCGGGCAAGGAGGGCCGCATGACCGTACGGCGAGTAATGGGCATCGAGACGGAGTACGGGATCTCCGTCCCCGGCCACCCGAACGCCAATGCCATGCTCACCTCGTCCCAGATCGTCAACGCCTACGCGGCGGCGATGCACCGGGCCCGCCGGGCCCGCTGGGACTTCGAGGAAGAAAACCCGCTACGGGACGCGCGAGGCTTCGACCTCGCCCGCGAGGCCGCCGACGCCAGCCAGCTCACCGACGAGGACATCGGCCTCGCCAACGTCATCCTCACCAACGGTGCGCGCCTCTACGTCGACCACGCCCACCCCGAATACAGCGCCCCCGAGGTCACCAACCCCCGCGACGCCGTCCTCTGGGACAAGGCCGGCGAACGCATCATGGCCGAGGCCGCCGAACGAGCCGCCCAGCTCCCCGGCGCCCAGCCCATCCACCTCTACAAGAACAACACCGACAACAAGGGTGCCAGCTACGGCACGCACGAGAACTACCTGATGAAGCGGGAAACCCCCTTCTCCGACATCGTGCGCCACCTGACCCCCTTCTTCGTCTCCCGCCAGGTCTTCGCCGGCGCCGGCCGCGTCGGCATCGGCCAGGACGGCCACGAACACGGCTTCCAGATCAGCCAGCGCGCCGACTACTTCGAAGTCGAGGTAGGCCTGGAGACGACGCTGAAGCGGCCCATCATCAACACGCGCGACGAGCCCCACGCCGACGCGGAGAAATACCGCCGCCTCCACGTGATCATCGGCGACGCCAACCTCTCCGAGATCTCCACCTACCTCAAGCTGGGCACGACCTCCCTGGTCCTGTCCATGATCGAGGACGGCTTCATCGCGGTCGACCTGGCGGTCGACCAGCCGGTACGGACACTGCACCAGGTCTCCCACGACCCGTCCCTGAAGCGCCTGATCACACTGCGTAGCGGACGCACCCTGACCGCCGTCCAGCTCCAGATGGAGTACTACGAGCTGTCACGCAAATACGTCGAGGAACGCTACGGGGCCGATGCCGACGACCAGACCAAGGACGTCCTGACCCGCTGGGAGGACACCCTCACCCGGCTGGAGAACGACCCCATGAGCCTGGCGGGCGAGCTGGACTGGGTCGCCAAGCGGGAACTCATGGAGGGCTACCGCCGCCGCGACAACCTCGACTGGGACGCCGCACGCCTCCACCTCGTCGACCTCCAGTACGCCGACGTACGCGCCGAGAAAGGCCTCTACAACCGCCTCGTCGCCCGCGGCCGCATCAAGCGCCTCCTGGACGAGTCCGAGGTCGAGAAGGCCCGCACCAAGCCACCGGAGGACACCCGCGCCTACTTCCGCGGCCGCTGCCTGGAGCAGTACGCCGACGACGTCGCCGCGGCGAGCTGGGACTCGGTCATCTTCGACCTCCCCGGCCGCGACTCCCTCCAGCGCGTTCCAACCCTCGAACCGCTACGCGGAACGCGAAATCACGTCAAGGCACTGCTGGACCGCTGCCGCACCGCAGAAGACCTGGTCAGGGTCCTGTCAGGCGGGTGAGCGGGCCAGGGGGCGCTCGGTGCGGCCCGGGCGGGCAGGGTGGAAACCCTGACCGCCCGGGAATCATCGGAGTGGCCCCCGTACGTTGGAGAAACTGCGGGGCCGATGTCGGACCCGGCTTGTAGGGTCTGATCATCACCGATCGGCAGGCGAACTGAGCGGGGTGAGGGTTATGGCAACCAAGGACACCGGCGGCGGCCAGCAGAAGGCCACGCGAGCGACCGAAGAGGTCGAGGAGCAGGCGCAGGACGCGCAGGCTTCGGAGGACCTCAAGGAGCGGCACGAAAAGCTGAGCGACGACGTGGACTCCGTCCTCGATGAAATCGACGATGTCCTCGAGGAGAATGCCGAGGACTTCGTGCGCTCCTTCGTTCAGAAGGGTGGGCAGTAGGGCCCTTTTCCCTTCGAATCGAAGGCGAACGGAGATCGGAAGTGTTGGGGGAGCCGGAAGTGAAGCGCTGCGCGCGGTGTGGAGAGGTCAAGCCGCGCGCAGCCTTCGCGGCCAAGCGAAGCAATCTTGACGGCTTGCAGCACCGTTGCCGCGAGTGTGCGGCTGAGGCCGACCGGAAGCGCCAGCAGGCCATGGGTAGAACAGTTCCGCCGCGCGGAGCTGTCCCAGACGGCCACAAGCACTGTCAGGGCTGTGGAGAGGTCAAGCCGCGCTCCGCCTGGCATCGAGGGAAAGCCTCGCGGTGCAAGGCCTGCCGTGCCGTTGACGACCGCAGGCGCCACCTGAGACGCCAATACGGCCTCACCGAAGCCGAGCGTGACGCGATGATCGCCGCCCAGTACGGCCTCTGCGCGATCTGTCTGACTGCCCCGCCCGCGCATGTGGATCACTGCCACAACACGGGTAGGGTCCGTGGCGTACTGTGCTTCAACTGCAATTCGGCCATCGGCAAGTTGCGTGACGACCCCGAGGCCGCACGCCGAGCCGCCGCCTATCTGGAAGGAAACTTGTGGAAGCCAACTCTCGTGGCACCGGGCGTCTACCAGCTGCCTTCCTGACGCCAGGTTCCTCCTCCTTCATGGACTTCCTGTCCGAGCACCAGCCCGAGATGCTGCCCGGCAACCGGCAGCTGCCGCCCACGCAGGGTGTGATCGAGGCGCCGCACGGCACCACCATCGTCGCCGCGACCTTCCCGGGCGGCGTGGTGCTGGCCGGTGACCGTCGGGCCACCATGGGCAACATCATTGCTCAGCGGGACATCGAGAAGGTGTTCCCGGCGGACGAGTACTCGGCCGTCGGTATCGCCGGCACCGCCGGTCTGGCCGTGGAGATGGTCAAGCTCTTCCAGCTGGAGCTGGAGCACTTCGAGAAGGTCGAGGGTGCGCAGCTGTCGCTGGAGGGCAAGGCGAACCGGCTGTCGACGATGATCCGGTCGAACCTGGGCATGGCGATGCAGGGGCTGGCGGTCGTGCCGCTGTTCGCGGGGTATGACCTGGACCGGGAGAAGGGGCGGATCTTCTCCTACGACGTCACGGGTGGCCGCAGCGAGGAGCACAACTTCGCGGCGACGGGTTCCGGCTCGATCTTCGCTCGTGGTGCGATGAAGAAGTTGTTCCGTGACGACCTGACCGAGGAGCAGGCGATCACGTTGGTGGTGCAGGCTCTCTACGACGCGGCTGACGACGACTCGGCGACCGGTGGTCCCGATGTCGCCCGCCGGATCTACCCGATCGTCACCGTGATCACCGAGGACGGTTTCCGTCGGCTGACGGAGGACGAGTCCTCCGAGATCGCTCGTGCGGTGCTGCAGAAGCGCCTGGAGGAGCCGGACGGCCCGAAGGCCGCCCTGCTCTGAGTGCGGGCCCCGGTTCTTATCAAGGTGATCCAGTGACCATGACAGAAAGGGACGGATAACCGGTGTCGACGCCGTTCTATGTCTCACCCCAGCAGGCCATGGCCGACCGGGCGGAGTACGCCCGGAAGGGCATCGCCCGTGGCCGTAGCCTGGTCGTGCTGCAGTATGCCGACGGCATTGTGTTCGTCGGTGAGAACCCGTCCCGTGCGCTGCACAAGTTCAGCGAGATCTATGACCGGATCGGTTTTGCGGCCGCCGGTAAGTACAACGAGTACGAGAACCTGCGCATCGGTGGTGTTCGTTACGCCGATCTGCGGGGTTACACCTATGACCGTGATGATGTGACCGCTCGTGGTCTGGCGAACGTGTACGCCCAGACGCTTGGCACGATCTTCTCCTCGGCCGCCGAGAAGCCGTACGAGGTGGAGCTGGTCGTGGCGGAGGTGGGGGAGACCCCGGAGGGTGACCAGATCTATCGGCTGCCGCATGACGGGTCGATCGTGGACGAGCACGGCTCGGTCGCGGTGGGTGGCAATGCGGAGCAGATCAGCAGTTTCCTGGAGCAGCGTCACCGTGACGGCATGTCGCTGGCGGAGGCCCTGAAGCTGGCGGTGCAGGCGCTGTCCCGCGACACCAATGGCAGCGAGCGGGAGATTCCCGCGGAGCGTCTTGAGGTGGCGGTGCTGGACCGTACGCGTCCGCAGAAGCGCAAGTTCAAGCGCATCGTCCGCCGTCAGCTGTCCCGTCTGCTGGCGGCGGACGGTGCGGCCACCGAGGCGGAGAGCTCGGAGGAGGAGGACGGCTCCGAGGAGGAGTGACCCGCAGCCCTGATCGCCTGCTCCTGTGTGCCCCGGCCGTTGTCCTGGCCGGGGCACACGGGCGTTCCGGTACCGGCCGGGGAGGCTAGGCGGCGCGTGGCGGGGCTGTGGAGCCGCGTACGACGAGTCGGACGGGGATGTCCCCGCTCTCGGGCTCGCGGCCGTCCAGGACGGCGAGGAGGGCTTGCATGCCGCGTTCGCCGAAGAGTTCGGCGTCGAGGCGTACAGTGGTCAGTTCTGGGTCGATGGCGGTGGCGAGGCCGAGGTCGTCGACGCCGGTGACGGATACGTCGTCGGGGATGCGCAGGCCGAGGCGGCGCAGGGCCTTGTAGGCGCCGGCGGCGAGTTTGTCGTCGTCGCAGACGACGGCGGTGGGTCGGGGTCCGGGTGCGGTGAGTGCGGTCTCGGTGGCGGTCAGGGCGCCTTCGATGGAGATGGGGGCGCGGGCTGTGCGTACCTCCGTCCCGGGTACGGCTGCCATGCGTGCGGCGAGTTCACGCGCGCGTACCTCGAAGGTCCAGGAGGGGACGTCGGCGGCCAGGTGGAGGATGCGGCGGTGGCCGAGGGTGAGCAGGTGGTCGGTGACCTGGCGGATGCCGTCGGTGATGTCCAGGTTGACGGTGGCGGCGCCGAGGCTGCCTTGGGGGTCGCTGTCGAGCATCACCAGGGGGAGTTGGTCGCCGCGGATGGCGGTGAGGGCGTCGGCGGCCATGGAGGAGGCGATGACGCCGTCGAGGGCGGCTTGTGCGGAGGCGAAGGGGTCGCGGGCCGGGCCGATTCCTTCGGGGGAGGGGTAGAGGACGACTCCGAAGCCGTTGTCGGCGGCGACGCGCGCGGCGCCGGTGTAGACGCCGGCGAAGAACTCTGTCGTGAGGGCCGGTACCACGAGCAGGACGGTGCGGGTGTGGCCGAGGCGGAGGTTGCGGGCGGCGAGGTTGGGGCGGTAGCCGAGTTCGCGGGCCGCTTCGCGGACTCGTTCGGCGACGGGTTGGGAGACGCGTCCGCGCCATTTGTCGCCGAGTACGAGGGAGACGGCGGCCTGGGAGACTCCGGCTGCGTGGGCGACGTCGCGGCTGGTCGGGCGCGTGCTGCTGCGTGCCACCGTGGGCCTGCCTTTTCGTGTGGACTCCGAACAGCGCACATGGTACGTATGGGGAGGGGCGTTATACGTAAAACTTGAGGTTGGAGGCGGCGGATGGCCGCGGGTTATCTGGAGATACTCCGGGCGAGGCATGCGCTGCGGCTGCTCACGGGCACCCTGGTGGGCCGGCTGCCGAACGCGACCGCCGCGATCGCCCTGGTGCTGTTCGTGCGTGCCGAGGGCGGCACCTACAGCCTCGCCGGTGCCCTCGCCGCCGTCTATGGTGTCGCGAACGCCGTGGGGCAGCCGGTGCTGGGCCGGCTCGTGGATCTGTACGGCCAGCCGCGCGTCCAGTTGCCGGCGGCGGTCCTCGCGGCCCTGTCCATGGCGGTCTTCGCGTTCTTCGGCACGGATCCGCTGCCGCTGGCGTACGCGGCCGTGGCGGCGGCCGGCCTGTTCGCGCCGCCGCTGGAGGGGGGCCTGCGGGCGCTGTGGCCGTCGGTGCTGCGCCGGGGGGAGCAGGTGCACACGGCGTACGCCATGGACGCGGTCGCGCAGGAGATCATGTTCACGGTGGGGCCGCTGCTGGTGACGCTGTGCGTGTCGCTGTGGGACGAGCGGGCCGCTCTGCTGGTGCTGAACCTGCTGGGGGTGCTGGGTGCGCTCTCCGTGGTCGTGTCGCCGCCCTCGCGCGCGTGGCGGTCGGCGCCGCGTGAGGCGCACTGGCTGGGTGCGCTGCGCTCGCCGGGGCTGCTGGCCCTGCTGAGTGCCTTCCTGTTCGTGGGGATCGCGCTGGGCTCGATCACGGTCGCGTCGGTGTCGTACGCCGACGGTCATGGCGGTGACGCGGTGTACGGCTGGATGATGGCGGGGCTGGGCCTGGGCGCGCTGGCCGGCGGCACCGTGTACGGGGCGCGGCGGTGGGGTGGTTCGCCCGAGCGGCGACTGAGCGTGCTCGTGGCCCTTCTGGCGGTGTGTTATCTGCCTTTGCTGCTGACCCCGGG
The DNA here is from genome assembly GCF_042868225.1 of Streptomyces sp. NPDC007856. Classification (NCBI taxonomy): domain Bacteria; kingdom Bacillati; phylum Actinomycetota; class Actinomycetes; order Kitasatosporales; family Streptomycetaceae; genus Streptomyces; species Streptomyces sp. NPDC007856. The sequence continues at coordinate 296,418 of NZ_JBIAEC010000006.1, read as the reverse complement.
TGCGCCGGCGATGGTGCTGCTCACGGTGGTCTCGGGGGTGTTTCTCGCGCCGTGTATCGCCTGTGCGTTCATCATCGTGGACCGGCATGCGCCGAGCGGGACGGTCACCGAGGCGTTCTCCTGGCTTGTGACGACGTTCACCGTGGGTGCCTCGGTGGGCACGGGTGTGGCGGGGCCCGTGGTCCAGGCCGGTGGCACGGTGTGGGGGTTCGCGGTTCCGGGGGCGGCGGGAGCCGTGTCGTTGCTGGTGTTGCTCGCCACGGGGCGGGTCCTCGCAGCTCCCGCGCGGGGCGGGGTCGTTGCGTCTTCATCGGAAAATGATCCAAATCGTGCTGTCGAACCCCGTTTCAGCTCAGGGGATCGGGCGTAATGTTCAGTCATGGACCGCCGCATTTTCGGGCTGGAGAACGAGTACGGCGTCACGTGCACGTTCAGGGGACAGCGGCGCCTGTCTCCTGACGAGGTGGCGCGGTACCTCTTCCGCCGTGTCGTGTCATGGGGCCGCAGCAGCAATGTCTTTCTGCGAAACGGCGCCCGGCTCTATCTCGACGTGGGCTCACATCCGGAATACGCGACCCCCGAATGTGACAACGTGATCGAACTGGTCACCCACGACAAGGCCGGCGAGCGCATTCTCGAAGGACTCCTGGTGGACGCGGAACGACGCCTGCACGAGGAGGGAATCGCGGGCGACGTCTACCTGTTCAAGAACAACACCGACTCGGCGGGCAACTCGTACGGCTGCCATGAGAACTATCTGGTGGCCCGGCACGGGGAGTTCTCGCGGCTCGCGGACATCCTCATCCCGTTCCTGGTGACCCGGCAACTGTTGTGCGGTGCGGGCAAGGTGCTGCAGACACCGCGTGGTGCCGTGTACTGCGTGAGTCAGCGCGCGGAGCACATCTGGGAGGGTGTGTCCTCGGCGACGACCCGTTCGAGGCCCATCATCAACACCCGCGACGAGCCGCACGCGGACGCGGAGCGTTATCGCCGACTGCATGTCATCGTCGGTGACTCGAACATGTCCGAGACGACGATGCTGCTGAAGGTCGGCGCGACGGACCTGGTGCTGCGCATGATCGAGGCGGGCACCGTGATGCGCGACCTCACGCTGGAGAACCCGATCCGGGCGATCCGTGAGGTCAGCCATGACATCACGGGCCGGCGCAAGGTGCGACTGGCCAGCGGCCGGGAGGCCTCCGCGCTGGAGGTGCAGCGGGAGTACTTCGACAAGGCCGTGGACTTCTGTGACCGGCGGGGCATCCGTACCGGTACGGTCGCGCAGGTCCTGGAGCTGTGGGGCCGCACCCTGGACGCGATCGAGACCGAGGAACTGGACCGGATCGCCACCGAGATCGACTGGGTGATGAAGTACAAGCTCATCGAGCGGTACCGGGCCAAGAACAACATGACGATGTCGCATCCGCGGGTCGCGCAGATAGACCTCGCCTACCACGACATCCATCGTCGTCGTGGCCTGTACTACCTGCTGGAGAAGAAGGGTCAGGCGGCCCGGGTCTGCAACGACTTGAAGATCTTCGAGGGCAAGTCGGTCCCGCCGCAGACGACTCGGGCGCGGCTGCGCGGTGACTTCATCCGGCGGGCACAGGAACAGCGCAGGGACTTCACGGTCGACTGGGTGCATCTGAAGCTCAACGACCAGGCGCAGCGCACGGTGTTGTGCAAGGACCCGTTCCGTTCGGTGGACGACCGGGTGGAGAAGCTGATCGCCGGGATGTAGCGGACAAGCGGGTGAGTCAAGCGTTTCGGGTGGTGAAATGCCGGAACGCCACACGGGCGCCGTACGTTTCCCGTACGGCGCCCTTCTCGCGTCGTAGAGTTGCGCGCACGCCATCCGCAAGATCGATCGATTACGAGGCTCTCCCGTGCGCCGACGTTCACTTCTCCTCGCCGCCGTTCCCGCAGGACTGGTCACGCTCGCCGGATGCGGTGACGGCAAGTCCGGCTCCAGCAAGGCCAGTGTCTCGCCGTCGCCGTCGGTGTCCACGGTGCCTCCGCCGAAGATCGTGGACGGGCCGTTGCCGGCGATCACGGCGGGCACCAAGTTCGGTGAGAAGCCGACCGTGGCCAAGGGGCCGGGCGAGCCGTCGGAGAACCTGACGGTGAAGACGGTGATCGCGGGCGGTGGGCGTACGGTCGCGGAGAACGACTTCGTCCAGGCGAACTATCTGGGTCAGATCTGGAACACGGGCAAGGTCTTCGACAACTCCTACGACCGCAAGAGCCCGCTGGTCATTCAACTCGCCCAGGGCAGCAGCATCGACGGCTGGCGGTACGGGCTGGCGGGCAAGAAGGCCGGCAGCCGTGTCCTGATGGCGGTGCCGCCCACCTGGGGCTACGGCAAGTCGGGTGAACCGCAGGCGGGCATCAAGGGCACCGACACGATGGTCTTCGTCGTCGACCTGATCGATGTCTTCAACTCCAAGAGCTCCTCCCAGGGCAAGCCGGTCCCGCAGACCGACACGGCGCTGCCGGAGGTCGCCACGAACACCGACGGCAAGGTTCCCAAGGTCACCATCCGGCAGCCGCACCCGCCGAAGAAGCTCGTGTCCACCTATGTCCTGGAGGGCGACGGCCCCGAGCTCAAGGCGGACCAGACGGTCCTGTGCCAGTTCCAGGGGCTGGTCTGGGAGAGCGGCAAGACCTTCGAGCGGACGTACGGCTCGGGGCGGCTGAGCCAGTTCTCGCTGGCGCAGATCCAGCAGGTGGTCCCGGGCCTGGCGCAGGGCCTGACCGGCAAGAAGGTGGGCAGCCGCGTGCTGGTCGTCGTACCGCCGGGGCTGGGCTACGCCACCACTCCGCCCGGCGGGGTCATCAAGAAGGACTCCACACTCGTCTACACGGTGGACATCCTCGCGGCGATGTAGCCGGTGGTGTCCGTGGCCCGTGGGGACGCCGGTGGTCCGTGGCGGGCTTCGGGGCTGCCGAGATGAAAGACTGTCCACGTTTCGTGTCGTACACAAGCAGGAGCTTTTGACGTGAGCATCGAGAAGCCCGAGATCGACTTCCCTGGTGGCGAGCCCCCGGCGGACCTCGAGATCAAGGACATCTGGGAGGGCGACGGGCCGGTGGCGCAGGCGGGTCAGACCGTCACCGTCCACTACGTGGGTGTCGCCTTCAGCACCGGCGAGGAGTTCGACGCCAGCTGGAACCGTGGCACTCCGTTCCGCTTCCCGCTGGGTGCGGGCCGGGTCATCGCGGGCTGGGACCGGGGCGTGCAGGGCATGAAGGTCGGCGGCCGTCGCCAGCTGACCATCCCCGCCCACCTCGCCTACGGCAACCAGAGCCCGACCCCGGCGATCAAGCCCGGCGAGACGCTGATCTTCGTGGTGGACCTGCTGGGCGTCTGATCCCCGCCCGGTCCCCTGTGATCCACACGTGATCCACACCTGATCGACCGGTCGTGTCCGACCGGTTCCGATCACCTGGGGCCCATGCCTGTTCGGGCATGGGCCCTCGGCTTTTGTCACTGCACCCGGGAGCGGTACGGTCATCGGTCGGAAGCACCATAGGAAGGGCGAAGGGCGTCGATGGCCATTGCCAAGGCCGAGCGGCTGATGAACCTCGCGCTGTGTCTGCTCGGCACACGGCGGCCTCTCAGCAAGCGCGAGCTGCGGGAGTCCATCGAGGCCTACCTGGAGGCGGGCTCCGACGACTCCTTCAACCGGATGTTCGAGCGGGACAAGGACGATCTGCGCGAGCTGGGCCTGGTCATCGCGACCGTGGAGAACGTCGACGGCGAGGTCGGCTACCTAGCCCGCCGCGACAGCAACCGGCTGCCGCCCATCACCCTGGACGCCGAGGAGGCCGCGGCGCTCGGTCTCGCCGCGAAGGTGTGGCAGCAGGCCCGTCTCGCCGGCGCGGCCAGCGGTGCCCTGCAGAAGCTGCGCGCCGCAGGCCTCCCCGAGGACGTCGACCCGTACGAGGCGCACGGCGCGCTGGAGCCGCGCATCCCGGTGCACGAGGCCGCCTTCGAGCCGCTGATGCTGGCCTGCCGGGACCGCCGCCCGGTCGTCTTCGACTACCGCAAGGCCTCCGCGGCCCGCCCCGAGCCCCGGCATGTGGAGCCGTGGGCGCTGGAGTGCTGGCGCGGGCACTGGTACCTGGCCGGTTTCGACCGGGACCGGGGTGCCGAGCGTGTCTTCCGGCTGTCCCGGATCACCGGCCGGGTCCGCTCGCGCGGTACGGGCTTCACCGCGCCCGTGCCCGATGTCGTCACCGTGCGCGAGACGGTGGCGAGCTGGGCGGGGGAGATCGCCGACGGTACGGCGCTGATCCGGCTGCGTTCCGGGGCCGGTTACCCCCTTCGGGCGAAGGCCACCATGGTGCGGGAACTCGGCGACGGCTGGGACGAGTTGGAGATTCCGTACGGGCACGGCCTGGACGCCTGGCTGGTGGAGTTCGGGCCGGACGTGGTGGTTCTGGAGCCGGCCGAGCTGCGCGCGGACGTGGTGGACCGGCTGCGTGCCGTGGCCAAGGGCTGAGGGGGAGCAGAACTGTGGCAGGCAAACCGGTCAGGCCCGTGAACGCCATCGACCAGACCCGGCGGATGCTCTCCCTGGTGACCTATCTCCGGGAGCGCCCCGGCGCCCGGATCGCGGACGTCGCGCGTGCCTTCGGCATCACCGAGGACGAGCTGGTCGCCGACCTCGATCTGCTGCCCATGTGCGGCACCAGCTTCCGCGGCGGTGATCTGCTGGACATCGACACCGACGGCGAGCGCATCTGGTGGCACAACCCGGCGGCGCTCGGCGAGGAGGCGGCCGAGCCGCTCAGACTGGCCGCCGACGAGGCCACCGCGCTGCTGGTGGCCGCCCGCGCGGTGTCGACCCTGCCGGGCCTGCGCGAGGGCGACCGTCAAGCGCTGCTGCGGGCCACCGCCAAGGTGGAGGCCGCCGCCGGTGAGGCGGCCGGCGCCAGCGCCCGGCTGTCGGTGACCTTCGAGTCCGAGGGCGGGGTCTTCGCCGACGTCGACCGGGCGATCTCCGAGCGCCGCCGGCTGTGGATCCGCTACTACTCCCCGGCCCGCGACGAGGTCACCGAGCGTGAGATCGACCCGATCCGCCTGGTCAGCGTCGGCCACACCTATGTGGAGGCCTGGTGCCGCCGCTCCGAGGCCCGGCGCACCTTCCGGCTCGACCGGGTCGCGGAGATCAGGATCCTGGACGAGCCGTCCGCGCCGCCCGAGGTGGAGCTGCGCGACCTCTCCGAGGCCCTGGTGCAGCCGGCCGCCGAGGACCCCGAGGTGGTGGTCGAGGTCGGCCCGGGAGGCCGCTGGGTGGCCGAGTACTACCCGCACGACAGCGCCGATGAGCTTCCCGACGGCGGGCTCCGTATCACTTTGCGCACCCCCGATCCGGCCTCCCTGCGTCGCCTGGCACTGCGCCTCGGCCGCGACGGCCGGATCGTCTCCCCACCGGAGCTGGCCGACAGCGCCCGCAGAGCGGCGGCGGAGGCGCTGGCGGCGTACGACACGGCGTCGCAGTGAGGCAGCGCCCCCGAGGGCGCAGAGCTGTGTCGGACATGCGGCTTTGCCGCGTGGGCGCAGCCACGACGGCGTCGCGGGCGAAGCCGGCGATCGCTGCACGACCAGAAGAAGGAGCGAGGGCTGTGAGCGAGCGTGCGGGTGAGATGACGGTGGCGGCCGCCTTCGCCGGGATGCGGAGAGTGGTCCCCGTGGTGTTCAAGGCGGGCTGTCCCGACTGCCGGGGCCGCTTCGAGCTCGCCGCGAGCGCGCTGCGCCTGGCCATCGGCGCCACCAGCCGGACGACGTTCTACTCCTTCACCTGCCCCGAGTGCGGGGCCGCCGTCCGCAAGCCCGCCGGGGAGCGCATCGTCGAGCTGCTCACCGGTGGCGGGGTGCGCACGCTGCGGCTGCACAGCACCGTCTAGTCTCGACGTCATGTTCTGGCCGATGTTCGCGGTAGCGATGGGTTTCCTGGGTCTCGCGGTGCTGGGGGTGCTCGCCGTCCGGGTCTTCCTGGAGGCCCGGCGTCTCGGGCAGCAGGTCGCGGACTCCGCGCGCCGGATCAGCAGGGCGGCCGAGGATCTGGAGCGGGCCGCGGTCAGCGCGGCCTCTGCGGTGGACGCGCTGTAATACCCGCAGGACCGTGCGCTTTGGGTCACTTCGCCCTGTCACCCGACCGGCCCGTCCAGGTACGCTGGTGATCGCGGCCCGGATGACAAGGCGCGGTCCGCAGAGGGAGCGGTAGTACGCACGGGGATTGTCCTGTGTTCACCCCCGGGCGTTACGATCGCTGCCAGCACGATGCTCGGACACATGTCCGACCGGCCGGACACAGCCCGCCGCCCCGCCTCAGTGAGAAGGTGAAGACTATGTTCCGCAACGCACTTGAGCCGTGGCACCTGGTGCTCCTGGTTCTGGTGATCGTTCTCGTGTTCGGCTCGAAGAAGCTTCCGGACATGGCGCGCTCGCTCGGCAAGTCCGCGCGCATCCTCAAGAGCGAGGCCAAGGCGATGAAGGACGAGGGCAAGCAGCCCGCCACCTCTGCCCAGCCCGCCGAGGAGCAGTCCCCGGCTCAGCGCACGATCCAGGCCGCGCCCGGCGATGTGACCAGCTCCCGGCCGGTCAACGAGCCGACGGACACGACCCAGCGCTGACGCGAGGACCGGGGCATCCGGTCCGCTGCACGAGATGAGGATGTGGGTTGCCCAAGTCTGCCCGCAACAAGGAGAAGGATCCCGAGGGGCGGATGCCGCTCGCGGATCACTTGCGTGAGCTGCGCAACCGGCTCGCGAAGGGCGTCCTGGCGATCGTCGTTGTCGCGGTGATCTCGGCCTTCTTCTACAAGGACATCATCAACTTCATCACCCGGCCGGTGCTCGACTCGGTCGGCTGCGGGCAGACCTTCGGGCAGCTGGTCAAGACCAAGAACGCCCACTGCGCGCACATCACGGTCAGCGGTCTGCTGGGGCCGTTCACTCTGGCCCTGAAGACCGCGCTGACGGCCGGCGTCGTGCTGGCGGCGCCGGTCTGGCTCTACCAGCTGTGGGCGTTCGTCGCACCGGGCCTGCACCGGCACGAGAAGAAGTACGCCTACGCGTTCGTCGGTCTCGGTTTCCCGCTCTTCCTGGTCGGCGGCTACCTCGCCTACCACGTGCTGCCCGTGACGGCGAAGTTCCTGGTCGACCTCACGCCGAGCGGTACGGAGAACCTGCTCCCGCTGGACGAGCTCCTCGACCTGGTCACGCGCATGGTGGTCGTGTTCGGCCTCGCCTTCGAGATGCCGTTGCTGCTGGTGATGCTCAACCTCACCGGCATCCTGTCCGGCCGGCGGATGCTCGGCTGGTGGCGCGGCATGATCGTCGGCATCGCCGCCTTCGCGGCCGTGGCCACGCCCAGCCCCGACCCGGGCACGATGCTGGCGCTGGCGGCGCCGATCTGGGGACTGTTCTTCATCGCTGTGGGCTTCTCGCTGCTCAACGACCGCCGCCGGGCCCGACGCGAGGCGGAGGGCCCCGCCGACGACGAGGCCTCCGAGCTGGACCTCACCCCCGAGGACATCGGCGAGATCGAGCCCGTCGCGGCCAGCCGGGCGCTGCCCGAGCAGACGGGCACGGACCGGGTCAACGGCTACGACGACGTGACCTGAGCCGCCGCACCACAACCGCGCCGGATGCCCCCGCCCCCAGGGTCGGGGGCATCCGGCTTTGCCGATCAGCGCACGTTCCGGATAATGATCGTCCTGTTGTCAGTGGGGCCCGGTACGCTCGAAAGCACGATGACAGAGGACCTCTCTCCGGCCGAGCGGTACGCGGCAGCCCGCAGGCGGGCAGCCGAGCAGGCCACCGCGCTCGCGTCCTTCCGCGAGATGTACGACTTCGGCCTCGACCCCTTCCAGATCGAGGCCTGCCAGGCACTCGAGGAGGGAAAGGGCGTACTGGTGGCCGCCCCCACCGGCTCGGGCAAGACGATCGTGGGCGAGTTCGCCGTCCACCTCGCCCTGCAGCAGGGCAAGAAGTGCTTCTACACGACACCCATCAAGGCGCTGTCGAACCAGAAGTACGCCGACCTGTGCCGCCGCTACGGCACCGGCAAGGTCGGCCTGCTCACCGGCGACAACAGCGTGAACTCCGACGCCCCGGTGGTAGTGATGACCACCGAGGTCCTGCGGAACATGCTCTACGCCGGCTCCCAGAGCCTCCTCGGCCTCGGCTACGTGGTCATGGACGAGGTGCACTACCTCTCCGACCGCTTCCGCGGCGCCGTCTGGGAAGAGGTGATCATCCACCTGCCCGAGTCGGTGACCCTGGTGTCACTGTCGGCGACCGTCTCCAACGCCGAGGAGTTCGGCGACTGGCTGGACACGGTCCGCGGCGACACCGAGGTGATCGTCTCCGAGCACCGGCCCGTGCCGCTGTTCCAGCACGTCCTCGCCGGGCGGCGGATGTACGACCTGTTCGAGGAGGGCGAGGGCCACAAGAAGGCCGTCAACCCCGACCTCGCCCGCCTCGCCCGCATGGAGGCGACCCGGCCGTCGTACCAGGACCGCAGACGCGGCCGTGCGATGCGCGAGGCCGACCGGGAGCGGGAGCGCAGACAGCGCTCGCGGGTATGGACACCGGGCCGGCCCGAGGTCATCGAGCGCCTGGACTCCGAGGGCCTGCTCCCGGCCATCACGTTCATCTTCAGCCGCGCCGCATGCGAGGCAGCCGTCCAGCAGTGCCTGTACGCGGGCCTGCGGCTGAACGACGAGGAGGCGCGGGAACAGGTCCGCGCCCTGGTCGAGGAGCGCACCGCCCACATCGCGCCGGAGGATCTGCACGTCCTTGGGTACTACGAGTGGCTGGAGGGCCTGGAGCGCGGTATCGCCGCCCACCACGCGGGCATGCTGCCGACCTTCAAGGAGGTCGTCGAGGAGCTGTTCGTCCGCGGCCTGGTCAAGGCGGTGTTCGCGACCGAGACCCTCGCCCTCGGCATCAACATGCCCGCCCGCTCGGTGGTGCTGGAGAAGCTCGTCAAGTGGAACGGCGAGCAGCACGCCGACATCACGCCGGGCGAGTACACCCAGCTGACCGGCCGCGCCGGCCGCCGGGGCATCGACATCGAGGGCCATGCGGTCGTGCTGTGGCAGCGCGGCATGAGCCCCGAGCACCTGGCCGGTCTCGCGGGCACGCGCACGTACCCGCTGCGCTCCAGCTTCAAGCCGTCGTACAACATGGCGGTCAACCTGGTCGAGCAGTTCGGCCGGCACCGCTCGCGCGAGCTGCTGGAGACCTCCTTCGCGCAGTTCCAGGCCGACAAGTCGGTCGTCGGGATCTCCCGCCAGGTGCAGCGCAACGAGGAGGGCCTGGCCGGCTACAAGGCCTCCATGACCTGCCACCTCGGCGACTTCGAGGAGTACGCGCGCCTGCGCCGCGAGCTGAAGGACCGCGAGACCGAGCTGGCCCGGCAGGGCGCCAACCAGCGGCGCGCCGAGGCAGCCAGCGCCCTGGAGCGGCTCAGGCCGGGCGACGTCATCCACGTCCCCACGGGCAAGTACGCCGGCCTGGCCCTGGTGCTGGACCCCGGCCTGCCCGCCGGCCGGTCCAACGGCCACCGCGGCCTCGACCACCTCGACGGCCCGCGCCCGCTGGTGCTGACCGCCGAACGTCAGGTCAAGCGGCTGGCGTCGATGGACTTCCCGGTGCCGGTCGAGCCGCTGGACCGGATGCGGATCCCGAAGTCCTTCAACCCGCGCTCGCCGCAGTCCCGCAGGGACCTCGCCTCCGCGCTGCGCACCAAGGCCGGGCACATCCCGCCGGAGCGTGCCCGCAAGAAGCGTTCGCAGGCCGCGGACGACCGCGAGATCGCCCGCCTGCGGACCGCGATCCGCGCGCATCCCTGCCACGGCTGCAACGACCGTGAGGACCACGCCCGTTGGGCCGAGCGCTACCACCGGCTGCTGCGTGACACCTCGCAGCTGGAGCGCCGCATCGAGGGCCGTACGAACACCATCGCGCGGACCTTCGACCGGATCGTGGCCCTGCTGACCGAGCTGGACTATCTGCGCGCCGACGAGGTCACCGAACACGGCAAGCGCCTGGCCCGGCTGTACGGCGAACTGGACCTGCTGGCCAGCGAATGCCTGCGCGAGCGGGTCTGGGAGGGGCTCAGCCCCGCCGAACTCGCCGCCTGCGTCTCGGCGTTGGTGTACGAGGCACGGGTCGGCGACGATGCGATGGCGCCCAAGCTGCCCTCGGGCAAGGCCAAGGCGGCGCTCGGTGAGATGGTCCGGATCTGGGGCCGGCTGGACGCTCTGGAGGAGGAGTTCCGGATCAACCAGACCGAGGGCGTCGGGCAGCGTGAGCCGGACCTCGGCTTCGCCTGGGCGGCGTACATGTGGGCCTCGGGCAAGGGGCTCGACGAGGTGCTGCGCGAGGCGGACATGCCCGCGGGAGACTTCGTGCGCTGGTGCAAGCAGGTCATCGACGTGCTGGGCCAGGTCTCCGCGGCGGCCCCCTTCGAGGGCTCGACCGTGGCGAAGGCCGCGCGCAAGGCCGTTGACCAGTTGCTGCGGGGAGTCGTCGCCTACTCGTCGGTCGGGTGATCTCCGGTTCGCCGGAGCGGACGACTGCATTGGGGGCCCTTTCGGGCCCCCATTCGCCTATCACGGTGAGTCACTTTCGCACGCCTGTACGCCGTGACCGAACGTGTTCGAATACGTGCTGAGCGTGCAAATGGAGCGAGCGTACTCCTGTCGCACGGGCGATTTCAGGTGCTTGCTGAATATGACACGGCGATGATCCGGTCGGACTAAGCTCGCCCGCGGCGCAGCGAGTTGAGGTGAATTCGTGCGCCTGTTCCCAATCATGCGATAGATCCCGACAGTTCCATGAACCTTCCCCGCAAAAGCTCCCCCGACACCCAGCCGATTCATCCCAGAAGGCATCCATGGTGAGTGTTCAGAAGCCTCCCGGTGGCCGTGAACGGCCTTACGCTCGCGTGCTGTTGCCGCCGGCCATATTGATGGTCGCCGCGACCGGTGCGGCCATCGCCCTGGGGCCGGCGTCGGCCCGGATCGTCGTCGGCGTGGTCGGGGCCGTGGCCCTGCTGCTGGTCCTCGTCACAGGCGCGGAGGCCGCCCGCCGTGGCCGCAGACTCCGCGAGGAACAGGCCGAGCACGCCCGTCACACCGCGTATCTGGAGCACCGGCTCGCCGCCCACGACGAACTGATCGGGCGCTTCGCGAGCGACATCATCCCGCACGGCCATCTGCGGCTGCGGGCCGGAGAACCGCTGCGGGACGTGATGGTCAACGGCTACGACGTCGACCCCGGACTGCGCAGCCTGCCCGACTCCTACCGGGAGATGTTCCGCGCCGCGATGCGCGGAGCCGAGCGCGAGATCATCATGCGTGACGCCACCGAGCAGTCGTTCGTGAGCGTCGCCCGCCGCGTCCAGGCGATCGTCCACCAGCAGTCCAACGAACTGCGGGAGATGGAGGAGGACCACGGCCGCAACCCCGAGGTCTTCGACGACCTGCTGCGCATCGACCACGGCACCTCGCTCATCGGCCGGCTCGCCGACACCATCTCCGTCCTCGGCGGTGGTCGTCCCGGCCGCCAGTGGCCGCTGCCGGTCTCCCTCTACAGCACGCTGCGCGGTGCCATGTCGCGCATCCTGGAGTACCGCCGCATCCAGCTGAACTCCATCGTCAACATCAACATCAAGGGCACCTCCGTCGAGCCGGTCATCCACGCCGCCGCCGAGCTCTTCGACAACGCCACCCGCTACTCGCCGCCCACGGCCAAGGTGCACGTCACCGCCACCGAGGTGCAGACCGGCATCGTCATCGAGATCGAGGACGCCGGGGTCAGCCTCACCGAGGAGTCCCGCGCCCGCATCGAGAAGATGATCGAGGACGCCAAGAACCTCGACGACGCCCACAACCTCGGCGACAACCCGCGCCTCGGCCTCGCGGTCGTCGGCCGCCTGTGCAAGATGTTCGACATGGAGGTCTCGCTGCGGGCCTCCGCCTACGGCGGTTGCCGCGCGATCCTCGTCGTGCCGCGCGTGATGACGACCACCGAGCCCGGTGTCGGCGCCGCCCACGGCATCGGTGCCACCGGCACCCCCATTCCCGCGCTCGGCGCGGTCGAGGGACCCAAGCGCCCGCCGAAGCGGCGCCGCCCCACCAGTCCCAAGATCCCGGCCGGGATCTCCATGGAGGACGACGTCCCGGTGGTCACCGAGTGGACGGCGGGCGGCCTGCCGCAGCGCCGCAGCCGGATGAAGACCCCGATCAGCCAGCGCTTCGCCGAGCAGGCCGAGATCGAGCAGGCCGAGCGCGAGGGCAGGCCCACCATCTGGTCGCAGCCCAAGCCGGAACCGGAGCCCGAGATCGACCCCGTGCGCAAGAAGCTCATGGAGCGGCCGCTCGGCCAGGGGATCGAGGACTTCTGGAACGGCCTGCGCAAGGGCATGCCCGAGGGCGCCACCGGGCCCGAGCTGACCGACTTCACGAGGCACCCGGAAAAGTACGTGCACCTGCTCAACGACTATGCGGACGAGCCCGTCGAGGGCACCACCGAGGCCGACGACGAGGGGGACCTCAAGTGATCCAGCAGCGAGGCAACATCGACTGGATGCTCAAGCAGCTCAACGACGGCGTGCCGGGCATCGAGATGATCGTGGTCCTCTCCGCGGACGGACTGCGCATCGCCCGCTACGGCGGCGACCCCGACGCCGCCGACCGGGTGGCCGCCGCCTGCGCGGGCGTGCAGAGCCTGGCCGGCGCCATCATCAAGGAACTCCCCGGCGCCGGCGACATGCAGGTCGTCGTCTTCGAGATCGACGGCGGCTACTTCTACCTCATGAACGCCGGCGACAACGCCTACCTCGCCGTACTCGCCGACGTCACCTGCGAACCGGGCCGGATGAGCGGCATGATGCGCGACCTGGTCGTCCGGATCGGAGCCCACCTCACCAGTCCGCCCCGGCGGAACGGGCAGACCGTATGACTCCTCCACGACGCAAACGGCGCGAGCCGAAGCCCCCACCGCCTCCACACCCGCAGCCACCGGCACCGGGGCCGGCCGACGGCGAGGCCGAGCCCAAGAATCCCGAACGGCTGTACACCGTCGCCGGATCCGAGGACGGCGCACGCGCCGAGCTCGACCTCGTGACGTTGATCGTGGCGCGCGACGCGCCGCACATGGCCGCCTCACCGGAGCAGGCCGCCGTCCTGCGGCTGTGTGCCAACCCCCTGTCCGTGGCCGAGCTCTCGGCCTACCTGAATCTGCCGTTCAGCGCGATGACCGTCCTGATCACCGAGCTGATCACGGCCGAACTGGTGCAGGTGCGCGCCCCGATCGTCCGCCGGGCGCTCCCCGACCGTTCACTCCTCGAAGCGGTGATGCATGGACTTCAACGGCTCTGACACCATCCCCGGACCACGCACCGAGGATCATCTGCCGCACACGGCCGAGACCGCGGTGAAGATCGTGATCGTGGGCGGCTTCGGCGTCGGCAAGACCACCATGGTCGGTTCCGTCAGCGACATCAGACCGCTGACCACCGAGGAGACCATGACCCAGGCCGGCATCGGCGTGGACGACAACTACGGTTCCGAGTCCAAGACGGCCACCACCGTGGCCATGGACTTCGGCCGCATCAGCATCACCGACAAGCTGGTGCTCTACCTCTTCGGCACCCCCGGCCAGGAACGCTTCTGGTTCCTGTGGAACGGGCTGTTCGAGGGCGCGCTCGGCGCGGTCGTCCTCGTCGACACCCGGCGTCTCGAGGTCAGCTTCGACGTCATGGGCCGGCTGGAGGAGCGCGGCGTGCCCTTCGTCGTCGCCGTCAACTCCTTCCCCGACGCGCCCCGTTACCCCGTGGAGGAACTGCGCACCGCGCTCGACCTGACCCCGGAGATCCCGATCATGGAGTGCGACGTACGCCGGCGGGCCTCCAGCAAGGACGTGCTGATGACCCTGATGCGCTTCCTGCACTCGATCGCCCTGTCCCGCGCCCTGATCTGATCCCCGGCCGACCGACCCCCACCCCCTTTCGTTCCGGAGCGACACCGTGACGTCTGAATCCCCGTCCCTGACCGACACAGACCCCACCCCCGGACCTCCGCCGGGCTGCCCCGCGCACCGCCTGGGCCCCGGCGGGCTGCACCGGCTCTACGGCCCCGACGCGGAGGATCTGGGCGACCTCTACGAGCGGCTGCGGGAACAGCACGGCCCCGTGGCACCCGTGCTGCTGCACGACGACGTACCGATGTGGGTGGTGCTCGGGCACGCCGAGAACCAGCAGCTGGTGCGCAGCCCCTCCGTGTACACGCGTGACAGCCGTATCTGGGGCCCGCTGACCGAGGGCATGGTCAAGCCCGACCACCCGCTGATGCCGCACATCGCCTGGCAGCCGATCTGCTCGCACGCCGAGGGCGACGAGCACCAGCGGCTGCGCGCGGCGGTCACCGCGGCCATGGAGACCATCGACCACCGCACGCTGCGCCGCCACATCGGCCGCCACACCCAGGGCCTGGTCAACAGCTTCTGCGAACGCGGCCGGGCCGACCTGGTCTCGCAGTTCACCGAGCATCTGCCGATGGCCGTGATGTGCGAGATCCTCGGTATGCCCGAGGAGTACAACGACCGGATGGTGCAGGCCGCCCGGGACGCCCTGAAGGGCACCGAGACCGCCATCCAGAGCCATGCCTACGTCATGGACGCGCTGAGCCGGCTCACCACCCGGCGCCGCGCCCGGCCCCAGGAGGACTTCACCAGTCACCTCGTCACCCACCCGGCCGGGCTCACCGACGACGAGGTCCGCGAACATCTGCGGCTCGTCCTCTTCGCGGCCTACGAGGCCACCGTGAACCTCCTCTCCAACGCGCTGCGCATGGTCCTCACCGAGCCGGGTTTCCGCGCCCAGCTCAGCGGCGGGCAGATGACCGTGCCGGAGGCGATCGAGCAGTCCCTGTGGGACGAGCCGCCGTTCAGCACCGTCCTCGGCTACTACGCCAAGCAGGACACCGAGCTGGGCGGGCAGCGCATCCGCAAGGGCGACGGCCTGCTCTTCGCACCCGCGCCGGGCAACCTCGACCCGCGCATCCGCCCCGACCTGTCCGCGAGCATGCAGGGCAACCGCTCCCATCTCGCCTTCGGCGGCGGTCCGCACGAGTGCCCCGGCCAGGACATCGGCCGCGCCATCGCCGACGTCGGCGTCGACGCCCTGCTGATCCGCCTGTCCGACATCCAGCTCGACTGTGCCGAGGAGGAGTTGACCTGGCGTTCGTCCATCGCCTCCCGGCATCTGGTGTCGCTGCCCGTGCGCTTCGAGCCGAAGCCGCAGCAGGACGTCAACGCGCTGCCGAGGCCCGTGCCGGTCCCGCCGCAGCGCACCGGGCAGCCCGGCACCGCGCACCTCGACCAGCCCGCGGCCATGGAGCCCCGCCCCACCACCCCCCCTCCCCTCGTGCCCGAGCCCTACCCCACGGCTCCGCAGCCGGCGGCGCGCCGACGGGGCGTCTGGCGGCGGCTGCTGGACTGGTGGCGCGGGGAGTAACCGCGCCCCAAGGGCGGCCCGTCGCGGCTCTTCCCCCGGAGTGCTCAGCCCCGGGCCGCCCAGCCCTCGTACGACTCCCAGGCCTGGAGCGCGCGTCCGCTGACGAACGTGTGCTCCGCGCCGGTGACCGGATCGGTGAACTCCAGCCTCCGCGCGAGCAGTTGCAGCGGACGCCGGAAGTCGCCGGCCGGCACCGGGGCGGTCACCTCCGGATAGAGCGGGTCGCCGAGGACGGGCACACCGAGCGCGTTGAGATGCACCCGCAGCTGATGGGTCTGCCCGGTCGCCGGGACGAGCCGGTACCGGGCCAGCCCGCCGCGGTGCCCGGCCGCCTCGATATGGGTCTCGGCGTTCGGCTCCCCCTCTACCTCCCGGGCCGCCAGCACCCCGCGCTCCTTCACGATCCGGCTGCGCACGGTCCGGGGCAGGGCCAGCGCGGGGTCGTACGGCGCGACCGCCTCGTACTCCTTGCGCACCCGCCGGTCCCGGAACAGCGTCTGATACGCCCCGCGCTCCTCGGGCCGCACGGTGAACAGCACCAGCCCCGCCGTCAGCCGGTCCAGGCGGTGCGCGGCGGTCAGCGTCGGGATGTCCAGCTCGCACCGCAGCCGGGCCAGCGCGGTCTCGGCCACATGGCTGCCGCGCGGGGTCGTGGCGAGGAAGTGCGGCTTGTCGGCGACGACGATGTGCTCGTCGCGATGGAGGACGTGCACGGGGAACGGCACCGGCACCTCGGCGGACAGTTCGCGGTGGAACCACACGAACATCCCCGGCTCGTACGGCGCGTCCGGCGCCACCGCGCGCCCATCGGCACCGACGATCAGCCCGGAGTCGAACATCGACTCGATCATCCCGGGCCCGGCCCCCGTCAGCCGCTCCACCAGATGCTCCCGCACGGTGGCCCACGTCCCGCCGTACGGCAGCCGGACCCGCACGGGGTCGACCCCGTCGCGCTGGGGGAGCGGGGCGGGCGGGAGTGGCGTACGGCGTCTCATCGGGGTCAAGGGTACGAGGCGCAAACCGGTGGGCCGGCGGCCGTGCGGGGGGCAGGATGTCGATCATGCCGTATCTCAACAGCCCGGTCGTGCCGGCCGGCACCCTCGCCCGTGTCCCCCAGCCCAGCCTTCCCACCGGCGACGGGCTGCTGCTGCGCCCCTGGCAGGCGAGGGACGCGCCCGACGTGTACGCCGCCTTCCAGGACCCGCTGATGCACCAGTGGCACATCAGGTCCGCCGACTCCGAGGAGGAGGTCGCCGGCTGGATCGCGCAGTGGCAGAGCTGCTGGAAGGAAGAGCGCCAGGCCCAGTGGGCCGTCGTGGACGCGGACACCGGCGAACTGCTCGGCCGGGTCGCGCTGCGCGAGATCGCGCTCGGCGACGGCTGCGCCGAGGTCGCGTACTGGACGGTGGCACGCGCGCGTGGCCGGGGTGTCGCGGTCCGGTCCACCGCCACGCTGTCCCGCTGGGCGTTCGAGGAGATCGGTCTGCACCGCCTCGAACTCTCGCACGCCACCGCCAACGAGGCCTCCTGCCGCGTGGCCGTCAAGGCCGGTTTCGCCGCCGAGGGCACCAAGCGCAGCGCCCTGCTCCATGCCGACGGCTGGCACGACATGCATCTGCACGCGCGCGTGCGGGGCGACTGAGCCCGGCGGCCGTTCGGCGCTGGCCGAGCATCCCGAGTGGGGCGAGGTCCTCGGTCGCGGGGGCGCGCTGCTCGCGCCGGCGATCGCGGCGGTGTGGCTGTCCATCCGCACCTTCCGCTCCTACCAGCGGTCGGTGTGAACGCGTATGCCGTGCCCGGTGTGAAGATGGAGGACATGCCGTCCTACGACCTCGCGAACCGGCTCGTCGTCGGTGTCGCCTCCAGCGCCCTGTTCGACCTGCGCGAGTCGGACGCCGTCTTCCGCGAGCAGGGCGAGGAAGCCTACCGGGCCCACCAGGAGGAGAACGTGGACAACACGCTCCGCCCCGGGGTCGCGTTCGCGTTCATCCGCAGGCTGCTGTCGCTGAACGACCTCGGCGAGCCGGGAGACCCGCTCGTCGAGGTCATCATCCTCTCCCGCAACGACCCCGACACCGGCCTCAGGGTCATGCGCTCGATCGAGGCCCATGAACTGCCGGTCAGCCGGGCCGTGTTCATGCAGGGCAGGTCGCCGTACGCGTTCATGACCGCGCTGAACATGTCCCTGTTCCTGTCCGCGAACGGTGACGACGTACGCGAGGCGGTCGCGGCCGGCCTGCCGGCCGGGCATGTGCTCGGATCGTCGTACGCGGACGACCTGGACGACCCGGAACTGCGGATCGCGTTCGACTTCGACGGGGTGCTCGCCAGCGATGCCGCCGAGCAGGTGTACCAGTCCGGCGGCCTGGAGGAGTTCCGCGCGCACGAGACCCGCAACGCGGCGACCCCGCACGACCCGGGACCGCTGCGAGACTTCCTCGCCGGTGTGAACCGGATACAGCGCCGGGAGGAGGAGCGGCGCAGGACCGACCCGGACCACCCGAGCCGGATCCACGTCTCCATCGTGACCGCGCGCGCCGCACCGGCCCACGAGCGGGCCGTGCGGAGCCTGAAGCAGTGGGGCGTCACCGTCAACGGCGCCTTCTTCCTCGGCGGCATCGACAAGAGCGCGGTCATGACCGTACTCAGACCGCACATCTTCTTCGACGACCAGGTGACGCACCTGCAGAGCACGTCCCGGACCACGCCGAGCGTGCACATCCCGTTCGGCAGGATCAACGAGACCTGAGCGGGGGCCGCGCTCAGGCCGCCGCCGCGCCGCTCTCCTGCTCGGCCTCGATACGGGCGTTCCACTCCCGCTTGGAGGCCTGCCAGCCGTCCTCGTTGTGGCCCAGGCGCCAGTAACCGGAGATCGACAGGTCCTCGCGCGGGATGTCCAGCTCGACCCGCAGCAGCCGGCGCAGCTCCTTCACGAAGCCCGCCTCGCCGTGCACGAACGCGTGCACCCGGCCCTCGGGGAACTCAAGGGCGCGTACGGCCTCCACCAGCGCCTCGCCGACCGGCCGGTCCCCGCGGTGCAGCCAGACGACCGCCACATCGGAGTCGATCTTCTGCTCCTCCTCGGGGCCGGACACCTCCACGAAGGCATGCGCGCGGGCGTCGGCGGGCAGCGCCTCCAGGGACCGTGCGATCGCGGGCAGCGCGCTCTCGTCACCGGCGAACAGATGCCAGTCGGCCGCGGGATCGGGGGCGTAGGCACCGCCGGGGCCCATGAAGCGCACGGCCTCACCCGGCCGCACCCGGCATGCCCACGGGCCGGCCAGGCCCTCGTCGCCGTGGACGACGAAGTCCAGGGTCAGCTCGCGGAGTTCGGGATTGAACGCGCGCACGGTGTAGGTCCGGGTCACCGGCCACTGCTCCCGCGGGAACTCCGCGCGGATCCGCTCCAGGTCGAAGGGTTCCGGGTAGGTCACGCCCTCGGGGCCGAAGAGCAGCTTCACATAGTGGTCGGTGCAGGTGTCCGCCCCGAAGTCGGCAAGACCCTCGCCACCGAGCACCACACGCTGCATGTGCGGGGTCAGCCGCTCGGTGCGGACCACGTGGGCGGTGCGGGGCTTGCGCGGCTTTCGTACCGGACGCTCTGCCATCACGGCCTCCTGCAAGATGGTTAGGTTTACCTAAGTTAGCATCTCGCCCTGCGGTCACACCTCTGTCCCGGACACCCGCGGTGAGCCTTTGCCGGAATATTCCGGTCACGCCCCGGCCGGCCCCACGGCGAGTGTGGCCAGCAGCCGCTGCAGGGAGCCGCCGAGCCCCCACCGCTCGGCCAGCTGTTCCAGGGCCGCCTGGTCCCGCGGCGCCCGCGGCACAGCCGTGTCGACGTCCGGCAGCGGTACGTCGTCCGCCACCCGCACCACCTTCGGCGCGACCGCGACATACGGGCCGGCCTCGGTGAGCCGCTTGCGCTGCGACGGCGTCAGCTTCGCCCCCGGTTCGTCGACCGCCGCCATGATCCCGGCCAGGTCACCGAACTCTGCCAGCAGCTTGGCGGCCGTCTTCTCGCCGATGCCGGCCACGCCGGGCAGGCCGTCGCTCGGGTCGCCGCGCAGCAGCGCCAGGTCCGCGTACCCCCGCCCGTCGACGCCATACTTCTCGCGCAGCACCGCCTCGTCGGTCAGCTGCAGTGAGCCGACGCCCTTCAGCGGATACAGCACCCGGATCCCGCGCGCGTCGTCCACCAGCTGGTACAGATCGCGGTCGCCGGTGACGATGTCCACCGGGCCGTCGGCGCGCGCGGTGAACGTGCCGATCACGTCGTCCGCCTCGTACCCCGCGACACCGACCCGGGCGATGCCGAGCGCGTCCAGCACCTCCTCGATGACCGGCACCTGCGGCGAGAGGGTGTCCGGCACCACCTCGACGTCCGGCGCGTCCTCGTGCTCCTCGGCGACGCGGTGCGCCTTGTAGGTGGGGATGAGGTCCACCCGCCACTGCGGCCGCCAGTCGGCGTCCATACAGGCCACCAGGTGCTGCGGACGGTGGTCCCTGACCAGCCGGTCGATGAAGTCCAGCAGTCCGCGCACGGCGTTCACGGGCGTGCCGTCCGGCGCCTTCACGGAGTCCGGGACGCCGAAATAGGCGCGGAAGTACAGCGATGCGGTGTCGAGCAGCATGAGTCGTCCGGTCACGCTCGCATCATGCCGTACGGCACCGACAGCCCCCGGTCGGCGAGCTCTCCGGAAGGGCTCCTCGCGGTGTCTTCGGTACTTCGGGCGCGCTGCACAGGGTACGGCAAGGATCCGGCCAACCACATTCCGTGACGACCCTTGGCCCCGCCCCGCGCCCCCGCCCCTGCTGGTCGGCGTATTCGCCCCCGCTCCGGATGCCGCCCAGGACCGGCCCGGGGCCCCGTCACGCTGGCGCGAACCGTGAGGGTGGCGGCTCGGCGGCATGTCGGGTATGTGACAGCCGCGTGAAACGGTTTGCCGAACATGCGTAGGGTGCAGAGAAGTCATCAGAAGAGGTGTGTCCCGACCCGGGCACCCGGACAGCGGCACGACGAGCGAGGGAGGGAGCCGGAGCGATGGGCGACCACAAAGAGCAGCCCGTGCGGGTGGGCGCGGCCGTGCGGCGGCGCCGCCGTGCCCTGGAACTGACCCTCGCCGTCGTGGCCGAGCGCAGCGGTCTGTCGGTGCCCTTCCTCAGTCAGGTCGAGAACGACCGGGCCCGCCCCAGCCGCGGCTCGCTGGAGAAGCTCGCCGACGCCCTGCGCACCACGGCCGTCGAACTCCTCGCCGCCGCCGACCCGGCCGCCAGCGTGGACGTCGTCCGCGCCGACCCGGTCGCCGAGGGCGACTTCCACCCCCGGACCCGCTCCCTGGTGCGCGGCCACCATCAGCTGCACGCCTCCGAGTTCACCGGCGACCACGATGCCGGCCGCGAGTTCCAGCACCGCAACGACGAGCTGATGTACGTCGCCGACGGCGCGGTGGAGATAGAGGCCGAGGGACGCGCGTATCGCCTCGGGCGAGGCGACACGCTCTATCTGACCGGTGGGGTACGCCATCGCTGGCGGGCGACGGTGCCGGACACCCGGGTGATCGTGGTGGCGGTCGCCGAGCACATCGAGGCCGTTCAGGACCGGTCCCGGTAGTGCGGGTCGTCTCACTGGTCCCGTCCCTCACCGAGGCGGTGGCCGGGACGCTGCCCGGCGTGCTGGCCGGGGCCACGGAATGGTGCACCCACCCGGCCGACCTGGAGGTCACCCGGATCGGCGGGACGAAGAACCCCAGGCTCGACCGTATCCTCGCCCTCGCCCCCGACCTCGTGATCGCCAACGAGGAGGAGAACCGCGCCCCGGACCTCGACGCTCTGCGCGGCGCAGGCCTCGAGGTGCTGGTCACCGAGGTGCGCAACGTTCCGCAGGCCTTCGCCGAGCTGGACCGGGTGCTCACCGCGTGCGGTGCCGAGGGACGGCCCCGCTGGCTGGAGGAGGCGGGGGCGGCCTGGGACGCGTTGCCGGAGCCGGTCGAGCGCAGGACCGCGGTCGTACCGATCTGGCGCCGGCCCTGGATGGTCCTCGGCCGGGACACGTTCGCCGGCGATGTCCTGGCCCGGCTCGGTGTGGACCACCTGTACGCCGATCACCGCGACCGTTACCCCCGCGTTCCGCTGGACGAGCTGTGCGCCGCGGCCCCGGAGCTGGTGGTGCTGCCCGACGAGCCCTACCGCTTCACCGCCGAGGACGGCCCGGAGGCCTTTCCCGGCCCGCCCTGCGCCCTGGTCAGCGGGCGGCACCTGACCTGGTACGGACCGTCTCTGGTCGAGGCGCCACGGGTGCTGGCCGAGGCGCTGCGAGCAGCTCGCCGCTGAGCAGGCCGCGTACGGTGCCGGCGGCGGCAGCCAGCCAGGCTGCGGCGAGCAGGGCGTACAGGGCGACGGCCAGCGCGTCGTAGGCCGCGAGACCGGTGTGCCGGGCGAGCGCCATCGCGCCGGTGACGCACGTGCCCACCGGGAAGGTGAAGGCCCACCAGCTCATCGCGAACCCCATGCCCCGCCGGCGGGCCCGCAGCACGTGCGCGGTCGCCAGCGCCAGCCACAGCAGCGCGAACCCCATGACCGGTACGCCGTAGAGGACGGCGAAGACGGCGAGGCCGCGCTCGTACAGGGGCGGTACGACCCCGGGTGCCGCGTCCGCGATCTTGCCGACCGCGGTGGTGGACTGCCCGAGCGGGCCGAGGACCAGGAACAGGGTCGGGGTGAGCGCGAGCGGCAGCGGGCCGGTGACCAGCCGGGCGAAGACCAGGGACAGCATGAGCAGCGTCGCGAGCAGGCTCAGCCCGAACAGGGCGAGGCAGGCCAGCAGCAGGGTCTCCCGGGGCTGGCCCGCCGGCAGATGCGGCACCAGCAGCGGGCCGAGCGCGGCCGACACCATGGGTGCGACCAGGGGCAGCAGCCAGGCCGGGGTGGCCTGCGCGGGCTGGACGCGGTGCCGAACGGCCATCAGGTACGGCAGGGCGACGGCGGCCGCGAGCCCGACGGCCGTACCCGCGCTGAACAGTACGGAGTCCAGGGCGACGGCCGTGCCGGTGCCGACCACCTCCTGCCCCGCCGTCATGGCACCGCCGCCGACCGCCAGCAGGGCCATCGACAGACAGCCGTAGAACGGGGCCATGGCCGGGTCCAGGAGATGGGCGCGGGCCTGGTCGCGATGGCGGGTCCAGTGCACGGCCCGGGCCGCCAGCAGGGCCACCAGCATGATCAGGGACAGCGCCCAGGCCCCGGCGAAGACGTCGCGCAGAGCTGCCGCGGGTGCGGGCAGCGCGACACCGGCCGAGCCGAGGATGGCGGTGCCCATGACGGCGGCGTACCAGTTGGGGCCCAGGTGCCGGACCCCGGCGGCACGTGGGACAGCGGCGGTGGACAAGGGCTGGGCTGCGGTGACCATGGCTCCACCGTGCCGCTGCCGTCTCGGCCTGACCAGGGAGTTCCCTTCTATCAGGGCATAAGCTGGTCTTATGAGTGACGTGGAGGGGCGGCAGGAGCACACGGCATCACTGGCACACCGGGTGCCTGACCTGGCCGCGCTGGAGCTGCTGCTGGCGGTGGCGCGGCTGGGCAGTCTCGGGGCGGCGGCGCGTGAGGTCGGCATCACCCAGCCCGCGGCCAGCAGCCGGATCCGCTCCATGGAGCGGCAACTGGGCGTGGCCCTGGTCGACCGTTCGCCCCGCGGCTCCCGGCTCACGGACGCGGGCGCCCTGGTGACGGACTGGGCCCGCCGGGTCGTGGAGGCGGCCGCGGCCTTCGACGCGGGTGCGCGCGCGCTGCGGGACCGGCGGGACTCGCGCCTCCGGGTCGCGGCGAGCATGACCATCGCCGAGTACCTGCTCCCTGGCTGGCTCCTCGCGCTGCACGCCGGGCGGCCCGACACGGCAGTGTCGCTGCTCGCGGGCAACTCGGCGAAGGTGGCGGAACTCCTGCTGGCCGGGGAGGCGGACCTCGGGTTCGTGGAGGGCCTGTCCGTCCCCACGGGTCTGGACTCCGCCGTCATCGCTCGTGACCGGCTGATCGTCGTCGCCGCGCCCGGCCATCCCTGGGCCCGCCGCCGGCGCCCGGTGACGGCGGAGGAGCTGGCGGGCACCCCGCTGATCCTCCGCGAGCGCGGCTCCGGAACCCGGCAGGTCCTGGACGCGGCGCTCGGCGGCCTCGCCCGC
This sequence comes from Streptomyces sp. NPDC007856, assembly GCF_042868225.1. Classification (NCBI taxonomy): domain Bacteria; kingdom Bacillati; phylum Actinomycetota; class Actinomycetes; order Kitasatosporales; family Streptomycetaceae; genus Streptomyces; species Streptomyces sp. NPDC007856. Next base: position 272,706 of record NZ_JBIAEC010000006.1, on the reverse strand, counting down.
CCGCTGATCGAGCTGTCCTCCACCACGGCGGTCAAGGCATCGGCGGTCAGCGGCGCGGGTCCCTCGGTGCTCAGCGAGCTGGCCGTGGGGGAGGAGCTGGCGATGCGCCGCCTGGTCAGCATCCCGGTGGAGGGCGTGTCCCTGCACCGCGAGCTGCGAGCGGTCTGGCCGACCGGACACCGGCCCACCGGCCCGGCCCGGGAGTTGCTGTCGCTGACGCGGGGGTGACGGGCGCGGCTCGGCCGGGACCGGGGGCGCTCGCCCTGAACGAACCCGGCACCGCCGGACTGTGACTCAGGAAGCGGCTGTCACCAGCGCCGACATCACCCGCAGGTCCTCACCCATCTCGGGGTGCCACTGCACGCCCAGGACCCAGCCCCGGTCCGCCGGCAGTTCGACCGCCTCCACCGTGCCGTCCGCCGCGTAGGCCGACGGCACCAGTCCCGCGCCGAGCCGGTCCACGGCCTGGTGGTGGTAGGTGGGCACCGTCGTCTCCTCCGGGACGATTCCGGCGTACAGGGTCCCCGGTACCGGCTTCACCGGGTGGCCGCCGAACACGCCGACCACCTCCGCGTGTCCCTCCAGGTGCTGGACCAGCGTGCCGCCGAGCGCCACGTTCAGCAGCTGCATGCCCCGGCAGATGCCCAGCACCGGCGTTCCGGCGTCCAGCGCGGCCTCGATCAGGGCGAGTTCCCAGGCGTCGCGGGCCAGGGCGGGCGGACCGGTACGGGGCTCGCGCTCGGCGCCGTACCGGTCCGGGTCCACGTCCGGGCCGCCCGCGATCACCAGTCCGTCCAGCCGGGCCACCGTCTCCGCCGCGCGCTCGGGTGCGTCCGGCGGCAGCATCGCGGCCAGCCCGCCGGCCCGCTGCACCAGCCGTGGATAGCCGGCCGGCAGCAGAGCCGCGTCCAGCTCCCACACGCCCCAGCGCGCGCCGGACTCCAGGTAGGTGCTGATGCCGATCAGCGGTCGTACCGTCATGCCGCCCTCCCCGAAAGTCAAAGGTTTACTTCCATACCTTTCCAGAACCGCCTTACGCCAGGAAGCCCCGCAGCAGCGCCGCCGTGCCCGCGCAGTGCTCCCGCATCATCTCCCGCGCGCCGTCCGCGTCCCCGTCCAGCACCGCCTCGACCAGCGCGGTGTGCTGGCGCTGCGAGTGCTCCAGGTTGCGCACCAGCAGCGGGATGCAGTCGAGCAGGTCGTTCACCGTGGCCCGGACCGCCGCGTACTGCGCGGTCAGGGAGGGGGACCCGCACAGCTCGGCGAGGGTCAGGTGGAGCAGGGTGTCCAGCCGGCGATAGTCCGCCAGCGGGGCGTCGTGCGTGCGGGCCAGCGCCTCGCGCAGCCGGTCCGCCTGCTCGTCCGTCAGCCCGTGCGCCGCGCACAGCCCGGCCGCACCCACCTCCAGCACCTCACGGAACCGCAGCACGTCCTCGATGTCGACCTCGGCGATCCGCCGCCGCAGCTCGTCCTCGCCGCCGGCGTCCGAGCGCGGCAGGACGAACGTTCCGCCATAGCGCCCGCGCCGCGCCTCCACCAGCCCCTGGTCCGTGAGCACCTTCAGCACCTCGCGCAGCGTCACCCGGCTGATCCCGAGCCGTTCCGCCAGCTCCCGTTCGGCCGGCAGCCGTTCCCCGCCCGGCACCAGCCCGAGCCGCACGACCTGGAGGATCTGCTCCAGCGCCTCCTCGAAGCCGTTGCCCGCCCGCACCGGCCGCAGCACCGGAGCGAGCCGGTCGACGACTCCCGGCGTATGCGCCTCCTGCCATTCCATCTCCCGCGACATCCGCCGTACCCCCTTCCCAAGCAATGGTCCTGAGCAATACCTTATGGCTCCCGGCCCGGCCGAAAAAGCGCGAAGGCGCCGAAGGAGGCTCTCCCGTGGCAGACCGCACACCCCCGCTCGGCGTCGAGGAACTGCACGCCCTCGTCGCGAGCGGTGAGATCGACACTGTCGTCCTGGCCTTCCCCGACATGCAAGGGCGGCTGCAGGGCAAGCGGTTCGCCGCCCGGTTCTTCCTGGACGAGGTGCTGCGGCACGGCACCGAGGGCTGCAACTACCTCCTGGCCGTAGACACCGAGATGAACACCGTCGACGGCTACGCCATGTCCTCCTGGGACCGCGGCTACGGCGACTTCGCCATGCACCCCGACCTCGCCACCCTGCGCCGCATCCCCTGGCACCCCGGCACCGCCCTGCTCGTCGCCGACCTCGCCTGGAACGACGGTTCGCCGGTCGTCGCCGCGCCCCGCCAGATCCTGCGCCGCCAGCTGGAGCGGCTCGCCGAACTCGGCTACACCGCCCAGGTCGGCACCGAGCTGGAGTTCATCGTCTTCAAGGACTCCTACGAACAGGCCTGGGACGCGGGCTACCGGGGCCTCACCCCGGCCAACCAGTACAACATCGACTACTCCATCCTCGGCACCGGCCGCATCGAGCCCCTGCTGCGCCGGCTGCGCAACGACATGGCCGGCGCCGGTCTCACCGTCGAGTCCGCCAAGGGCGAGTGCAACCCCGGCCAGCACGAGATCGCCTTCCGCTACGACGAGGCCGTCGTCACCTGCGACCAGCACGCGCTGTACAAGACCGGCGCCAAGGAGATCGCCGCCCAGGAGGGCGTCTCGATCACCTTCATGGCCAAGTACAACGAGCGCGAGGGCAACTCCTGCCACATCCACCTCTCCCTCGCCGACGCCGACGGCACCAACGCCATGGCCGACGGCGACGGAATGTCCGAGGTCATGCGGCACTTCCTCGCCGGACAGCTCGCCGCGCTGCGCGACTTCTCGCTCCTGTACGCCCCGAACATCAACTCCTACAAGCGGTTCCAGCCGGGCTCCTTCGCCCCCACCGCCGTCGCCTGGGGCCACGACAACCGCACCTGCGCCCTCCGCGTGGTCGGCCACGGCCGCTCCCTGCGCTTCGAGAACCGCCTCCCCGGCGGGGACGTGAACCCCTACCTCGCCGTCGCCGGCCTCGTCGCGGCCGGCCTGTACGGCATCGAGCAGCGGCTGGAACTGCCCGAGCCGTGCCCGGGCAACGCCTACACCGCCGACTTCGAGCACGTGCCGACGACGCTCCGCGAGGCCGCCGAGCTGTGGGAGAACAGCCCCATCGCCAAGGCGGCCTTCGGCGACGAGGTCGTGGCGCACTACCGCAACATGGCGCGCGTCGAGCTGGAGGCCTTCGATGCCGCCGTCACCGACTGGGAGCTGCGCCGCTCCTTCGAACGCCTGTGACAACGCCTGTGAAAGGTCATCACGTGTCCGACCCGCACGAGCTGAAGGTCCTCAACCCCGCCACGGAAGAGGTCGTCGCCGCCGTCCCCGCCGCGAGCGAGGAGGACGTCGCCGCCGCCGTCGTACGGGCCGCACGCGCCCAGACGGGGTGGGCCGCCCTCGCCCCCGCCGACCGGGCCCGGCTGCTGCGCCGTTTCGCGGACGTGGTCGACGCCCACACCGAGGAACTCGCCCGGCTGGAGGTCCGCGAGGCCGGCCACACCCTCGGCAACGCCCGCTGGGAGGCCGGCAACGCCCGTGACCTGCTGCTGTACGCGGCCGGGGGCGCCGAACGCCTCCTCGGCAGGCAGATCCCGGTGCCCGGCGGCTGGAACGTCACCTTCCAGGAGCCCCTGGGTGTCGTGGGCGTGATCGCCCCCTGGAACTTCCCGATGCCGATCGCCGCCTGGGGCTCCTTCCCGGCGCTCGCGGCCGGCAACGCGGTCGTCCTCAAGCCCGCCGAGACCACCCCGCTCACCGCGCTCCGCCTCGCCGAACTCGCCCTGGACGCGGGCCTGCCCGAGCACGTCTTCCAGGTGCTGCCGGGTTACGGCCACACCGCCGGACGTGCCCTCGTCGACCACCCGGACGTCGCCAAGATCGTGTTCACCGGGTCCACCCGCACCGGCCGCGAGGTCATGGAGCGCTGCGCGAAGCTGGTCAAGCCGGTCACCCTCGAACTCGGCGGCAAGAGCCCCAACATCGTCTTCGCCGACGCAGACCTCACCTCCGCCCTCGCCCCCTTCTCCTTCCTGGACAACTCCGGCCAGGACTGCTGCGCCCGCACCCGCATCCTGGTCCAGGAGACGGTCCTCGACGAGGCCCGTGAGTTCCTCGCCGACGCCCTCGCCTCCGTCGTGGTGGGCGACCCCGCCGACGAGAAGACCCAGATGGGCCCGCTGATCTCCCGTCAGCAGCTCGACCGGGTACGGTCGTACGTCCCCGAGGGCGCCCCCGCGCTGCGCGGCAGCGCCCCCGACGGCCCCGGCTTCTGGTTCCCGCCCACAGTCCTGACGGGGGAGCGGCCGGACGGCCGGGCGGCCCGCGAGGAGATCTTCGGCCCGGTCGCCGTCCTCCTCCCCTTCACCGACGAGGAGGACGCCGTCCGCCTCGCCAACGACACCCCCTACGGCCTCTCAGGCTCCCTGTGGACCCGGGACCTCGGCCGCGCCCTGCGCGTCTCCCAGGCCGTCCGCGCGGGCAACCTGTCCGTCAACTCCCACTCCAGCGTCCGCTACTGGACCCCGTTCGGCGGCTTCAAGCAGTCCGGCCTCGGCCGGGAGCTGGGCCCCGACGCCCTGACCGCCTTCACCGAAACCAAGAACGTCTTCATCAGCACGGAGGGCCCCGCACAGTGACCGACAACAGTGTTTGCCGCCGCCTGGTCGGCCGTACCGCCGTCGTGACCGGAGCCGGCAGCGGCATCGGCCTCGCCACCGCCCGCAGGCTCGCCTCCGAGGGCGCCCACGTGGTCTGCGCGGACGTGGACGAGGCCCGCGGCAAGGCCGTCGCCGACGAGGTCGGCGGACTCTTCGTGAAGACCGACGTCACCGACCCCGAGCAGGTCGAGGCGCTGTTCAGGACGGCGTACGACACCTACGGCAGCGTCGACGTCGCCTTCAACAACGCCGGCATCTCCCCGCCCGACGACGACTCCATCCTGGAGACCGGCCTGGAGGCCTGGAAGCGGGTCCAGGAGGTCAACCTCACCTCCGTGTACCTGTGCTGCAAGGCCGCCATCCCCTACATGCGGCGCCAGGGCAAGGGGTCCATCATCAACACCGCGTCCTTCGTGGCACGGATGGGCGCGGCCACCTCCCAGATCTCGTACACGGCCTCCAAGGGCGGCGTGCTGGCCATGTCCCGCGAACTGGGCGTGCAGTTCGCCCGGGAGGGCATCCGGGTGAACGCCCTGTGCCCGGGCCCGGTCAACACCCCGCTGCTGCAGGAGCTGTTCGCGAAGGACCCGGAGCGGGCGGCCCGCCGCCTGGTGCACATCCCGGTCGGCCGGTTCGCCGAGGCCGAGGAGATCGCCGCCGCCGTCGCCTTCCTGGCCAGCGACGACTCCTCGTTCGTCAACGCCACCGACTTCCTGGTGGACGGCGGAATCGCGGGCGCGTACGTCACGCCCCTGTAGGCCGTCCGGTCACAGGAAGGTCCGGCCCTCGCCCCGGTAGGTGGGTACGGTCGCTGTCACCTCGTCGCCCTCGACGAGGTGCAGCGCCTCGAACCGTTCGCACAGCTCGCCGGCCTTGGCGTGCCGGAACCACACCCTGTCACCGATGAGCAGATCGTCGGCGGGCGAGCCGAGCAGCGGGGTCTGCACCTCGCCGGGGCCCTCCTGGGGGTCGTACTTCAGGCCCTCGGGCAGGTACGGCACCGGCAGCCGGTCCGGGCCGGCGGCGCCGGAGGCCGGGTAGCCGCCGCCGAGCACGGTCACCACGCCGACCCCCGGGCGCCGTACGACGGGCTGGGCGAACAGGGCGGCCGGGCGGCCGGTGAACGAGGTGTAGTTGTCGAAGAGCCGGGGCACATACAGCCCCGAACCGGCCGCTATCTCGGTCACCGCGTCCTCGGCGGCAGTGTGCTGCACACTGCCCGTGCCGCCGCCGTTGACGAACTCCAGGTCCGGTACGACGGCCCGCACCGCGCGCACGACCGCGGCCCGTCGCTCGGCCAGCTCCCGGCGCGCCGCCGCCTGCATCAGCCGGATCGCCCGGGACCTCAGCGGCCGCCCGGCCACCGCGTCCCCGACGCCCGCGATGTGCCCCTCGTACGCCATGATCCCGACCAGCCGGAAGCCCGGCCGCCGGGCCACCGACCGGGCCAGCTCGGCGAGTTGGGTGGGGGAGTGCAGCGGAGAACGCCGCGCCCCGACCCGGACCCGGCCGCCGAGCAGCTTCAGCGAGGTGTCCAACTCCAGGCAGACACGCACCACTTCGCGTCCGCCGTCGCGGGCGGCGTCGATGAGGTCGAGGTGCGCCGGATCGTCCACCATCACGGTCACCGCACCGGCGAGCTTGGGATCGGCGGCCAGCTCGGCGAAACCGCTCCGGTCGGCGGACGGATAGGCCAGCAGCACGTCGTCGAAACCGGAGCGGGCGAGCCACAGCGACTCGGCCAGGGTGAACGACATGATGCCCTGGAAGCCGTCCATCGCCAGGGCGCGCTCCAGCAGGGCCCGGCAGCGAACCGACTTGCTGGCGACCCGGACCGGCTTGCCCGCGGCCCGGCGGACGAGATCGGCCGCGTTGGCGTCGAAGGCGTCCAGGTCCACGATCGCGAGAGGGGCGTCGAGATGGGCGGTGGCCCGGTCGTAACGGGCCCGGTCGGCGGCGCGCGCAGTCATGACGGAAGCCTGCCAGACAGGATTACCGCAGGGTAGGGGGACGTTCCGGGCAGATGCCCCGGCGCCCCGGACTGGTTCTGATTCCGGCCCGCACAACCCGTAGAGTGACGCGCACGTACGGCGCAACGCGCACGGCCGCTTCACCTGAACCGGGATGCCGGTCCGGACGTACGGGTATGCGTGCCCGGGACGGAGCTTCGGCGCCGGGCGCGGCCGAGCAGCGCAGCGGCCCGCGTACGTGAGGACGGGCCCGGGCACGAGGAAACGGGGGGGTGCATGAGCACGGAAGCGCGCCACGCCCCCGTCCCGCCGCGCCCCCCGGTCCCGCCCCGCCCGTCCACCCCGCCCGACGACCCCGACGACGAGCCGTCGGTCTTCACCCCGCGCGCCCCTCGCCAGGCCACCGGGGGCGCGGCAGGCGAGGAGGGCGCTTCTCCGGGAGCCGCCCCGGTCGAGGGCCGGCCGTCGGCCGGGCGCTACGTGCCTGAGGGCCGGTCTTCGGTGGGGTCAGCCGGAGGCGAAGACTGGGTTTCGGGCGGGGACTTCATGGGCGATGGCCGGTCTTTGGCGGGGTCCGCCAGAGGCGATGCCCGGGTGTCGGCCGCGGGGCTCACGGGCAGGGGCTCTGCTTCGGGCACAGGGGACCCGGGTGCGGGCCCGGCCTCGGCCGCAGGGGCCGCGGGCACGGGCTCGCCTTCCGCCGCGGGCTCTGCGGGAAGCGGCTCCCGCTCCGCCGGGCCGTCCGCGGGCATCGGCGCGCCTGTTGTCGGGCGGACTGCCGCCAGTGACTCGCGTTCCGTCGGGCGGACTGCCGCCAGTGACTCGCGGCGCGCCGCCGACGGCTCGCCGTCCGGTGAGGCCGCGGCGCCAGAGGGCCGGCCGTTCCCCGGAGGCCCTGGTCCCCGTGCCGGGCAAGCGCGTCGGTCCGTGGGGCCGCGTCCCGTCGTGCCCGCGGCCGGCGCACCGGCTAGCCCGCCTCCGCCGCCGGCTTCGGCCCGGTTCCCCGACGCGCCGCCGAGCACAGGGCGCGATGCGCACCGCCCCGGACGGGAGTCCCGGCGGCCGGGAGCCCCCGTCGAGACCCCCACGGAGACGACGGCCAGGCTCCGCCCGGTCACCCCCTCGGAGACGACGGCCCGGCTCCGCCCGGTCACCGGCGCCCCGAACGCGGCGCGCCCCGCCGCCGCGCCCGGCCGGTCCTCCGGCGGGTCGGGCGGAGAGCGCCTTGCCGCCTCCGCGTCCCCCTCCACGGTGTCCGCCGGGCGCCCGGGGACGGGCGCCTGGAGTCCCATGGCGCCGGCGTATCCCGTCGGCCCCCCACCGCCCACGTCGTCGCCGGACCCGGCGCTGTCCTGGAGTTCTCCGGCCGCGCGGCCCGTCATGGCGGACGGGGACAGCGAGCCGTTCGGTGGGCGGACATGGCACCGCATCGGCCCTCGTACCGCCGCCGCTGCCGCCTGTCTCGTGCTCGGTCTCGGGCTCATCGGCGGTGCCGTTACCGGGAGTTGGCTCACCGACGACGGCGGGGACGACACCTCCGGCGACCACTTCGCCACCGCCGGGGCGCTCTGGCACGACATGCCCGTGGACCAGCTGTTCCCGCCCACCGTCCAGGGCACCGGCGCCGGACCCGGCGGCGCCGACCGCACCTGGACCAGGATCGCCGTGGCCCCGGACACCGGCTGCGCGCACGCCTTCGACCCGCTGCTGGCCAAGGTGCTCGCCCCGGTCGGCTGCCGGCGCCTGCTGCGCGCCACGTACACCGACGCCACCCAGAGCCATGTCACCACCGTCGGCCTGCTGTTCACCAAGGCCGACCCGGCCGGCATGTCCGCGCTCGCCCACCAGTTCCGCGCCCAGCGCCTGGACCGGCGTGCCGACTTGATGCCCCGGCCGTACGCGGCCAAGGGCACCGCCGCGGCCGGCTTCGGCGACAGGCAGCGGGCCTCCTGGACCATCTCCGTCCTCACGGACGCCCCCGTCGTCGCCTACGCCGTCTCCGGCTGGGCCGACGGCCGCAGCGTCGACGTGCCCCAGCCCGCCGCCGACGCCGTCAGCGCCGGCGCCACCACCGCTCCGGCCCAGGCCGGGCTCGGCAACGAGGCCCAGGGCCTGGCCGACCGCGTCGAACGGCGCCTGCGCCAGAGCATCGGCACGGCCACGGAGAAACCTTCATGAGGCGATCGAGGCAGTCGATACGCGGCCGCCACCGGGTGGAACCCGCCGGCGCGGCGCTGAGCCTGCTGCTCGCCGGCGCCCTCGCCCTGGCGCCGGCCACCACGGCCCACGCCGACGGCATCCGCGCCCAGCAGTGGGGCCTGTCCGCGCTGCACCTGGACGAGGCCTGGCGGACCACCAAGGGCCGGGGCGTCACCGTCGCCGTCCTGGACACCGGCGTCGAGGCCGACCATCCGGACCTCGCCGGCAACGTCCTGCCCGCCAAGGACATGATCGGCTTCGGGGCCAGGCAGGGCGACCGCGACTGGGCCCGGCACGGCACCGCCATGGCCGGCATCATCGCCGGGCACGGCCACGGCCCCGGCGGCGGCGCCGGTGTCATGGGCGTCGCTCCGGAGGCGAAGATCCTGCCCGTGCGGGTGATCCTGGAGGACGGCGACCCCGCCCGCGCCAAGGCCCGTACCAGCCGCGGCAACGCCCTCGCCGAGGGCATCCGCTGGGCCGCCGACCACGGCGCCGACGTCATCAACCTCTCCCTCGGCGACGACTCGAACTCCGCGCACCCCGAGCCCAGCGAGGACGAGGCCGTGCAGTACGCCCTGAAGAAGGGCGTGGTGGTCGTCGCCTCCGCGGGCAACGGCGGGGACAAGGGCGACCATGTCTCCTACCCGGCCGCCTACCCCGGCGTCATAGCCGCGACCGCGGTGGACCGCTACGGCACCCGCGCCTCCTTCTCGACCCGCCGCTGGTACGCCGCGGTCAGCGCGCCCGGCGTCGACGTGGTGATCGCCGACCCCGACCACAAGTACTACGAGGGCTGGGGCACCTCGGCCGCCTCCGCCTTCGTCTCCGGCGCCGCGGCCCTGGTCAAGGCCGCCCACCCCGAACTGACCCCGGCCCAGATCAAGAAGCTCCTGGAGGACACGGCCCGGGACGCGCCGGTCGGCGGCCGGGACGACTCCCGGGGCTTCGGCATGATCGACCCGGCGGCGGCACTGCGGGCGGCCGAGCGGCTCAGGCCGCAGAGCCTGCGCGCGGCGTCGTACGGGAAGAAGTACTTCGGCACAGGTCCGGACGCCCCCAGGGCCACGTCCTCGACCGCCGACTGGGCGGGCCCCCTGGCCGGCGGTACCGGCGGGGTCCTGCTGGTGGCGGGCGTGGTGCTGTGGCGGGGGCGCAGGCAGCGGCTCTGAGGCGCACCCCGATCACTTGGCACCGGTAGCCGGATCACTCACCGGCGAACGCCGACACCGCCGCCTTCGCCGCCGCCTCCACCAGCGCGATGCCCTTCGCCTGTGTCTGCGTGCCCTTCGACAGCACCGCCACCAGATAGTCGGTGCCGTCCACCGTGATCCGCCCGATGCTGTTGACGTCCCACAGCCCCGTCGTGCTGCGCGCCAGCCAACCGTTCTTCAGCGCCCAGGAGTTGCCCTCCGCGGCGGCCGACACCCCCCACCGCTGGTCCGCCTCGACCGACCTCATCAGCCCCTGCACATAGGTCCGGGAGGCCTCGCTCAGCCTGGAGTCCTTGCCGAACACCTGCTGGAGCAGGACGAGTTGGTCCGCCGCCGTGGTCTGCGTCAGCCCCCACAGCTCACCCTCGCCGCCAAAGGTCGCGGTCAGCCCGAAGCGCTTGTTCGCCGTGTCCAGGCCGTCCGCCCGCCCGATGGTGTGCCACAGCGCCGTGGCGGAGGCGTTGTCGCTGTTCTCGATCATCTTCGTGGCGTACGCCTGCTCGGCCGCCGTCAGCCGCTGGCCCGCGTCCTGCGCCTGGAGCAGCAGCGTGGCCAGGATGTCGACCTTCACGATGCTCGCCGTGTCGAAGGCCGCGTCGCCGTACGCGGCGCCCTCCCCGGAGTCCACCGCCAGCACCGCCGCCGACACCTGTGCGCCCGACGGCACGCTCACCGCCGTCAGCGCCTTGCCCAGCAGCGCTTTCCGGTCCACCGCCGGCTCCGTCACGGGCTCCACCGAGGCCTCCTCGCCCGCCCCGGCCGAGGAGGAGGCCGAGGGCGTCGCCGCCGACGATACGGCCGCTGTGCCCGGATGCGCCCGCGCCCTCACATAGGCCGTGCCGCCGGCCGTCACCCCGCCCACGGCGACCACGGCGAGAGCGGTGTAACAGCAGGGACGGCACCGGGACGGGCGCGCACGACGGCGCCGGCGGGCTCTGGCGGACTCCATGGCCGCGATGCTCGGGCCGGCGACTGTGCACCTCGTTGGACGGACATGAGACGGGGCTCAGGGAACGCTGAGATTCCTGTGAAGGCTCCCGTGCAGCGGGTCGGCGAGGTGCCTATAGGGTCGGTGACCGTGGCGAACAAGAACATTCCCGACCCCGGCTTCTCCGACGACGACGGCTCCGCCGACCCCCGGCTGAGCGCCGCGCTCGCCGCCTGGGCCGAGGACCGCAGCGCCCTCGGGCCCGTCCTGGAGGCGCTCAAGGGCGCCCGCCTGCTCGTCCCGGTGGTCGCCGTGCTGGGCGAGACCGAGGTGGATGAGAACGGGCTGCGTCGCGAGAAGACCAGCGACATGGCCGTACCCACCCTGAAGGCCGGCGACCGCACCGCCCTGCCCGCCTTCACCTCCACCGACTCCCTCGCCCGCTGGGACCCCGCGGCCCGCCCGGTCGCCGTACCCCTGCACCAGGCGCTGCAGGCCGCCGCCCACGAGAAGGCCGACACGGTCGTGCTGGACCTCGCGGGGCCCGTGCCCTTCGAGCTGACCGGCCCGGCGCTGCTCGCCCTCGCCGAGGGCCGCACCAGCACCGACCCGCTCGCCGACCCGGCCGTCGTCGAGGCCGTCCGTACGGTCGTGGCGGCGGAGCCCGCCGTGCTGCGCGCCCACCTCGGGCCCGGACACGCCGACGGCACCCTCGCCCTGGTCCTCGACCCGGCCGCCCCGCCCGCCGAGGCCGCCCGCGCGGTCGCCGAGCGGCTCGCCGCCGACGAAACACTGAGGGCCCGCCTGGTGCGCGGCCTCGACCTGGCACTGCTGCCGGCCGGGACCACGCCTCCGGGCGAGCCCCTGTACGTACGCGGGTAGTAGAGCTACGGCCCTCGGTCAGCCGTAGACCGGGCCGGTGTACTTCTCGCCCGGCCCCTGGCCCGGCTCGTCCGGGACGATCGACGCCTCGCGGAAGGCCAGCTGCAGCGACTTCAGACCGTCGCGCAGCGGCGCCGCGTGGAAGGAGCTGATCTCGGTCGTGCTCGCGTCCAGCAGGCCGGCGAGCGCGGTGATCAGCTTGCGGGCCTCGTCCAGGTCCTTGTACTTCTCGCCCTCCTCGCTCAGCCCGAGCTTCACGGCGGCGGCGCTCATCAGGTTGACGGCGACCGTCACGATCACCTCGACGGCGGGGACCTCGGCGATATCGCGGGTCATCGCGTCGAAGTCGGGGTTCTCAGGAGGGGTCTCACTCATGCCCCACACGATAAGCGGTGCGCCGGAGCGCCCCGGGAGAGCCCTGGCGGAGACCGTGGGTGTGCTTCGATTAGCCCTTCCCCGTCGGTGCTGCTAACCTTGTGTAACGACCGGCTGGACAGCAGTGCGTGCCCAGCCCACAAGTGGAGGCTCCGATCTCCCACCTGACCGTCCCTCGGGACGGCGGGTCACCCGGTCAGGCGGCCACCATCGTTCCGTACGGACGATGGAGTCGCCCGAAAGTGCGCCCCGCGGTCGCCGCGGCGGTGCTCCGGTAGTCATTGGAGCCCCGCCTGTGATCGTCCGGGGCATTTTTTGTGCTTCGGCGCGGTTAGGTCTAACGAACAGACATACGCGGCTGTCCGCCAGACCGCCGTGTGGTGCTACCGAGGAGGATCCATCAGCGCCGAGCCCCGCATCAACGACCGGATTCGCGTTCCCGAGGTGCGACTTGTCGGTCCCAGTGGCGAGCAGGTGGGCATTGTCCCGCTCGCGAAGGCACTGGAGCTTGCGCAGGAGTACGACCTGGACCTGGTCGAGGTCGCGGCGAACGCCCGTCCGCCCGTGTGCAAGCTCATGGACTACGGGAAGTTCAAGTACGAGTCGGCCATGAAGGCCCGTGAGGCGCGCAAGAACCAGGCGCACACGGTCATCAAGGAGATGAAGCTCCGGCCGAAGATCGACCCGCACGACTATGACACCAAGAAGGGTCACGTCGTACGGTTCCTCAAGCAGGGCGACAAGGTCAAGATCACGATCATGTTCCGTGGTCGCGAGCAGTCCCGTCCCGAGCTGGGCTACCGACTGCTGCAGCGCCTCGCGGAGGACGTCCAGGACCTCGGTTTCGTGGAGTCGAACCCGAAGCAGGACGGCCGCAACATGATCATGGTCCTCGGTCCGCACAAGAAGAAGACCGAGGCCATGGCCGAGGCCCGACAGGCGCAGGAAGCCCGCAAGGCGGAGGCGAAGGCCAACCCCGGTCGTTCGCAGAACCCTGCCGAGGCTGAGGCGTCCGCCGAGGAGCCCGCCGAGGCGTGATCCCCGGGGGACCCCAGGTCCCCGAGGATGTAACCGACAGAAGAGAGCGACGCTCCACCGTGCCCGGTTTCGCGACCGGGCACCGGAGCGCCACCGACGAGGAGATAACGGCGCTATGCCGAAGAACAAGTCGCACAGCGGTGCCAGCAAGCGCTTCAAGATCACCGGCTCCGGCAAGGTGCTCCGCGAGCGCGCCGGCAAGCGCCACCTGCTCGAGCACAAGTCGTCCCGCGTCACGCGTCGCCTCACCGGCAACGCCGAGATGGCCCCGGGCGACGCCGCGAAGATCAAGAAGCTTCTCGGCAAGTGACACGGCGGCGCCGACTGAGCGCCGTGCGTCTGGACCGGGACCGAATCGTTTCCGGGTCGTGTGAGGACCACCACGACCCCGCTACAAGGAGTTAACAAGTGGCACGCGTCAAGCGGGCAGTCAACGCCCACAAGAAGCGCCGGGCGATCCTCGAGCAGGCCTCCGGCTACCGCGGTCAGCGTTCGCGTCTGTACCGCAAGGCCAAGGAGCAGGTCACCCACTCGCTGGTCTACAACTACAACGACCGCAAGAAGCGCAAGGGCGACTTCCGTCAGCTGTGGATCCAGCGCATCAACGCCGCTGCCCGCGCCAACGGCATCACCTACAACCGCTTCATCCAGGGTCTGAAGGCCGCGAACGTCGAGGTCGACCGCAAGATCCTGGCCGAGCTGGCCGTCAACGACGCGGGCGCCTTCGCCGCGCTCGTCGAGGTCGCGCAGAAGGCGCTGCCTTCGGACGTCAACGCGCCCAAGGCCGCGTGACGCTGCGCCGGCTTTGAGCCGACGCTCACTGGACCCGCAGGCTTTACGGCTTGCGGGTCCTGTTGTTGGCGTCCGTAAGGTGCTCGTTCGGCTGCGGGCGCGTCGTGGTCGCTCGCGCAGTTCCCCGCGCCCCTGACGGGGCGCTGAGACCCGCCGGCGCCACGAACAGATGAATTTCCCGAAGGTGAAGAAGAGGATGACACCCGCTCCCGAGCTGATCTCCCCCCGGTCCGCCCGTGTCTCCGCCGCCCGGCGGCTCGCCAAGCGGAACTTCCGGGGCAAGGACCGGCTGTTTCTCGCGGAGGGGCCGCAGGCCGTTCGGGAGGCGGCTGGGCATCGGGTCGGCGGCGCGCCCACCCTCGTCGAGCTGTTCGCCACCGTTCAGGCCGCGGAGCGGTACGCCGACATCATCGGGGCCGCGCGGGACGCGGGCGCCCGGGTGCATCTCGCGTCCGAGGACGTCATCGCCGACATCTCCACCACCGTGACCCCGCAGGGGCTCGTCGGCGTGTGCCGGTTCCTCGACGCGCCCTTCGAGGAGATCCTCGCCGCCCGGCCGAAGCTGGTCGCCGTGCTCGCGCATGTGCGGGATCCCGGGAACGCCGGGACCGTGCTACGGTGCGCCGACGCCGCCGGCGCCGAGGCGGTGGTGCTCACCGACGCCAGCGTCGACCTGTACAACCCCAAGGCCGTACGCGCCTCGGTGGGATCCCATTTCCACCTGCCCGTCGCCGTCGGGGTGCCGGTGGAGCGGGCCGTCGCGGGGCTGAAGGACGCCGGGGTGCGCATTCTCGCCGCCGACGGGGCCGGGGACCGGGACCTCGACGAGGAGCTGGACAGGGGCATCATGGGCGGGCCCACCGCCTGGGTGTTCGGCAACGAGGCCTGGGGCCTGCCGGAGGAGACCCGCGCGCTCGCGGACGCCGTGGTACGCGTGCCGATCCACGGAAGGGCCGAGAGCCTGAACCTCGCCACGGCCGCCGCCGTATGTCTCTATGCGTCGGCCCGTGCGCAGCGCGCCTCCGGAGGGTGCCGCTCCGTCACCCAGAGCTAGTAGGGTGACCAACTCGGGGGCCCTGCGCCGTCTGAGAGGTGGGGTACGGGGATGAGTGTGGCCGGCACGAGCACCACGCCGGAGGGGCGGGGCGCGCGACGTACACCCGTGCCCCGGCCCGGTGACCACGGCTACGCCCTCGACCCCGACCAGCTGCCCGACGGCCTCGTCGTCGCCGACGAGCGCGGCCGGGTCGTCTGCTTCAACGCCGCCGCCGCACGGATCACCGCCCTGCGCGCCGCCGACGCCCTCGGTCGGCCGCTGGAGCAGGCGCTGCCGCTGGAGGATCTGGAGGGCCGCCGCTGGTGGCAGCTCACCGATCCCTACGGAGGCCTCGCGATCCGGATGCGGCAGCCGGAGCGCAATCTGCTGCTGCCCGGCGGCCGGGAGGTGCTGGTCTCCGCCCGGTATGTGCGGGAGCGGCCCCTGGGACCCGTCCAGCGGGTCGTCGTCTCGCTGCGGGACACCGAGGCCCGTCGCCGTACCGAGCGCAGCCACGCCGAGCTGATAGCGACGGTCGCCCATGAACTGCGCTCGCCCCTCACCTCCGTGAAGGGCTTCACCGCGACCCTCCTCGCCAAGTGGGAACGCTTCACCGACGACCAGAAGCGGCTGATGCTGGAGACCGTCGACGCCGACGCCGACCGGGTCACCCGGCTCATCGCCGAGCTGCTCGACATCTCACGGATCGACTCCGGGCGGCTGGAGGTGCGCCGGCAGCCCGTCGACATCGGGGCCGCCGTCTCCCGGCACATCCAGGCCTATGTCACCGCCGGCCAGCCCGCCGACCGCTTCCTGCTCCGCATCGAACAGCCGCTGCCCGGTCTGTGGGCCGACCCCGACAAGATCGACCAGGTGCTCAGCAACCTCATCGAAAATGCCGTGCGACACGGCGAGGGAACCGTCACCATGGACGTGACGCCCTGCGCATCCCCGCGCGAGGGCGAGGAAACCGGCACGTCGGTCACGGTGAGCGACGAGGGTCCCGGCATCCCGGAGGAGTCCATGAACCGCGTCTTCACCCGCTTCTGGCGGGGCAGCAAGCGTGGGGGCACCGGCCTCGGGCTGTACATCGTCAAGGGCATCGTCGAGGCCCACGGCGGCACCATCACGGTCGGCCGCGCCCCCGGCGGCGGCGCCGAGTTCCGATTTACGTTGCCCGTGGCCGCGCCGGCGTATCTCGCCTGACGGGCCACGGGCCATTCGTCTGTCTCCACCCCGTTAGACTCGGCCTTTGGCACCTTTGTGTCCTTCACGCGGCCCTCGCGAGTCGGTGACGGGGACCATCCGCCAGGGGGCACCTCCCAGCGTCAGCTGGGGGACAATCGGAAGCACGGGAAGAGATGTCGGCACCCAATAAGTCGTACGACCCTGTCGAGGTCGAGGCGTTGAAACCGGAAGAGATCGAGCGCATGCGGGACGAGGCGCTCGCCGCCTTCGCCGCCGCAGGCTCCCTCGACGCGCTCCACGAGGCCAAGGTCGCCCACACCGGCCCCGCCTCCCCGCTGGCCCTCGCCAACCGCGAGATCGGCGCCCTGCCCCCGCACGCCAAGGCCGAGGCCGGCAAGCGCGTCGGCATGGCCCGCGGCGCCGTGAACAAGGCCCTCGCGGCCCGCCAGACCGAGCTGGAGGCCGAGCGGGACGCCCGCGTGCTGGTCGAGGAGGACGTCGACGTCACGCTGCCGTACGACCGCGTCCCGGCCGGCGCCCGCCACCCGCTCACCACGCTCTCGGAGCGCATCGAGGACATCTTCGTGGCCATGGGCTACGAGGTCGCCGAGGGCCCGCAGGTCGAGGCGGAGTGGTTCAACTTCGACGCCCTGAACATCGGCCCGGACCACCCGGCCCGCGGCGAGGCGGACACCTTCTTCGTGCAGGGCCCGGACGGCGGCACCGAGTCCGGTGTGGTGCTGCGCACCCACACCTCGCCCGTGCAGATCCGTTCGCTGCTCGACCGTGAGCTGCCGGTGTACGTGATCTGCCCCGGCGTCGTCTACCGCACCGACGAGCTGGACGCCACCCACACCCCGGTGTTCCGCCAGGTCGAGCTGCTCGCCGTGGACGAGGGCCTGACCATGGCCGACCTCAAGGGCACCCTGGACCACATGGTCCAGACGCTGTTCGGCGAGGGCATGAAGACCCGGCTGCGGCCGAACTTCTTCCCCTTCACCGAGCCGAGCGCCGAGATGGACATGCTCTGCTACGTCTGCAAGGGCGAGTCCGTCGGCAACCCGGACCGGCCCTGCCGCACCTGCTCCAGCGAGGGCTGGATCGAGCTGGGCGGCTGCGGCATGGTCAACCCGCGGGTGCTCACCGCCTGCGGCGTCGACCCGGAGAAGTACAGCGGCTTCGCCTTCGGGTTCGGCATCGAGCGGATGCTGATGTTCCGCCACAACGTCGAAGACATGCGAGACATGGTCGAGGGTGACGTCCGGTTCACCCGGCCGTTCGGGATGGAGATCTGATGCGGGTCCCGCTTTCCTGGCTGCGGGAGTACGTCGACCTGCCGGCCACCGAGACCGGCCGCGACGTCCAGGCCAAGCTCATTTCGGCCGGCCTGGAGGTCGAGACCGTCGAACAGCTCGGCGCCGACCTCACCGGCCCGCTCGTCGTCGGCCAGGTGCTGACGGTCGAGGAGCTGACGGAGTTCAAGAAGCCGATCCGCTTCTGCACCGTCGACGTCGCCCAGGCCAACGGCACCGGCGAGCCGCAGGAGATCATCTGCGGTGCCCGCAACTTCGCCGTCGGCGACAAGGTCGTCGTGGCCCTGCCCGGCGCCGTGCTGCCCGGCGACTTCCGGATCGCCGAGCGCAAGACATACGGTCGGGTCTCGCGCGGCATGATCTGCTCCAGCGACGAGCTGAACATGGGCGACGACGGCACCCACGGCATCATCGTGCTGCCGCCGGAGACCGAGGTCGGCAAGGACGCCGTCGAGCTGCTGGAACTGGTCGACGAGGTGCTGGACATCGCCGTCACCGCCAACCGCGGCGACTGCCTGTCCATCCGCGGTGTCGCCCGCGAGGCCGCCATCGCCTACGGCCTGCCGCTGCGCGACCCGGCCCTGATCGACGTACCGGCCCCGAACGCCTACGGCTACCCGGTCCAGGTCTCCGACCCCCACGGCTGCGACCGCTTCACCGCCCGCACCGTCACCGGCCTGCGCCCCGAGGCCCGCTCGCCGATCTGGCTGCAGCGCCGGCTGCAGAAGGTCGGCATGCGCCCGATCTCGCTCGCCGTCGACGTCACGAACTACGTGATGATGGAGCTGGGCCAGCCGCTGCACGCCTACGACCGGTCCCTGGTCCAGGGCACCATCGGCGTGCGCCGCGCGCAGGAGGGCGAGAAGCTCGTCACCCTCGACGGCGTCGAGCGCAAGCTGCACGCCGAGGACCTGGTCATCACCGACGACCGCGGCGCCATCGGCCTCGCGGGTGTGATGGGCGGCGCCAACACCGAGATCGCCGACCACGAGGTCACCGAGGACGGCGTGAACGGCACCACCGACGTGGTCATCGAGGCGGCCCACTTCGACGCCGTCGCGATCGCCCGGACGTCCCGCCGCCAGAAGCTGCTGTCCGAGGCCTCCCGCCGCTTCGAGCGCGGCGTCGACCCGCAGGCCGCTGCGGCCGCCGCGCAGCGCACCGTGGACCTGCTGGTGCTGCTCGCGGGCGGTACCGCCGAGGCCGGCGTCACCGAGATCGTCGCGCCCTCCGCGCCGCACACCATCACCATCCCGGCCGACCACCCGGACAAGGTCGCGGGTGTCGACTACGGCCGTGAGACGGTCGTCCGCCGCCTGCAGGAGGTCGGCTGCGACGTCTACGGGCAGGATGAGCTGATCGTCACCGTCCCGTCCTGGCGGCCCGACCTGGTCGACCCGAACGACCTCGCCGAAGAGGTCATCCGCCTGGAGGGCTACGAGAACCTGCCCTCCACGCTGCCCAAGCTCCCCTCCGGCCGTGGCCTGACCCACCGCCAGCGGCTGCACCGCCGGGTCGGCCGCGCGCTGGCCGGCGCGGGCTATGTCGAGGCGCCGAACTACCCCTTCGTCGGCGAGCAGGTCTTCGACCAGCTCGGCCTGGAGGCCGGCGACCCGGCCCGCCGTGTCGTCAAGCTGGTCAACCCGCTCAGCGACGAGGAGCCCGCGCTGCGTACGACGCTGCTGCCGGGCCTGCTCGGTGCCCTGCGGCGCAACGACGGCCGGGGCTCGCACGACCTGGCGCTGTTCGAGACGGGGCTGGTGTTCCACCCCCGTGAGGACCAGCGGGTCGCCACGCACCTGCCCGTCGACCGGCGTCCCACCGACGAGGAGATCGCCGCGCTGAACGCCGCGCTGCCCGAGCAGCCGCGGCATGTGGCCGTCGTCCTCACCGGGGCCCGCGAGCAGGCCGGCTGGTGGGGCAAGGGCCGCCCGGCGAACTGGGCCGACGCGCTGGAGGCCGGACGCGCCGTGGCGCGGGAAGCCGGTGCCGAGCTGATCGTCCGCAAGGGCCAGTACGGCCCCTGGCACCCCGGCCGCTGTGCCGAGCTGGTGGTCCTCGCCGACGGCGCGGAGCGGGTCGTCGGCCACGCGGGCGAACTGCACCCGCGGGTCCTGAAGGCCCTGGGGCTGCCCGAGCGCACCTGTGCGATGGAGCTGAACCTGGACGCCCTGGAGGCGGTGGGCGACGGCGCCCCGCAGGCGCCGAGCATCTCCACGTTCCCGGTCGCCACGCAGGATGTCGCCCTCGTGGTCGACAGGCCCATCCCCTCCGGGGAGGTCGAGGCGGCGCTGCGTGAGGGTGCGGGTGAACTCCTCGAGTCCATCCGGCTGTTCGACGTGTACGAGAACGCGGAGCAGCTGGGCGAGGGCAAGAAGTCTCTTGCGTACGCGCTGCGGTTCCGGGCCGGTGACCGGACGCTGACGGTGGACGAGGCGTCGGCGGCTCGGGATGCGGCGGTTGCCCTCGCGGGAGAGCGCACGGGGGCTGTCCTCAGGGGCTAGTCGCCGTAGCGCGTTGTTGTCGTCGGCCGGCCGCGGGTCTTCCGTGGCCGGCCGCGCCCGTTCGGGGCGCTACCCAGCCGGCACGAGCTGCTGGATGCCCTCCTGCGCCAGCGCCTCCACGTGCTGGTTGCCGAGCCTCCGGGCCAGTTCGAGGGCCTCGCGGTGCAGTCGTAGCGCCTCTTCCGGGAGGCCCGCGAGGCGGCAGGTCTCGGCGTAGCCGTTGAGGAAATGGATCTTCCAGTGTTCCTCGAACAGCTCGTCCAGGAGCGCGAAGGCTTCCCGGTGACTGGCCAGTGCCTCCTCGTACCGGCCCGTCTGGCGCAGCGCCACGCCCCTGCAGTTGAGGCACCACGCCTGGTTGTTCAGGTGTCCGTCCTCGCGGGCCAGTGTCAGGGCCCGGTCCAGTTGCTCCACCGCCTCGTCCGGGTCCTGCTGGGCGACGGCCAGGCCGAGCGTGATCCGGGCCGTCAGGCCGGGCGACCATGCGGGGTCGGCGGGCCGCAGGCTCAGCAGCTCGCGGGCCCGCCGGGCCGCCTCCTCACGGTGTCCCAGCTGGAGCATCGTCCAGGCCTCCGACGCGGCCGCGTGGGCCGCTCCCGTCGGGCAGCCGGCCTGCTCGTAGAGCTTCCGCGCCAGCCGGAAGAGTTCCAGCGGCTCCTCGACCCGCCCCGCGTCCCAGCTCAAGTAGCCGCGGCGGACGGCCAGTTCCGCCTCCGCGCGCGGGTCGCCCGACCGGGACAGCCGGTGTCCGGCCGCCTCGTACGCGGCGGCGGCCTCGGCCATCCGGCCCGCGTTGTAGCGTGCGTAGCCCAGATCGCTGTGGGCCTCGGCCAGTTGCACCGGATCGTCCAGGCGCTCGGCGGCGGCCAGCGACCGCTCGAAGAGCACGTTGAGATGTGTCGTGCCGCAGCGCCGGGCGAAGTAGGCGCGCAGGAAGCGCGGCAGCTCGCACACATGCGCGTCGGCCCCGACGGCGGCCGCCGTCTCGAAGGCCGCGATCAGGTTCGCGTACTCCGTGACGTACCAGCCGAAGGCCGCGTTCTTGTCCCTGAACTGCGGCAGCTCGGCCGGGCGGTGTCCGGCGGAGGGTGCCCGGCGGGGGGACAGGAACGGCATCGCGGCGTCGGCGGCGGCCGCCGCGTGCACGTAGTAGTCGAGCACCCGGCCCAGGGCCCGCTCCCGGTCGGCCGTCGAGTCCTGCTCGGCCGCGGCCCGTCGCGCGTGCTGGTGCACCAGGTCGTGCAGCCGGTAGCGGCTCACCGTCGGCTGCTGGACCAGGTGCGCGTCGAGCAGGTCCTCCAGCATCGCCCGGGCGCTGTGCAGCGGCACGTCCGCGAGGGCCGCCACCACGTACTCGTCGAACGACTCGCCGGGCAGCACGCCCAGCAGCCGGAAGAGACGGGCCTGGGACCGGTTCAGCTGGCGTACCGACATCGCGAACGCCGCGTTGAACGCGGCGTCGAACCCGCCCGCGCCCTGCACCATCCGTTCGGCGAGGACGCCCACGGTCCAGCCCGGCCGGTGCCGCAGCCGCGCCCCGGCCAGGCGCAGCGCGAGTGGCAGATGGCCGCACAGCCGCAGCACCTCGGCCGCGGAGCCGGGATCGCGGGCCAGTCTGCCGTCGGGCCCGGCGGTGTCGCCGCTGGCCCGGGCCAGCAACCGGGCGCTCTCCTCGGGGCTGAGCACGTCGAGCGAGACCGGGGGCACCTCGTCCAGTCCGAGGAGCCGGTTGCGGCTCGTGATCAGAGCGACGGAGGGCCCGGCACCGGGCAGCAGCGGGCGCACCTGCTCGGCGTCGGCGGCGTTGTCGAGGACCACGACGACCCGCCGGCCGGCCAGCTCCGAACGCCAGCAGGCGGCCAGTTGCTCAAGGCCCTCCTGCGGAACCTTCTCCGACGGGACGTCGAGTGCGCCGAGCAGCATCCGCAGCGCGGCGTCGGGGTCCAGCGGTGGCCGGCCCTCGGTGAACCCGTGCAGGTCCACGTAGAGCTGCGCGTCCGGGAAGTCGGCGGCGAGCCGGTGCGCGGCGTGCACCGCCAGACAGGTCTTGCCGACGCCCGCCATGCCGTCGACGGAGACCGCCCGATGGCTCGCGACGGCGGCCAGCACGGCGGCGAGTTGCTCCGCACGCCCGGTGAAGTCGGGCACGTCGCGCGGCAGATCGTTGCGGACCGGCGGGCGGCCCTGGCGGGTGCTCTTCGGGGGCGCGGGCAAGGGGTTCGAGGCCCGTTCCCACACCGGACGCAAGGGGCGGGGGTCGCGCTTGACGAGCCGGCAGAGGCCTACCACAGCGGGCCAGGGCGGCACGGTCTGCCCGTTGAGATAGCGGGAGAGCGACGAGGAGCTGAGGCCGGTGTCCCGGGCGAGGGCCCGCACCCCCACCCCGGACAGCTCCTGGAGCAGGCGCAGCCGGGCCGCCAGTTCCTCCTGCGGGTCGGTCGTCGTCCGTGCGTGCGCGTCCACTGTCCCCCCGGCTCTCCGTCCCGTTCGGGCTGCAGTCTTCCGAGCCAACTCACCGCTGGTCAAGGCGGTTTCAGCTGTCCCACGGTGTCCCATCGGGCTGGCCCGGGCAGGCCGCTGCGGCTGTGATGGAGTCACGCCCCGACGACAGGGGCCGAAGAACTCAAGACAACCAGTGGAGGAGCGGACCGAGATGCAGTCCCGTATGCAGAACCCCGCCGTCGTCCTGTCCGACGCGATGCAGCCCGTCCAGCAGCTCTTCAAGGCCGTGCACTCCGGCGGAGTGGACGCGCAGACGCTGGAGCTGGTGCATCTGCGGGTCAGCCAGATCAACGGGTGCAGCGCCTGTGTCGACGCCGGCGCCAGGACGGCCCGCAAGGCCGGAGTGAGTGACGAGCGGCTGGCCACGGTCGCCGCCTGGCGGGAGGCCCCGTACTTCACCGACGAGGAGCGGGCGGCCCTCGCGCTGGCCGAGGCCGCGACGCGACTCGCCGACCGTCCCGACGCGGTGAGCGACGACGTCTGGGACACGGCCGCCACCTACTACGACGAGAAGCAACTGGCCGCGCTCGTCCTGATGATCGGTGTCACCAACCTGTTCAACCGGCTCAACGCCACCACCCGCCAGATCGCCGGCGCTTGGGGCTGACCCCCACCGCCCCGCCCCCACCGTCCGCACCCCGACCTCCCCGCAACCGAAGGAGACCCGCTGTGAACGCCACGCAGAAGACCGCCCGGAGCACCGCCGCCACGTCCGAGGGATTCACGGACGAGGAGCGAGCGGCGATGAAGGAGCGGGCCAAGGAGGTCAAGGCGGCCGCGCGCGGCGGATCGCGCGCCGCCAAGACCGCGCAGGACGAGGCCGCCGTGCTCGCCAGGATCGCGGAGATGCAGGACTCGGACCGGGCCATGGCCGAACGGCTCCACGCCGTCGTCCGGGCCGCCGCGCCGGAGCTCGCCCCGAAGCTCTGGTACGGGATGCCCGCGTACGCCCTGGACGGCAAGGTCGTCTGTTTCTTCCAGAGCGCGGAGAAGTTCCGGTCGCGCTATGCCACCTTCGGCTTCAGCGACCGGGCGAACCTCGACGAGGGCACGATGTGGCCGGCCTCCTACGCCCTGACGGAGCTGTCCGCCGCCGACGAGGCGAGGATCGGCGAACTCGTGCGGAAGGCCGTCGGCTGAGGGGTCGCGGGAGGGGTTCACCCCTGCGGCGAGCTGCATAAATGCGGGTTGACCGACGCGGGCTCACTCGTTCGGGTGGGAACTGACGACGATCTGGCTCCTCGGGCCATGCCCTCGACAGAATCGGACCGGCCTTTCGGGGTCGGTCCGTCCGCTCTTTCAGGGCCCACATGGGGGACCAGAGGCATGATCCGCATCAAGGCACGGGCGCCCACCGCGCGGGGAGCGGTACTGCCCACGGTCTGGGGAGCCGTGGCGGTGGCCTACAAGTTCGGCTGCCCCCTGGCCCAGCAGAACGGGCTCGGCGCGCGCATCGTCACCAGCGCCGTCTTCTTCGCCGTCGGCACAGGGCTCATCGCCCATGTCCGCCGCGCGCTGCTGCGGGAGCTGCGGCAGGTCCGCCGGGTGGCGCGGGCCGCGCAGAGCGTCGTACTGCGGCCCCTGCCGCCACGCCTCGACGGGCTGAACATCGCCGCCGCCCAGCTGTCCGCGGACCGGGGCGCGAGCGTCGGCGGCGACCTGTACGAGGCGATCGCCACCGAGCACGGGGTGCGGGTGGTGATGGGCGACGTACGCGGGCACGGACTGGCCGCCCTCGGCACGGTCGCCGCGGTCCTCGGCAGCTTCCGCGAGGCCGCCCACGACGAGCCCGAACTCGGCGGCGTCCTCGGCCGGCTGGACCGGGCCCTCGCCCGGCACCTGCGCGAACGCGCCCGCGCCGAACACCCCGCGAAGGGCGGCCAGGACCCCGACCACCCGGTCGCCGAGGAGTTCGTCACCGTCCTGCTCCTGGAGATCGACCGCGACGGCCGGCTGCGCGTCCTCAACTGCGGTCACCCGTGGCCGTATCTGCTCAGTGGCCCGAGAGTCGAGCCGTTGACGCGCGTCGACCCGCTTCCGCCGCTGGGTCCGTTCCCGCTTCCGGCCGAGCTGGAGGCCGAGTCCCGCGGTCATCTGGTTCCAGGTGAGTCCCTGGTTCTCTTCACGGACGGAGTGGAGGACGCGCGGGACAGCCGGGGCCGGTTCTTCTCGCTGCCGGACACGCTGAGCGACCTCGTACGGGCTCATACCGTCTCTCCTCAGACGGTCCTGCGCAACGTTTTCACGGCGCTCCTGCACCACACGAGCGGCAGACTCACGGACGACATGGCGCTACTGGTCCTACGGAGCGATCGAACGCGGGGCGAGCGTTCCTGCCCGGGGGTGCGCCACCCCAGTAGTCGGCCCGGCCAAGCCACCGCTTTTCGAGGGGGAGCCGGCGGCTTGGCCGGCACCTAAGTCAATCGGTGCAGCACGCTGAGCGACAGCGCGTGTACAGCGCGGATGCACGTGTTCCGTTCACACCCCGTGTGAAGGCGAGCCCACTACGCTGAACGGCACCAGGCCACTCGGGGGGCATCCCATGCAGCCCAACACTCTGCTCGACGCGATCCTGGACGAGGCGGGGATCTCGCACGCCGGTCTCGCCGCCCACGTCAACCAGGCGGGCCGGAGACGGGGCCTCGCGCTCCGGTACGAACACACCGCCGTGGCACGGTGGTTGAAGGGTCAGCGGCCGCGCGGCCAGGTCCCCGACCTGATCTGCGAGGTGCTCGCCAGCCGCCTGCGCCGCCCCGTCACCCTCGACGACATCGGCCTGGGCGTGCCCGGCGAGCCCAGCACCCCGCACGCCGGCTCGCTGAACGGCTTCGTGGAGCGGGCGACGGCCCTGTGGCGCTCCGACGAACAGCAGCGGCCGCATGTGCTGGGCGCCCCCGCCGTCACCGGGACCCCGGCCGTGATGCCGGTGTGGGAGTGGGAGAACCCGCCTGAGGACGTCGATGTCTCCCGCGGCGGCCGGCACCGGGTCACCGCGGCCGACATCGAGATGCTGCGCGCCGCGCGGACGCATTACGAGCAGATGTACCGCAAGGCCGGCGGCATCGCCACCCGCACCCGGATCGTCGGCTTCCTCAACGCCGAGGCGGCGCCGCTGCTGCGCGGCAGCTACACCGACGCCACCGGACGCCAACTGCACCGCGCCACCGGCGGGTTGGTGGCGATCGCGGGCATCTGCGCGTACGACTCCGACGCCCACGGTCTCGCCCAGCGCTACTTCCACCAGGCGCTCCGGCTGGCAAAGGCCAGCGGCGACCGGGGACTTGGCGCGTACGTCATAGCGCTGCTGGTCAACCAGTCGCTGTTCATGCGGGAGTACCGGCAGGCCGTCGCCTTCGCCGAGGCCGCGCTGCGGGCCGCCGGCAAGCACATCACCCCGGCGCTCGCCTCCGACCTGTACGCGATGCAGGCCAAGGCGTACGCCCACCTCGGCGACTCCGCGGGGGCCCTGTCCTGCATCCGGCGCGCGGAGGCGGCGGCCGAGCGGATCCGGCGCGGCCACGAGCCCGACGAGACCGGCTATGTCCAGCCGGGCCTGGTCAATGTGCAGGTGGCCGAGGCGCTGCTGAGCCTGGGTGAGCTGTCCGCCGCCCGGGAGCACGCGGCGGCGGCCGTCGACAACCCGGCACACGACCGGGGGCGGGTGCACCGGCTCGCCATGCTCAGCACCATCGAGCTGCGCCAGGGCAACGCCGACAAGGCGGTGGCCGCCGCCGTGCAGATGGCCGAGCAGGCCCGCGGAATGGAGTCCCAGCGGCTGCGCGACAGACTGCGCGCGGTGCGCGAACACCTGGTGCGCTGTGGCTCGGCCGGCACCGCCGAAGCCGCCGAACTCATCGACGGGGCACTGCGCGTACCGCTGTAGGCCCCCTGTAGGTGCACAGTCCCTGCTGCGATATTGCCACTTACTCGGCGGAAGGTGGCAGAACCGTGCAGTGGACGAAGCAGAACGAACAAACCGTGTATGCAAACCGCTGGTTCAGCGTCAATCTCGCAGATGTCGAGCTGCCGGACGGCCGGCACCTGGACCACTTCCTGATCCGGCTGCGGCCGGTGGCCGTGGCCACCGTGGTCAACGAGGCCAACGAGGTGCTGCTGCTGTGGCGGCACCGCTTCATCACCGACAGCTGGGGCTGGGAGCTGGCCGCGGGCGTCGTCGAGGACGGCGAGGACATGGCGAGCGCGGCCGCCAGGGAACTGGAGGAGGAGACCGGCTGGCGGCCGGGGCCCCTGCACCACCTGATGAGCGTGGAGCCGTCCAACGGCCTCACCGACGCCCGGCACCACATCTACTGGTCCGACCGGGGTGAGTACATCGGGCATCCCGTGGACGACTTCGAGTCGGACCGCCGGGAATGGGTCCCCCTCAAACTCGTCCCGGACCTGATCGCCCGTGGGGAGGTCCCGGCCGCCAACATGGCGGCCGCGTTACTCCTGCTGCACCACCTCAGGCTCGCCGAGGGCTAGCGGGCCAGCGCCTGCCAGATGGTCACGAGGAGCGCGCCCAGGGAGGTGAGCGCGGCGAGCGAGGGCAGCGGCCAGCGTGCGTGTTCCAGCGAGTTCAGGCGGGTGTCCAGCTCGTCCAGTTCCTTGGCGGTCTCGTCGGTCCGGTGCCGCAGCAGCGCCAGCCCGCCCTCGACGTGTGCGTAGGCCACGTCGAGGCGGCGCCGTAACTCCGCGAGTTCTCCCCGGATCACGGGATGCTCCGGATGGGCGGTCACGTGTCCACTCCTTTCCGTAGTCGGACGTTGTTGCATCCCTTGCATGGGCATGAGGAGTCAACTCGCCCGGCGGACACGTGGGGAGCGTGTGCGACGGGCATATGCGTGCCCGTCGCACACACGGAGTGTGAAGCGCCGTTGTCCGTGATCAGCCGTAGGTGTAGAACCCCGAGCCGGTCTTCCGGCCCAGCCGGCCCGCCTCGACCATGCGCTGCAGCAGCGGGGGAGCGGCGTACAGGGGCTCCTTGTACTCGGCGTACATGCTGTTCGCGATGGAGACGATGGTGTCCAGGCCGATCAGGTCGGACAGCTTCAGCGGGCCCATCGGGTGGGCGCAGCCCATCTCCATGCCGTTGTCGATGTCCTCGCGGCTCGCGATGCCCGACTCGAACATCCGGATCGCGGAGAGCAGATAGGGCACGAGCAGCGCGTTGACCACGAAGCCGGAGCGGTCCTGGGCGCGGATGGCGTGCTTGCCGAGCACCTTCTCGGCGAAGACCTGGGCGCGGCTGAGGGTGCCCTCGGAGGTGGTGAGGGCCGGGATCAGCTCGACCAGCTGCTGCACCGGAGCCGGGTTGAAGAAGTGGATGCCCACCACGTGGTCCGGGCGGGAGGTGGCCACCGCCAGCTTCACCAGCGGGATCGAGGAGGTGTTGGAGGCGAGGATCGCGTCCGGGCGGGTCACCACCTGGTCGAGGACCTGGAAGATCTCCGTCTTCACCGGCTCGCTCTCCACCACGGCCTCGATCACCAGGTCGCGGTCCGCGAACTCGCCGAGGTCGGTGGTGAAGGTGAGCCGCGCCTGCGTGGCGTCCCGCTCCTCCTCGGTGATCTTGCCGCGCTCGGCGGCCTTGGCCAGGGAGCCGAACAGCCGGGTACGGCCGATCTCCAGGGCCTCGCCGGTCGTCTCGGCGACCTTCACGTCCAGTCCTGCGCGGGCGCACACCTCGGCGATGCCCGCGCCCATCTGGCCGCAGCCCACGACTCCGACGCGCGCAATGTCTCCCGCTGGGATGCCCGTCACATCGTCCCCTTCGCTGGTTCTCCGGCTCGCTGGCAGGACTCCGGGTTTCGGCGCCTGCTCCGATCGAGCACGTTACCGTCAAGTATCGATGATCGATCGGCGGGGTGGGGGCATCCTGGGGCGCGGAACGATCCGTGATGGAGCGGATCCGGAGCGTATGGGGTGCGCGGATGCGGCGACTCTCGCGGCGGGCCTTCACCACGGCGGCGCTGTCGGCGCTGGCCATGGCGCCGGGCCCGGCGGTGGCGGTGGATCGGCGGCCCCGGGCCGCCGCCGAGATGCGGGGCGTGTGGCTCGCCACCGTGTCCAACCGGGACTGGCCGTCCCGGCCCGGGCTCCCGGCCCACGTGCAACGCAAGGAGCTGATCGCCCATCTCGACAGGGCGGCCCGGGACCGGCTCAACACGGTGATCTTCCAGGTGCGGCCCACCGCCGACGCCCTGTGGCCGTCGCCGTACGAGCCCTGGTCCGAGTACCTGACCGGAACCCAGGGCCGGAGCCCCGGCTGGGACCCGCTGGGCACCGCGGTGCGGGAGGCCCACGCCCGAGGCCTGGAACTGCACGCCTGGTTCAACCCGTACCGGATCGCGAACCACACCGACCCCGGCCGGCTCGCCGCCTCGCACCCGGCGCGCACGCACCCCGACTGGGCGGTGCCCTACGGCGGGAGGCTCTACTACAACCCCGGCCTGCCCGAGGTCCGGGCCTTCGTCCAGCGGGCGATCCTCGACGCGGTCGCCAGGTACCCGGTCGACGCCGTCCACTTCGACGACTACTTCTATCCGTATCCGGTCCCGGGGCAGACCTTCGACGACGATGACGCCTACGACCGCTACGGCGGCGACTTCTCCAGCCGGGCCGGCTGGCGGCGGGACAACGTCAACAGGCTGGTGAAGGGGATGGCCGCCGGCATCAGGAAGGTGCGGCCCGGCACCCGGTTCGGGATCAGCCCGTTCGGGGTGTGGCGCAACGCCTCGACCGACCCGCGCGGTTCGGACACCCGGGCGGGCGCGCAGACGTACGACGACCTGTACGCGGACACCCGCACCTGGGTGCGCAGCCACTGGATCGACTACATCGTCCCGCAGCTGTACTGGCACATCGGCTTCGCCGCCGCCGACTACGCGAAGCTGGTCGCATGGTGGGCGGCGGTCGCGAAGGGCACGAAGACACACCTGTACATCGGCGAGGCCCTGTACCGGGCCGGGGCCGCCGGACAGCCCTCGGCCTGGCAGGACCCGGTCGAGCTGTCCCGGCACCTCACCCTCGCCGCCGGCTACCCGCAGGTGCGGGGGCATGTGTTCTTCGCCGCCGCGGACGTGGCGGCCGATCCCATCGGGGCGATGTCACGCGTGATCACCGACCACTACGGGCGATCGGCGAAGCCACCTCGCTGATTCCGCTCGTCCGGGTGCTTGACCTGGCAGTCGGGTCCGGGGGACATGATCGCCTCGTGTCCGTCCTGGAACCGGACGCGGTAGGGCGGGTTGCCCTCCTGACCCAGCACCTCGACGACTTCCGAGACCTGGTCGTGCTGACCGACCACCCTGCCGTGCTGGACAAGCCGGTCGCCCTTGGATGCGCGCATGTCGCAGACCCTCCTCACGATCACGACTGCTGGGTGACGGCGATGCACACGAGCACGGCGACGGCGGTCACCGGTGCGGCCGCCGTGAAGTGCTCGCCCAGCAGCAGCGCCGACCACACCAGTGTGAGCAGCGGCTGAGCCAACTGCAACTGGCTGGCCCGGGGGATGCCGATGACCGCCATGCCCCGGTACCAGACGACCAGGCCGAGGAACTGCGAGCCCAGCGCCACCCACAGCAGGCCGGCGATGCCGTGCCCGGTGAGCCGGACGGGCTCGTACGTCAGCGCCACCGCGGCGGCCGGCACGCTCAGCGGCAGGCACAGTACGAGCGCCCAGCCGATCACCTGCCAGCCCGGCATGATCCGGGCCAGCCGGCCGCCCTCGGTGTAGCCGGCCGCGCACACCAGCAGGGCCGCGAACAGATACCCGTCGGCGGCCGTGAGCGCGCCGCCGCTCTGCCCGACGGTGAAGGCGACCACGGCCGCGGCGCCCACCAGCGCGGCGGTCCAGAACCGGCGCGAGGGGCGGTTGCCGGTGCGCAGCGCGGAGAACACGGCCGTGGTCAGCGGCAGCAGCCCCACCACGACGGCGGCGTGCGCGGTGGTGGAGGTCTGCAGGGCGAGCGTCGTCAGCAGGGGGAAGCCGATCACGACACCGGCGGCGACGACGGCGAGACCCGGCAGATGCCGGCGCTCCGGCAGCGGTACCCGCAGCGCGAGGAGGCAGCCGCCCGCGACGAGCGCGGCGAGCGCACTGCGCACGGCCACCAGCGACCAGGGGCCGAAGCCCTGCAGACCCCATGCGGTGGCCGGGAAGGTCAGGGAGAAGGAGGCGACGCCGAGGGCGGCGAGACCGGTGCCGAGGCCGCGGCGCTCGTGGGGAGCGGTGACCGCTATCGGGCTCGGAGCAGTAGCGCTACTCTGTGTTCTCATGCACCAGCGTAGCAGCGTGAGTGATCTGGCAGAACAGCTCCGGCGAGACTTGGACCGCTACTCTCCCGGTGGAAAGCTCCCGTCGAGCCGGGCGCTCGTCGAGCGGTTCCATGTGAGCCCGGTGACCGTCTCGCGCGCCCTCGCCCAGCTGGCCGCCGAGGGGCTGGTGGTCACCCGGCCCGGCGCCGGCGCCTTCCGGGCCCGGCCGCGCGCGCAGCAGACCCCTGCCGGGGACACCTCCTGGCAGGAGGTCGCGCTGAGCGCCGACGGCGCCGCCGAGCTCGTACCGCGCACGGTGGACGCCTCCGGGGTCACGGTCTCCCTGGCCGCGCCGCCGCCCGGCGTGCTGGAGTTCAACGGCGGCTATCTCCATCCCTCCCTCCAGCCCGAGCGGGCCATGGCGGCGGCGCTCGCCCGGGCCGGGCGGCGGCCGGGCGCCTGGGAGAGGCCGCCGCTGGAGGGGCTGCCGGAGCTGCGGGAGTGGTTCGCGCGCGGGATCGGCGGGGGCGTCACCGCGGCCGAGGTGCTGATCGCGGCCGGCGGCCAGTCCGCGCTGGCCACCGCCCTGCGTGCGCTCGCCCCGCCCGGCGCCCCCGTCCTGGTCGAGTCGCCCACCTACCCCGGCATGCTGGCCCTCGCCCGCGCCGCCGGACTCCGCCCCGTCCCGGTGCCCGTCGACCCCGACGGGGTGCGCCCGGAACTGCTCGCCGACGCCTTCCGGGCCAGCGGTGCCCGGGTGTTCGTCTGCCAGCCCCTGTTCCAGAACCCCACCGGCGCCGTCCTGGCCCCCGACCGGCGCGCCGAGGTGCTGCGCATCGCCCGCGAGGCCGGCGCCTTCGTCATCGAGGACGACTTCGTACGGCGTCTGGTGCACGCCGACGCGGGCCCGCTGCCCCGCCCCCTGGCCGCCGACGACCCGGACGGCGTGGTCGTGCACGTCGGCTCGCTGACGAAGGCGACCTCGCCCAGCTTCCGGGTGAGCGCCCTGGCCGCGCGCGGCCCGGTGCTGGAACGCCTGCGCGCCATCCAGGTCGTGGACAGCTTCTTCGTCCCCCGGCCGTTGCAGGAGGCTGCCCTGGAACTCGTCGGCTCCCCGGCCTGGCCCCGCCATCTGCGCGCGCTGTCGGCCGAGTTGAAGGACCGCCGCGACGCCATGACGGCAGCGCTCGCCCTGCACCTGCCCGAACTCGCCCTGCCGCACGTCCCGTCCGGCGGCTACCACCTCTGGCTCCGGCTGCCCGACCGGACCGACGAGTCCGCCCTCACCGCGGCCGGCCTGCGCGCGGGCGTCGCCCTCACCCCCGGCCGCCCCTACTTCAGCGCCGAACCCCCCGCGGCCCACCTCCGCCTGAGCTTCGCTGCGGTCGCCGGCACCGGGGAGATCACGGAGGGGGTACGGCGGCTGCGGACGGCCTGTGACGAGGCGTTCCAGGGCCTGCGCGGCGCGCCGAAAGCCGTTCGACCGGCGCCGCGTTGACCTGCGAGGATCACGTCATGGACAGCACACCCCGCCTCCCCGACGGCTACGAGTTCTCCGCCGACCCCGCCCGCGTCGACGTCGACCGGGTCCACGGCTGGCTGTCGACCGACGCCTACTGGGCGATGGGCCGGCCCCGCGAGAAGCACGAGCGGGCGATGGCGGGCTCACTGAACTTCGGGGTGTACGAGCGGGCCTCGGGCGCGCAGGTGGCGTACGCGCGCGTGGTCACCGACCAGGCGCTGTTCGCCTGGCTCGCCGATGTGTACGTGGACCCCTCGGTGCGCGGCAAGGGCGTCGGCACGGCCTTCGTCGGCCACATCCGCGACCACCTGAAGCCGTACGGACTGCGCCGCATCCTGCTCAGCACACACGACGCGCACGGCGTGTACGAGAAGCTGGGCTTCCGCCCGCTGGACCGCCCCGACAAGTGGATGGTCCACCGTTCCTAGTCAGTGAGCAGGAGTGAGTCTTGGACCCACGCCTGGTCACTGCGGACACCCCGAACGGTTTTGGATGTCCTGGTCGCCCGCGTACTCGCCGCGTCCGGCGGCACGGATCGTGTCCGTGGTCCGGGGATGCGGGGGCGGGGTTCCTCACGCCCAGGGGCACGCCGGTCGGCCTGGACGGTCCGATGCCCGTGCGCATCCCTCTGGTGTGCACGGGGCGGTGTCGTCCGCCGCCGGATCGGGTGCCCCTGGGCGCGTCGTCCGATCGCGATGCTCGCCGCATCGTGCCGGGTGGTCTTACGGGTGGGGCCGGCCATCGGCTTTTGCCAGTGCTGGACGCCCCACCTGCTGGTGTAGGCCGGGTCCACGGCGATGATCGCGATGCCGGTGGCGTCGGCCATGGAGGTCAACCGGGCGCGGAGCCTACCGGTCGGCATGCCGGAGATGAGCTGCCGGAATCGGCGCTTGCGCCCGTGCTTCTCTCTGGTCTTCTCGGCCTGGAAGTCGAGGTCTTCGACCGCGATGGCCTTGACGCCGCAGCTCTTGGCCCAGTTCAGCAGCCGTGTAAGAGCGTGCCGTACCTGGGCGTCGCGGTGCTGGGCGGTGCCGGACAGGTCATAGAAGAACCGGCGCGGCCGGCCGATCGGGTTGCCGTGTGTGTCCAGGCGCCATGCGGCGAGGTGGTCGGCATTGGTGTCCACGCCGATCACGCCATCGGCGAGGGCGGCTTCGAGTGGGGTGGTCCTGGTGGGAGGGATCTGCCAGGAGGCGTCCACGTACCAGCGCCCGCGGCCCGTGTCGTAGTGGATGCGGTAGGCCACGGCCCGGTTCGCCTCCACGCGGTCGGCCCACTCCTGCCCCCGGTGAGGGAACCGCGCCTGCGCAGCGAGGATGTACCGGCCGTGCTTGGCGTTCGCCAGGTCGGCGAGCGGGGCCGGGAGCTTGAGCGACACTTCGCCCTCAGGCGTGATGCGGATCGTCTCGTTGCCGAACCTTTTCCCCGACTCGCCGTCCGCCTGGAGGAACCAGCGCCCGGCTTCCCACCGCTCACGCCACTCGGCCTCGGTGAGCTGTGCCTTGTCGAGGTTGTGGCGGGTGCCCAGCAGACGTTTGCCGCCACGCACGACATGCACCCGGCCCGCTTCCCGCTCGGCCCGAACCTTCTCGAGCCGGTCCTCCAGCACATGCAGCCGCCGCGTCTTGTGGAACCACTCGTGCGCGGAGCGGTAGCCGCCCGGAGCCCGCTTGGTGCCCTTCTCCCCGACCGGCAGCGACAGCCGGTGCCGGATCGTCGTGATACCGGCTTCGAGGGACTGCACGTGTGCGGCCTGGCCGCGCCGGGCGAGTGCCCACTGGTCATGCGTGGCCTTCGTGATCGACCCGGCCCACCTGGACGACGACTTCGCCGTCAGGACCCTCTTACGGGCCGCCCATGACTCGGTGGAGTGCTCCAGGCCGTCCATGCAACGCGCTGTGAGGTCCTTCGAGGCGAGCGAGCCCAGGTGCGCCCCCACCAAGCGCAGAACCCTCTCATCCTCATCCTCGGGCGTGAGGCCCCCCAACCGGGCGCGGATCGCCACACCGGACGGGCCGAGAGCCACGAACGGCGCGGCAATCGGGCGGAGGTCAGCCATGTTCGGCGGCCTCCAGTGCCTTGCGGGCGCGGTTCTTCGCCGACCTGCGCCCGTACAGGCGGGCGCAGAACGAGGTCAGCACCTCCACCATGTCCCGCACCAGGTCGTCTTCGACCTCGCCGTCGTCCAGGACCAGCAGGCGACGGCCCGTCGCGGACAAGGCGGCCTCGACAAGCTCGACGTTCATCCGGCCGAGCCGGTCCTTGTGCTCCACCACCACGCAGGTCACGTGCGGGTCGGCCAGCAGCCGCCGGGCCTTGGAACGGCAGCCGTTCATCCCGGAAGCGATCTCCGCCTCGACACGAACGACTCGGTGACCGGCCTTCGCCGCCCACGCCGACAGCCGAGCGACCTGGCGTTCCAGATCGGTCTTCTGATCGTGCGAGGACACGCGGGCATATAGGCCCAGACCGCCGATGGCTTCGGGCGTGGCGTTCGCGTCGATGTTCACCAGGATCGTGCGTGGCCCGACCCGCTGAGCCGGTACCGGCAACGTCCCCTCACGAAACCAGCGATACGCGGTCTGCGGATGCACACTCTGCGTCTTCGCCCATTCCGTCAGATTCACACTCTGACAACGACACTCACTCATACATGGTTACGCTCACTCACCCGACTTCGAGGACCAGCAGGTGGAGACCCCTTCGAGCCGGAGTGAGCGGCCGCGTCCGAGTGACCGGGCGCACACAGACCGTACTCACAGCGGCCACCCCTTGACCTCTGCTCACTCCAGGCACACCATCACCGCATGCCACTGAGGGTGACGTTCGTCGCCGCCGCACGCAGCACCCCGCTGCTCGCGGAGCGCTTCGACGACGACCGGCCGCTGGACCAGGCCGGCTGGGACGAGGTGCAGCGCGCCGCCGGTGACCTGCTGCCGCTGGCGGCCGCCGAGCTGCGGTACTGCTCGCCGACCCCGCGCAGCCGGGCCACCGGCGACGCGCTCGGGTACGCCCCGCTGGCCCAGCTGGCGCTGCGCGACTGCGACATGGGCCGCTGGCGTGGACTGACCCTGGGCGAGGCGATGGCCCGCGAGCCGGACGCCGTGGACGCCTGGCTCGCCGACCCGCGCGCCACCCCGCACGGCGGCGAGTCCCTGCTGGGCTTCATCTCCCGGGTCGGCGGCTGGCTGGACACCCGGCCGGCCGAGGACGGCGGCCGGATCGTCGCCGTCGCCGAGCCCGCCGTGATCCGCGCCGCCCTGGTCTACGCCCTGAAGGCACCGCCCTCGACCTACTGGAACATCGACGTGCGCCCGCTGTCCACGACCACCGTCACCGGCCGCGCGGGCCGCTGGAACCTCCGCCTCGACGCCGTGTCGGCTCAGCCCTCGCGCACATAGTCCGTGGTCAGCACCAGATCCTTCGCCGGGCCGCCGACCCGCCAGACCGAGCGCCAGCGGTCGGCGTCCCGGACGGTGAACTCGCCCCGGTAGAGGTCGGCCGCGCACGGGTGCTCGGCGACATACCGCCCCGAAGTCAGGTCCAGCGCGTGGAAGGGCCGCCCGTCCGCGAACCGCACGTCCGCCGTGCCCGGCGTGGAGCCCGGCAGAAACCGCAGCGTGCGGGTGGCGGGGCGGGCCACGCCCTGCCAGGTGAACGTGCCGGACTCCTCGTGGAGCAGGCCTCCGGCCTCCAGCGCGGTGAAGACGGTCGCCCCTGAGAAGTGCCCTTCCGCCCCGCTCGCGAGGTCTCGCACGCGGCGCTCGACCAGCCAGCGGCCGGCCAGATGGGCCAGCACATCGGGGACCGGCCGGTACCGGGGCTGCACATCCATGAGGCGAGCTTACGGGCTACCGTGCCCGCCATGACCTCCCCGGCGAACTCGATCACGTTCCTCAGGATCAAGCAGAAGTAGAGCCGTCCGGCGCGGGCCGCTGCGCGAGCGGCGGCAGCCCGCGCTCGGTGAAGACCTTCTTCGCCACGAAGGTCGCGTTCAGCGCCTTCGGGAAACCGCAGTACCCGGCCGAGTGCAGCAGCGCCTCGACGATCTCCTCGGGTGTGAGCCCCACGTTCAGCGCCGCGTTGATGTGCACCTCCAGCTGGGGCTCGCAGCCGCCGAGCGCGGTCAGCATGCCCAGGGTGACCAACTGGCGGTCGCGGGGCGGGAGTCCGGGCCGGTCGTAGATCTCGCCGAAGCCCCAGGCGACGATCTGGTGCCCCAGCTCGGGGCTGATGTCGGCGAGCGAGTCGATGACCCGCTGCCCCGCCTCACCGTCGACGGACCGCAGGACCTCCAGGCCATGGGCGAAGCGCTCGTCACGGGTGGTGCTCTGGTTCATGTCCGCTCGTCCGTTCCCGGCCGCCCGTCGTGGAGCAGCCCTTCGTAGTGTGCGATCTTGTCGTCCAGCGCGGACGCGTTGCGCCGCAGCGCCCGCATCCGCTCGGCCAGGTCGGCGCGGTGCTCGCGGAGCATCGCCAGCCGGTCGGCGACCGTGGCGTCCCCCTCCGCCCGCAGCCGTGCGTAGCGCTGCATGTCGCTGATGGGCATGCCGGTCCCGCGCAGCCGCAGCAGGAATTCCAGCCAGGCCAGGTCCGCCGTCCGGTAGCGGCGCTGGTTGCCGGTGGTCCGGCCCACCCGCTCGATCAGGCCGGCCTTCTCGTAGTAGCGCAGGGTGTCCTGCGAGAGGCCCGTGCGCTCGGCGACCTGGGCAATGGTCAACGACGGTTCCCGGTCCTGCGGGAGGGGCTGTCCGCTGGTCATGACAAGAACGGTAGAACCTGGAGCGCGCTCCAGGTCAAGCCCGGTCTGCGATCATCCGCCGAAGTACCTCTGAGCTGCCCGGACACCCTCCACCAGGGCGTCCACCTCGGCCGGTGTGTTGTAGACGTAGAAGCTCGCCCGGGTCGTCGCCGGGATGCCGTACCGCTTGACGATCGGCCGGGCGCAGTGATGGCCGACGCGGACGGCCACGCCCCGCTCGTCCAGCACCTGGCCCACGTCGTGCGGGTGGATGCCGTCGACCGTGAAGGAGACCGCCGACCCCCGGTCCGTGAGCTCGGTGGGGCCGACGATCCGGACGCCGGGCACCTCGGTCAGCAGGTCCAGGGCGCGGGCGGTGAGCGTGTCCTCGTACGCCGCCACCTCCGCCATGCCGAGCCGCTCCAGATACTCCACGGCCGCCGCGAGCCCCACCGCCTGCGAGGTCATCGGCACGCCCGCCTCGAAGCGCTGCGGCGGCGGCAGGAAGGTGGTGCGGTCCATCTCCACGATCTCGATCATCGAGCCGCCGGTCAGGAACGGCGGCAGTCCGGCGAGCAGGTCCGCGCGGCCCCACAGCACGCCGACGCCGTTCGGGCCGAGCATCTTGTGCCCGGAGAAGGCGAGGAAGTCCGCGCCCAGCTCCGTCACGTCGACCGGGCGGTGTGGCACGGACTGGGCGCCGTCCACGACCACCAGGGTGCCGAACGCGTGTGCGCGGTCGGCGAGTTCGCGCACCGGGTTGAGGGTGCCGAGCACATTGGACTGGTGGCTGAGGGCGAGCACCTTGGTGCGCTCGTCCAGCAGTTCCCCGGCCCGGGACAGATCGAGCCGGCCGTCGTCGGTGAGCCCGAACCAGTCGAGGCTCGCCCCGGTCCGCTCGGCGAGCTGCTGCCAGGGGACCAGATTCGCGTGGTGCTCCATCTCCGTCACCACGATCCGGTCGCCCGGGCCGAGCCGGCCGGCGTTGCCCAGCGCGTAGGCGACGAGGTTGATGCCCTCGGTGGTGTTGCGGGTGAAGACCACCTCGTCGGCGGCGGCGCCGATGAACCGGGCCACCGTCTGCCGGGCCTGCTCGTACGCCTCCGTCGCCTCGCCCGCCAGCTGGTGCGCGCCGCGGTGCACGGCCGCGTTGCGGTGCAGGTAGAAGTCCCGCTCGGCGTCGAGGACCTGGAGCGGTTTCTGAGTGGTGGCGCCGGAGTCCAGGTAGACGAGCGGGGCGCCGCCGTCCAGGGTCCGCTGCAGGATCGGGAAGTCCTGGCGCAGCACGTCCACGTCGAAGGCCACGGCGGCTCACCTCTCACGGTTTCGATTGCGATTCTCCATGAGTCACGCTAAGTCCTCCTCACGGAGAACCGCAAGGATTACCATGAGAGCCGTGGATCACGAGGCCCCCGTCTACCTGCACCAGCTCCCGGTCCCGGGCGAGGACCGGTATGTCTCGCTGGCGCTGGTCAACACGCGCTTCACCGTCAGTCACGGCCAGGTCGACCTGCTCGACGACACCGAGGCGGCACATCTCTGGCTCGTCCGGCACGAGCTGCTGCCCGACCGGGTGGTGATCAACGGTCGGCAGTCCGGCCGGCTGCGCACCCTGCGCGAGGGGCTGCGCGCGCTCTTCGAGGCCCGGGTCGCCGCGGCACTCCCGCCCGCCGACGCCCTCGACACCCTCAACGCCGCGCTCGCCGCGGCGCCCGCCACCCCCCGGCTCGCCTGGACCGCCGACGGCCCCCTCCGCGCCGACCTCCCCGACACCGGAAACCCGGCCGCCGCCGCGCTCTCGCTGCTTGCCGAGGACGCTGCCGACCTGCTCACCGGCGCCGACGCGGGACAGCTCACCGAGTGCGCCGCCCAGGGCTGCGCCCGCTGGTTCCTGCGCTCGCACGGCGCCCGCCGCTGGTGCACCACCAAGTGCGGCAATCGGGTCCGGGCCGCCCGCGCCTACGCCGCCCGCAGGGCCGGGTCGCCCTAGCGTTTCTCGCCTCCGCCGCGGCCGCCTTGGCCTGGCTGCTGCTCACCTTGCGCCCCGCTGGTGGGTCGCCGGACTGCTCGGCGCCTCCTACGCGCTGTGCGGTCATTGCATAAACCTGCGGCGAAACGTATAGTCATGCCACCACGAGGAGGATGGACATGGCGGTACGTGCGGCGGTGGCCGGAGCGAGCGGATACGCGGGCGGTGAGGTCCTGCGCCTGCTCCTCGCGCATCCCGAGGTCGAGATCGGTGCCCTGACCGGGAACTCCAACGCCGGCCAGCGGCTGAGCACGCTGCAGCCGCATCTGCTGCCGCTGGCCGACCGCGTGCTCACCGAGACCACGGCCGAGGCGCTCGCCGGGCACGACGTCGTCTTCCTCGCGCTGCCGCACGGGCAGTCCGCCGCCGTCGCCGAGCAGCTCGGGCCCGATGTCCTCGTGGTCGACATGGGCGCCGACTTCCGGCTGAAGGACCCGGCCGACTGGGAGAGGTTCTACGGCTCCGCACACGCCGGCACCTGGCCCTACGGCCTCCCCGAACTTCCGGGCGCCCGCGCCGCGCTGGAGGGGTCCAAGCGCATCGCGGTGCCCGGTTGCTACCCCACCGCCGTCACCCTCGCCCTGTTCCCGGCCTACGCCGCCCAGCTCGCCGAGCCGGAGGCGGTGATCGTCGCCGCGTCCGGCACCTCCGGCGCGGGCAAGGCGCCCAAGCCGCATCTGCTCGGCAGCGAGGTCATGGGCTCCATGTCGCCGTACGGCGTCGGCGGCGGCCACCGGCACACCCCCGAGATGATCCAGAACCTCAGCGGGGCGGCGGGGGAGCGGGTCTCGGTCTCCTTCACACCGACGCTCGCCCCGATGCCGCGCGGGATCCTCGCCACGTGCAGCGCGTCCGCTGTCGCGGGCGTGACGGCGGACTCCGTCCGCGCCGCCTATGAGAAGGCCTACGCCGACGAGCCCTTCGTCCAT
Source organism: Streptomyces sp. NPDC007856 (assembly GCF_042868225.1). NCBI lineage: Bacteria > Bacillati > Actinomycetota > Actinomycetes > Kitasatosporales > Streptomycetaceae > Streptomyces > Streptomyces sp. NPDC007856. Next base: position 232,624 of record NZ_JBIAEC010000006.1, on the reverse strand, counting down.
CTGCTGCCCGAGGGCCAGTGGCCCGCGACGGCGTCCGTCTACGGTTCCAACGCCGTTCAGGTGCAGGTCGCGTACGACGAGGCCGTGGGCCGCATCATCGCGATCAGCACCATCGACAACCTGACCAAGGGCACCGCGGGCGGTGCCGTCCAGAGCATGAACATCGCCCTGGGTCTCCCGGAGACCACGGGGCTTTCCACGACGGGAGTCGCTCCGTGAGCTGGGGGTACCTCCCAGCGGTAGCTGGGGGAGCACGTGCAGCCACCGCGCCGCAGTCGACGACGAAGCCCGCACCGGCGCGCTGCACGGGCGGAGAAGCGAACAGGGAGATGCAGTGAGTGTCACGGCAGCCAAGGGATTCACGGCGGCGGGCGTCGCCGCCGGGATCAAGGAGAACGGCAACCCCGACCTGGCCCTCGTGGTCAACAACGGGCCGCGTCGTGCCGCCGCGGGCGTCTTCACCTCCAACCGTGTGAAGGCCGCGCCGGTGCTGTGGTCCGAGCAGGTCCTCAGGGGCGGCCAGGTCTCAGCCGTCGTCCTCAACTCGGGCGGCGCCAACGCCTGCACCGGCCCCAAGGGCTTCCAGGACACCCACGCGACCGCCGAGAAGGCGGCCGAGGTGCTCGGCCGGGGCGCCATCGAGGTCGCCGTGTGCTCCACCGGACTCATCGGCGTCCTGCTGCCCATGGACAAGCTGCTCCCGGGTGTCGAGACGGCCGCCGCCCAGCTGTCCGAGCACGGCGGCGAGAAGGCCGCCATCGCCATCAAGACCACCGACACCGTCCACAAGACCTCCGTCGTCACCGGGGACGGCTGGACCGTCGGCGGCATGGCCAAGGGCGCCGGCATGCTGGCCCCCGGCCTCGCCACCATGCTGGTCGTCCTCACCACCGACGCCGACCTCGACAGCGAGACCCTGGACCGGGCCCTGCGCGCCGCCACGAAGGTCACCTTCGACCGGGTCGACTCCGACGGCTGCATGTCCACCAACGACACCGTGCTGCTGCTCGCCTCCGGCGCCTCCGGCATCACCCCGGAGTACGCCGGGTTCGCCGACGCCGTACGGCAGGTGTGCGACGACCTCGGGCAGCAGCTCATCCGGGACGCCGAGGGCGCCAGCAAGGACATCAAGGTCGAGGTGATCAACGCGGCGAGCGAGGAGGACGCCGTCGAGGTGGGCCGCTCCATCGCCCGCAACAACCTCCTCAAGTGCGCGATCCACGGCGAGGATCCCAACTGGGGCCGGGTGCTCTCCGCGATCGGCACCACCTCGGCAGCCTTCGAGCCGGACCAGCTCAACGTGGCCATCAACGGCGTGTGGGTGTGCAAGAACGGCTCCGTCGGCGAGGACCGCGAGAACGTCGACATGCGCTACCGCGAGGTGCACATCGTCGCCGACCTTGCCGCCGGCACCGAGACCGCGACCATCTGGACCAACGACCTCACCGCCGACTACGTCCACGAGAACAGCGCCTACTCCTCATGAGCACTCGCAAGCACACGGCCCTGCCCAAGGCCCAGATCCTCATCGAGGCGCTGCCCTGGCTGACCCGGCACCACGGCAAGGTCGTCGTCATCAAGTTCGGCGGCAACGCCATGGTGAACGAGGAGCTGAAGTCGGCCTTCGCCCAGGACGTCGTCTTCCTGCGGCACGCCGGCCTCAAGCCGGTCGTCGTGCACGGCGGCGGCCCGCAGATCAGCGCCGCGCTCGACCGGCACGGCATCGTCAGCGAGTTCAAGGCGGGCCTGCGCGTCACCACCGAGGACGCCATGGACGTCGTACGGATGGTGCTGGCGGGACAGGTGCAGCGAGAGCTGGTCGGTCTGCTCAACCAGCACGGGCCGCTCGCCGTCGGTCTGACCGGCGAGGACGCGCACACCATCACCGCCACCCGGCACCAGCCCGAGATCGACGGCGAACTCGTCGACATCGGGCGGGTCGGCGAGATCACCGCGATCGACACGGGCGCCATCGAGGCGCTGCTCGCCGACGGCCGTATCCCGGTCGTCTCCTCCATCGCCCGCAGTCAGGACGACGGACATGTCTACAACGTCAATGCCGATACGGCGGCTGCGGCACTCGCTGCGGCACTGGGCGCCGAGACCCTCATGGTCCTCACCGACGTCGAGGGCCTCTACGAGGACTGGCCGAACTCCGACGAGGTGATCAGCCGCCTCACCGCTTCCCAACTGGAGAAGCTGCTGCCGGAGCTGAGCTCGGGCATGGTGCCGAAGATGGAGGGCTGTCTGCACGCCGTGCGCAACGGGGTGCACACCGCCCGCGTCATCGACGGCCGGGTCCAGCACTCGATCCTGCTGGAGATCTTCACCGACGAAGGCATCGGCACGATGGTCGTGCCCGACGAACAGGGGGAGTCATGAGCAACCAGGAGCTGACCCAGCGCTGGCAGGGCGCGCTCATGAACAACTACGGCACCCCCCGCCTGCCCCTCGTGCGCGGCGAGGGTGTCAAGGTGTGGGACGCCGAGGGCCGGGAGTACCACGACTTCGTCGGCGGCATCGCCACCAACGCGCTGGGCCACGCCCACCCGGCGGTCGTCGAGGCCGTCAGCCGCCAGATCGGACAGCTCGGGCACATCTCCAACTTCTTCCTGGCCGAGCCCACCGTCGCCCTCGCCGAACGGCTGCTCCAGCTCTTCGGCCGGGAGGGCCGCGTCTTCTTCTGCAACTCCGGCGCCGAGGCCAACGAGGCCGCCTTCAAGATCGGCCGGCTCACCGGGCGCACCCACATGGTCGCCACCACCGGCGGTTTCCACGGCCGGACGATGGGCGCCCTCGCGCTCACCGGCCAGCCGGCCAAGCAGGACCCCTTCCTTCCGCTGCCCGGCGAGGTCACCCACGTGCCCTACGGCGACGCCCAGGCGCTCGCCGCCGCGGTCACGGAGGAGACGGCGCTGGTCATCATCGAGCCGGTCCAGGGCGAGAACGGTGTCGTCGTGCCCCCGGCCGGCTATCTGAAGGCGGCCCGCGCGATCACCGCCGCCACAGGCGCCCTGCTGGTGCTGGACGAGGTGCAGACCGGAATCGGCCGTACCGGGACCTGGTTCGAGTACCAGGCCCACGAGGGCGTCCTGCCCGATGTCGTCACGCTCGCCAAGCAGCTCGGCGGCGGGCTGCCGCTCGGTGCCACCGTGGCCTTCGGCCGGGCCGCCGAACTGCTCCGGCCCGGCCAGCACGGTACGACCTTCGGCGGCAACCCGGTCGCCTGCGCCGCCGGACTGGCCGTACTCGACACCATCGCCGACGACGGGCTGCTGGAGAACGTCAAGCGGCAGGGCGAGAAGCTGCGCGAGGGAATCGAGGGTCTCGGCCACCCGTTGATCGATTATGTGCGGGGCGCCGGCCTGCTCCTGGGTATCGTGCTCACCGGGCCGCACGCGCCACAGGTGCAGCAGGCGGCCCAGGAGGCCGGGTTCCTGGTGAACGCGCCCGCTCCCGACGTCGTACGGCTGATGCCGCCGCTGAACATCACGGACGCCGAGGTGGGTGCCTTCCTCCAGGCGCTGCCCGGTGTCCTCGACGCAGCGAACCCAGTGGATGGGGACGGACGATCCGGAGAATAGGACGACGATGAGCCAGGCGCAGGACCACGAGCAGGCGGCGGGTGCCGGACCGGCCGTGCCGCAGACCCGGACCGCGCGGCACCGCCGGATCGTGGACATCCTCAACCGGCAGCCGGTGCGGTCGCAGAGCCAGCTGGCGAAGCTGCTCGCCGACGACGGGCTGAGCGTCACCCAGGCGACGCTCTCCCGGGACCTCGACGAGCTGAACGCGGTGAAGATCCGCAACACCGACGGCGAGCTGATCTACGCGGTGCCGAGCGAGGGCGGATTCCGTACCCCCCGCGCGCCCTTGGGGGAGTCGGCGAAGGAGGAGCGGATGCGGCGGCTCTCCCAGGAGCTGCTGATCTCCGCGGAGGCCTCCGCCAACCTGGTCGTCCTGCGTACCCCGCCGGGGGCCGCCCAGTTCCTCGCCTCGGCCATCGACCAGGCGGAGCTGCACGACATCCTCGGCACCATCGCCGGTGACGACACGCTGCTGCTGATCAGCCGGGACCCGAGCGGCGGCCAGGCCCTGGCGGACCACCTGCTGCGGCTGGCCCAGAACGGTCACTGAGCCCGCATGCGGGGCCCAGCCCGTCGGCGGAGAATGAGAGTGTGATCTTCCGCGGCGGGCGGGCAATCCACTGGCGGCCGTCGGCCGTATACGGGGGTGTGTCGGGTTTCCGGTTCCCCGTGGGCCGCCTCCCGGACGAAGCCCTGCTGGCCGGGCTGGCCTCCGCTGATCCGGAACTCGCGGTGATCTTCGTACGCAGGTTCCAGCACCGGGTCTTCGGGGTCGCCATGGCCGTCACCGGGGATGCGCAACTCGCCGAGGACGTCGCCCAGTTGACGTTCGAGCGCGCGTGGCGTCACGCCCAGATCTACGACTCGCGCCGCGGCTCGGTCACCACCTGGCTGACGACCATCGCGCACAACCTCGCCGTCGACGCCGTCCGGGCCCGGCGGACCGAGCCGATGGCACCCGAGGACCTCGACTCCGTCATCGGTGTCGTCACCGAGACCCCCGAGCAGTGGGCGCTGGCCGACGAGGCCTCCTCCCAGCTGCGGGCCGCCGTGGGGCGGCTGCCCCGGGAACAGGCGAGGGCCCTGGTGATGGCCGGCATCTACGGAATGACGGCCCAGCAGATCGCCGACGCAGAGCGCATCCCGCTGGGCACCGCCAAGACACGCATCAGGGCCGCCATGGCGAAGCTGCGCACCACGCTCGCGCCCTTGAAGCGAGGCGACCATGTCCAGTGACGCGAACTGCGACAAGCTCCGGCAGATCGGCGCCGAGCTGGCGCTGGGCGTGCTGCCCGGCCGGGAGCGCGCCGAGGCCGTCGCGCATCTGGACCGGTGCGCGGACTGCCGGGAGTACGTCCGCCAGCTCACCCTGGTCGGCGACCGGCTGATCGGCCTGCTGCCGGACAGCGAGCCGCCGGCCGGGTTCGAGGCCCGGGTGGCGCGCAGGCTGGCCGAGCAGGCTCCGGCACCCGAGGCTTCCACGGGCGCCGCCGGCCGTGCGTCCCGGGACCTGCGCGGGCGTGCCCGGCGTGCCCGGCTGCGGCTCGCGGCCGTCGCCACCGCGCTCACCGTCGCCATCGGCTTCGCCGGCTGGGGGATCGGCACCGCCATCGAGGAGGTCGTCGCCTCGACCGCGCCCGCCACCGAGTCCGAGCCCATGCTGATCGGCGACATGACCTCGGCCACGAGCGGCGGCAAGGTCGGCGAGGTCTACGTCCACCCCGAGACCCCCGGCTGGATCTTCGTGTCCGTCGACTCCGCCGGCTCCCACGGCTCGTACACCGGCAAGGTCACCTGTCTGCTGGAGCACTCCGACGGCACGACCGTACGGGTCGGCGACTTCCCCCTGATCGCCGGACACGGCGAGTGGGGCGTGGCCGCGCCCGGCGACCTCTCGACCGTCTCCGGCGCCCGGCTGACGACCCTCGGCGGCACCGTCCTCGCCACGGCCCACCTGGAGATGGGGCACGTGGTGCAACCGCTGGTGTGAACCCGGGCCGGTCATCGGCGGTGCCCGAGTCTCAGGGGCGCCGCGGCAGGGTCCCCTCCAGGGCCACACGGCTTCGCGCAGGACGGGTACGAGGCGCTGCGGGCGGCCCGGGTCCCGGACCGCGTGACGCTGCTTACCCTGACCTCGTGGCCGTGGTGGCTGTGACGGTGACCTCGGCGGCGCCGCATGCTCCCGTCGTCGTGCCGTGAGGGAGGAATCCGGTCAGCCCAGCCGCGCCGCCAGCCCCCCGGTGCACCGCACCTCGTCACCGGCCGTGATCAGCAGCCCCTCCACGTCCGGCAGCGACTCCAGCCACGCCAGCCCCGCCCGGGAGCCCATCGCGAAGGCTGCCGTGGCCCAGCAGTCGACCCAGGTCAGTCGGGGCCCGACCACGGTCACGGCCACCAGGTCCGACACCGCGGACCTTCCGGTGCGCGGATCCACGATGTGCGCGCCCCGCTCGGCGGTGCCCGAGGTCGCCACCGACAGTTCGGCCACGCCCGCCGCCGAGATCACCGCCGCCAGACCACCCGGCCGAAGCGGATCCGCTACCCCCACCCGCCAGGGCCGCTGCGGCTCCGGCGAGCCGAGGAGCTGGACGTCCCCGCCGCCGTTGACGCTCACCCCGCGCACCCCGGCCACCCCCGCGAGCAGCCGCGCGGCCCGCTCGGCGGCCCAGCCCTTGACGATGCCGGTGGGATCAAGCGAGCCCTGGTAGCGCGTGCTGAACCAGCCCTCGCTCACCCGTTCCGCCTCGGCCGCGAGGTCCAGCACCTCGGCCACCTCCGGCGCGCACTGCGCCACGGTCAGCTCACCCCGGGCCAGCCGTGAGACCTCGCTGTCCTCGCGGTAGGTGCTGAACACCGCGTCCGCCCGGTGCAGACCGGCGACGGCTTCGGCCAGCGCCTCGCGTACCGCACCGGGTTCCCCGCCGCGGACGTCGAAGGAGAAGACGGTCCCCATGACCTCCTCCGCATGACGCACCGCGGCGGGAGCCTCGGCCGACTCGGCCACCGTGTCAGCCACCGGCCTGGTCCAGCGCCGACTGGAGCGACTGCTTGTAGCCGGTGCTGGTGTAGGTGGCGCCGGAGACGGCGTCGATGTTCGCGTTGCCGGCCGTGACGGCCTCCTGGTTCAGCTTGGGGACCGCCAACGCGGTCTTCTGGTCGCTGAGTCCGCCCTTGGGCGCCTGGACGGCCTCGGCCTTGGTGATCTTGCCACCGCTGACCGTGATCCGCACCTGTACCGGGCCGTACTGCGTCTGCGCGACCTTCCCGGTGACCGTGCGGGCCTGCGCCGCACCGGAGGAGCCGGAGGCCCCGGCACCGGAGGAACCGGAGGTCTTGGAGCCGGAGGAGGCGGCCGACTTCATCCTGTCCAGCGCCGACTGCAGCGACTTCTTGTAGCCGTTGCTCGTGTACGTCGCCCCGGACACCGCGTCGATCTGCGCGCTCTGCGCCGCGACGGCCTCCTGGTTGAGCTTGGGGACGGCCAGCGCCGTCTTCTGGTCGCTGAGTCCGCCCTTGGGCGCCTGCACCGCCTCGGCCTTGGTGATCTGGCCGCCCGCGACGCTCAGCCGTACCTGCACGGTTCCGTACTGCGTCTGCGTCGCGTCACCGGTCACCGTGCCGGCGGCAGCCTGGGCGCTGCCCTGCTGACCGCCCTGCGCAGACGCCTGCCCCGCCGCCGTCTGCTGGGGGGCCGCGCCCGCGGCCGACGCCGCGGCCGGATCGGACGCCGGCTTCAGCGACAGCAGCAGCACGACACCGGACACGGTCGCGGCGGTGGCCAGCACGACCCGTCGAATGGGGTGGCTCTTCCTCATCTGTCCGTAGCTCCCGCTCACATCTCGAAGGACTCGTGATGGATGCGGCGGGCGGGGACCCCCGCGCCGCGCAGTGCCTCGTACACCGACTGCGCGAACCCGGCCGGGCCGCACATGAACACGTCGTGCCGGTCGATGTCCGGGATCTTCCGCTGGAGGTTCTCCGCGGAGATGTCCGGCCGCTCCCCGTCGGGGCTGTTCACCGCGTACATCAGCCGGGCGCCTCGCTCGTCGGCGATCTTCGCCAGTTCGTCCCACAGCGCCAGGTCCTGGGTGCTGTTGGCCCGGTAGAGCAGGGTGATGTCACCGGCCGCCCCGGGCAGCGTCTCGAACAGCGCCCGCATCGGGGTGATGCCGACGCCGCCCGCGACCAGCAGCACCTTGCCCTGGCTGCGGCGCTGCGCGGTGAGCGCACCGTACGGGCCCTCGGCCCACACCCGGGTGCCGGGCGTCAGCTCGCGCAGCCGCTCGCTGTGGTCGCCGATCGCCTTCACCGTAATCCGCAGCATGTCCGGGCGGGGCGCCGCCGACAGCGAGTACGGGTGCGAGCTGAACCGCATGCCTGGAGCGAGGAAGCGCCAGCGGAAGAACTGGCCCGCCTCCGCGCCCATCCGGTGCAGCCTCCGCCCGCCGATCAGCACCGACACGACGCCCGGCGTCTCCTCGATGACCGCCTCCACACGCATTCGATGCCGGAGGTTCAGCCGGATCGGGGTGAGGATCCGGTACCAGAGGACGAGCGCGGTGACCACGCCGTACAGGCCGTACCAGAAGGTCTTCGCCATGGGCTCGACCGCGAAGTCGTTTCCGGTGGTGATCTGGTGCCAGAAGGTCAGGAACACCGCCGCGTACGTCATCAGGTGCACGTGGTACCAGGTGTCGTACGCCAACCGGAGGCGGATCCCGCTGATCGAGGTCAGCCCGATCAGCACGAACAGGCCGGTGCCGATGGCCGCCTTGCCCAGGTCGGGCAGCTGGTTGATGGAGTCGATGGTCTGCTGGACGATGTCGCCGAGCGACTTGCCCGCCTGCAGCGCGTACCCCCACATGGTGAGGAAGACGTGCGCCACGATCAGGCAGAGCGTGTAGCGGCCGCTCATCGCGTGCCAGCGGGCCACCCGGTCCGAGCCGACCCGCCGCTCCAGCGCCGGCACGCGCGCCATCTGCAGCACCACCAGCGCCATCAGATAGCCGGCCAACAGGCCCGTGATCCGGCCCGCGTTGAGGATCCTGCCGGTGTCGTCGGCGATGGACGGGGTGTTGTGCCACCAGAGCCACAGCACGCCCGCCGCGCCCGCCCAGACGGCGAGCAGCAGCGGTACGGCCGGGGAGCGGCGCGGGCGGATGCGGCGCATCGTCTGGCGGCGGGCGGCACGTCCGCCTGCGAGCGTGGTGGTCACGGTTCCTCCGTGGGGACTTGACCCTTGGCCCACAGATACGTGCCGCATGCGCCGAGTGTTCAGCGGCCCCGCCTCACAGTCCCGCCGAGTCCAGGGCGGACTGCAGGGACTGCTTGTAGCCGGTACTGGTGTACGTGGCGCCCGACACCATGTCGATGTCCGCGCTCTGCGCGGCCAGCGCCTCACGCCGCAGCTGGGGCAGGGCGTAGCTGTTGATCTCCTGGTCGCGCGGGTTGTCCTGCGGGTACTGCACGGCCGTCACGTCCGTCAGCTTCCCGTTCTTGGTCGTGACCCGCACCTGGACCGGACCCCAGCGGGTCTGGACGGTGTCCCCGGTGGCGGTCTTGCTGACGGCCTTCCCCGAGGTGGAGCCGCTGGAGGAGCCGCTCGATCCGCCCGACGACCCGCCCGATCCGCTCGACGGGGCCGAACTGCTCGACACCGTGGGCGACTTGGTGTCGGCGGTGGCCAGCACGGGACTCGTGTGCGGCTTCAGCGACAGCAGCAGCACCATCCCGGAGACGGTCGCGGCACTGGCCAGCACGATCCGGCGGAGCGGACGGTTCTTCTTCAGGGCATGCACGTGATCTGCCTCTCAGCTCTCACAGCTCGAAGGACTCGTGGTGGATACGGCGGTCCGGGACCCCGGCCGCCCGCAGCGCCCCGTACACGTCCTGCGCGAAGCCGTGCGGCCCGCAGATGTAGACGTCGTGGCCGGCGAGGCCCGGGAAGGTCGCGCGCAGCGACTCCGCCGTGATGGCCGGGCGCTCGCCCTGCGGACCGTTCAGCGCGTACAGCACCTGGGCGCCGCGCCACCGGGCGATCGCCTCCAGCTCCGCGCCGAGCGCCAGGTCCTCGGCGCGGCGCGCCCGGTACAGCAGGGTGACCTCGCCCGGCAGCGTCTCGAACAGCGCCCGCAGCGGGGTGACGCCGACGCCGGCCGCGATCAGCAGGGAGCGGTGGCTGGTGGCCCGGTCGGCGGTCAGCGAGCCGTACGGGCCCTCCGCCCACACCCGGGTGCCGGGCCGCAGCGTCGCGACGGCCGCGCTGTGGTCGCCGAGCGCCTTGACCGTGACGCGCAGCAGATCCGGGCGCGGCGGCGCCGACAGGGAGTACGGCGTCGAGGTCCAGCGCAGGCCCTCGCCGAGGAACCGCCAGCGGAAGAACTGCCCCGGCCGCGCCCCCAGCTCGTCCAGGTGCCGACCGCGTAGGACGACCGAGTACACACCCGGCGCTTCCAGGTGAACCGAGTCCACACGCAGCTGGTGGCGCCGGTTGAGGCGGACCGGGGCGAGGACGCGGAACCACAGCACCAGGGCGGCGACGCCCAGGTACAGCGCGTACCAGACGGCGGTCGCCACCGGCTTGCCGTTGAACTCGTTCCCCAGCGTCAGCTGGTGGAAGAAGGCCAGGAAGACGGCCGCGTACGTCAGCAGGTGGACGTAGTACCAGAACTCGTGGCTGGTGCGGCGGCGCACGGCCCGGACCGAGGTGATGCCGACCGCGAAGAGGATCACCGTGCCGGCGGTGGCCTTGAGCATGTCCGGGTAGTCCAGGACGACGGTCACCGCCTCGTGCCAGAGCGAGGCCCGGTCCTGGGCGGCGTACCCGGCGAGGATCAGCACGATGTGCGCCACGAGCAGGCAGACCGTGTACCGGCCGGCCATCGCGTGCCAGCGCGCCACCCGGTCCGAGCCGATCCGGGTCTCCAGCAGCGGCACCCGCGCCATCAGACCGACGAGCACCGCGCAGGCGTACCCGCACAGCAGCCCGGCGATCCGGCCCGCGCCGGTCAGCCAGCCGGCCGCACCGACCACGGACCCGGTGTCCGCCCACCAGAGCGCGACCACGGCCGCCGCCCCGGCCCACAGCACGGCCAGCACGGGCCCCGCGGGGGAGCGCCGTGCGGTCAGGGGCACGGGCGGGGCCGCCCGCCGTGCATCCACGGTGGTCATCGATCGCCGTCCCTTCGTCCGTCGTACCGGGCCACTGTGCGGCGGAAAGTTCTGAGGGTCCTCTGAGCGAGGCGCTGAACAGGGCTTTTGAGAGCAGATTCAGAGCCGGTTCTCAGACTGCGTTCAGCGGACCTCAGGGCTCTCAGAGAAAACTCAGAGCGGTGGCGGTGCCTCGCACTCCTCCACATGGGTGATGCTGGAAGGCGCGATGAACACCACCCGTTCCGGCCGCCCGGCCCTCACCCGACCCGACGGCACCCCGCTGCGCGTCCTCGTCGTCGACGACGACCCCGACCTCGCGGAGGTGCTCACCGGCGCCCTGCGCTACGAGGGCTGGGAGGTGCGCGCGGCCGGTGACGGCGCGTCCGCCGTCGCCGGGGCGCGCGAGCTGCTGCCCGACGCCGTCGTCCTGGACGTGATGCTCCCGGACACCGACGGCTTCGCCGTGCTGCGCCGGCTGCACGAGGTGAAGCCGGACGTCTGTGTGCTCTTCCTCACGGCTCGGGACGCGGTCGAGGACCGGATCGCGGGCATCACCGCGGGCGGCGACGACTATGTCACCAAGCCCTTCAGCCTGGAGGAGGTCGTGGCCCGGCTGCGCGGCCTGCTGCGCCGTGCCGGCATGGCCCGCCAGCAGGAGGAGGGACCACGGCTGACGGTCGGCGACCTGGTGATGGACGAGGAGGCCCGCGAGGTCACCCGGGGCGGCGAGCTGATCGAGCTCTCACCCACCGAGTTCGAGCTCCTCCGCTTCCTCATGCGCAACCCGCGCCGGGTGCTGAGCAAGGCGCAGATCCTCGACCGGGTGTGGTCCTACGACTTCGGCGGCCGCGCCCATGTCGTGGAGCTGTACATCTCCTACCTGCGCAAGAAGGTCGACGCGGGCCGCGAGCCCATGATCCACACCGTGCGCGGGGCCGGCTATGTCCTGAAACCGGCGGCCAGGTGAGCCGCCTCGGCCTGCGCGGCGCCCTGGCCCGGCTGCCCCGGCCCCGCACCCTGCGCGCCCGGCTGACCGCCGGTCTGGTCGTGCTGCTCGCGATCAGCTGCGCCGCGGTCGGCGTGGCCGCCGTCGTCGAGCTGAACGGCTTTCTCACCCGCCGGCTCGACCAGCAGATCCAGCAGGCCGGAGCGGCCTTCCCGCAGAGCCTGGAGCACGGCAGCTACCAGCCCTCGAAGCCCTCGGACCGGGACGGCGACGAGCACGGCGACACCCGCCGCCAGGCCACGGAGACGTTCGGCGCCCGCCTGGTGAACGGCCGGGTCACCAACGCGGCGGTGGTGCCCGCCAGCGACCGGCAGAACCCCGACATCACCCTGACCGCCGCGGACCGCGCGGCCCTGGCCGGGCTGCCGGTGGACGGCCGGGGCCACACCGTGTGCCTGTCGCACCTGCACGACTACCGCCTGATCGCGTGGCCGGGGAAGGACGGCGACGTCCTGGTGACGGGCCTGCCGACGGAGCCGGTACGGGCCGCGGTCACCCGCCTCGAACTGGTCGCCGTGGTCGTCCTCGGCCTGGCCCTGATCGCCGCCGGGGTCGCCGGGGCGCTGTGGGTCCGCTGGTCGCTGCGCCCGCTGAGCCGGGTCGCGGCGACCGCCACCCGGGTCAGCGAGCTGCCCCTGGCCAGCGGTGAGGTGGCGCTGCCGCCGCGCGCCCCGGACAGCGACCCGCGCAGCGAGGTCGGCAGGGTCGCGGCGGCGTTCAACCGCATGCTCCGGCACGTCGAGGACGCCCTGACCAAACGGCACGCCAGCGAGGAGCGGCTGCGCCGCTTCGCGGCCGACGCCAGCCACGAGCTGCGCACCCCGGTCGCCTCGGTCCGCGGCCATGCCGAGCTGGCGCTCCTCCACCCCGGCCCGGTGCCGCCGGAGGTCACCCGCGCCCTGCAGCGCATCAAGGCCGAGTCGGCCCGCATGGGCGAGATGGTCGACGACCTGCTCCTGCTGGCCCGCCTGGACGCGGGCCGCCCGCTGGAGAGCCGCCCGGTGGACCTGACCCACCTGGTCCTGGACGCGGTCACCGACGCCCGCGCCGCGGGCCCCGGCCACCGCTGGTCCCTGGACCTCCCCGAGGACCCGGTGACGATCCCGGGCGACGCCCACCGCCTCCACCAGGTGGTGGCCAACCTGTTGGCCAACGCACGTTTGCACACGCCCGTGGGCACCAAGGTGACGGTGACGCTGGAAACCGACCCGCACTCGGCGGTCCTCTCGGTCCACGACAACGGCCCCGGCGTCCCCGAGGAGGTCCAGCCGGGCGTCTTCGAACGCTTCACGAGAGCAGACCACCGCCGCCGCACGGATGCCTCCGGCGGCGGAGCGGGCCTGGGCCTGTCGATCGTGGCGGCGGTGGTGGAGGCGCACGGGGGGAGTGTGGCGCTGGACAGCGCCCCGGGCTCCACGACATTCAGGGTGCGCCTGCCGGCCCAAGGGGCGCGAGGAACCGCGCACGGCCCGGTCAGTACCGGGTGAGAGCGGTGGCTCCGCTCGCCGTCCCGATGGCGACATGAGGTCGCTTCCCAGGGTTCGCCCACCGCAGGATCCGCCGCATGGCCTCTTCCGGCACCGACACGCAACCAGCGGTCGCCGCACGCCCGTTGACATGCAGAAAGATCCCCGCACCCCGCGCCCGCACGGGACGGCCGTAGTTGAAGCCGATGACGAGCCCGTACGCGTACTGGGTGCGGTACGTGATCAGGTGCTCGGACTCCGAGGCGCGGCAGTCGGTGGGCAGCGGGTCCACCCAACGGTTGTACGATGCCGAGTCATTGTCCTGGCACCACCAGGAACTCTCCTTCACCGCCCGGTACTCGACGCTCGTCCCGCTCGGCGCCGGCTTGATCCCGAAGCCGAAGGGAAGGCCGTAGAGCCCGGTCGGGGTCGTGTTCGTGCCCTGCTTCCGGGTGGCCCCCTCCATCAGCCCGTTCGCTCCGAACCGCGCCGGTGCCGAGCCCGCCTGCACCCACCGCCCGCCCCGCAGGTCCCACCAGACGACCGTCCCCGACGTCGAGTGCGCGCCGGGCGCCTGGGCGGTGATCAGCTGGCTGCCGCCGCCGGTGTCCGCCATCCGTGCGGGCAGCGGCACGGATTCGGGACCCGGTGCGAGGCCGAGCAGGGTGAGCGAGGAGGCGGACACGAGGGCGAGCACGACACCGGGGCGCATGGCTCAGACGGTAGACGGCGGAAGCGGCAACGGCAGCCCGGGTAGTCCGTCCAGGCTCGTCGCGACGTGCTCCTTCTTCTCGAAGTACGCGCCGAGCGAGGCGTCGTCCTCCCGCGCGAAACGCTTTCCGTGCAGGTCGCGGTCGCTCTCGTACGCCATGTAGGGGACGGCGTATCCGCAGGTGTCCCGGACCAGTTCCGCGTGGACGACGATGATCGCGCGCAGTCCGTGCGGGTTGGGGTCGATGCCGGGGAAGTGGGTGAGGAGCTCCTTGAAGCGCGGGTCGTCCCGGAAGACGGGCTCGCCCCGGCCGTGTACCCGCACGATGTTCGGCGGGCCCTGGAAGGCGCACCACATCAGGGTGATCCGGCCGTTCTCCCTGAGATGCGCGATGGTCTCGGCGTTGGACCCCGCGAAGTCCAGGTAGGCCACGGTCAGTTCGTCGAGCACGGCGAAGGAGCCCTTGAGGCCCTTGGGGGAGAGGTTGACCGTGCCGTCGCCGGACAGCGGGGCGGTCGCGGTGAAGAAGAGGGGCTGCTCCTCGATGAACGTACGGAGCCTGCCGTCGATGCGCTCGTAGGTCTTTCCCATGTCCAGCGATTATCGACGGAACTCGTTTGGCTGTCTAAGGAATTGCCGTGGCCGCCCCGGCCGGCGCTCGTCGGGGCGGCCACGGCCGCCTGTCACGTCACTTGGTGAGCGTGCAGGCGGCCAGGGAGTCCAGTCCGGTGGGCTTGGTGGTGGTGCGGCCGATGGCGATGGCGATGCGGTCGATGGTGGAGACGCGCTTGTCCTTGAGGGGTCCGAGGATGGCGTTGTTGACGAAGTTGGGTCCGCCTTGGCCGACGGTGGTCTGCAGACGCTTGTCGGCTTCCTGGATCTGGGTCTGGAGGAGGGTGAGGTTGCGGTCGACCTCGGCCTTGGCGGAGGCGGGGACGGCCGGGAGCTCGGAGGCGACGTCCGGGCAGGTGATCGTGCCGGCTCCGGTGCTGCCGCCGGCGGTCGTACTCGCGCCGGTGCCGGACTGCCGGGTCGCGGCCGTGCTGGGTGCGGCGGCACCGGTGGCCGCGCTCCCGCTCCCGCTCGCGTTCAGGGTGCAGGCGGCCAGGGAGTCCAGTCCGGTGGGCTTGGTGGTGGTGCGGCCGATGGCGATGGCGATGCGGTCGAGGGTGGAGACGCGCTTGTCCTTGAGGGGTCCGAGGATGGCGTTGTTGACGAAGTTGGGTCCGCCTTGGCCGACGGTGGTCTGCAGACGCTTGTCGGCTTCCTGGATCTGGGTCTGGAGGAGGGTGAGGTTGCGGTCGACCTCGGCCTTGGCGGAGGCGGGGACGGCCGGGAGCTCGGAGGCGACGTCCGGGCAGGTGATCGTGCCAGGGCTGGCGAGGGTGCGGGCGTTCGCGGCGCCGTCGCTCTTCGCCGGCGTCCCGGCCAGCGCCGATGTGGCGATCACCGCACCGGAGAGCGCCACCGCGGCCGCACTGCCGATGAGCGCCACGCGTCGCTTGTTGTACTTCGGAAGAGCCCTGGACATAGGAATGCCTCACTCGGTCGGGAAGTGTCCTGAGTTGCCAACGCGGCGCCTGCGTTCGCGGAGGAGTACGGGAAAGCGATTTCCCCCGTTCAAAGGCTTCGGCAATTGACGAATCATGCATTGCTCTGCATACTCATGCATGACACAGGTGCAGTGTGAGGAGAAACCCATGACCGAGCGCGTCGTACTCGCCTATTCGGGCGGTCTGGACACCTCCGTCGCCATCGGCTGGATCGCCGAGGAGACGGGCGCCGAGGTCATCGCCGTCGCGGTGGACGTGGGCCAGGGCGGCGAGGACCTGGACGTCATCCGCAAGCGTGCCCTCGCCTGCGGTGCCGTCGAGGCCGAAGTGGCCGATGCCAAGGACGAGTTCGCCGAGGAGTACTGCCTCCCTGCGATCAAGGCCAACGCCCTCTACATGGACCGCTACCCGCTGGTCTCCGCCCTCTCTCGGCCGGCGATCGTCAAGCACCTGGTCGCCGCCGCCAAGAAGCACGGCGCCACGACCGTCGCCCACGGCTGCACCGGCAAGGGCAACGACCAGGTCCGCTTCGAGGCCGGCATCGTCGCCCTCGCCCCCGACCTGAAGTGCATCGCCCCGGTCCGCGACTACGCGATGACCCGGGACAAGGCCATCGCGTTCTGCGAGGCCAAGCGACTCCCGATCGCCACCACCAAGAAGTCGCCGTACTCCATCGACCAGAACGTCTTCGGGCGCGCGGTCGAGACGGGCTTCCTGGAGGACATCTGGAACGCCCCGATCGAGGACATCTACGAGTACACCGCCGACCCGGCGGAGCCCCGCGAGGCCGACGAGGTGATCATCGGCTTCGAGGCGGGCGTCCCCGTCGCCGTCGACGGCAGGCCCGTCACCGTCCTCCAGGCGATCCAGCAGCTCAACGCGCGCGCCGGCGCCCAGGGCATCGGCCGGATCGACATGGTCGAGGACCGCCTCGTCGGCATCAAGTCCCGCGAGGTGTACGAGGCTCCCGGCGCGATCGCCCTGATCACCGCCCACCAGGAGCTGGAGAACGTCACCGTCGAGCGCGAACTCGCCCGCTACAAGCGGCAGGTCGAGCAGCGCTGGGGCGAACTCGTCTACGACGGCCAGTGGTTCTCCCCGCTCAGGCGCGCCCTGGACGGCTTCGTCAACGAGGCCAACGAGCACGTGACCGGCGACATCCGCATGACCCTGCACGGCGGCCGCGCGGTCGTCACCGGACGGCGCTCGGCCGAGTCCCTGTACGACTTCAACCTGGCGACCTACGACACGGGCGACACCTTCGACCAGTCCGCCGCCAAGGGCTTCATCGACATCTACAGCCTGTCCTCGAAGATCGCCGCCCGGCGCGATCTGCAGGCATAGCCTGACGCACACCTCGCGTAACCGACCCACCTCTCTAGGAGCAGCGCAAGTGAGCAGCAACAGCGGTGACGTACGGCTCTGGGGCGGCCGTTTCGCCGACGGTCCCGCCGAGGTCCTGGCGAAGCTGTCCGCGTCCGTCCACTTCGACTGGCGGCTCGCGCCCTACGACATCGCCGGTTCGCGTGCCCACGCGCGCGTGCTGCACAAGGCCGGTCTCCTCACCGAGGACGAGCTGCAGCGCATGATCGCCGGGCTGGACCGGCTGGAGGCCGACGTGGCCTCCGGCGCCTTCGTCGGCACCATCGCGGACGAGGACGTGCACACCGCCCTGGAGCGCGGCCTCCTGGAGCGCCTCGGCCCGGACCTGGGCGGCAAGCTGCGCGCGGGCCGCTCCCGCAACGACCAGGTCGCCACCCTCTTCCGGATGTACCTGCGCGACCACGCCCGCGCCATCGGCGGCCTGATCGCCGACCTCCAGGACGCCCTGATCGGCCTCGCCGAGGCCCACCCGGACGTCGCGATGCCCGGCCGCACCCACCTCCAGCACGCCCAGCCGGTGCTCTTCGCCCACCACGTCCTGGCGCATGTCCAGTCCCTGTCCCGGGACGCCGAGCGCCTGCGCCAGTGGGACGAGCGCACGGCGGTGTCGCCGTACGGCTCGGGCGCCCTCGCGGGCAGCAGCCTCGGCCTGGACCCGGAGGCGGTCGCCCAGGACCTCGGCTTCGAGCACGGCAGCGTCGGCAACTCCATCGACGGCACGGCCTCCCGTGACTTCGTGGCGGAGTTCGCCTTCATCACCGCGATGATCGGGGTGAACCTCTCCCGGATCGCGGAGGAGATCATCATCTGGAACACGAAGGAGTTCTCCTTCGTGACCCTGCACGACGCGTTCTCCACGGGCTCGTCGATCATGCCGCAGAAGAAGAATCCGGACATCGCGGAGCTGGCGCGCGGCAAGAGCGGCCGCCTGATCGGCAACCTGACGGGTCTGATGGCGACCTTGAAGGCCCTGCCCCTCGCCTACAACCGCGACCTCCAGGAGGACAAGGAGCCGGTCTTCGACTCCTGCGACCAGCTGGAGGTCCTGCTCCCCGCCTTCACCGGCATGATCGCCACCCTCACGGTCAACCGCGAGCGCATGGAGGAACTGGCCCCGGCCGGCTTCTCGCTCGCCACCGACATCGCCGAGTGGCTGGTCAAGCAGGGCGTGCCGTTCCGCGTCGCCCACGAGGTCGCCGGCGAGTGCGTGAAGACGGCCGAGGCCGAGAACAAGGAACTCGACGAGCTGACCGACGAACAGTTCGCGAAGATCTCCGCCCACCTGACCCCGGAGGTCCGGACGGTCCTGAACGTCCCGGGCGCGCTCGCGTCCCGCAACGGCAGGGGCGGTACGGCACCGAGCGCGGTCGCCGTCCAGCTGTCGGAGGTCAAGGCCGACGTGGCGGCACAACACGAGTGGGCGACGGCCAGGACGGCCTAGCCGGCGCAGCCAGAAGGGCCCGGACACCATGTCCGGGCCCTTCTGGCTGCGCCGGGCGTGTGGTGACAGAAGCTCAACGCCGACCCGGCGAACCGACGGTGGGCCCCGGACGCCGGCACCGTCCCCGACTGGCCGCCGACCTCGCCGGGTTCGGCGGCCCGTGTGCACCGCGCGCGGGCCAGGAGGGCCGGCCCGCTCATCCGCCGCCGTGCCGGTCGGAGGCGCGTCCGCTTGCTCCTGTTCGAATTGACACCGGGCGACGGGGGCCTCGTACCGAATCCGGAGCCGCTTGGTCAAAAGGGTCCCTTTGGTGCACTTCACCACCCCCCATCTGATCCCCTCCCATGGAGCTGCCATGACAGTGCAGCCACAGCAAGCGACAATGCCCGTCCCGCATCCGGTCCCCCATCTGGACACCCAGCCCTTCCCGACGCCATCGCGGAGACCGCGCCGCAGCCGGACAGCGCCGGGCCCGGCACCGAGGCATTTCGCTACTGGGTGGCGGCCGACTCGCTCAGCCGGGCCGGCCGGACCCGGGGTCGGAGATGATGTCCTTGCGTACCTCGCTGAGGGCCGCAAGGGTTTCGCCGATGTCGAAGAAGAGAGTCGGGACCGCCAGAGTGAAAACGCCGTGGGCGTGACATCCGACGACGGCCCCAGGCGCGGGCTGAACTGCGCAGGGCTGGGTAGATTGGTGCGAGATCCTCCCCTGAAGTGAGATCCCCTACGCCGATCGTGCAGGGAGCCCCCATGCCGTTCAGCCGCCTGGCCACCGTGACCACGCCCACCGCGCACATCGGACTCGGCCTCGCCGCAGTCGGCCGCCCCGGCTACATCAACCTCGGCCGCGAAGAAGACCTCGGAGAGAACCGCAGCGCGGATTCGCTGCGCACCCGCACCCACGAACTCCTCGACGCCGCCTACGCCCAAGGCGTCCGCTACTTCGACGTCGCCCGCTCCTACGGCCGCTCCGAGGAGTTCCTCGCCGACTGGCTGAACGCCCGCCCCGACATCGACGATGTGGTCATCGGCAGCAAATGGGGCTACACCTACACCGCCGGCTGGTCCACCGAGGCAGAACAGCACGAGGTCAAGGACCACAGCCTCGCCGCGTACGAGCGGCAGCGCGCCGAGACCGACGCCGTGCTCGGCGACCGGCTCGACCTCTACCAGATCCACTCGGTGACCCCGGACAGCCCGGCCCTCACCGACAAGGACCTCCACGCCCGGCTCGCCGAGGCCGCCGCCCAGGGCCTGACCATCGGCTTCTCCACCAGCGGCCCCGCCCAGGCGGACGCGATCCGCGCCGCCCTCCGGCTGACCGCCGACGGCGAGCCCCTGTTCCGTACCGTCCAGTCGACGTACAACGTGTTCGAGACCTCGGCGGCCCCCGCGCTCGCCGAGGCGCACGACGCCGGGCTCACCGTGATCGTCAAGGAGGGCATGGCCAACGGCCGGCTGGCCGCACCGCACGCCCCGGAGATGCTCAGGGCCGTCGCCGAGGAGAGCGGCCTCGGCTGTGACGCGGTGGCCCTCGCCTGGATCCTGCGCCAGCCGTGGGCCGGCGTCGTGCTCTCCGGCGCCGCGACGGTCACCCAGCTCGTCTCCAACCTGCACGCTCCCGCCGTCGACCTCGGCGTGGACCAGCTGACCCGCCTCGCCACGCTCGCCGAGGACCCGCGCGCCTACTGGGAGCGGCGCGGCCAGCTGCCCTGGCACTGACCGACACCCGTCCCGACCGACGGCAATGAGTCGCGCACGCCCAGCATGAGACAAAGATGTCTCATCTGGGCTACACTTGTCTCATGGCTCTCGATCGTGACCAGGTGCTGCGCAGCGCGGCCGCCCTGCTGACCCGTAAACCCACCGCGACCATGGACGAGGTCGCCAAGGCCGCCGGGATCAGCCGGGCCACGCTGCACCGCCACTTCGCCGGCCGCGATGCCCTCGTACGAGCGCTGGAGGCGCTCGGCATCGAGGAGTGCGAGGCGGCCGTGGACCGGGCCCGGCTGGACGAGGGGCCCGCGGGCGAGGCCGTACGCAGGCTGGTGCGCGAGATCCAGCCCGCGGCCGGACTGCTCGCCTTCCTGTACGGCGAGAGCCAGTTGTGGGAGGGCGAGCGGCAGAACGACGGATGGCTGCGCCTGGACACCCGCGTCGGCGCGGTGTTCCAGCGCGGCCAGCAGACGGGCGAGTTCCGGATCGACCTCACCCCGGTCTGGCTCACCGAGGCGCTGTACGGCCTGATCGCCTCCTGCGCCTGGGCCACCCTGGACGGCCGGGTGGCCGCCAGGGACTTCCCGACGATGGTCGCCGAGCTGCTGCTCGGCGGCGCGCTACGAAGAGAGGAATCATGACCAGCACCCTGCAGCCGGCCGCGACGACGGAGGCGGTGACGCGCCCCGGCCGCTGGCTCGCGCTCTCCGTCCTTGTCCTGGCCGTGCTGCTGGTGGCCGTCGACGCCACCGTCCTCGGCCTGGCGACCCCCTACATCAGCGAGGACCTGGGCCCCTCCGGCACCCAGCTCCTGTGGATCGGCGACGTCTACTCCTTCGTCATCGCCGGTCTGCTGGTCTCCATGGGCAGCCTCGGCGACCGCATCGGCCGCAAGCGGATCCTGCTCGGCGGTGCCACGGCGTTCGGCGCGATATCGGTCCTCAACGCCTACGCCTCCACACCGGAGTTGATGATCCTGGCGCGGGCGCTGCTCGGTGTCGCGGGCGCGACCCTGATGCCCGCCACCCTCGCCCTGATCCGCAACCTCTTCCACGACCCGCGCGAGCGCAGCCTCGCCGTGGGCATCTGGGGCGCGACCGCCTCCGCCGGCACGGCCGTCGGCCCGATCACCGGCGGTTTCCTCCTGGAGCACTTCTGGTGGGGCTCGGTCTTCCTGATCAACCTGCCGGTGATGGCGGTCCTGGTCCTCGTCGGCATCCGCACGCTGCCCGAGTCCCGCAACCCGAACCCCGGCCCGTGGGACCTGATCAGCGTCGTCCTGTCGCTGGTCGGCATGATCGGCGTCGTGTACGCGGTCAAGGAGGCCGCCACGCACGGGTTCACCTGGCCGGTGCTCGGCACGGCACTGCTCGGCGCGACGGCCCTCTACGGCTTCGTCCACCGTCAGCTCACCATGCCGGCCCCGCTGCTGGACATGCGGCTGTTCAGGCGCCGTGGCTTCAGCGGGGCGGTCCTCGCCGACCTGCTGACCGTGCTGGGCATGTCCGGCCTGGTGTTCTTCCTCTCCCAGTACCTGCAACTCGTCCAGGGCAGGCGCCCGTTCGAAGCGGGCCTGGCCGAACTGCCCGCCGCCGTGGGCGCGGTGGCGGCCGGCCTCATCGCGGGCCGCGCGGCGCGTCGCTTCTCGGTCCGCGCCGTGGTCTCGGGCGGCCTCGCGGCGGTCGGCCTGGCTCTGGCCGCGCTCACCGCTCTCGGCCGGTCCACCGGCTACCCCGTGCTCGGCGTCGCGCTCCTGGTCGTGGGCATCGGCGCGGGCTTCTCCTTCACCGTCACCGCCGACGTGATCCTCTCCAGCGTGCCCAAGGAGGAGGCGGGCGCCGCCTCGGCGGTCTCCGAGACGGCGTACGAACTGGGCGCGGCCCTGGGCATCGCCCTGCTCGGCTCCATCGTCACGGGCGCCTACCGCGACTTCACCGGCCCGGCCGGCACCCCGGACCAGGCCCACGAATCACTGGGCGCCGCAGTGGAGGCGGCATCAAAAATGCCCCCGCACACCGCGGAGGCACTCCTGAACGCGTCCCGGGACTCCTTCCTCCAGGGCCTGCACCTGGCGTCGGGCGCGGGAGCGGTAGTCCTGCTGGGAACGGCGGTGGTGGCGTGGTTCCTGCTGAAGGGGCAGCATCTGGAAAGCGCGGGGTGAGCGAAGCGCCCCAAAGGGGCGCGTGGCTGTGTCGATGTGCGGCTCCGCCGCGTGGGCGCGAGCAACCACAACGGAGCGGCACCCGCAAGAGATCCCGTGCCCGGTACGGCGACTAGGCGGCCTTCGCCTTCGTGGCATACATGTCCACGTATTCCTGCCCCGACAGCCGCATGACCTCAGCCATCACGGAGTCGGTCACGGCCCGCAGCACATACCGGTCCCGGTCCATCCCGTCGTACCGGGAGAACTCCATCGCCTCACCGAAACGAACCGTCACCTTGCCCGGCCGCGGAATTCCGGCTCCCCCCGGCTGCAACTTGTCCGTGCCGATCATGGCGAACGGAACAACAGGCGCACCGGTCATCAGCGTCAGCCGCGCGATACCGGTGCGCCCCCGGTACAGCCGGCCGTCGGGCGACCGGGTGCCCTCGGGGTAGATCCCGAAGACCTTGCCCTCCTCCAGGATCCGCCGCCCGGTCATCAGCGCGGCCACGCCGCCGCTCGCGCCGTCCCGGTCCACCGGGATCATGCCGACGCCGGTGAAGAACCAGGCCATCAGCCGGCCCTTGACGCCCTTGCCGGTGACGTACTCGTCCTTGCCGATGAAGAACACCTGCCGCTTGGTGACGAGCGGCAGGACGATCGAGTCGATGAACGTGAGGTGATTGCCGGCCAGAATGACCGGCCCGTCGCCGGGGATGTGCTCCACGCCCTCCACCTGTGGGCGGAACATCAGGCGCATGATCGGTCCGAGCACTGCCTTGATGAGCGCGAAGCGGGACAACGGGGCCTCCGATGTCGAGGGGTCGATATGAGTCTGTGCAGGTGAGGACATTACTCGCGGCCCCGGGCCCGGCGCACATCGGGTACGGGCGGTTCACCGAGGTCTTACGAAGTGTTGACGTGGGTTTACCTGCGGTGACGCCGCGGGGACGCCCCGTAACACCTCCGCCGCGGTGTGACGGAGATCGCGCGAAGCCGTCACCCGGTCGGCGGCCCGGCCCCGGCCACCGATGCGACGACCCGTCACCACCCGCCTCCCACAGGACATACGGAGTCACCCGCGTGTTTCGTCGAGGGCCTCCCTGCGGTCATCTGTCCGCCCCTACGATCGGCCCGCACTCAAGACGGATGGCAGGAGGGCGCCGATGGGCAGCGACCAGGCGAACGAGAAGACTCAGGGCACCGGACGGCGGGCGATCCTCGGCGCGGCGGTGTTCGGCGCGAGCGGGGCGGTCCTCGGGCTGCCGGGCGCGGCCGAGGCCGCCGGGACCCGGCCGTCCGGAGCGGGCGGCCGGGGCCTGAAGAGCCTGCCGGTGCCGGCGATCATCGGCCACCGCGGTGCCAGCGGCTACCGCCCCGAGCACACCTTCGGCTCGTACAACCTGGCCCTGGACCTGGGCGCCGACGTCGTCGAGGCCGGTGACCTGGTGCCCACCAAGGACGGCCATCTGGTCTGCCGGCACGAGCCGGAGATCGGCGGCACCACCGACGTCGCCTCCCATCCGGAGTTCGCCGACCGCAAGACCACCAAGACGCTGGACGGGGTCGCCACCACCGGCTGGTTCACCGAGGACTTCACGCTCGCCGAGCTGAAGACCCTGCGCGCGGTCGAGCGCATACCGGCCAACCGGCCGCACAACACCCTCTACAACGGGCGCTGGGAGATCCCCACGTTCGAAGAGGTCCTGAAGTGGCAGGACGAGCAGACCCGCAAGCGCGGCAAGCAGGTCTGGATCTACCCCGAGACCAAGCACCCCACCTACTTCCGCAAGCTCGGCCTGGGCCTCGAGGAGCGGGTCGCGAAGCTGCTGCGCAAGTACGGCAAGGACGGCCGGAACTCGCCGGTCATCCTGCAGTCCTTCGAGCCCAGCAGCATCCAGAAGCTGAACCAGCTGGTCGACAACCCGCTCGTCGTGCTGCTCTCCTCGGCGGCCAGCCGCCCCTACGACTTCGTCGAGGCGGGTGACCCGCGTACGGTCGCCGACCTGATCACGCCCAAGGGCCTCAGGGAGATCGCCGGCTACGCCCAGGGCATCGGCCCGACCCTGGACCTGATCATCCCGAAGGACGCGAACGGCAACCTCACCAAGCCGACCACCCTGGTCTCCGACGCGCACAGGGTGGGCCTGGTCCTGCACCCCTACACCATGCGCAACGAGAACCCCTTCCTCCCGGCCGAGTACCGCAAGGGCAGCGCGGCCGACGGCTACGGCGACTCCTTCGGCGCCTTCAAGACGTACTTCGCGACCGGCATCGACGGCGTCTTCACGGACAACGCCGACACCGGCGTGCTCGCCCGCGCCGACTTCCTGGCCGGCTGACCGCGTCAACCCACGGCCCTGCCGTCACTCCGTTCGGGGTGACTGTGCGCCGCCCCGGAAACCTGCTCCCGGGGCGGCGCGTCGTTCCGCATATGACCCACGACCTGGTAGCCGCCCTGGGCCCGCTGCTCACCGCCGAGGCCTCGGCCGAGGCATATGCCGCCGGGAGCGAGCCGGGCGACCTGGAGCAGGCCGTCTGGCTCCGCCTGCTGGAGCGGCTGGAGACCGAGGGGCCGCCGCCGGACCCGCACGGCTGGCTGCGCAAGGCCGTACGCGCCGAGGCCCGCCGCAGCCGCCGCACCACCCGCCGGGAACGCCCGTACGGCGCCGAACCGCCCGACGACGCCCGCACCGACCCCGAGCAGCAGGCCCTCACGGCCGCCCGGTACCGCGCGCTGCGCGACGCGGTGCGCCGGCTGCCCGGCCGCTGCCCCCGGCTCATCGAGGCACTGCTGTCGCCGAAGGACCTGACATACCGGGAGATCGCGGGGGAGTTGGGTATCTCACAGGGCAGTCTCGGCCCGGAACGCTCCAGATGTCTGGGATGTCTGCGCCGATTGCTCACGCCGGAGGTTGCAGCCCGCGAAGTGCGGGGATAGGAGTGAGGGACGACAGGTGATCAGGTGAGCGGGAGGCGTGCGCACATGGGCATGAGCGTGACCATCTCGGTGGCGACCGAGCAGGACGCGGAGCAGATCTTCAGGCTCCAGTACCTGTGCTTCCAGAGCGAGGCGGCGCTGTACGGCAACTACCGCATCGACCCGCTCGTCCAAACCCTGGACTCCGTCCGCCAGGAGGTCGCCTCCGACTGCGTCTTCGTCGCCCGGCTCGGCGAGGAGGTGGTCGGCTCGGTGCGCGGCAAGGTCGGCGAGGACGGCGCGGCCGACATCGGCAAGCTCTGCGTCCACCCCCGTCTGCAGGGCCACGGCATCGGCGCGCGACTGCTGCGCGCGGCCGAGGCGGCGCTCGTGGAGGAGCGCGGCGCCACCCGCTTCCGCCTCTTCACCGGCCACCGCAGCGAGGGCAACCTCCGCCTGTACCGCCGCGTGGGCTACGAGACGGTGGGCCGGTCCAAGGGCGCGGACGGGGTGGAGATGATCGTCCTGGAGAAACCGGCGGGGGCTTTCGTTCAGACGGCGTGAGCCGAGCGCCCCTGCTCCCGCGCCTTGCGCAGCCAGTACATCGCGGAGACCGGCAGCAGCACCGGGATGAAGATGTACCCCGCCCCGTAGTACGACCACACGGTCGCGTCCGGGAAGGCCGAGCGGTCGACCAGTGTCCACGTACCGACGATCAGCACGCCCGCGAGCTCGGCGGCGCAGCACACCAACGCCGCCCGCCGAGCGGTCTCCCCGCCCCGGATCAGCGTGTACGTGATGAACCCGTACACGACGCCCGCCACCGCCGACAGCGCGTAGGCGAGCGGCGCCCGGTCGAACTCCGTGGAGATCTGGTACGCCGACCGCGACACCGCCCCGACCACCATCACACCGTAGAACCAGACGAGCAGCATGCCCGGCCCGCCGATCAACCGGGCCGGCTTCTCCTCCACCGCCGTCATCTCGGTCTCAGCCTCCCCAGATGTCATAGAGCCGCACCTCCAGCACAGCCAGCACCACACCGCCCGCGGCCACCGTCACCGAGCCCCACTTGGTCCGCTCGGCCAGCGACATGAACCCCGCCGCCGGAACGCACGCGAACGCGCCCAGCAGATACGCCACGAAGATCGTCGTACCCTGTTCCGGCTTCTCGCCCCGCGCCAGCTGCACGATCCCGACCACCAGCTGGACCACGGCCAGCAGCGACACCACGGCCATGCCGATGAAGTGCCAGTCCTTGGTCGGCTGGTCCCGG
This sequence comes from Streptomyces sp. NPDC007856, assembly GCF_042868225.1. Lineage (NCBI taxonomy): Bacteria > Bacillati > Actinomycetota > Actinomycetes > Kitasatosporales > Streptomycetaceae > Streptomyces > Streptomyces sp. NPDC007856. Next base: position 206,269 of record NZ_JBIAEC010000006.1, on the reverse strand, counting down.
TAGGCGGCCCAGCCGCACCAGGCGGCGAGCAACAGCGCGGCGACCCCGGTCACCAGCGTCAGGGCATTGAGCATGCGGTGACCCTATTACGGCCGAAACGGGCGCCGGCCCCCGACCCCGCCCGTAGGCCACAGGGTCTAGACCACATCGTAGGGTCACGGCATGACGATCCACGCGCACGCCCTCCTCTTCGACAACGACGGCACTCTCGTCTCCTCCCTCGACTCCGTCGAGCGCTGCTGGACCCGGTGGGCCGGGGAGTACGGGGTCACCGCCGAGGAGTTCGGGCGCGTGGCCCTGCACGGGCGGCCCGCCGCCGAGATAGTCGCCGACCTGCTGCCCGCCCGCCTGGTGCCGGAGGCCGTCGCCCGGGTCGAGCAGCTGGAGGTGGACGACGTACCCGATGGCGGTGTGCGGCTGCTGCCGGGCACGCGGGACCTCCTCGACTTCCTGCCCGCCGACCGCTGGGCCGTCGTCACCTCCGCCACCCGGCGGCTCGCCGAGGCCCGGCTGGACGCCGTCGGCATCCTGCCCAAGACGCTGATCGCCGCCGACGACATCACCCGTGGCAAGCCCGACCCCGAGCCCTACCTGCTCGCCGCCCGGCGGCTCGGCGTCGACCCCGCGCACTGCGTCGTCTTCGAGGACGCCCCGGCCGGGCTCCGGGCGGGCCGCGCCGCCGGAATGACCACCGTGGCGTTGGCCACAACCCACCGCGCGGAGGACCTCGACGCCGACCTCGTAGTGGCGGACCTGTCGGCCTTGTCGGCACTGGTCACCGACGGAGGTGTGGAGATCTCCGTCCGCCGCTGAGGGCCCGTTCCGGGCTGTCCGCCGCTGTCCACTATCCGGACAGCGGCGACCGGTCAGGACCATACGTCTGCTTTACTGATCGCATGACCACGACGAGCTGCCGCACCCTTGCGACCGAGGCGACCATGACGCCCGGTGCTCGTTGTATGTGTCGCCTGATGTGTCGAATGTGCGCCTTCTAGAGGGCCCCCGCATCAGCTGAGCCTCGCGCCCCGAAGCGAGAGCCGTGGCTTGTCCGTGCGCGCAGTCCGTACGAGACGCACATCCACTCCCCATGCCTGAACCGCATGCACCCGTGCCCGGGCACACCCACGCCCGCGCACTCGACAGTGACGGAAATCCTGTGATCACCACCTCGGGCCTGACCAAGGTCTACCGCTCCCGCGGCCGTGACGTCACCGCCCTCGACGGCGTCGATCTCCACGTCCGCGAAGGCGAGGTCTACGGCGTCATCGGCCAGTCCGGCGCCGGCAAGTCCTCCCTCATCCGCTGCGTCAACCTGCTGGAACGCCCCACCTCCGGCACCGTGACCGTCGCCGGACAGGACCTCACCGCCCTGGCCGGCCGCGGCCCGCGCGCCGGCAAGGAGCTGCGCCGGGCGCGCAGCCGCATCGGCATGGTCTTCCAGCACTTCAACCTGCTCTCCTCGCGGACCGTGCAGGACAACGTCGAGCTGCCGCTGGAGATCCTCGGCACGTCCGGCAAGGAACGCTCCCGCAAGGCGCTGGAGCTGCTCGACCTGGTCGGTCTCGCCGACAAGGCCAGGGCCTACCCGGCCCAGCTGTCCGGCGGCCAGAAGCAGCGCGTCGGCATCGCCCGCGCCCTCGCCGGCGACCCCAAGGTGCTGCTCTCCGACGAGGCCACCAGCGCGCTCGACCCCGAGACCACCCGGTCCATCCTCCAGCTGCTGCGCGATCTGAACCGGCAGCTGGGTCTGACCGTCCTGCTCATCACCCACGAGATGGACGTCGTGAAGGCGGTCTGCGACTCCGCCGCCCTCATGGAGAAGGGCCGCATCGTGGAGTCCGGCACGGTCAGCGAGCTGCTGGCCACCCCCGGCTCCGAGCTGGCCGCCGCGCTGTTCCCGGTGAGCGGCGAGCGCACCGGTGCCGACCGGACCGTCATCGACGTCACCTTCCACGGCGAGGCCGCCACCCAGCCGGTCATCTCCCAGCTCTCCCGCACCTACAACATCGACATCTCGATCCTCGGCGCCGCCATCGACACCGTCGGCGGCCTCCAGATCGGCCGCATGCGCATCGAGCTGCCCGGCCGCTACGAGGACAACGTGGTGCCGATCGGGTTCCTGCGCGAACAGGGCCTGCAGATCGACGTGGTGGGCCAGGAGGCCCTGCTGGTGAAGGAAGGTGCCAAGTGACCTGGTCCGAGATGCAGCCGCTGCTGTCGCAGGCGTGTAGCGAGACGTTCCGGATGGTGCTCTGGTCGACCCTGATCGCCGTCGCCGCCGGCCTCCCGCTCGGCATCCTCCTCGTCCTCACGGACCGGGGCGGCCTGCTGCAGAACGTCCTCGCCAACAAGGTGATCGGCCAGATCGTGAACATCGGCCGGTCGATGCCGTTCATCATCCTGATGGTCGCCCTGATGAGCTTCACCCGCTGGGTCACCGGGACGACGATCGGTACGACCGCCGCGATCGTGCCGCTCGCCATCGGCGGCATCCCCTTCTTCGCCCGGCTGGTCGAGACGGCTGTCCGCGAAGTGGACAACGGTCTCGTCGAGGCCGTGCAGTCCATGGGCGGCAACACCTGGACGATCGTCCGCAAGGTCCTCGTCCCCGAGGCCCTGCCCTCGCTGATCGCCAGCACCACCACCACGGTCATCGCGCTCATCGGCTACTCCGCCATGGCCGGCACGGTCGGCGGCGGCGGCCTCGGCGACCTCGCCGTCCGCTACGGCTACCAGCGCTTCGAGACCGAGCTGATGTGGATCACCGTCGCCATCCTCGCCGTCGTGATCTCCCTGATCCAGTTCGCCGGCGACCTCGCGGCCCGCTCCCTGCACAGCCGCGGCGGCCGCTCCGGGCCGGCACCCAAGCTCCGCCTGCTGAAGGCTACGGAGCCCGCCGCGGCCGACGTCAGAAAGGCCGCGTAAGCGCGGCGCCTTTGAGACTCCCCGTTCACCCATACACGGGGTCGCACCACCCTTAAGGAAAGGCACTTTTCGTGCGTAACACCGCCAAGCTCACCACCGCCGTCCTCGCCGCCGGAGCCCTCACCTTCGGGCTGACCGCCTGCGGCTCCGGCAAGGACTCCGCCTCCTCCGGCTACAGCGGGCCGCTGGTCGTCGCCGCGAGCCCGACCCCGCACGCCGAGATCCTGAACTTCGTCAAGAAGAACCTGGCGAAGAAGGCGGGCCTCGACCTCGAGGTCAAGGAGTTCACGGACTACATCACGCCGAACACGGCGACCGAGGACGGCTCGGTGGACGCCAACTACTTCCAGAACCAGCCGTACCTGGACGACTTCAACAGCAAGCGCGGCACCCACATCGTGCCCGTCGTCACGGTGCACCTGGAGCCGCTCGGCCTGTACTCCCACAAGGTCAAGAAGGCCGACGCGCTGAAGAGCGGTGCGACCATCGCCGTCCCGAACGACGCCGTCAACGAGGCCCGCGCCCTGAAGCTGCTCGCCGACAACGGGCTCATCACCCTCAAGTCCGGCGTCGGCAACGAGGCCACCCCGCAGGACATCACCAAGAACCCCAAGCACCTCCAGTTCAAGGAGGTCGAGGCGGCCCAGACCCCGCGCTCCCTGGACGACGTCGACGCGGCCGTGGTGAACGGCAACTACGCCATCTCCGCCGGTCTGAAGCCCGCCAAGGACGCCATCGTCCTGGAGTCCGCGAAGAACAACCCCTACGGCAACTTCCTCGCCGTGAAGAAGGGCAACGAGAAGGACCCGCGGGTCAAGAAGCTCGCCAAGCTCCTCGTCTCGCCCGAGGTCAAGAAGTTCATCGAGGACGAGTACCAGGGCTCGGTCATCCCGTCCTTCTGAGCAGACCCGCACAGCTACGGGGTCCGCTCCCTCGCCCGGGGGTGGACCCCGTCGTGCGGTTCAGTGGTTTCATGCTGCATGCTGGGCAGTTCAGCAGGCCCTGAAGGTTTTTCAGAAGTTACGGAGCGGCGCATGACTGGCACCTTTCCCAACGTCTCCATCAGCACGGAGCGGTTGGTCCTGCGCCCCTTCGAGGAGTCGGACATCGAGGCCTTCGCCGAGATGATGAACGACGAACTGGTCACCACCTGGACCTCGGTTCCCCAGCCCTACACCGAGGCGGACGCCCGGGACTGGATCAGCGCCCAGGCGCCCGCCGAACGCGCCGACGGCCGCGGCATCGTGTTCGCCGTCGACGAGTTCCTCACCCAGCGCCTGGTCGGCACCGTCCGTCTGAGCAACACCGACTGGCGGGTGCGCTCGGCGGAGATCGCCTACGTCATCGCGCCATGGGCCCGCGGCGAGGGCTACGCCTCCGAGGCCGCCCTGGCCACCGCGCAGTGGCTGTTCCACGACCAGAAGTTCGAACGCCTGGAGCTGCGCACCGCCGCCGACAACACCGCCTCCCAACAGGTCGCCCAGAAGATCGGCTGCATCAGCGAGGGCGTCCTGCGGGGCGCCTGGATAGCACGCAGCAGAGCAGCGGACGGCACATGGACGGATGTCCGCACCGACGTCATCGTCTGGAGCCTGCTGCCGGAGGACCTGGCCGGGGCCGGCGAGCAGCTGGCCGACACGGACGGTTTCGCGTCGTACTCCGACTGGAACTGAGCCCCTGAGCCTCACCAGGTACGCTCAGGGAGCCCGGCTACGGGCCCGCACCCCTGACGACCTGCGCAGACCTGGAGAGAAACGACGATGGCCGACCGGGTCACGGTGATCGGCTGGGACGGCTCGCCGCTGACCGGCACGGCACGCGCCGCCCTCGGCGCCGCCACGCTCGTGGCGGGCGCGGCCCACCACCTGGCACTGCCCGAGGTCCCGCCCACCGCCGAACGCGTCCGCCTGGGCAGCGTCGCGCTCGCCGCCCGCCGGATCGCCGCCCACCGCGGCAGCGCCGTCGTGTTCGCCGACGGCGACCCGGGCTTCTTCGGCGTCGTCCGCACCCTGCGCGCCCCGGAGTTCGGCCTGGAGGTCGAGGTCGTCCCGGCCGTCTCCTCGGTGGCCGCCGCCTTCGCCCGCGCCGGCATGCCCTGGGACGACGCCCAGGTCGTCGTCGCCCACCCGCGCACCCTGCGCCGGGCCGTGAACGTCTGCCGCGCCCACACCAAGGTCGCCGTCCTCACCGCACCCGGCGCCGGACCCGCCGAACTCGGACTCCTGCTGGAGGGCGTCCACCGGACCTTCGTCATCTGCGAGGAACTGGGCACCGAACGCGAGCAGGTCACCGTCGTCACCTCCGACAAGGCCGCCGACCACACCTGGCGCGACCCCAACGTCGTCATCGTCATCGGCGGCCCCGTGACGGCCGGTGGCAGCGGCGGCTGGATCGCCGGACGCGACCCGGGCGCCGGCCCGCGCGGCTGGGTGCAGCCCGACGCCTCGTACGGCGACGGACCCGGTGGCGGACTCGGCGAGGGCGAGACGGAGCTGCTGCGCGCCGCCCAACTCGCCCGCCTCGGGCCCCGGGTCGGCGACCTGGTCTGGGACATCGGCTGCGGCTCCGGCGCGTTCACCGCCGAGGCCGCGCGCGCCGGAGCGGCCGTCATCGCCGTCGACCGGGACCCGGGGGCCTGCGCCCGGACCGAGGCGGCCGGGCGCCGGTACGGCGTCCAGCTCCAAGTGGTCCAGGGCACCGCCCCGCACGTCCTGGAGAACCTGCCCGAACCGGACGTCGTCCGGGTCGGCGGCGGGGGAGCGGCCGTCGTCACCGCGGTCGCCGACCGGCGCCCGCAGCGCATCGTCACGCACGCCGCGACCCGCGACGCGGCCGAACTCGTCGGCCGCGACCTGACCGAGCACGGATACCGGGTCGAGTGCGCGCTGCTGCAGTCGGTCGAACTCGACACCCGCACCTGGTCCGAGACCGAGCGGAGCGTCGCGTTCCTGCTCACCGGAGAATTGCTGCGGCGCGAAGCGCCCCGTTGAGGGGTGGTGGTCGGGCGACGGGTGGGCGCTCTTGGATCGCAACCCGTGATCCTGTTGTCGTACTGCGCGCGGTAGGCTGGCCGATCGTTGTGCCACACCGGGCGGCCCGGAAGTTCGTTCGTCAATGTCCGGAAAGCGCGCCCGTTTTGGGGTGGGTGTGGTACTGCGGAACCGGAGGACGCGCAACGTGGCGCAGTCCACAGCGGGCTGTCGCGGATCATGCTGTCGCGACGGCGCAACGGCCGGGACAATGCCACTGAATGGCTTTGTCGCCTTTTCCGGAGGGTCGTTCGTGCCGCTGGGCACGGACGCTCGTTCTTCACTACGGGCGGTCGGTGCGCCGTTCCGGGTGAGCTGGTCGTAGGAGCACTAAACCGATGGGCGAGGGGTACGCATGACCGACACCGGCCAGGTCCCGGCCGAGGGGCAGCCGGAGAGCGCAGGCATGGTGGAGCAGCCGGGCGTCCCCGCGCACGGTGCGTACACCTACCTCGCCGAGGCACCCGCCGAGGACGACGAGCTGCTGCTGCCGGGCGCCCAGGGCGCATGGGGCAACGAGGTGCCGCCACCCGCTCCGGAACCGGTCGTCGAGGCCGTCCACGAGCCGGGCCCGCACGAGACGGCCGGCCGCGACAGCGGCTCCGTCGACCTCAGCGGCGTCCGACTGCCCAACCCGGCCCCGGTGTCCGTGCCGCCCTCACCGATCCTCGCGGCCCCGCAGGAGCAGCCGGCCGCCCCGCAGCCGCCGCGCCGTCCGCTGCACCTCGGCCCGCCGATCCCCGACACCTCCGCCAGCCCGGTCCGCTCTCTCGCCGACCGCGGCCCGGCCGGAGCGCCGCTGCGGCAGCCCGGTCCGGCGGCGACCGGCCCCGAGTACCTCGACGCCCAGCCGCTGCGCGACATGGCGCCGCAGAGCGCGGCCCCCTGGGGCGCGGCGCCCGCAGTCCCCGAGGCGGTCGCGGTGGCCCAGGTGGGTGTGCAGACACCGGCTGCCGAAACGGTTGACCCGGCCGCCGCCTCGGCGGGCACCGCCGCCCAGGCCGACCCCTCCGGCGCCGCCCAGGCCGCCGTCGCCCGGCTCGCCAACCAGGCGGCCGCACACGCGCCGGGCCCCGCGGAGGTGGTCCACGGCCACGACGGCATGCAGCCGGTGCATGGCCACGACGGCGTGTACGCGGTACCCGCGGGCGTTCAGCCTCTGGTCCCGGGGCACGGGCCCGACGGCTCCGAGGGAGTGGAGACGCCTGTCCCCGGCGAGGGCACCGAGAACGGCCGGCAGCTCTCCGGCGAGGCCGGTCAGGGCGTGACCGGTGCGCAGCCCGTGGACACCACGGCCGCCGTGGAGGGTGGCCTCGACGCCGGCGCCGGTGCGCCCGTGGCCGAGGCACAGGCCGGCCTGGCAGTCGAGGCTGCCGTGGTGGCGCCCGAGGCCGAGCAGGCCGCCGCCGTGGGGGCCGACGCGGCCGCCGATCCGGCTGTGGCCGCCCTCGCGCCGGAGACGGCGCCGGGGCACCCCGCCGATCCGGATGCCGCTCATGCGGCCCAGGTTCAGGCGGTGCCGGACGAGCCTGTGCCCGGTCAGGTGCCGGAGGACGCTGGGGCATCAGCCACCGGCGCCGAGCCGTCCGCGCCGGTGCAGTCCTCGGAGCAGGGCGAGGGCGCGCCCGTCGCCGACTCCGGGCAGGCCGTCACGAACGCTCCGGAGACGGTCGCCGCGCAGGGCGCCGCCGAGATCGCAAACTCCGTTTCCGTGCAGCAGGCGCCGGGCGCGGCCCAGTTCGCAGAGGAGGGCGTCCCCGCCCAGGACGGGGCCGCCGCCCCGGCCCAGCCGGACCCGAACAGCCCCGTCGCCGCGCAGCCGCAGCCCGGCGCGGCGGAGGGCCGGCCCGCCGCCGCCGAGTTCGCGCCCGGCGCCGCCCAGGACGCGCCCGCCGCCGAAGCCGTACCGGTGCCCGAGCCGGTGGCCGTGGTCGAGCCCGGCGCTCAGGCCCACGCTCCGGAGCCGGCGCAGGCAACAGCTGCCGCTGACGGCGCCGACACGCCCGAGCCGCACCCCTTCCCGGCCCAGGGTCCCCAGTTGGCCGGACCCGTCGCGGCCGCCACCGAGGCCGTCCCCGGCATGACGCAGCCCGCCGCCGTGCCGCAGCCGCCGGGTGAGGCCCAGGCCGAGCCGGTCGCCCAGGACGCGGTCCACCAGGTCGGCCAGGCCGCCGTCGCCGAGGCAGCCCCCGCGAACGGGGTGGACGCGCCCGCCGACCCGCAGACCCAGCCCGCCGAGGCCGCCGCCGATCCGGTCGCCGACGGCACCCCCGTACCGGCCGCCGCGCACCCCGAGAGCGCCGAGCAGGCCGAGCCGCTGCCCTCCAACGTTCCGCTTCAGGCGCACCCGGAGCAGCCGCTCGGACAGTTCGTGCAGGTCGAGGGCCAGGTGCCGACGACCCCGCACCTGGCGCCGACCCCGCCGCAGCCCCTGGTCCTCCCCGCGGAGGACGTGCAGGAGCCGGTGGCCACGGTGCCGGCGCCCCGCGAGGCCGAGCCCGCATCCACCGCGGCCCCCGATGTCGTACAGCACGCGGAGGACCTGCGGACCAGGGCCGCCGACCAGGAAGACCGGGAAGACCCGGAAGACCGGGAAGAAGAGAGCACGGCCGCCGTGGCGGAAGCACCCCAGCCCACCGTCCCCGCCGCGCCCGGCTACGCCGACGCCGAGCGCGAGGCCGTCCTGAAGGTCATGCGCGAGCGCAGGGACATCCGCAACGGCTTCCGCAGCGACCCCATCCCGCACGAGGTGCTGCTGCGTGTCCTGGAGGCCGCCCACACGGCGCCCTCCGTGGGCCACTCGCAGCCCTGGGACTTCGTCGTCATCCGCTCCGCCGAGACCCGACGGACGATGCACGAACTGGCGATGCGACAGCGCGAGGCCTACGCCAAGTCGCTGCCGAAGGGCCGGGCCAAGCAGTTCAAGGAACTGAAGATCGAGGCCATCCTCGACACCCCGGTCAACATCGTCGTCACCGCCGACCCCACCCGCGGCGGCCGGCACACCCTCGGCCGTCACACCCAGCCGCAGATGGCGCCCTACTCCTCGGCGCTCGCGGTGGAGAACCTCTGGCTCGCCGCCCGCGCCGAAGGCCTCGGCGTCGGCTGGGTCAGCTTCTTCGACGAGCGGGAGATGGTCCGCGCGCTCGGCCTGCCCGAGCACCTGGAGGTCGTCGCCTATCTGTGCGTCGGGTACGTCGACGAATTCCCGGACGAGCCCGAGCTGATGCAGGCCGGCTGGTCCAAGCGACGCCCCCTGTCCTGGGTGGTGCACGAGGAGACCTACGGCCGCCGCGCCCTGCCCGGAGAGGAACCCCACGACCTGCTTGCCGAGACCGTCGCACAGATCCGCCCGCTCGACGCCAAGGCCCTCGGCGAGGCCTGGGAGCGCCAGAAGCGCATGACCAAGCCGGCCGGTGCGCTCGGCATGCTGGAGATCATCTCCGCACAGCTGTCCGGGCTGTCCCGGCAGTGCCCGCCGCCGATCCCGGAGCCTGCCGCCGTCGCCATCTTCGCAGGCGACCACGGCGTGCACGCCCAGGGCGTCACCCCCTGGCCGCAGGAGGTCACCGCCCAGATGGTGGCCAACTTCCTGGGCGGGGGAGCGGTCTGCAACGCCTTCGCCAACCAGGTGGGCGCCGAGGTGTGCGTCGTGGACGTCGGTGTCGCCGCCGACCTGCCCGCGACCCCCGGCCTGCTGCCCCGCAAGATCCGCGGTGGTACGTCCGACATGACCACCGGCCCCGCGATGACCCGCGAGGAGGCCAAGGCGGCCATCGAGGTCGGCATCGAGACGGCCCGCGACCTGGTGGCGGCCGGAAACAAGGCGCTGCTCACCGGCGAGATGGGCATCGCGAACACCACGGCGTCGGCCGCCCTCATCTCGGTCTTCACGGGTGCCGACCCGGCCGAGGTGACCGGTCGCGGCACGGGCATCAACGACGAGACGCTGGCCCGCAAGACCGAGGTCGTCCGCCGCGCCCTGGAACTCCACCAGCCGGACCCGGCCGACCCGATCGGAGTCCTCGCCGCGATCGGCGGCTTCGAGCACGCGGCCATGGTCGGCCTGCTCCTCGGCGGCGCCTCGCTGCGTACGCCGGTGATCCTGGACGGCGTCAGCGCCGGCGCCGCGGCCCTGGTCGCCCGCGCCATCGCCCCCGAGGTCCTCGCGGCCTGCATCGCGGGCCACCGCAGCGCCGAGCCGGGCCACGTGGCGGCGTTGAACAAGCTCGGCCTGCGCCCCCTGGTCGACCTCGACCTCCGTCTGGGCGAGGGCACGGGCGCGCTGCTCGCGCTGCCGCTGGTGCAGAGCACGGCACGGGCGATGCACGAGGTGGCTACGTTCGATTCGGCGGGGGTCACCGAGAAGTAGCGGCCTGCGCAAGGGGTCCGGGGCTGTGGTGCCGGACCCCTTACCAGCGCGCCGAGGTTGTGGCCGACCACGTTGCCCAGCCACCGGACACCTGCCCCGCGAAGACCCCGCGCCCCATAAAATCCGCACGTCAGCGCCACCGCCCAGCCACCGCAGGAGCCACCGCCATGGCCGAACACCCCGCCTACCCCGTAGGCCTCCGCCTCTCCGGCCGCCGCGTGGTCGTCCTCGGCGCCGGCACGGTGGTCCAGCGCCGCCTCCCCGCACTCATCGCGGCCGGCGCGGACATCGTCGTCGTGTCCCCCGAGGCGACCCCCTCCGTCGAGGCCATGGCGGACGCGGGCGAGCTCACCTGGATCAGGCGCCCGTACCAGGACGGCGACCTCGCCGAGGCCTGGTACGCCCTCATCGCCACCAGCGACCCCGACACCAACACCGCCGCCTCCGCCGAAGCCGAGCGTCACCGCGTCTGGTGCGTGCGCTCGGACGACGCCGACCAGGCCACGGCCTGGACCCCGGCGACCGGTCACAGCGAGGGCGTCACCGTCGCCGTACTCACCACGGACGCACGCGGCCGCGACCCCCGCCACACCGCCGCCATCAGGGACGCGGTCGTCGAAGGCCTGCGGGACGGCACGCTCGTCGCACCCCATCACCGCACCCGCACCCCCGGCGTCGCCCTGGTCGGCGGCGGCCCGGGCGACCCGGACCTGATCACGGTCCGCGGCCGCCGGCTGCTCGCCGAGGCGGACGTGGTCATCGCCGACCGGCTCGGCCCGCGGGACCTGCTCGACGAACTCCCGCCGCACGTCGAGGTGATCGACGCGGCGAAGATCCCGTACGGCCGGTTCATGGCCCAGGAGGCCATCAACAACGCGCTCATCGAGCACGCCAAGCAGGGCAAGTCGGTCGTACGGCTCAAGGGTGGCGACCCGTTCGTCTTCGGCCGCGGCATGGAGGAGGTCCAGGCGCTCGCCGAGGCCGGCATCCCCTGCACCGTGGTCCCCGGCATCTCGAGCTCGATCTCCGTGCCGGGCGCGGCCGGCATCCCGGTCACCCACCGGGGCGTGGCGCACGAGTTCACGGTCGTCAGCGGCCATGTCGCCCCGGACGACGAGCGTTCGCTGGTCGACTGGCCGTCGCTGGCGAAGCTCACCGGCACGCTCGTGATCCTGATGGGCGTCGACAAGATCGGGAAGATCGCCGAGACGCTCGTCGCGCACGGCAAGTCCCCCGACACCCCGGTCGCGCTGGTGCAGGAGGGTACGACGGCCGCGCAGCGCCGCGTCGACGCGACCCTCGCCACGGTCGCCGAGACGGCACGGACCGCGGAAGTGAAGCCACCGGCGGTCATCGTCATCGGCGAGGTCGTGACGGTCGGCCCGGAGCCCGCCGCCTGATCATCTATCGCTTGATCACGCGTAACCCGGGGTAACGTACCCGTTCCCAGCCGTTGGCAGCACACCCAGGACAAGGCAGTATCACCCTGTGGCCGATCTCATCACCGTCGAGGATCCCGACGACCCGCGCCTGCGCGACTACACAGGCCTGACCGACGTCGAGCTGCGCCGCAAGCGCGAACCCGCCGAGGGCCTGTTCATCGCCGAGGGCGAGAAAGTCATCCGCAGGGCCAAGGAAGCGGGCTACGAGATGCGCTCCATGCTGCTCTCGGCCAAGTGGATCGACGTCATGCGCGACGTCATCGACGAACTCCCCGCCCCGGTCTACGCCGTGAGTCCCGAGCTCGCCGAGCAGGTCACCGGCTACCACGTGCACCGCGGCGCCCTCGCCTCCATGCAGCGCAAGCCGCTGCCCACGGCCGGCGAGCTCCTGCGCTCCGCCCGCCGGGTCGTGGTCATGGAGTCGGTCAACGACCACACCAACATCGGCGCCATCTTCCGCTCGGCCGCCGCCCTCGGCATGGACGCGGTCCTGCTGTCGCCGGACTGCGCCGACCCGCTGTACCGCCGTAGCGTCAAGGTCTCCATGGGCGCGGTGTTCTCGGTGCCGTACGCCCGTCTTGAGACCTGGCCGAAGGGCCTGGAGTCGGTCCGCGAGGCCGGCTTCACGCTGCTCGCTCTCACTCCGGACGAGAAGGCGCGCAGCCTGGACGAGGCCGCCCCGCACCGGATGGACCGGGTGGCCCTGATGCTCGGCGCCGAGGGCGACGGACTGTCCACCCAGGCCCTGGTCGCCGCCGACGAATGGGTCCGCATCCCGATGTCCCACGGCGTCGACTCGCTCAACGTGGGCGCGGCCGCGGCGGTCGCCTTCTACGCGGTGACCACCGGCCGCCCGGAGGCCTGACCGCCCCGGCCGGCCGGGTACCTCTCGATGTCCTGGCTCGGCTTCGGCCCGTACCGGTCGGACACCGGCTGACCGGCGTCCGCCAGACGGCTCGGCTGTGCGTGCCGCTGACGCCGGCCGCCGTCGTCGCCGAGGCCGCGGGCCGGCCCCTGGCAGCCCTGCGCCACCGCGATGCCGAGCGCCACGAGCAACGTGACCACGACGAAGACGAACAGCCGCTGGCGCAGCAGCCGGGGATTGGCGGGCCGCAGTTTGGTGCCCGTCGTACGCTGCGCCGGCCGCCCGGAACCGCCCCGGGCAGCGGGACGGTTCGCGCCGCCCGAGCGTGCACCGGAGCCGCGCGGCGCCGGGGTCGAGCGCGCGGAGCCCGGCCGTGCCGTGGAGCCCGTACCGTTGCCGCGCCGGCCGCCGCCGGTCCGCGAGGGCGCTGCGCCGCGCGACGGCGCGCCGCCCCGGGCGGGGGCACCACCGCGCGGCACCGGCGTGCCGGGGGCGGTGCGCCGCTGGGTGCGCTCCTGCTCGGGGTAGGTGTCGACGAGCCGCCCGGTGGGCCGGTCCGCCTCCGCGGCGCGCGGCGCCGGCGGCCGTCCCTCGCTCATGCCCTGCGCCTCGCGGGCTGCGATCTCCTTGAGCCGCAGCGACAGTTGCAGCGTGCTGGGCCGGTCCTCGGGGTCCTTCGCCAGACAGGCCCGCACCAGCGGGGCGAGCGCATCCGGTACACCGAGCAGCTGCGGTTCCTCGTGGACCACCCGGTACAGCATCACCTCGGAACTGCCGTGCCCGAAGGGCGAGTCGCCGGTGGAGGCGTAGGCGAGGGTCGCCCCCAGGGAGAACACGTCCGTTGCCGGGGTGACGGCCGCGCCGCGCACCTGCTCGGGCGCCAGGAAGCCGGGGGAGCCGACCGCCGTACCGACGTGGGTCAGCGTGGAGGCGCCGGTGGCCCAGGCGATGCCGAAGTCGATGATCCGCGGCCCCTTCGGGGACAGCAGGATGTTGGAGGGCTTGAGGTCCCGGTGGACGACACCGGCCTCGTGCACCGCGACCAGGCCCTCGGAGAGCGCCGCGCCGACCGCCGCGGTGTCGGCCGCGCTCAGCGGGCCCTCGTCGGCGACCTTGTCGTGCAGGGAGGGCCCGGGTACGTACTGCGTGGCGAACCACGGCCGCTCGGCCTCCAGGTCCGCGGCGACCAGCCGGGCCGTGCAGCCGCCCCTGATCCGCCGGGCCGCCGAGACCTCACGGGCGAACCGCGACCGGAACTCCTGGTCCTCCGCCAGATCGGGCCGGATCACCTTCAGGGCGACCCGCTGCCCCTTCTTGTCGGAGCCGAGGTAGACCACGCCCATCCCGCCCGCGCCGAGCCGTCGGTGAAGCCTGAACGAGCCGACGACGCGCGGGTCCTCGCGCCTCAGGCGCATCATCGCCATGTTCATCCCCGCTGCCCGGTCCCTGTGACGTGGCACAGCTTACGTTTCCACGGCCGCCTGCGCGCAGAGGCCGCGCCCTCCGGGCCGGACGGATTGCGCCGAGTACCGGTACGACATGAAACGCGGTCAGGAAGTGAGCCCGCATGGGGGCCTTGAGCCGAGGCGACCCTCAACCGATCCTGGACATCCGGGTGTTGAGGTCGCGACATGGCAGGCGGCGCGGGTGCGGACAGCCGTCCGGCACCCACCGCGGAACGGCCGTGGACCCGGGCGCGGGACGGGCCACGCACCGGAGGCGACGCAGGTCCCGCACCCGCCCGGAGTGATCGAAGTCACTCCCTGTGTCCGTCGGATGCTTCGGAAATGACCGGACACAGTGGGCACCCCTTCCGGGAAGACCCCGAGACCCTGACCCGCGTCTCCACCCAGGGGAGTACGTCCCGAGTTGTGGCTCATCCTCGGGGAGGCCCGGCAATCGATACGAGGGCATGACGCCCGGCAGCCGCCCCGCGCCTAGATTTGAGGTCAAGCGGCGGGTGCAGCACTCGTCCCCCGAGGTCAGACACCCGCCGCTGCCGAGGACATCCGACACGGTCAGGAGAGGGACCATGGCCCACACGGCACCGCGACGCCCGGCGTTCGCACCGCGCCGGACGGGCCGCCGCCACCCCCTGGTGGCGACGCTCATGGCCCTTCCTCTGGCGGCCCTGCTCCTGCTCGTCTGCGACGGCTGGGAGACGGTGGCCACACAGGCGTCGTCCGTGGGTGCGATGCTGGGGCGCTGAGCGGCGACCCCAGGCCCGGAAGAGCGGTCCGGGCGGGGACATCCATCCAGGAAACCCCGTGGGGACGGGGGTGCGGCGGACGGCACAAATGCCGGCGCAGCTGGGGAGCTGCGCCGGCATGCGCCGTTTTTGGGCGGGGTGCGGGGCATTGCCGTCTGGGGGAGACGCCCCGCCGGCGCGGGCGAGCGTCCCCCGCCCCCGGCCGGCGCCAGTACGCTCAGCCGCGCAGCCGACCCTCCCGAGGCACCGTTGACCGCAGACAGCCCCGCCCTCATACCCGCGCTCACCGCGAAGGCCAGAGCCGTCGCCCACCCGAACGGCACCGGCGACGCCCGCTGCGCGTGTGGCAGCGCCCCTCTCGCCGACCGCCCCGACGCCACCGTCGTACGGCACGCACACACCGTCGCGAAGGCCCACGCCCCCGGTACGGACCCCGCCGAGCTGACGCGACGCCTCGCCGTGGCCGCCCGCCTGCGGGACGTCCTCCTGGCGCCGCTCACCCCGGCCCCCAGCTCCGAGCGGGATCGCCTGGTGACCTTCTGGCCGTACGGCGCTCCCGTGGACCCCGACGACCGGGACGCGGCGCCCTGGGAGGCCACCGCCGCCCTGCTCGCCCGCCTGCACCGCACGCCCCCGCCCGACGGCCTGCCACCGATGCGCGGCCCCGTCAAGGCCGCCCGTGCCGTCGCCCGGCTGCGCACGGCTCTGCGAGCCGAGCCCCACCCGGCGGCCGGCCCCGTCCTCGCCGCCTGGGCGGGGCTCCCCGACTGGGCCCGCGCCGAGGCCCCGATGCCCGGCCCGCCCGCCCTCTGCCACGGCGACCTGCACCTCGGCCAGCTCGTCCGCCACCCGGCACCGGACGGCCCCTGGCGCCTGATCGACGTCGACGACCTGGGCCACGGCGTCCCGGCCTGGGACCTCGGCCGCCCCGCCGCCTGGTACGCCTGCGGGCTCCTGCCGCCCGACGAGTGGACCCGTTTCCTCGCCACGTACCAGCGAGCCGGCGGCCCGGCCGTACCCGCCGCCGGCGATCCCTGGCCCGCCCTCGACGTCCCGGCCCGCGCGCTGACCGTGCAGACGGCCGCCCTCGCCGTCGCCAAGGCGCTCGCGGCCGGCCGCCCGCTGGACGAGGTGGAACGGGCAGTCGTCGACGCCTGTGCCCGAATGGCCCCGATTTCACACCAGTTGGCGCCCGAAGTCACGGACTAGGCTGCAACCGGCCAGGGCGGGACGGAGTCTGTCCTGGGGAAGCATGAAGCAGGATCGACCGGCGAGGAGTTGAGCCGACCATGCATTGTCCGAAGTGCCACGCGCCGATGCACACCTACAACCGCAGCGGCGTCCAGATCGAGCAGTGCAGCGGGTGCCGCGGCATCTTCCTCGACTACGGCGAGCTGGAGGCGCTGACCCAGCTGGAGGCCCAGTGGTCCAAGCCCGTCCCGCCCGCCCCGCAGGCGTACCCGGCGCCGCCCGCGCCCGCCTGGGGCGCCCCGCACGGCGGTCACCACGGCCACCATGGGCACCATGAACACCACGGTCATCACAAGAGCTGGGCGCACATGCTGTTCTCCAGCTGAGCGCACGAAGAAGCCCCCGGTCGCGAGACCGGGGGCTTCCTGGTGTGTGGACGATACTGGGATTGAACCAGTGACCTCTTCCGTGTCAGGGAAGCGCTCTCCCGCTGAGCTAATCGTCCGCAGGCCGTGACCCGGGGGTCACGGACAGTGCGCGATACTGGGATTGAACCAGTGACCTCTTCCGTGTCAGGGAAGCGCTCTCCCGCTGAGCTAATCGCGCGGGCGAGGATCTTCGAGAAGACCCGTGGATCCTCCGAGAAGATCCAGTGGACGATACTGGGATTGAACCAGTGACCTCTTCCGTGTCAGGGAAGCGCTCTCCCGCTGAGCTAATCGTCCTTGGAGGTGGAGACGGGATTTGAACCCGTGTAGACGGCTTTGCAGGCCGTTGCCTCGCCTCTCGGCCACTCCACCAGGAGTGTAGGGGATCGGGACGACCCCTTCTTCCTTCGAGCGGACGACGAGGCTCGAACTCGCGACCTCAACCTTGGCAAGGTTGCGCTCTACCAACTGAGCTACGTCCGCTTGTCGTTTCGATCCGCTTGCGCGTCCCGGCGACGTGTTGAACTCTAGCGGATTCCCGGGCCAGTACAAAAACGCGTTTGCGCAGCGTGCTGCGCTGCCCCCGGCGCACCCCGTGGTCACAGCCGCCTCCGGGACATCCCGGGGCCACCTGCGGGACACCCGACCTAGACTCGACCACGTGCTGCACCACCCTTCCGGCCTCCTTCCCCTGGCCCGTTTCGGCGACCGCGTCGCCACCGGCCTCCTCGATGTGACCAGTGACCCCGCCGCCCTGGACTCCTCCGGCTTCTGGGCCGTCTGCGCGGACTTCGAGGGGCGGCTGACCTGCGCACGCTTCGCGGACGTGCGCGAGGCGCCGGTGCCCGCCCCGGTGCCGGGCGGCTGGCGGGGTCCGGCGGTGGAGGACTGGACCTCCAGCCTGGACCGGGCCGCGTACACGGCCGCCGTCCGCCGGATACGCGCGCACATCGCGGCCGGCGAGGTCTACCAGGCCAACCTCTGCCGCGTGCTCGGCGCGCCGGTCGCCCCGGACGCCGACGTGGACGCCCTGACCTCCCTGCTGGCCCGCGGCAACCCGGCGCCGTACGCCGGGACGATCCGGCTGCCCGAGCACGGCGTGGAGATCGCCACCGCCTCGCCCGAGCTGTTCCTGCGCCGGGTCGGGCGTGTCGTGGAGTCGGGGCCCATCAAGGGCACCGGACGCACCGAGGCGGACCTGCTGGAGAAGGACTACGCCGAGAACGTGATGATCGTGGACCTGGTCCGCAACGACATCGGGCGTGTCTGCGCCACCGGCAGCGTGACCGTTCCCGATCTGTGCGCCGTGGAGAAGCACCCCGGCCTGGTCCACCTGGTCTCCACGGTCCGCGGCGAGCTGCGGGACGGGGCCGGCTGGCCGGACCTGCTGGCCGCCGCCTTCCCGCCCGGCTCGGTCACCGGCGCGCCCAAGTCGAGCGCCCTGCGGATCATCGAGGCCCTGGAGACGGCCCCGCGCGGGCCGTACTGCGGCGGCATCGGCTGGGTCGACGCCGACCGGGGCACCGGCGAGCTGGCCGTCGGCATCCGCACCTTCTGGATCGACCGCGCCGAGGGCGTGCTGCGCTTCGGCACCGGCGCCGGCATCACCTGGGGCTCGGACCCCGAGGGGGAGTGGCGGGAGACCGAACTGAAGGCATCCCGGCTGCTCGCGGTAGCGTCGGGCACGTACGAGGCAAGCGGAGGGGTGTTGGCATGAGGATCTGGCTGGACGGCGGGCTGCGGGACCTGGAATCCGCGCGTGTCTCCGTCTTCGACCACGGGCTGACCGTCGGCGACGGCATCTTCGAGACGGTGAAGGCGGTCCACGGCAGGCCGTTCGCCCTCACCCGGCACCTGGACCGGCTGACCCGCTCGGCCCGGGGCCTCGGCCTGCCCGACCCCGACCACGACGAGGTCCGCGAGGCCTGCGCGGCGGTCCTGGAGGCGAACCCGATGCCGCTCGGCCGGCTCCGGATCACTTACACCGGCGGCCACGGCCCGCTCGGCTCCGACCGCGGCGAGCACGGCCCGACCCTCGTGGTCGCCCTCGGCGAGACCACCCGCCGCCCGGACACCACCGCCGTGATCACCGTCCCCTGGACCCGCAACGAGCGCGGCGCGCTCACCGGTCTGAAGACGACCTCGTACGCCGAGAACGTCGTCGCCCTGGCCCGGGCCCACGAACACGGCGCGTCCGAGGCGCTGTTCGGCAACACGGTCGGACAGCTCTGCGAGGGCACCGGGTCGAACGTCTTCGTCGTCCTCGACGGCGAGATCCACACCCCGCCGGTAGCCTCCGGCTGCCTCCCCGGCATCACCCGCGCGCTGACCGTCGAGTGGACCGGCGCCAAGGAGACCGACCTGCCGCTGGACGTACTGCGGAGCGCCGAGGAGATCTTCCTCACCTCGACCCTGCGCGACGTCCAGGCCGTCCACCGGGTCGACGACCGCGAGCTGCCCGGCACCCCGGGCCCGGTGACCGCCAAGGCCATGCGGATCTTCGGCGAGCGGTCCGGGCAGGACCTGGACCCCTGAGCCGGGGGACGGGCCGACGGCGGCGCGGAAAAACAGGCTGACTCGGTCGTCGGCTGCGGGTAGAACACCAGGGATGACCACGACCCTGCGGCCGCTCGAGCCGCTGCAGCAGCACCCCGACGGCACCCGGTCCCGCCGTTACCAGGTGTGCGTGAACAGCCGTCCCGTCGGCGAGCTCCACCTCGGCACCTCGCCGTCGCTGGGCGACTCGGTGGCCCGCGTGATCGACCTGCGAATCGACGAGCCCGACCGGCGGCGCGGCCGGGGCACGGTGGCCGCGCTCGCCGCCGAGGAGGTGGCGCGAGGCTGGGGCTGCACGCAGATCGAGACCCTCGTCCCCGCCTCCGCCGCCATAGCCCTGCGCCTGTTCGGCGCCCTCGGCTACACCCTGCGCAACCGCGGCATGGAGAAGCGCCTCGGGGCCACCCCGCCCGGACTGCCGCCGGGCAGCAGCGCGCGGCCCATGACCGCGGTGGAGTACGAGGCGTGGCACGCGTACGAGAGCGAGCACTACGCACGCATGTGGATCGAGCGCGGCGTCCCCGAGGCCACGGCCCGCGCCAAGTCCCGCCGCGACCACGAGACACTGCTGCCGCACGGTCTCGCGACCGACGGCATGATCTTCAGCGTCCTGGAGCATCAAGGGGCCCGGGTGGGCACGCTGTGGGTGGCCCTGAAGGACGACGAGGCGTTCGTGTTCGACGTCGAGACAGACGCGGCCCACCGGGGCCGGGGGCACGGCCGTACGCTCATGCTGCTGGCCGAGCGCCAGGCGATCGAGGCCGGCCGGCCGGTCCTCGGCCTCAATGTGTTCGCGGGCAACACCCCGGCCGAGCGGCTGTACGAGTCACTCGGCTACGAGACGACGACCCGCGCCCTCTCCAAGCCCCTGCTGTAGGGGTTCCCGCCGGGTCAGGCCCCCTGTTCGCCCAGCAGCCGGTCGGCGATCTCCTCGATGCGCTCGCGCAGCCCCTCCTGGCTCTTGCCACCGTCGAGGCGTTCGTCGCCGATCACGTACGTCGGGGTGCCGGTCACCCCGATCGCCTTGCCCTCGGCCTGGTCGGCGTCCACGATCAGGATGTGCCGGCCGTCGATCAGCGCGGTGTCGAACTCCTCGGCGTCCAGGCCGAGTTCACGGGCCACCTCGACCAGGAGGGGTTCCCCCTCGCGGTCCAGCTCCTCGACCCGCTCCAGCACGGCCTCCACGTACGGCCAGCCCTTGCCCTGCTCCAGCGCCTCCTCGGCGGCCTGCGCGGCGGCGAAGGAGTGCTTGTGCTTCTCCAGCGGGAAGTGCCGCAGCCGCAGGTCCAGCCGGTCGCCGTAGCGGGCGCGCAGGGCGCGGACGTCGTCCAGGGCGGTGCGGCAGTCGGGGCACTGCAGTTCGCACCAGACGTCGAGGATCAGGGCATCGGCGCGTACGGGGGAGGAGTCGCTCATGCCGACCAGTCTTCCAGGCCGGACGCGGGCGACCCAATCGGGACGGTACGGCGGCCTTCCCGGTCAGAGGGTGTTCAGGGGGCGCGGCACCGCACCGGCACCCCAGTAGGAGACGACCCGGAGATGTCCCTGATGTCCGGCCGGGGCATGGCATCGCGAGGAGGCGGCGGTGCAGGATGGAGGGGACGGAGGCGGGCGCCGTTCCGGTGTGCCGCGCCCGCCGCGCGTCGCACCGCACCCGACCGAGCTCGCCAGGAGGACCGGATGATTGCCGAGACCGTCTGCTCCGCCGTGTCCGCGGCGGGCCTGGGCATCGCGGTGGTCATGGCCTACCGCAAGCGATTCCTCGCGGCGACCCGCATCGCGGCCTACTCGCTGGTGCCGGTCGGCCTGGTGATGACCGGGGTCGTCGGCTGGCTCGCGGACACCGCCTTCAGCCCCACCGCCTGGGCGGGCTTCGGGGTGCTGGGCGCGGCCTGGCTCCTGTTCGCCGGCACCCGGGCGGTCGAACGCCGGCGCGGCGGCACCCGCGCCCAGCGCAAGGCGGCCCGCGGCGAAGGCTCCGAGGCCGTGACGCCGGGGGCGTCCGCTCCTTCGCTGGGGCCGGGCAACCGGCCCGCGACCGGCTCTGCCACCGCCCCGCGCGCCACCGGCTCCGGCGACGACTTCAGCGACATCGAGGCCATCCTCAAGAAGCACGGCATATGACGTCAGGAACCGTTCACAACCGGAAGCAAGTCGGACGAGACGGCGCGATATCTGGCAACTCCCGCATATAGCGGGTGCGTTGATCGCGCTCGGGGCCTCTCCTGCGTCATGATCGGCAGCGAGATGCTGGACACGAGACAGAGCGAGGCCGCGCCGCCGAAGGACGAGCCGCGCGGGTGCCTCTTCGCCCTATCCCAGCCACCGCTGATGATCTTCCTTGCGGTGATCGGGTGTCTGCTCCTCATGGCTGCGCTGCACGATCTGCTGTTGCTGTGAGCCGTACACGTCCGTCCCGGCGCCACCCGCCGGGACCGACGTCGCTCTCAGCCCCCGATCATCCGCACGCGGCGCACGACAGGATCCCCTACGGCGCCTCGCCCGGCGTTCGTCAGCCCGTCGCCTCCTTGCGGCGGGCCCGGTACGCGGCCACGTGCAGTCGGTTGCCGCAGGTGCGGCTGTCGCAGTAGCGGCGCGAGCGGTTGCGGGAGAGGTCGACGAAGGCGCGCCGGCAGTCCGGTGCCTCGCAGCGCCGCAGCCGTTCCCGCTCCCCGGCCACCACGAAGAAGGCGAGCGCCATCCCGCAGTCGGCGGCGAGATGGTCGGCCACCGAGGCGCCGGGTGCGAAGTAGTGCACATGCCAGTCGTAGCCGTCGTGGTCCGTCAGACGCGGGGTGGTGCCCGCCGCGGCGACCAGCTCGTTGATCAACCCGGCGGCCGAACGCTCGTCCGGCGCGGCGAAGATCGCCGCAAAGCGCCCCCGGACCCTGCGCACAGCCGAGAGATCGAACTCCGACAGCACACCGACATCGCTGATCTCGTGGTTTCGTACGAAATCCACGAGAGCCGGGACATCGGGCAGTCCGTCGGCCGCCGCGTCGTCCTCCGGCGCGGTGTTCACCAGATCCACCACGGTGTCGAGGGCGCACCGGGTGTCGTGGGTGATCAGCACGTTTCGCTCCCTGGCCTGAGGGTCGGGCGGACGCCCGCCGATGCTGGCCGATGGTAGCGACAACCCAGCCCACCGCACCGGCCCCCGCCGACCTCGATTGCCGGTAGAACGCCTGCGCGGCCGAGCTGGTTCCCGCCCGCGGCACCGTGCGCCGATCCTTTCCGTGGCGGCTCCGTGTGCACAGACCGGCGCCGTCCCGCGTGAATCGCTCACGGTGACGGCGCCGGGCTGTGCCGTATGCGGTTGTCTTGGCCCGAGCCGTCTCCCCGAGTGGACGGCGCCGGGCTGCTTTCGGGGGCCGCGACCTAGCTCTCCGCCAAGATGTGCGAGAGCTCCTGATCCAGATCGAAGTGCCGGTGCTCCGTGCCGGGTGGCACGGCGGCGTCGGTTCGCTTCAGGAAGGACTCCAGGGCCCGCGCCGGGGCTTCGAGGAGGGCCTCCCCTTCCGGGGAGCTGAGGGCGATGCACACGACGCCCTGACCATGGCTCCGCGACGGCCAGACACGGACGTCGCCGGTTCCGGTGGGCCGGTGGAGCCCCTCGGCGAGGAGGTCGCGGGCGAACACCCACTCGACGGTCTCCTCGGCTCCGGTGTGGAAGGTGGCGTGCACGGCGTAGGGGTCGGCCGTGTCGTACCGCAGGCCTGCGGGGACAGGCAGGGAGGACTCGCTCGACACAACGAGGCGCAGGTGCAGCTCGCAGCTGACCGTGGTGTTCATAAGCGCCAGGGCCTTTCGCTCAGTGTGCGCTCGGGGATTCGCACGTCGGCGAAATCGACATGCCACCTACGATGCCGTTGTAAACCCCTCTGAGGGTTTTGCGTGTGTTTACGTAACTCTTCCGGCCGAGAACTCGTACGAGATCTACGACCATTCCGGTGACTGGATTCACTCCGGTAGGGTTTGTCTGTATGAATACGGGGAGTGACGAGCGGGCGTGGTCGTCGTGACGGCGGACGGGGAGAGGGCGGATCGGCAGGAAGCGGGGCAGAGCGCCGGACCTGGGACCGGTACCGGGCTCGGCTCCCGGGCGCCGGAATTCGTCAAGGCCCGCCGGCTGCTGCACCTGAGCTGGCAGGTCGGCGTCTTCGTGGTCGGCCTAGCGGTCGTCGTCGCCGGCGTCATCATGCTGCCGCTGCCGGGCCCCGGCTGGGTAGTGATCTTCGGCGGCATGGCGATCTGGGCGACCGAGTTCGTCTGGGCACAGCTCGTGCTCCGCTGGACCAAGCGCAAGGTCACCGAGGCCGCCCAGCGGGCCCTCGATCCCAAGGTGCGCCGCCGCAACATCACGCTTACCGTGGTCGGGCTGGTGATCGTGGCCGTGCTGGTCGGGATCTACGCGTGGAAGTTCGGCCTCGTGATGCCGTGGAAGATCAAGAATCAGTGACGCGCCTCCGGCGACCGGCCGTCCGCCGCCCCGGCCCGTGGTCGGAAGCACCCCCTGACATGGGGTAATGTTCTTCCTGCGCCCGGGCGATTAGCTCAGTGGGAGAGCGCTTCGTTCACACCGAAGAGGTCACTGGTTCGAACCCAGTATCGCCCACCCGGACCGACGGCCCACCTGCGAAAGAGCAGGTGGGCCGCCGGCTTTTTTTGCAGAACCGGCAACATCCCTCGTGGCCTCCGGTCCGCCCACTGCACCATCGTCGACACCGACCGCAATCGACGCGGCACGGCCGCCGGGTCGTCGTCGCACCGCATCCACGAGCCGCCCGCCACCGCCCGGCCCGCCTCGCTCGGCCCCTCTCCGTACGCCGCCCGCCCGGCAGGCAATCCGAACAGACCAGCGCACCGACAGAACCGACGCCGCACCGCCCTCGAGAGGCCCGGCGCCCCCCAGAACCCATGCCGCCCGAGAACACCCCGGGAGCCCCCATGCCGAAGCCCCCCGCCCCCACTCCCACTCCCACCCCCACCCACCGCCTGGTCCCGTCACCTGCCGGGCGTGTGCATCTCGTGGAGCAGGGCAGTGGCCCCCTCGTGCTGCTGGTGCACGGGTTCCCGGAGTCCTGGTACTCCTGGCGGCACCAGTTGCCGACCCTGGCCGCCGCCGGTTACCGCGCCGTGGCCGTCGACGTGCGGGGCTACGGCCGTTCGTCCAAGCCGGTGGCCGTGGACGCGTACCGGATGCTCGACCTGGTCGCGGACAACGTGGCCGTGGTGGAGGCCCTGGGGGAGGAGTCGGCGGTGGTCGTCGGGCACGACTGGGGCGCCACGATCGCCGCCACCTCCGCTCTGACCAGGCCCGACGTGTTCCGGGCCGTGGCTCTGCTCGGCGTGCCGTACACCCCGCCCGGCGGCCCGCGGCCCAGCGAGGTCCTCGCGCGGATGGGCGGGGGCGAGGAGTTCTACGCGTCCTACTTCCAGCAGCCGGGCCGGGCCGAGGCGGAGATCGAGCCGGACGTACGCGGCTGGCTCGCGGGCTTCTACGCCGCCCTGTCCGCCGGCACCATGCCCGCGCCGGGCGCCCCCGACCCGCACTTCGTCGGCCGCGGCGGCACCCTGCGCGAACGGTTCCCCGCCGGCCCGCCGCCGGCCTGGCTGAGCGAGGCTGACCTCGACTTCCTGGCCGGGGAGTTCGAGCGGACCGGGATGACCGGGCCGCTGAACCGTTACCGGAACATGGACCGGGACTGGGCGGACCTGGCCGGTCACGAGGGCGCCCCGATCACGCAGCCCTCGCTGTTCGTCGGCGGCGCCCTGGACGCCTCGCTCGCCTGGCTGGCCGACGCGGTCGAGGCGTACCCGAAGACCCTGCCCGGCCTGCTCGGCTCACACGTCCTCGACGGCTGCGGTCACTTCGTCCAGCAGGAGCGCCCGGAGGAGACGAACCGGATCCTGACCGACTGGCTCACCACCCTGCCCACCTGAGCTCGGGCCGCCCGCCCCGCACCGCGCTGCCTGAGCTGCGGCGCTCGCACCGTGTCGCGCGACGTCCGGTCGCTCCGCGCCGGTTTCGCGGACGTCTGGGTTACCGGCGGTCTTGGGCCGGACCTCGGGGCAGCTGCCTCGCATCGTGTCGGCTGGGCTGCGGGGGCCCCTATGCGTTTGGTCAAGGTCGAAGACCAGCAGGTTCGTGTCGTCGGGGGCGGTGGCCGAGTTGTAGGGGTGTTCGTGGGCGAGAGCCAGGTCACGATCAAGCTGACGAGTGACGAGGCACTGGTGCTGTCGCACTGGCTGGAGAAGCTGCAGATGACGGACTTCAGCCGCGTTGTCGACGATCCGGCGGTCTGGGCCCCGATCCATCGGATCGCCGGAACGCTGGACAAAGCGCTTCCTGAGCTGTTCGCGCCTGACTACGACCAGCGGCTTGAGGCCGCTCGTCAGCGACTTCGGCCGGAGGACTGACCAACGGTCTGAACTCCTCACCTGGCCGCAGCGGGTTGAGGTTCGTCGAAGGTTCCGTCGCGGAGCATGGCGAAGAGGACGTCGGCCCGTCGTCGGGCGAGGCAGAGCGGGGCTTGGGTGTGGTGCTTGCCGTGCGCGATCTTCTTGTCGTAGTAGGCCCGCGATTCCGAGTCGCCCAGTGCGGCGAACGCGGAGAGGAAGGCCGGCCGGACCCCGGGGCCGCTGCCTCTCATTGTGCTGCCTGAGCTGCGGCGGGCTCGCACCGTGTCGTTGTCGTTCCGGCCGCCCCGCACCCGTTCCGCCCGACATCCGGCCGCCCCACGGCTTTCGGCCGGACCCACGGCCACCCCGCACCGTGCTCCCTGAGCCCCGGCGGGCACGACGACCGGGTGCGGGGGCGGAAGCGGTGCCGGGGACTGGGCGGTGACGGTCCGTTACTCCTGGTGGGGTGCCGAGGAGCGGGCCAAGAAGATCAACCAGACCATCGCGCTCTTCGAGAAGAAGTACCCGAAGATCAAGGTCAAGACGGACTTCCAGACGTACGCGTCCTTCTGGGAGAAGTTCCAGACCCAGGCGGCCGGCGGAAATTCCCCGGACGTTTTCCAAAATGCCGTCACCTTTCTCCGGAAATACGACAAGCGGGGAATTCTCCTCGACCTCAAGTCCCAGGTGCAGGCAGGTAATCTGACCCTGGATCACTTCCGGAACGGCGTCACGAAGGTCGGCGAGGTCGACGGAAAGCAGCTCGGAATTCCCGTCGGCTCCAACACCATGGCACTCGTCGTCGGTTCAAGGAGGCCTACCTGGACTACTGCCGTTACTTCAACGCCACCAAGGCCGAGCAGAAGGCCCGTTACGGCTCCGACTTCGGCACCCTGCCGCTCTTCCAGGGCCACTCGCGCCTCGACGCCTACGTACAGACCGGGGACGCCACCTTCGCCAGGCGCGCCTGGACCAAGTTCTACGGCTCGGACGGCTGCACCGAGTCCTCGCCGTGGAAGACCGAGAGACTGACCGGCCCCGTCACCCTGGTCGAGGGCGGCGAGGCGAGCTGGGTGTCCAGCAACGACACCGCGCTCTACGGCCTCGCGGCCATCGGGAACCTGGCGTTGCTCGGCGACAGGATGCCCTAGCCGGCGTAGGGGGAGCGCCGTCGCACGGGCGGCGGCGCTCGCCCACCGAGTCTGGCCCGGCGCTCGGTGCGGCGCCATGAGTACGCGTACTCAGATCTCCCGCCTCGCCGGGCAGACTCCTCCCATGGACTGGACCCACTACCGCTTCCGCAGCCGGTGGTCCCTGCCCGCCCCGCCCGCCGTCGTGTACGCGGTGCTGGAGCGGCCCGAGGACTATCCGGGCTGGTGGCCGCAGGTCCGCTCGGTGACCAGGCTGGACGCCGACACCGGGGTGATCACCGTCCGCTCCCTCCTGCCGTACGACATGACCTTCACCGCGCGGCAGGCCCACCGCGACCCCGACGCCGGTGTGCTGGAGGTCACCCTGTCCGGCGACATCGAGGGCTGGGCGCGCTGGACGGTCACGGCGGAGGGCTCCGGGACCCTGGCGCGCTACGACCAGGAAGTGGACGTGCACAAGCCGCTGCTGCGCCGGCTCGCCGTGCCCGGCCGCCCGGTCTTCCGCGCCAACCACCGCCTGATGATGCGGTCCGGACGGCGCGGGCTGCTGCGCCGCCTCCAAGCGGTTTGAAGGATCCGCGCCGGGACCTGTATTGTTCACTGCGTTCCCGGGCGATTAGCTCAGTGGGAGAGCGCTTCGTTCACACCGAAGAGGTCACTGGTTCGAACCCAGTATCGCCCACCGGGAAAGAGCCGGTCCGCCCAGCGGACCGGCTCTTTTGATGCCATGGGGGGCGTCATGGGCGAGGAACAGGGCGGGGAAGGACCGAGACTTGGCGCGCAGGTGCGCCGGCTCCGGGTCCGCAGTGTGATCAGGATCCTCCTGCTCGCACTCGTGCTGGGCGGCGTCGTGGCGCTCGCCAGGATCACCTTCAACACCGAACGGGTCACCACGATGTGGGTCGGCGCACGGATCGCCGCCGACGGCAGCGCCCGGATCACCGAGGTCATCGACTACGACTTCGGCTAACCGCACCTGGAACGGCACGGCATCTACCGCGACCTGCCGGACCTGCCCTTCGACGAGGACGAGGTCCACATCGCCGTCAGCATGGACGGCCACCGCGTCCCCTGGGAACTCACCACGGGCGACTACTGCACCTAGCCGAACGGCCACCGGGAGATCGCCGCCCGCATCAAGACCGGCGACCCCGGCAAGGCCGTGACCGGCGTGCACCGCTACCGCGTCCAGTACACCTGCAGGACGTCGTGAAGAAGGGCAGGCCGGCCTGGGACGCGGTCGGCACCGGCTGGCAGGTCGACCGGTCCCGCGTCGACATCCACGTCGTGGCCCCCTACCTGCTTGCTGCTCGGCGCCGTCGCCGACGGCCACCTCGTCCTCGGCGGCGAGGGGCACGCTCCGACCCTGCGCCGCAGCAGCAGGGGCGCCGGGTCCGACGATCCGGTCGCCAGGGAGGTCCTGCGGTACATCTTCGCCGGGCGCGACCGGATCACCCTGGGCATGTACGACTCGTCCTTCCAGACGGGCTGGCATGCGCTCGCCCGCCACCTGCGGCAATGGCAGACCGACTCCGGTCTGTGGGACCCGGCGTCCGTGCGCCGGGCCCGCACCGGACGGTACGCCGGCAGGGCCGCCGCCGTGCTCGGCTTCGTCGCGGCAGCGGTGGGCGCGGGCCTCGGCGGCAGCCGCCTCGCGGCGGGAGGACCGGTGCTCATCGCGGGCGCGGTCGTCTTCTGTGCCGGCCTCGCGCTGGCGCGGCGCGCCTGGGAGCTGCACCGCCGCGCACCCGAGGGCAGCGCCCAGTGGCGGCGGGTGGAGGCGTTCCGGCGCTACCTCGCCGACCCGTCGGTGACTCTTGCCGAGCAGCCCCTCGACGACGAGCAGGTCCGGCTCTACACGGCCTGGGCGGGCCGCCCTCGGCCTGGGCGACACCTGGCGGCACGCCGTCGAGACGTCCGCCGTGCCCACCTGGCAGCCCTCTTCGCCCGCCGTGCGGCTGGGGCCGGCGCCGGCCCTGGGACTCGTCGTCAACGCCGCGCTCTCCTCCCGGACGCCGTCCTCCAGCGGCGGTGGCTCCGGTGGCGGCTCCGGCGCAGGAGGCTCCTGCGGAGGCGTCGGTGGCGGAGCGGGCGGTGGCGGAGGCGGCTCCTGGTGACCGCCGTACCGGGGGCGGTACCCGCTCCGCCTATGCCGCCGCCGGCAGTTCCGGCCTGAGCGGCCAGTCCGTGCTGACGGTCTCCTCCGAGCCGCTGCGTGCGAACCATGCCTGCAGCCCGCGGGCCTGTGCCGCGTGCCAGCCCGTCTGGAGTGTGTGCAGCTCGGCGGGGGTCAGGCGCTCCAGCCGGGTCGCGAAACGGCGGCCGAGGGCCCGTACGACCTCCAGCGCGGCCAGGGCGTCCGCTCCCGCGTCATGCGCGCCCTGCAGTGTCACGCCGTAGTGCGCGCACAGGTCGGTCAGGGTGCGGCGGCCCTTGCGGTAGCGGTCCAGGTGCTTGTCCAGCACGCGCGGGTCCAGTACGTGCAGCGGGGTCGCCTCGAACCAGCGGTCCAGCGAGGACGCCCGGTGCCGACGCAACTCCCGGTCCAGCAGGGTGAGATCGAAGGGCGCGTTCATCACCACCAGCGGGCGGCCCATCGCGGCGTGCTCCGCCAGATGCTCGGCTATCTCGTACATCACCGGCGCCGGCCAGCGGCCGTTGCGCTGCAGGTGCTCCTCCGTCAGCCCGTGCACCGCGGTGGCCTCCTCGGGCACCGGGACACCCGGGTTCACCAGCCAGCGGGTGACCCGGGGCCGGGTGCCCGGCGCGTCCTGGACGACGACGGCGGCCGACACGATCCGGTCGGTCTC
Organism: Streptomyces sp. NPDC007856; assembly: GCF_042868225.1. Taxonomy (NCBI): domain Bacteria; kingdom Bacillati; phylum Actinomycetota; class Actinomycetes; order Kitasatosporales; family Streptomycetaceae; genus Streptomyces; species Streptomyces sp. NPDC007856. Next base: position 176,889 of record NZ_JBIAEC010000006.1, on the reverse strand, counting down.
GACGTCCACGCCCGTCGTCTCCGTGTCGAAGGCGGCCAGCGGCCCCTCGTACCAGTACGTCATCCCAACCCAACTCCTCGTTCACCCGGGGCAGGTGACGTTCCGTCTTCTGCCCGTTTGGTGATACCCGGGCCGTTTGCGCCGTACGCCGGGGGGAGACAACAGGAGTACGGGTCTTTGCAGTTCAGCGGCCCGCAGCGGGGAAACTCTTGGCTTGGAAGGCTGTTGGTCATGGCCATAGCGCAGCCCGAGCGGGGCGGGCTGCTGCCCGATCGCACGGGCCACCTTCGCGGCACGCTCGCCACCACCGCCTGCATGGAGACACTGCAGGTCGGCTACTTGCACGCGGTCGCCGCCGCGGCCGGCTGCTCGCTGTCCCAGCCCTTCCCGGACAACGGCATCGACTGGCACGTCAGCCACAGCGCGCCCGGACACACCGTCGACGACGAGGTCACCATCAAGGTGCAGCTGAAGGCCACGTACCAGGTCGCGCCGAACCCTCCGGGGCGCACCTTCTCCTTCACCCTCGACAACGACCATCTGCGCAAGCTCGCCCGCACACCCGTCTCGGTGCACAAGATCCTGGTCGTCATGCTCGTCCCGCGCTCGCAGGACGACTGGCTGCGGGCCAGCCACGACCGGCTCGACCTCAGGCACTGCTGCTACTGGGTCAACCTCGCCGGCCGCCCCATCACGGGCCGGCACCGGACCACCGTGCGGATACCGACCACACGCATCTTCGACGACCGGGCGCTCTGCGAGATCATGACGCGGGTCGGGACGGGAGGCAGGCCATGAGGAGCCGTCCGTACGAGGAACTGCCGCGCCAGGTCCGGCCGCATCCCGACGACCTCGCCTGGAACCGGCCCCCGGACCCCGCCGAGGTCGATCCCGCCGTGCTCGGCGCCCTGCTGCACCGGCACGGCTGGCAGCGGCGTGGCGGAGCCCCCGGGCGCTACGGCCGCTGGACCCCGCCGGGACCGGGCGCCGGCGGGACCAGCCTGCTGGTGCCCGAGAGCCGCGCCTTCCCCGACAGCGACGACCTGCTCGGCGAGGCCCTCGACGCCCTCGCCCGCAGCCACACCCCCGCGGCGCGCGAGGTGCTGATCTCCCTCGCCGTGCCCAGCGACGAGATCCGCTGGTGGCGTGACACCCCGAGCGGACCCGTCGGCGCCGCGCCCTGGTCGGCCGACGAGCAACTGCGCGGCGCCGCCCGGCAGATGCTGCTCGCCGCCGCACTCGCCACACGCGCGCGTGCCGGGTACTACGGCGCCCGCCACCGCCGCTCCGCCGCCGCACTGCTGCAGGACGTCCTCGTCGGCCCCGCCGCCGAGGGCCGGCACCTCACCGCCTTCGTGCCCGTGCCCACCGGCCGCGCGCTCGCCGTCCGCCTGCACCAGGCCCTGTACGCCGCCCGCGAGGCCGTCGACTACCAGCGAGCCACCGGCGGCATGGACGCCTTCGACGGCGCGGTCGAGGCGGGCGTCAGCCGCGAACTGACCGAGGCGCTGGCCGCGCTCGTGCGGGGCACCGAGGGCGCCCGGATCGCCGTCGCCTGGGCACCCGGCGTCGGCGTCCCCGAGGGCTGCGCCCCCTCCGCCGAGCCCGTCGAGTTCTCACCCGGCGACCTGCCCGTGCTGCGCGAGGCTGCCGCCCGCTATCTGCGCGAGGAACCCTCCGTACCGGTCCGGATCACCGGCGCCGTGGTCCGTATGCGACGCTCCGGACCCGGCGGCGAGGGCACCGTACGGCTGCGCGTCCTCGCCGGAGCCGACGTCCCGCACGTCCGCGTCACCCTGGACGAGGAGGACTACCGCATCGCCGGCCACGCCCACCTCGTCGGACTCCCGGTGCGCGTGCACGGCCGGCTGGAGCGCCGGGGCGGCTTCCGCCGGCTGACCGGCGCCTCCGGGGTCGTACCCGTACAGGTGGACGAGGGCGAGCGGGACCGGCTGCTGAAGTCGCTGCAGGAGAACCTCGACTTCTTCGAGGAGGCCTGCGGGGAGGCGTACGGGGACGAGGACTGAGGAGTGACGACAGGGGACTGTGGGTGACCGTTTCGCGGTCGGCGCGGTGAGGTCGGTACGATCGCCTGTGCGCGCGCTCCTGGTATGGCGCCGCACCCACCTTCAGTCAGGAGAGACCGGTGTCAGACGTCCGTGTGATCATCCAACGCGATTCCGAGCGGGAAGAACGCGTGGTGACGACGGGCACTACGGCCGCCGACCTCTTCGCGGGCGAGCGCTCGATCATCGCCGCGCGTGTCGGGGGCGAGCTGAAGGACCTCGCCTATGAGGTCGAGGACGGCGAGACCGTCGAGGGCGTCGAGATCTCGTCCGAGGACGGCCTGAACATCCTGCGCCACTCCACCGCGCACGTCATGGCGCAGGCCGTGCAGGAGCTGTTCCCCGAGGCCAAGCTGGGCATCGGCCCGCCGGTCAAGGACGGCTTCTACTACGACTTCGACGTCGAGAAGCCGTTCACGCCCGAGGATCTCAAGGCCATCGAGAAGAAGATGCAGGAGATCCAGAAGCGGGGGCAGCGCTTCGCCCGCCGTGTGGTCACCGACGAGGCCGCCCGTGAGGAGCTGGCCGCCGAGCCGTACAAGCTGGAGCTGATCGGCCTCAAGGGCTCGGCCTCCTCCGACGACGGCGCGGACGTCGAGGTCGGCGCCGGCGAGCTGACGATCTACGACAACCTGGACGCCAAGACCGGCGAGCTGTGCTGGAAGGACCTCTGCCGCGGTCCGCACCTGCCCTCGACCCGCCTCATCCCGGCGTTCAAGCTGATGCGCAACGCGGCCGCCTACTGGCGCGGCAGCGAGAAGAACCCGATGCTCCAGCGCATCTACGGCACCGCCTGGCCGTCCAAGGACGAGCTGAAGGCCCACCTGGACTTCCTCGCCGAGGCCGAGAAGCGCGACCACCGCAAGCTCGGCACCGAACTGGACCTCTTCTCCATCCCGGAGCAGATCGGCTCCGGCCTCGCCGTCTTCCACCCCAAGGGCGGCATCGTCCGCCGGGTCATGGAGGACTACTCGCGGCGCCGCCACGAGGAGGAGGGCTACGAGTTCGTCTACACCCCGCACGCCACGAAGGGGAAGCTCTTCGAGACGTCCGGGCACCTGGACTGGTACGCCGAGGGCATGTACCCGCCCATGCAGCTCGACGAGGGCGTGGACTACTACCTCAAGCCCATGAACTGCCCGATGCACAACCTGATCTTCGACGCGCGCGGCCGCTCCTACCGCGAACTGCCGCTGCGCCTCTTCGAGTTCGGGACCGTGTACCGGTACGAGAAGTCGGGCGTCGTGCACGGCCTGACCCGCGCCCGCGGCTTCACCCAGGACGACGCGCACATCTACTGCACCCGTGAGCAGATGTCCGAGGAGCTGGACAAGACGCTCACCTTCGTCCTCGGCCTGCTGCGCGACTACGGTCTGACCGACTTCTACCTGGAGCTGTCCACCAAGGACCCGGAGAAGTTCGTCGGCTCCGACGAGGTCTGGGAGGAGGCGACCGAGACCCTGCGCCAGGTCGCCGAGAAGCAGGGCCTGCCCCTGGTCCCGGACCCGGGCGGCGCCGCCTTCTACGGCCCGAAGATCTCCGTCCAGGCCAAGGACGCGATCGGCCGGACCTGGCAGATGTCGACCATCCAGCTCGACTTCAACCTGCCCGAGCGGTTCAACCTGGAGTACACCGGCCCCGACGGCTCCAAGCAGCGTCCGGTCATGATCCACCGCGCGCTGTTCGGCTCCATCGAGCGGTTCTTCGCGGTCCTGCTGGAGCACTACGCGGGTGCCTTCCCGGCGTGGCTGGCCCCGGTCCAGGCGCTGGGCATCCCGATCGGCGACACGCACGTGGAGTACCTGGAGAAGTTCGCGGCGGCGGCCCGGAAGCAGGGCCTGCGCGTCGAGGTGGACTCCTCCTCGGACCGCATGCAGAAGAAGATCCGCAACGCCCAGAAGCAGAAGGTGCCCTTCATGGTCATCGCGGGCGACGAGGACATGTCGAACGGCTCGGTGTCGTTCCGCTACCGCGACGGCTCGCAGGAGAACGGCATCCCGTTCGACGCGGCCATCGCGAAGATCGCGCAGGTCGTTCAGGAGCGGGCCCAGGTCTGATCCGGCACCGGCTCCGTACGAAGGCCCCCGGGGAGGTTCACTTCCCCGGGGGCCTTTCGTCTCCCTCGCGGGTGAAGGTCTGCATCAGCCAGGACGAGAACGAGCCCGTCACCGCACCGAGCAGGGCGAGGCCGCCGATCATCATCCCGATGGCGATCGTCCGGCCCATCGGGGTGACCGGGGTGATGTCGCCGTAGCCGACCGTGGTGAGGGTCGACGCCGCCCACCACACGGCGTCCCCGAACGTGCGCATGGTGGTGCCGGGGGCTCCGCGCTCAGCCTGGTAGACCGCGAGAGCACCGGAGAAGCCGAGCAGCAGGGTGGACAGGCCGGCGTAGGAGATCACGCGTGCGTGCAGCGAGAGCCGGGGCTGGCCGGCCTTGCGCTGTACCGCGTCGTACAGCGGAACGATCCGCAGCGGGCGCAGCAGCGGCAGAATGACCACCATCGTGTGCAGCATGTGCGTGGGGACGAAGCGCAGCCCCTGCCCGCTGAGCCGCCAGCGCACCCCGTAGTCCGCGGCGAACAGCACCCAGAGGGCGAGCATCACCAGCTTGCACACGCTGTGCCAGAAGGCGGGCAGGCCCGGAGCCAGGACATGGGTGGCATACGCGGCCAGGAAGACCAGCGACGCCAGAAAGAGGGGGATCTCGGTGCGCTGCTCCCAGAGCGCCCGGCGGCTGTCGTCGTCCACCGGCCAAGCTTGGCCGGTGACCTTTCTCCCGCCGCCCCGGCGACACGCCGCGAACGGGCGAAGCCATATGCTGCCTAGCATGACGAGTGAGCCGGAGCAGCAGATCGGAGTGGGGACGCAGGACGCGTTCCAGCGCCTGTGGACGCCCCACCGGATGGCCTACATCCAGGGCGAGAACAAGCCGAGCGGCCCGGGGGCCGACGACGGCTGCCCCTTCTGCACGATCCCGGCCAAGTCCGACGAGGACGGGCTGATCGTCCGGCGCGGCGAGCATGTCTACGCCGTCCTCAACCTCTACCCGTACAACGGCGGCCATCTGATGACGGTGCCCTACCGCCATGTCGCCGACTACACGGACCTGACCGGTCCGGAGACCGCGGAGCTCGCCGAGCTGACCAAGCAGGCGATGACGGCCCTGCGCACCGCGTCCGGCGCGCACGGCTTCAACATCGGCATGAACCAGGGCACGGTCGCGGGCGCCGGCATCGCCGCCCACCTGCACCAGCACATCGTCCCGCGCTGGGGCGGCGACACGAACTTCATGCCGGTCGTCGGCCACACGAAGGTGCTGCCGCAGCTGCTGGCCGACACCAGGAAGATGCTGGCGGAGGCCTGGCCGGCGTAGTCGCGGGGTGCCCTCTGCCGAGGGCACCGCTCACGCGTCGTAGAGGTCGGCCTTCTTCGGCGTCGGGTCCTGGACCTGTCCGCTGAGGAAGGACGAACGGGTGCCGAACTTCTCCGTGTCCACGCCGTTCTCCTCCAGCACCCGGATCGCCGCCGAGTGCACCACCCGCAGCACCGGGGTGGCCGCGCGCAGCGCGTCGTCGGCCATGAAGCGGTGCCGCCAGGGCTGGTCGGCCCAGGCGTGCCGCAGACCGAACGGCTCGGGCAGGACGAGCGAGCCGCCGAGCCAGTTGAGCACCGGCGGGTACCAGGTCAGCGGGGCGCGCGCGGCGAGCCGTACCACCTCGTCGGTGGTGACCAGCGGCAGCATGATCTTCCTGGTCTCCCAGGGCTTGAGGGACTTGGCCACCTCCTTGCTCGGCGGCTCCGGCTTGGTGGTGAACAGCGCGTTCACCGGACCCAGCGCATGCCCGGTCACCTCGATGCGCAGCGTCTCGTGCAGCACCGTCACCGTGATCAGCATGGTGAGGACCAACTGCCCGTCCCACAGCGTCCACTGCACGCCCAGATAGTGCCGGTCACCGCTGCCGAACTGCTGCTTGTTGCAGATCTCCTGTATCGCGTGCGTCTTGACCTGGAAGGCCTCGACGTCGGTGCCCTCGGGCCGGGACACCGCCGTGGCCTTCTCGCCGATCGGCGTGACAATCCAGTGCTTGATGGACGGCCTGGGGAACCCGCCGGTGTTCAGCGGGCCGCGCTCCAGCAGGGAGAGCTGGTCGTGGATCGCGCGTATCACGTCCCAGCTGCGGAAGGGGTGGATCTCCCGGGCCGGGTCGGCCGGCACCAGGTCCTCGGCGAGCTGCCAGGCGCCCCACCGGGTGCCCATGCCGAGTATGCCCTTGGGACCGGCGTAGAAGACCGAGTTGGACTGCTGCTCGGCGCTGAGCCGGGCCAGCGACTGGCGCAGCTCCTCGGCCGCGGTCTGGTTGGGGCCGCGCGGCACGGCCTCGGGCACCTTGGCGCCGACGCTGGTCCCCGAGAGCAGGCCGTCCCAGCGGGCCCGCAGATCCTTGGCCGTGCGCTCGCAGATCCGCTTGGCCCAGAACCAGCCGAGCACGGGGAGCACGACCGACGCCCGGGCGTACCACGCCCAGAAGCCGGTGAACGGCATCTTGATGAGGAACAGCGCGGCGAGCACGCCGACCCCGAGGAGCAGGGCGGTGGCGAGCGCACCCGCCCGTTTGTCCTCGCGCGTGGCGACGAACGTGCGCAGCTGGAAGACGAGCAGCCAGGCGAGCAGCCCGGGCAGGAAGAGGACGCCGCACAGGACCGTCACGGCGGTCAGGCGGTTGTCGCGCTCCCGGCGGATGTTGTTCGCCGCGAGGCAGTGCTCGACGACGAACTGGGGCTCGGTGCCGAAGGACTGGATGAGCGGCTTGCGGTCGGGAGCGAGCATCCGGCCGATCACGGCCCGCGAGAACGCCTCACCGAGGTTCGGCCGCAGCAGGGCGATCCTGCCGGGCTTGAGGGTCGACTCGTGCCACTCGTTGTCGGCCTTCTTGATCTCCTCCATCGGGCTGTCCCGGTACGCCGCGGAGGCCAGCGCGGCGGTCGCCGCCTGACTCGCGTCGCCCGAGACGGGCACCTGAGGCCCGTCCCACTCCGTTCCGAACGACATTCCCGCCCCCATCGCCGCCGGTGTCGCTTCTGCGGCCTTCCCGACTTCCCTGCTCCGCACACCTGTTGAACGGGCCGTCGCGTCGATTACCCGTCACAACCGGACGGCTGCGGCACGACCCGATCAGGTGATCAGCGTATCCGCCGCCACCGACAACCCGCGGGCGGACGGCCGAAGCCGCCCGCCCGCGCACCCGGCTCGCGGGTGCTGAACTACCCGTTCTCACCTGCCTGTTCCCGGATCCGTTCGGCGATCTGCGGCGGCATCGGCTCGTGCCGGGCGTAGGCGCGGTCGAACCGTGCCGTGCCGTGCGACAGCGAGCGCAGGTCGACGGCGTACCGGCCGATCTCGAACTCGGGCACCTCGGCCTTGATCAGCGTCCGCCCGGAACCCACCTGTTCGGTGCCGAGCAGCCGGCCGCGCCTGCTGGACAGGTCGCTCATCACGGCGCCCACGTAGTCGTCGCCGACCAGCACGGACACCTCGGCCACCGGTTCCAGCAGATGGATCTTCGCGTCCGCCGCGGCCTCGCGCAGCGCGAGCGCGCCCGCGGTCTGGAAGGCGGCGTCGGAGGAGTCCACCGAGTGCGCCTTGCCGTCCAGCAGCGTGATCCGCACGTCCACCAGCGGATATCCCGCGGCGACACCCTTGGCGGCCTGTGCCCGTACGCCCTTCTCCACGGACGGGATGAACTGGCGCGGTACGGCGCCGCCGACCACCTTGTCCACGAACTCGATGCCCGAGCCGCCCGGCAGCGGCTCCACCTCGATCTCGCAGATGGCGTACTGCCCGTGCCCGCCGGACTGCTTCACATGCCGCCCGCGTCCGCCGGCCTTGTTCGCGAACGTCTCCCGCAGGGAGACCCGGTGCGGGACGACGTCGACCTGGACGCCGTAGCGGCTGCGCAGCCGTTCCAGGGCGACGTCCGCGTGGGCCTCGCCCAGGCACCACAGGACCACCTGGTGGGTGTCCTGGTTCTGCTCCAGACGCATGGTCGGGTCCTCGGCCACCAGCCGGGACAGGCCCTGCGAGAGCTTGTCCTCGTCGGCCTTGCTGTGCGCCTGGATGGCGAGCGGCAGCAGCGGGTCGGGCATCCGCCAGGGCTCCATCAGGAGCGGGTCGTCCTTCGCGGACAGCGTGTCCCCTGTCTCGGCCCGGCCGAGCTTGGCCACGCACACCAGATCGCCGGCGACCGCGTGCGTCACCGGGCGCTGCTGCTTGCCGAAGGGCATGGACAGGGCGCCGACCTTCTCGTCGACGTCGTGGTCCTCGTGGCCGCGGTCGGCCAGCCCGTGCCCGGAGACGTGCACCGTCTGGTCGGGGCGCAGGGTGCCGGAGAAGACACGCACCAGGGAGACCCGGCCGACGTAGGGGTCGGAGGAGGTCTTGACGACCTCGGCGACCAGCGGGCCGCCGGTGTCGCACGGCTTCAGCGCGCGCGCCTTGCCGTCGATGGTGGTGACCTCGGGCAGCGGGTGCTCGAACGGGGTCGGGAACCCGCCGGTGACCAGCTCCAGCAGTTCCACCGTGCCAAGCCCCTGTTTGGCGCCCTCGGCGGCGGGGGCGGCCGCCAGGACGGGGAAGAACGAGCCGCGGGCGACGGCCCGCTCCAGGTCCTGGATCAGCGTCTTGACGTCGACCTGCTCGCCGCCGAGATAGCGGTCCATGAGGGTCTCGTCCTCGCTCTCGGCGATGATGCCCTCGATGAGCCGGTTGCGGGCCTCCTCGATGTCCGGCAGCTGGTCCTCGCCGGGCTCGTACTCCTTGCGCTCCCCGGTCGAGTAGTCGAACAGCTTCTGCGACAGCAGTCCGACGAGCCCGGTCACGGGCGCGTGCCCGTCGGGTCCCTCGGGGCCGCGCAGCGGGAGGTACAGCGGCAGCACGGCATCGGGGTCGTCGCCGCCGAAGGCCTCCGCGCAGACGCGGGTCATCTCCTCGAAGTCGGCGCGGGCCGCCTCCAGGTGCGTGATCACGATCGCGCGCGGCATGCCGACGGCCGCGCACTCCTCCCACACCATCCGGGTGGAGCCGTCCACGCCGTCCGAGGCCGAGACGACGAAGAGGGCCGCGTCCGCTGCGCGCAGACCGGCCCTGAGCTCCCCGACGAAGTCGGCGTATCCGGGGGTGTCGAGCAGGTTGATCTTGATGCCGTCCCAGGCGACCGGCACCAGGGAGAGCTGTACCGAGCGCTGCTGCCGGTGCTCGATCTCGTCGTAGTCCGAGACGGTGCCGCCGTCCTCCTTGCGGCCCGCCCGGTTCACCGCCCCCGCGGCCAGCGCGAGGGCCTCCACCAGAGTCGTCTTGCCCGAACCGGAGTGGCCGACCAGCACCACGTTCCGTACGGATGCGGGCTGGTCGGCCTCCAGAGCCCTGCCGGCGGCCCCGGGGTGGTGCGTTTGAGTCTTGTCGCCCATGATCCTGCCTCCCGTGCACGGTGAGGTCACTGTGGGCGCGGACACGCGGGACCCGCGTGCACTGGCGGCTCCGGCGACGCCCGCGGTTATTCGAGCTTTCCACTCCCGTCATGCTGCGTCCATACGAACGACAATCGCGCACGCCGATCGCGCCGCGCGCGCGCCGCGCACGGCGGCCCGCACCGGTTCGCGCCACGGGCCGCGGGTGCCCGCCCGTCACGCGCACGCGCGCGTGGCTACGATGGGCCAGCCGGAGGCCACCAGGGCCGCGGCGACACCGACCGTCGGGAAGGCCATGCTGAACAAGTACGCGCGTGCATTCTTCACGCGTGTCCTCACGCCGTTCGCCGCGTTTCTCATCCGCCGGGGCGTGAGCCCCGACACGGTCACGCTCATCGGCACGGCCGGTGTGGTCGCGGGCGCGCTGGTCTTCTACCCCCGGGGCGAGTTCTTCTGGGGCACGGTCGTGATCACCCTGTTCGTCTTCTCCGACCTGGTCGACGGCAACATGGCCCGCCAGCTGGGCCGCTCCAGCCGCTGGGGCGCCTTCCTGGACTCCACCCTCGACCGGGTCGCCGACGGCGCGATCTTCGGCGGCTTCGCGCTCTGGTACGCGGGCAACGGGAACAACGACGTCCTGTGCGCCGTCTCGATCTTCTGCCTGGCCAGCGGGCAGGTGGTGTCGTACACCAAGGCGCGCGGCGAGTCCATCGGGCTGCCGGTCGCGGTCAACGGCCTGGTCGAACGCGCCGAGCGGCTGGTGATCTCGCTGGTCGCGGCCGGTTTCGCGGGCCTGCACAAGTTCGGTGTGCCGGGCATCCAGTGGCTGCTGCCGATCGCCCTGTGGATCGTCGCCGTCGGCAGCCTCGTCACGCTGATCCAGCGGGTCGTCACCGTCCGCCGCGAGTCCGCCGAGGCCGAGGCCGCCGCGGACCGGCAGAGCCCCAGCGAGGCCGCGAAGTGAGCGCCGCCGAACGGCTCACAGACGGGCTGTACGGGGTCGGCTGGAGCACCGTCAAGAAGCTCCCCGAACCCGTCGCGGTGCGGCTCGGGCAGAGCATCGCCGATCTCGCCTGGAAGCAGCGCGGCAAGGGCGTGCAGCGGCTGGAGAGCAACTACGCGCGCGTGGTGCCCGGCGCAGGCCCCGAGCGCCTGCGCGAACTGTCCCGCGCGGGCATGCGCTCGTACCTGCGCTACTGGATGGAGTCCTTCCGGCTGCCCGCCTGGAGCCGCGAGCGCGTGAAGTCGGGCTTCGATCCCAAGGACATACATTTCCTGACCGACGGACTGGCCGCCGGCGGGGGTGTGATCCTCGCGCTGCCGCACATGGCCAACTACGACCTGGCCGGCGCCTGGGTCACCACCAAGCTGGAGACGCCGTTCACCACAGTCGCCGAGCGGCTCAAGCCCGAGACGCTGTACGACCGTTTCGTCGCCTACCGCGAGGGCCTCGGCATGGAGGTCCTGCCGCACAGCGGCGGCTCCGCCTTCGGCACCCTCGCCCGCAGGCTGCGTGACGGCGGCCTGGTCTGCCTGGTCGCCGACCGCGATCTGTCCGCCTCCGGCGTCGAGGTGGACTTCTTCGGCGAGAAGACCCGGATGCCCGCGGGCCCGGCGCTGCTCGCCCAGCAGACCGGCGCGCTGCTGCTGCCGGTCACGCTCTGGTACGACGACTCGCCCGTCATGCAGGGCCGTGTGCATCCCCCGGTCGAGGTGCCCGAGTCAGGTACCCGGGCCGAGAAGACGTCTGTCATGACACAGGCGCTGGCCGACGCCTTCGCCACCGGGATCGCCGACCATCCGGAGGACTGGCACATGCTGCAGCGGCTGTGGCTCGCCGACCTCGACCCCGCGAAGGGACCCTCGTGAGAATCGGGATCGTCTGCCCGTACTCCTGGGACGTGCCCGGTGGCGTCCAGTTCCACATCCGCGACCTCGCCGAGTACTTCCTCCGCCTCGGCCACGAGGTGTCCGTCCTCGCCCCGGCCGACGACGACACGCCGCTGCCGCCGTACGTCGTCTCGGCCGGCCGCGCGGTCCCGGTGCCGTACAACGGCTCGGTGGCCCGCCTGAACTTCGGCTTCCTGTCGGCCGCGCGGGTGCGGCGCTGGCTGCACGAGGGCGCCTTCGACGTGGTCCACATCCACGAGCCGACCTCGCCCTCGCTGGGGCTGCTGACCTGCTGGGCGGCCTCCGGCCCGATCGTGGCCACCTTCCACACCTCCAACCCCCGCTCGCGCGCGATGATCGCCGCGTACGCCATCCTCCAGGCGGCCCTGGAGAAGATCAGCGCCCGGATCGCGGTCAGCGAGTACGCCCGCCGGACGCTGGTCGAGCACCTCGGCGGGGACGCGGTGGTCATCCCCAACGGCGTCGACGTGGACTTCTTCGCCAAGGCCGAGCCGAAGCCGGAGTGGCAGGGCGACACGATCGGCTTCGTCGGCCGTATCGACGAGCCGCGCAAGGGCCTGCCGGTCCTGATGAAGGCGCTGCCGAAGATCCTTGCGGCCCGCCCGCAGACGCGCCTGCTGGTCGCCGGGCGGGGCGACGAGGAGGCGGCCGTGGAGGACCTGCCGAAGGAGCTACGCGCGCGTGTGGAGTTCCTCGGCATGATCAGCGACGAGGACAAGGCGCGCTTCCTGCGCAGCGTCGACCTGTACGTCGCGCCCAACACCGGCGGCGAGAGCTTCGGCATCATCCTGGTCGAGGCGATGTCGGCGGGCGCGCCCGTGCTCGCCTCCGACCTGGACGCCTTCGTGCAGGTCCTCGACAAGGGCGAGGCCGGCGAGGTCTTCGCCAACGAGGACGCCGACGCGCTCGCCGGGGCCGCCGTCCGCCTCCTGGCGGACCCGGCCCGCCGCACGGAGCTGCGCGAACGCGGCAGCGCCCATGTACGGCGCTTCGACTGGTCCACGGTCGGCGCGGACATCCTGTCGGTGTACGAAACCGTCACCACCGGCACGGCGGCGGTCGCCACGGACGAGCGGTCGGGCCTCCGCGCCCGCTTCGGCCTGGCCCGGGACTGACGGGACTGGGTGCTGGCTTCGGGTGGGCTGGGCTGACGGGACTGGGTGCTGGCTTCGGGTGGGCTGGGCTGACGGGACTGGGTGCTGGCTTCGGGCGTGCTGGGCTGACGGGAGTGCGTGCTCGCTTCGGGCGGGCGGGGGACTGACGGGGCGGGGCAGTGGATTCGGGCGCGCCCGGGACAGACCGGGCTGGCGCCGTAGCTTCCGTCGGGCTCGGGACTGACGGAGTCGCGGGTGGCGCTCGGGCCGGTGTGGGGGGTGCCCGTGGGTGCGACCGACGCGTTTCGGGCCGTTGCGGTGGGCGGCCGGCCCGCGGGCGGGGTTCGGGCCGGTGCGGGAATGGTGGGATTGCGGGAGCCTGTTTCCGGCTGGCCCGGGACCGGTGGGGCGGGACTGACGGAGTCGCGGGTGGCGCTCGGGCCGGTGTGGGAATGGTGGGATCGCGGAGGCCCGCTGCCCACTGGCCGGGGCCGAACGGGCTTCGAGGGCGGACCGAGCGTGCCGATAGCCTTCGCCCGTGACCGCAACCCTCATCTGGATCCTCGTCGCCCTCCTCGCGATCGGCGTGTACCTGAGCTGGACGGCCGGGCGGCTGGACCGGCTGCATGTGCGGATGGACGCCGCGCGGGCCGCGCTCGACGCGCAGCTGCTGCGCCGGGCCTCCGTGGCACAGGAACTGGCCACCTCGGGCGTGCTGGACCCAGCCGCCTCGATCGTGCTGTACGAGGCCGCGCACGCCGCCCGGCAGGCCGAGGAGGAGCAGCGGGAAGTCGCCGAGAGCGAGCTGAGCCAGGCCCTGCGCGCGGTCTTCGGGGATCCGGCGCAGGTGGAGGCCGTAAGGGAGGCCCCAGGAGGGGAGGAGGCGGCGCGTGAGCTGGCCGAGGCGGTGCGCCGGGTCCCGATGGCCCGCCGCTTCCACAACGACGCCGTAGGAGCCGCCAGAAGGCTCCGTGAGCATCGCAAGGTCCGCTGGTTCCGGCTGGCCGGCCACGCCCCGTTCCCCCTGGCCTTCGAGATGGACGACGAGCCCCCCGCGGCCCTGGTGGAGCGGGCCTCCTGAACCCCGGGGGAACCCTCCCTGGACGAAAAGGATCCACCTGCTTGCCATTGGCCCTTGCTGTGGCCTGGTCCACTCGCGTTTCCTCGGTGGTGCAGAGAATCCTCTTCACCATCAGTGAGGTCACCCGTGTCCACCATCGACAACCAGGCTCCCGAGACCGGCACCGCCCGCGTGAAGCGCGGCATGGCGGAGCAGCTCAAGGGCGGCGTGATCATGGACGTCGTCACGCCGGAGCAGGCGAAGATCGCCGAGGACGCGGGCGCCGTCGCCGTCATGGCCCTGGAGCGGGTCCCGGCCGACATCCGCAAGGACGGCGGCGTGGCCCGTATGTCCGATCCGGACATGATCGAGGGCATCATCGACGCCGTCTCGATCCCGGTCATGGCCAAGTCCCGCATCGGCCACTTCGTCGAGGCCCAGGTGCTCCAGTCCCTCGGCGTCGACTACATCGACGAGTCCGAGGTCCTCACCCCGGCCGACGAGGTCAACCACTCCGACAAGTGGGCCTTCACCACCCCGTTCGTGTGTGGCGCCACCAACCTGGGCGAGGCCCTGCGCCGCATCGCCGAGGGCGCCGCGATGATCCGCTCCAAGGGCGAGGCCGGCACCGGCAACGTCGTGGAGGCCGTCCGCCACCTGCGCCAGATCAAGAACGAGATCGCCAAGCTGCGCGGCTTCGACAACCACGAGCTGTACGCCGCCGCCAAGGAGCTGCGCGCCCCGTACGAGCTGGTCAAGGAGGTCGCCGAGCTGGGCAAGCTCCCGGTGGTCCTCTTCTCCGCCGGTGGCGTGGCCACCCCGGCCGACGCGGCCCTGATGCGTCAGCTCGGCGCCGAGGGCGTGTTCGTCGGCTCCGGCATCTTCAAGTCCGGCGATCCGGCCAAGCGCGCCGCCGCCATCGTGAAGGCCACCACCTTCTACGACGACCCGAAGATCATCGCCGACGCGTCCCGCAACCTCGGCGAGGCCATGGTCGGCATCAACTGCGACACCCTCCCCGAGACCGAGCGCTACGCCAACCGCGGCTGGTGACCACCTGCCGAGGACTCTTCCAAGGACTGCACGACACACATGACTGATGCACCCGTCATAGGCGTCCTGGCCCTCCAGGGCGACGTACGGGAGCACCTCATCGCCCTGGCCGCGGCCGACGCCGTGGCCAGGCCGGTGCGGCGCCCCGAGGAACTCGCCGAGGTCGACGGCCTCGTCCTGCCCGGCGGCGAGTCCACCACCATCTCCAAGCTGGCCGTCCTCTTCGGCGTGATGGAGCCCCTTCGCGCGCGCGTGGCCGACGGCATGCCCGTCTACGGCACCTGCGCGGGCATGATCATGCTCGCCGACAAGATCCTCGACCCGCGCTCGGGCCAGGAGACCATCGGCGGCATCGACATGATCGTGCGCCGCAACGCCTTCGGCCGGCAGAACGAGTCGTTCGAGGCCGCGGTCGACGTGAAGGGCATCCCGGGCGATCCTGTGGAGGGCGTGTTCATCCGCGCTCCCTGGGTGGAGTCCGTGGCCGCCGGGGCCGAGGTGCTCGCCGAGCACGACGGCCACATCGTCGCCGTCCGCCAGGGCAACGCGCTCGCCACGTCGTTCCACCCGGAACTGACCGGCGACCACCGCGTGCACTCCCTGTTCGTCGACATGGTGCGCGCCAACCGGGCGTCGGAGTCCTTGTAGGATCTCTGACGTTCGTACAGAGATTGGTTACGCGAAGGAGACAGGCAGATGTCCGGCCACTCTAAATGGGCCACGACGAAGCACAAGAAGGCCGTGATCGATGCCAAGCGCGGCAAGCTCTTCGCGAAGCTGATCAAGAACATCGAGGTCGCGGCGCGCATGGGAGGCGTCGACCTCGACGGTAACCCGACGCTCTACGACGCCGTCCAGAAGGCCAAGAAGCAGTCGGTGCCGAACAAGAACATCGACTCCGCGATCAAGCGCGGCGGTGGTCTCGAGGCCGGCGGTGCCGACTACGAGACGATCATGTACGAGGGCTACGGCCCCAACGGTGTCGCGGTGCTCATCGAGTGCCTCACCGACAACCGCAACCGCGCCGCCTCCGACGTCCGCGTGGCCATGACCCGCAACGGCGGCTCCATGGCCGACCCGGGCTCGGTGTCGTACCTGTTCAACCGCAAGGGCGTCGTGATCGTCCCCAAGGGCGAGCTGACCGAGGACGACGTGCTCGGCGCGGTCCTGGACGCCGGTGCCGAGGAAGTCAACGACCTCGGCGAGAACTTCGAGGTCATCAGCGAGGCCACCGACCTGGTCGCGGTCCGCACCGCCCTCCAGGAGGCCGGCATCGACTACGAATCCGCCGAGGCCAACTTCGTCCCGACCATGCAGGTCGAGCTGGACGAGGAGGGCGCCAAGAAGATCTTCAAGCTGATCGACGCGCTCGAGGACAGCGACGACGTGCAGAACGTCTTCGCCAACTTCGACGTGAGCGACGAGATCATGGAGAAGGTCGACGCGTAACCCTCCGCGGGTTCAGCGGATTCCCGGCGGGGGGGGGGGGGGGGGGCCCCCCCCCCCCCCCCCCCCCCCCCCCCACCGCAGCGCCGGACCGCCGCATCGGGTCCGGACGACCGAGAGGGGCGGCCCC